>JAJPXP010000010.1:60835-73775 GCA_021205365.1 Clostridia bacterium
TACACCGTGCAGACGACGATCATTTCGGCGATTATGACTTCACTGCAAAGTTTACCACAGTAGATGGCGTACTGACTTCGATTTACTTTGATTCCGAGAACTGGAACAAGGAAATCAATGCAACTACTTACTCCCAGGATGCGATTGACGACCTGCTGGATCAGCTGCGTGCACAGGAAACCCTGAACGCAGAGGGACTGGACAATGTAACTGGCGCAACCCGTTCTTCTGACGGCATCAAGGCAGTTATTACTGAGGCACTGGCAGATGAAGCGCTGGGTATCAAGTCTGTAGCAGAAGATGTAGAAGTTACATTCAATGTAACCGATGACAACAAGGGCTCTGGCCGTGGCGAAGGCGGCGGCAACCATGGCGGTGAAACCACTGAACCGGTTACAGCTGAACAGACTTATTCTGGTTCGGTACACCGTGCAGACGACGATCATTTCGGCGATTATGACTTCACTGCAAAGTTTACTACAGTAGATGGCGTACTGACTTCGATTTACTTCGATTCCGAGAACTGGAACAAGGAAATCAATGCAACCACTTACTCCCAGGATGCGATCGACGACCTGCTGGATCAGCTGCGTGCACAGGAAACCCTGAATGCAGAGGGACTGGACAATGTAACTGGCGCAACCCGTTCTTCTGATGGTATCAAGGCAGTTATTACCGAGGCGCTGGCAGATGAAGCGCTGGGTATCAAGTCTGTAGCAGAAGATGTAGAAGTTACGTTCAATGTAACCGATGATAACAAGGGCTCTGGCCGTGGCGAAGGCGGCGGCAAGCCGACAACTCCGTCTGTTTCTGAAGTATTCTCTGATGTACAAGCTGACCAGTGGTACACAGAGGCGATTCAGTATGTATATACAAACGGTATCATGGCTGGTATGGGCAATGGAACCTTTGGAACACAGGAAAATCTGACTCGTGCACACATTGCGCAGATTCTGTATAATGTGGAAGGCAAGCCGGAAGTTTCCTCCACCTCCAAGTTCAGTGATGTCCAGAACAAGAGCAGCTGGTATTATACCGCTGTTGTTTGGGCAAATGAAAATGGCATTATGGCAGGCTATGGCAAGGGAAAATTTGGCCCACAGGATACTCTGACACGTGAGCAGATGGCAACTGTTCTGTACAACTATGCAAAGTACAAGCAGGAAGATGTATCTGCAACGACAGATCTGTCTTCTTATACAGATGCAAACCAGATCAGCGGATGGGCACAGACCCCGATGAAGTGGGCTGTTGCTACTGAAGTAATTTCTGGTACTACAGAGACAACGTTGGCGCCGCTTGGCTTCTGCACGCGTGCCCAGGCAGCACAGATGATGGCAAATCGTCAGAAGTAAGTATTACAACACAAGATAAAAATGTTAGCAGCCGCGGGGGAAACCCTGCGGCTGCAGTTTTTTGATGCTGAGGACCTCATTGTTAACGCATTGACATTGGGACAAGGGATTTGTGAAAAAACACCAAAATTGATTGCACACTAATAAAAAGATTGTTATAATATATTCAATTAGCCGCAGGGGTGCGGCTGAAGTGAAATGCTATAGCGAAAGGAAGGTTGCAAATGCATTGGGGTAAAAAGTTAATCAGCCTGATATTGACGGGCTGTATCGCCGTGTCGGCATTGCCTGCCGTGGCGGTGGAAGCGGAAAACAATCCGTTTAAAGATGTGCATGAGGGAAGCTGGTATTATAACCAAGTGTGTTCAGTCTATGAAAAAGGGCTGATGGCGGGTGTCAGTGATACACGTTTTGAGCCGGATGGGACGCTGTCCCGCGCCATGGTAGTACAGATTTTATACAATTATGAAGGAAAACCAGAGGTTTCCGGCGCGGCAGCATTTTCGGACGTTATCAACGGGACATGGTATTACAACGCTGTGCAGTGGGCAGCTAAGAATCATGTTGTTGCTGGTATAGGCGATGGAAAATTCGATCCAAAGGGAAATGTTACGCGCGAGCAGATGGCTGTTATGCTACATAGTTATGCGGGAAAACCGGCGGCTGACGGTACGCTGAATTTCCCGGATCGTGGGCAGGTTTCCGCTTGGGCGAAAAATGCTGTGATCTGGGCAAACCAGAAGCAGATTATCAACGGTTCCGTTCAGGCAGATAAAACCGTGTTGCTTATGCCAAAGGATGGGGCGACCCGTGCACAGGCAGCATCCATGATTTTGAAGTTTTTGGATGTCATGAACGATGTGGATAAAAATCCGGACGACCCGGACGATGCCAAGGTATCCTTCCAGGATTTTTATGCGGATACCGCAGATGTCCTTGTGGGGACTGCTGAGACGGTGACATTCTACGCAGAGGTGGAAAGCGAGCAACTGATTTCCGACGATGCGATCACGCTGAGAAATCAGCAGAGCAAGGTGCTTGCCAGGATGCATGACGACGGCGAGAACGGCGACGCACAGGCAGGCGATGGTATTTTTACCGCTCAGCTTGAAATCAAGCCGGAGAAGCAGGACAAACAGTATTATCATGCCAGCTACTACAACGAGGTACACAGCACTGACTTTATGATAAGCTGCTATCTGGAGCTGACCGATGAGCAGTTGACTGCCGGCGATGTGATCATGGATGGTCTGCATGACATTTCTGCAAAGTATGTAGAAACTGGTGATGATGACGCAGATTTTGCGCTGGCAAAGAAGTCCTATCAGGAAATGATGGATTATTTGGAGCAGCAGAAAAAGGCGGGAAAGATTGACCGGTATTCCGCAGAGAGCGACGGCATCCATTTCTATACGCCGTATCAGCTGCATTATGTTATCTATTATGAGGCGCTGCTGACATCAAAGGACGCGCAGACGGTAGGCGTTCAGAATAAGCAGGCGGCAACGGATTCCTATGTAAGAGACGGCTATTCCGAAATCTGTACCATGCAGCCGTTCCAGTGGCAGCATCCAGACAGCCATTTCAACAACGCGGCGTTCCGCATCGTGGATGAGAATCTGTCATATGCATGGACACAGCAGTTGGAAAACAAGCAGGTAACCGTTGAAAGCATGAAGACACTTGGCAAATATCATATTATTTTGATCAATACGCATGGCGGTGTGAACAGCATTTGCACGGGTGAAACACCAACAGACCAATCGAGGCGTACATATTCACAGGATATGCAGGCCGGTAGAATCTACACTGCAACGGTGAGCGGTGATGAGAATAAAACACAATTTTATACCGTATCCCATACATTTTTCAGCAGATATTATCGTGCGGGCTCGATGAATAACAGTATGATTTATGTAGGCTCCTGCCACGGCGCGGATAGTACAGAACTGAGTTCTGCCCTGCGGCACGGAGGTGCGAAGGCGGTTATGGCATTTAAAAATTCTGTTTATACTGTATATGATCAGGAAATGTGTGAGGAGATCGTCAAAAATCTTTGCAATGACTCCGGCGGAACCTATCCTACGCTGGACACGGCAATCAGCAAGGCAAAAACAACATTGGGCGAGAATGACGCAAGCAAAAACAATTGGCTTTCAAAGTTCATCAATTGGGTAGGCGGCAGAGACCCGGCAGAACTGCAACTGTTTGGCGATGGCAATTTCAGATTGGACAGCGGGTATATCAGCGGAACCGCCGAGAAGGCATCCACAGGAGAAGCGGTTAAACCAATTGTCAGAACCACGCCGAACGGCGGAATCGAAATCGGCACAAGTGATGGCACTTTCAGCCTCAGAGCAAACCAGGGCACGTATGATGTTTCGGTATTCACGTATGGCTACCTCGGCAGAACGGTGAAAAATGTTGAGGTTGGGCGCGGTGTGACCACATACCTGTCCAAGAGCAGACTGCTGAGCATCAACGATAAGAACACACAGGTAAGCGGAAGGATCACGGATGCCGTTACGGGCGAGGTGATTTCCAACGCAGTTATTCGCGTCAGAAGGGATCACAACAATACCAGCGGCGCATATGTTACGTCAGCCGACGGTTCGACCTTTACGATCACAGCGGACGAGAATGGACAGTTTGCCACAACAGCGTTGCCGGTCGGCTATTATACGCTGGAGCTCACCAAAGACGGGTACATTACACAGTATGCGGATATTCTCGTCGGCATAGGTGATTACAATGAGTTGACCATGTCCCAGGTGTTGCGCGATGATGACTATCGTATTGTTCTCAAGTGGGGTAACGATCCGCGCGATCTGGATTCCCATGTGGTAGGCACACTGTCCTCCGGGGATATGTTCCATACGTATTATAGCGATAAATCGCAGTACGATGGGGACACAGAGGTATGCAACCTTGATCTCGATGACACGGATGGCAATGGACCGGAAACCATTACACTCAAGCCGACGACGATAGAACCATATTACTACTATATCTATCGCTATTCCGGCGAGGGTACGCTTGCATCATCCGGTGCACATATTGAGGTTTTCCGCGGTGAAAAACGCATCAAAACCATGGATGTACCGGCGGATCAGGGAGATGGCGATTACTGGAATGTATTTGCCATTGTAAACGGAACACTTGTTGTCAAAAATACCATCTCCTCCTCGGCAGATATCACGTATGCTGCGACAGGTACGGACAGATCGAAATCTGTGAATGGCGTATCGGAGGATACCCTGAAAGCAGAAACCGAGAACGGAAAAAGTAATAACAGGTAATCATATAGGCAGGTCGTTTTGCGTAAAAAGCAAAACGGCCTCCTCTTTTTTTCATGTCTTGATGTCCTTTGTGTGACATCGATGTGCATTTCCTGTATGCAACTGAAAATGTTCCTATAAATGACAAAAAGTATTCCTGATTTTTCAAAAAACGTCTGTAAATTGCATGAAAAAGGGTTGCAATTCGTCCGCTTTTTGTGGTATGATAGCAATGCTGCAAAAAACAAATGTTTTTCAGAGAAAGACACGCGATGAAACCGTCTGAAAGGAGCCGAAGAGCAATTGGAACAGCAGCCGAAATTTTATATTGTAGATTCATCGCTGCTGCCGGAGGTGTTCCTCAAGGTTGCAAAGGTGAACCGTAGTTTACAGAGCGGAGAATTCCGTACCGTTGGCGAAGCAACCCAACAGATCGGACTTAGCCGCAGTGCTTATTACAAATACAAAGACGGGGTTAAGCCGCTGTTTGAGGCGGCAAATCACAGCATCATTACATTTAACCTGATGGTTACGGACGAAGCTGGCGTTTTGTCGGATGTCCTGTCCGTATTTGCCCGTTCCGGTGCAAATATCCTGACCATTAACCAGTCGATTCCAGTCAATGGACAGGCAGCAGTGACGGTTGCTGCGCGTACTGGTGAAATGAATCGTCCGGTGGAACAGATGATGTCTGATATTATGGAAATTTCCGGCGTGGCACGCATGGAAATTCTGGCAAGGGAATAAACACACTTGTCTGACAGGAAATGGAGGAGGAAACCACTATGATGAAAGCTGCAATTATGGGCTTTGGCACCGTGGGCTCCGGCGTATATGAGGTACTTGACCGCAATGCAGATGTCGTTGCAAAAAACGCAGGAGATTCCATAGAAGTAAAATACATCCTTGATCTGCGCGATTTCCCGGATGCACCGTATCAGGAGAAATTTATCAAGGATTTTGCCATCATTGAAAATGACCCGGAAGTAAGCATTGTTGCAGAAACCATGGGCGGCAAGGGCGCAGCATATGAATTTACCAAGCGCTGCCTGCTGGCTGGCAAGCATGTTGTCACTTCCAATAAGGAGCTGGTGGCAACGCATGGCGCAGAGCTGCTGTCGATTGCAAAGGAAAAGAACGTAAATTATCTGTTTGAGGCGTCTGTTGGCGGCGGTATCCCGATCATCCGCCCGATGTTCCAGTGCCTGACAGCAAACCATATGACCCATATCACGGGTATCCTCAATGGCACGACCAACTATATCCTGACCCGTATGATCGATGCCGGTCTGGATTTTGAAACTGCATTGAAGGAAGCACAGGAAAAGGGCTATGCGGAAGCAAATCCGGCTGCCGATGTAGAGGGCATGGATGCATGCCGCAAGATCTGTATCCTGTCTGCTATTGCATATGGCGACCATGTGTATCCGGAATTTGTAGAGACCGAGGGCATTACCAAGATCACGCTGCAGGATGTAGCGTATGCTGCACAGGCAGATTGTGTGGTTAAGCTGCTGGGCCGTGCTGTGCTCAATGAAGATGAAACCTTCTATGCGTTTGTGGCGCCGCATTTCGTATCCAAGACTTGCCCGCTGGCTTGTGTTGACGATGTATTCAACGCTATTATGGTAACCGGCGATATGCTTGGCGATTCCATGTTCTATGGCCAGGGAGCTGGCAAGCTGGCAACGGCATCCGCTGTTGTTGCAGATATCATTGACTGTGCACGCCATAATAAAAAGCGCCGTGATCTCGGCTGGGGCGATGGCAGCAGAAAGCTGGTTCGTCCGCTGGAGGGCTTTGCTTCCAGATGGTACATCCGTGTTTCCGGCGCAGATGCGGCTGAAAAGCTCGCAGCGGTGTTCCCGGGCTGCAATATGCTGCAGGCTGTTCAGGAAGGCGAAGCTGCCTGCATTACAGATGAACTGACAACTGCCGATATGAAGAAGGCACAGGAAGCGCTTAGCGCAGTACTGGGCTGCATGAGACTGCTGTGATTGTATGATTACGGTAACAGTCCCCGCAACGAGTGCCAATATGGGTCCGGGCTTTGATTCCATTGGCATCGCACTGAATTTATACAATCGTTTTTATATGGAGGAGAGCGATACCATTGATATCTCCGCCACGAATGACGAAAAAGTCCCGAATGATGAGACAAATCTGGTTTACCAGTGTGCAAAAAAGGTGTATGATATCTGCGATAAGCCGATGCACGGCTTAAAGCTGATAGAAGACTGTAAGATTCCACAGACCCGTGGTCTGGGTTCTTCTTCCGCCTGCACGGTAGCCGGGCTGATCGGCGCCAATGCCCTGCTCGGCAATCCACTGCATCAGGAAAATATCATTGATCTGGCAGCAGCCATTGAAGGGCATCCGGATAATTCCACACCGGCAATCCTCGGCGGCTTCTGCACGGCGCTGCTGGAATATGGCAAGGTCTGGAGCGTGCGGGTTCCAATTGCGGATAAGGTAGATTTTGTTGCATTTATCCCCAATTTTGAGCTTGCGACCGAGAAGGCACGCCAGGCAATCCCGCAGACAATTCCGCATAAGGACGCAGTCTTTAACCTGTCACGTGCTGCGCTGCTGACTGGTTCCCTCGTAACCGGTAATCTGCATAACCTGATGGTAGCAGCAGGCGACTGCCTGCACCAGCCATACCGTTTCGGCTTGATCCCGGACGGAGAAGAGGTTGTAAAGAGTGCAAAGGGCTTAGGCGCTTTGGGTTCATTCCTTTCCGGCGCAGGGCCAACCATCATTGCGATGGTAGACAAAGAGGATAAAACCTATTACAGTCGTGCATGCATGTATTTTGCAGACCGTTTTCCGAATTGGACACCGGTGCTGCTGGCCTGCGATGAAGTGGGCGCAACGGTAGAACCAACACCGGAAGGCTTGTTTTAAGCCCTGTTTCAGAGTGAAGGAGGATGCCCGGACAAAGGCACCTTCCAGTAGGGATGAACACCGTTCATTTTGATAAACCGAGCTGACCCTGATTTTATATCAGAGTTCAAATAGAACACGACCCATAGCATATGGGGAAACTTTAGGAGGAACGTAGCACATGGCTTTAATTGTGCAGAAATTTGGCGGTACGTCGGTAGCGAATACCGAACGCATTTTTAACGTTGCCGACATTGTAACCAAGACGGCTGCTGCCGGAAATCAGGTTGTTGTTGTCGTATCCGCACAGGGCGATACCACCGATGATTTCATTGAAAAAGCTGGCGAAATTACCAGTAATCCGCCGGCACGCGAGATGGATGTTCTGCTGAGTGCAGGCGAACAGATTTCCATGGCTCTGCTGGCAATGGCAATTGATAAACTTGGCTTCCATGCAACAAGTCTAACCGGCTGGCAGGCTGGCATTGCAACGGATCTGTCCTATGGTGCAGCGCGTATCCGCAAGGTAGAACCGCGCCGCATCCGCAATCTGCTGGAAAAGAACCGTATCGTTATTGTGGCAGGCTTCCAGGGCATTAACACCCACGACAGCATCACGACTCTGGGACGCGGCGGTTCGGACACCACAGCAGTTGCCATTGCAGCTGCACTGGGAGCAGACCTCTGCCAGATTTATACAGACGTAGATGGTGTTTATACTGCTGACCCGCGCATTGTTCCGAGCGCGAAGAAGCTGGACGAAATCACATATGATGAAATGCTGGAGCTGGCAACACTGGGTGCACAGGTTCTGCATAACCGTTCGGTAGAAATGGCAAAGAAATACAACATTGACCTGGAGGTTGTTTCCAGCCTTACCAGAAATCCGGGAACAAAAGTCAAGGAGGTTACTTCTGTGGAAAAAATGATTATCAGCGGTGTCGCTTGTGATAAGGATACAGCACGTGTAGCAGTTATGGGTATTCCGGATGAACCGGGCAAGGCGTTCCGCCTGTTCTCCCTGCTGGGCAAGAATAACATCAACATTGATATTATTATCCAGTCTATTGGCCGTGACAACAGCAAGGATATCAGCTTTACAGTTGCAAGAGGCCAGTTGGCAGACACTATGAAGGTGCTTGAGGACAACAAGGAAAGACTGCACTATACCAGCGTTTCCTCTCAGGAAGGTATTGCGAAGCTGTCCATCGTTGGCGCTGGCATGACTTCTACCCCGGGCGTTGCTGCGAAGATGTTCGAAGCCCTGTCTGATGCACAGGTTAATATCCGCATGATTTCTACTTCGGAAATCAAGATTTCCGTCCTCATTAATGAGGAAGATGCACAGCGTGCAATGCGTGCTGTACATGACAAGTTCTTCGGTTAATTCTGAAATATTTTCACATAGAATCCGGCTCCTGATGGAGCCGGATTTGCAATGGCTGCATCTTTTTCGATGCGGCTTTTTTCTTTATATGCCGGGATGTCTTCTGTCCTTGCGGTATGGTTTGTGCTATACTTATCATGGAGGGGTAAAATATGACAGGACTTACAAAACGGGTATCAAAGAAGAATGTTGTAAAACGGCAGTCCCGGGGATATTTCTGGGCGTTAACTGCGATAATAGCTGTGATGAGCGTCGCCGCTAATTTGCACAATATGTTTGGGCACATAGAGCTTTTTCTTATATTGATGGCGTTTGTCTGGCTGGCTGTCCGCATCCGGAACCAAAAAGTTCTCCATAATATTAGAAAACAGGAAAAATACCTGTTCACCAGTATGGATGAAGATATGGCTGGCATCCGGATGCAAGGGTTTTTCAGTACGGGTGTGGAAGCAGTCTGCTATGGTGACTGGTATCTGCTGCTGTCCTATTATGGTGCTGTGGCAGTGAACCGGAGGTATATCACTGGTGTGAAGAAGCTCGAACGCATTTGCCGTTCTGGGAGATATGGAGGAAATGCAACATATACCATTCGCATCACGTTCCAAACAGTTGTACAGGAAACCATGACCTTTACGACAGGAAATGCATCGCAGGCTGTGGAGGACTTATGCAGTTGGCTGGGCATGGAGCCGGAAGAAAGGAAGGAATGAGCATTTGTTTTATTTTATGTTTTTTCTCTGGATGGTGCCAATGGCGCTTTGCTGGTGGGCACAGAATGAGGCTTTCCGGTATGAAGTTGGCGTAGCGAAGGCGGCACAGCTGCAAAGGGAAAGGAACTGGCTGCAGAAGTTCTTTCATATCGGTTATTCCCAATACATTCACAATCATCCGGTGGCATTTTTTGTTCTGAAGAGCAAGTTTGTCATCATGCTGCTGATGCTTATTGTTTATCCGCTGGCGGGCCTCCGCTCGCTTGAGGTCACAACCAATGTTTATGTGGTAGCAATGATGGTTTCCATGATGGTGGATTTACTGGCGACGCTATGCTTTGCAGCAGAGCTAAAACAGCGCGGAGGGCTGGATTTGGATGCCAGTGGTGAATATATGACAATTGCTGCAGACCGTGTCCGGCTGGAGCTGGCATGGCACAATTATCAGGAGGAAAAGAAGCTTTGGGATAATGTGAAGGGCAGCACGGAGCAGAGGAAACGCCTCAAGGCAATCCGGCAGATGGAAACAGCCTGCTGGTTTGTGGAAAAAGGAATCCGGGACTATTACAGCTATGTGGATGTACTGGAAGTGGAAGAAAAACGGCAGCAGCGGGAAATCGATATCTGTAAGCTGCATGAGAGCTATTGTGAGATTCAGACACTGTTTTGCGCAGAAGGCAGGACAGATTATGATGTATTTGAAGCCAGCAGGCTGCTGTATGCCATGGAACCGTTTCAGAAGAGATGCGGGCTTTGCAGACAAAGGCTAGAGCAGGCACCACCACAGAAAAAAGCAGCACGATTGGAGGAACTGTTCAACGAAGCAGCTTTTTTCTGCGATGGGATAGCAGACCGGTATGTTGCAAATCAGAAAATTGGGCGAGAGGACTGCTTTGACTGCAAAGAAGCTGCTGCGGCTGTGCTGGCAGTATATGACGAGGTAGAGGAATGGATGAAAACTGTTCCACATCCTAAGCTGGGCATGTACATCGCCCACAATTACGGCGCAATGTATGGAAATGGCCTGCTTCCTGAGGAACGGGAAAAGCGTTTCCCGGACTATATGCCAAAGGATGCCATCCACATCATTTACAAATATGATTGTATGTAAAACAAATCCGGCTTCTGGCAGGCCGGATTTTTCCATTCCCTGTATCCAAAGGAAGGCTCAGGCAAAAGATTGTGTGAACAAATACGCAATTCGGCAAAAAGTTTGCTCATTCGCTGTCAGCGGGAGAATATTTGTGTTATACTGATACTATCTGAAATTGGCACAATGGAGTAGGTTACATGAGTCAGAAAAATAGGAAACCATATCATCAGAATAGACGTTCCAAGGACAATGCGGAACAGGAAACCACACTGTATGAGGGACGAAATGCCGTCATGGAGCTGCTGCGTGCAGGCCGGACGGTGGATAAATTGTTTATTGCACCGGATCAGAACGGCAGAATGGCAGATATTGTTGCGATGGCAAAGCAGGCGGGTGCAGTCATTACACAGGTAGACCGGCGCAAGCTGGATGCCATGAGTGAAACCGGCGTGCATCAGGGTGTCATTGCGCAGGCAGCAGCACATGCGTATGTATCATTGGATGATATTCTGCAGACTGCGGCAGACCGTGGTGAACAGCCGTTGATTCTGATTTGTGATGGACTGACAGACCCGCATAATCTGGGCGCCGTCATCCGTTCCGCAGAAACAGCGGGAGCACACGGCGTTGTCATTCCAAAGCGGCGTTCTGTTGGCCTGACCGCGACAGCTGCAAAGGCATCTGCCGGAGCGATTGAACATATGGGCGTTGCACGTGTCACCAACCTCGCAGCCGCGATTGATGAGCTGAAGGAAAAGGGTGTCTGGGTATTTGGTGCAGATGCCGGAGGAGATAAACAGCTGTATGATGCTGATTTTGCAGGTTCAGCAGCCATTGTGATTGGCTCGGAAGGAAATGGGCTGAGCCGGATTGTACGGGAAAAATGTGATTTTATCGTCAGTATCCCGATGAAGGGAAAAGTAAATTCACTCAATGCATCTGCAGCAGCTGCTGTCCTGCTGTATGAGGCAGTACGGCAGCGGATAGGAGAGGAAAGCCATGGATGATCTGGATCTGGAAAAGTTAAAACAGGAATTGAATGATGTATCCGGCGGAAGCCTCTATGATGTAGATGAAATCATGCGGGAAGCTGGTTCCGATGCATCGGATGGCAGCGGTACCAGTCTGGAAGCATTGATGAAAAGCCTTGGTGTTGAGGTGGAAGAGCCTGAAACACAGCCTGTGCCGGAGAAAGAATCCAAAACAGAAGCCATGAAAACGCAGTTTGTGCCGAAAGAGGAGCCGGAAACGGAATCACTGAAAACACAAATAGCCGGAGAAGCGGCGCCGGTAGCAGAAGAAATGATGCCGGAGCTGACGGTAAATGATGATCTTGCTGCATTGTTCCTTGCTGCGGAGCAGACACAGGCGCTGGTAGAGGAACAGGAGGCTATGACAGACGATGCTTCCGAAGAGGCAGAAGAGCCTGATCCGTTAGAGGAACAGGATAATGTTTTTGCCCAACTGTTTGCCCAGCTGGGAGCAATTGAACAGGAAGAAAAGCCGACGGATCCGCGGATTACAGAACCGATCCATGAGTTGGATGAGGAACCCGATCTGATGGCGCGTTTGTTCCGGAAGCCGGACGAAGAGCCGGAAATGGAATCTTCACAACCGCAGGAAGACGCGACTGATGTACATACCAATCTGGAGCCGCTGGCAAAGGAGCAGGAAGAAACAGCAGAAACAAAGCAGTTTGAAGCAGTCCTCGATCAGGCAACAAAGGTTCTGGAGAAAGAAGAAGCCGAAGCGGATGATGAAGAAGAACTGGATGACGAGTCTGAGGAAATAGAAGAAGAGACAGAGGAACCGGATACTTCTGATGAGGAAGAAGACACGGGCGAACAAGAAGCATTGCCGAAGAGAAGCTTCTTCTCTCGTTTGTTCGGCGTATCAGATGACGATGATGACGATGATGACGACGAAGACGATTTCGAAGACGAGGAAGAAGATGACCTCGAAGAGGATGACGAATCCGATGACGAAGACGAATTGGAGGAAATCGACGAAACCCAAGTGTACGAACCGGAAGAGGAAGCTGAGGAAGACGAGCTGGATGAAGAAGATGATTCCGGCGAGGAAGAAGACGAAATAGAAGAACGGCCAAAGAGAAGCTTCTTCACCCGTCTGTTCGGTGCATCAGAGGAAGATGATGACGATGAGGACGACGAAGACGATTTCGAAGATGAGGAAGAAGATGACTTCGAAGAGGAAGACGAATTTGAAGAAGA
>JAJPXP010000010.1:73875-116869 GCA_021205365.1 Clostridia bacterium
GAGGAAGACGAATTTGAAGAAGATGACGAGGCGGAGGAAGCCGGTGTAACCCACGTGTACGAGCCGGAGGAGGAAACTGCGGAGGAATCCGGTGATCTGTGGGAAGAAGCGGATGAGGCTATCCAAGACAGCGAAACGGATATCGACATGCTGGAGCAGCTGCCGGAGGAAGATAGTGTTGCTGCCGATTTCAAGGAAACCCTGGAACGGGAGGAAGAAATCGAAGCAAAGGAAGCAAAGCTCACCATGCCGCAGCCAAGGCCGGAGGATACCCCGGTCATCAGCGAAGAGGAACTGGCTGAATTTCTGTCCGATGTAGATGAGGAAGAGGAAGAAAAAGAGCATGTCAGCTTTGAACAGCTGCTGCGGGACAATGGCGTTGCACTCGAAGAGGACAAGCCAAAACAGCCCAAAATCTCATTGGAGGAATTTCCGGAAGAAGAAACCATGGTTTATGTTGATATTCCAATTCGTGAACCATCTCCGGAGGAAGCGGACAAACCACATCAGCCGGAGCTGTTTGATGCAGAAGCTGAAATGGAAAAGGAATCGGAAACTCCGGATGAGGAACCAGAAGAACCTGCCGGTGTATCCGAAGAGGAACAGGAAGAACCAATTCCGGAGTCTGATCCCGATTGGCTGAATGTGCCGCTGGAGGAATTGTGCAAAACAGCTCCGGCACTGGAACAGCTTCGTCAGGAAGGTCCTGTTATGGCCCGCGAAGTGCTTCGCCAGAAAGAATGGATTATGGAGCGGTTCCGCCGTTATCAGGATGAAGAACGCAGGGCACAGATGCCGGAAGAAGAGCTGGACGAAGAACCAGAAACGGAACCGCAGAAACCGGAAGATGAACCGGAAGAGCTGGATGCAATCCATGCAGCAGATGAACTGCATGCACTGCTGGAACAGGAAGAAAACGAAAACGATTCGGTTTTTCATGACGGGCCGACTGGCAAACCGGAAACGGAGGCAGCCGGCCAGAAAGAATCCATCATCGAAGTGACCGTTGCAGTTCCGGAAGCAGAGGAACCTGCGGAATTGGAAGAGGAACTGGCAGAACGCGAAGAACAGCCGGCAGAGCAGCCCAAACAGAAATCCGAGAGGCCGAAACCAGACAGGGAGAAGGCATCGTGGCCGCAGGAAGCTGTGCCAGAGGATCTGAATAAGGAGAGCAAGAGATACCGCATCCGTGCCGGTAAGCAGGCGAGGCGGGCATCTGTTATTGCCGTATTGACATTAATTTGTATCTATATTTCGTGTGCGGCGGACTTTGCCATTCTGCCGCTACCAGATTCTATGAATTATGCATACCATCCATCGAATGTATTGACTGCATTCCTTGTGCTGATGGGAATTTCTATCCTGCTGGCATATGATGTAATATGGGAAGGTGTGCAGGCATTGATACATTTGCGTCCAAACATGTCTACGCTGATTGATCTTGCCTTGGCACTCAATGTGATACATTGTGTGATTCGCCTGATTTCGGAGGGCGAGGAAATACCATATGCATGTATTGCGATGCTGTCGCTGTTTGCACAGATGCGTGCACAGGTTTCCAAATCCACAATCCGGCACTATACATATAAAGTAGCCGGGAATGCAAGGCAGCCGATGGGATTGTTCTATCATGGCGGCCCGCAGCCGCACATTGTGAAGGCCCCGCTAGAAAATACAGATGTATTTATTGCCCAGACTCTGCAGCGTGGAAAACGGCAGAGAGATGAAACGATTTTCACAATGATGTCGGCGATTGTGGCACTTGTCCTGTCCGTCATTGTGTGTACGGCAACCGGCGATACCGGACGTCTGATTTATGTGTTGGCGGCAACCGTTACCGGTGCGTGCCAGATTGCACTGATTTGTGCGATGGTAATGGCACGAAGCCACACGGCACGCCGGATGCTGCGCGGCGGTACGGCGGCAGATGACAACATCGGCATTGAAAGGCTGGCAAAGACACAGACCATTGTGCTGACAGATGAGGATTTGTTTCCGGCCAATTCGATCGCGCTGGAACGCTTGGAGCTTCGAAGCAATTTGAACGATTCCACAGCACTGGCTTATGCGGCAGCGCTGACCGGAGGCTCTTCCCTTGGAAGCATGCTCGCTGAGGAAGTACGTACTCGGTATGGCGCACCATTGATGGCACGGCATGTGGTACATGATGTGCACGGAGGCGTCAGCGGGCAGATCGGCGGGCTGCAGGTTATGCTGGGCGATGACAGGTATATGGCAGAACATGGCGTCATCACAAGCGATGTGCCGGAAAACGGCCTGATACTGGCACTGGATGGCAATGTTGCCGCTGTGATGGTGATTGATTACCAGGTACCAGCAGCGTTGTTCAATGCCATGCAGGTGCTGACGGAGAAGAAAACCACAATCTGGCTGCATACAAGAAACCATCAGGTTACGCCGAAACTCGTAGAACAGAAATATGCGCTGAAAGAAGGCACGGTCATCGTGCCGGAAATGGAGACAGACCGTGCACTGAGCAGCCCGCATTATACCGATAAGGATCTGCTCTGCGGACTGGTGATGCGGGATGGATTTGTACCGATGTCCGGGTGTATTACAGCAGCGCGGGTAGAAGCCAGAATTTCTCCCGCGGGCATAATTATCGGCGCATGTGTATCCCTGCTGTGCGTGCTGTTGATGACATATCTGTGTTATGTCTTTGTGCCGTCGGATGCCCATCCGATTCGTGTATTGATTTATATGATTTTGTGCTTTATCCCGATTTTCTTCCTTGAAAACGGAATAGACAAAGAATAAAAAACGACACAGGAAGCAGAATGCCTGTACTTGGGCTGCTGCTTCCTGTTTTTCTTTTATTTTTTTTGCGGCATAATTTTTTAAAAATAAGCGGAAAAATACAGAAAATATGATATAATGTGAAACAATGCTATGAAACAGGACGAAAATATGATAAAAACTGTTTAAATTTATTGAAAGAAATGAGTATATTTAGGAAAAGTTCACAATATTTTGCTTGCAGTGAAATGAGAAATAGTATATAATTACGAACATGGGAGACGGTTGAAACCGTCCATAATTCAACAATATAAGGAGATGGAATCGTTGAGCGTATATTCTGTAGATAAAATCCGTAATGTCTGCGTAATGGGACACGGTGGAGATGGCAAGACTTCTCTGATTGAGAGCATGCTGTATATGACAAAGGCAACCGACCGAATGGGAAAGGTTACAGACGGAAATACCATTTGTGACTATGATCCGGAGGAGATTCGCAGAAAGTTCTCGATTTCCACTGCTGTTGCACCGGTTGAATATGGCGGATGCAAAATGAATATGCTGGATACACCGGGCTTTTTTGACTTTGAGGGTGAAGTGCAGAGTGCACTGCGTGTGTGCGAATCCGGCCTGATCGTTGTTCCCGGCAAATCCGGACCGAGTGTTGGAACAGAAAAGGCCTGGAAGCGTCTGGCAGATGCGGAAAAGCCCTGTGCATTTTATATTTCCAAGATTGATGAAGAAAATTCTGATTATGATACGTCCCTGCATAAGCTGCAGAAGGCATTTGGCGTAAATGTTTGCCCGATCGTTATTCCGATTTTTGAAGGCAATCGTGAAACCGTTGGTGTTGTTGACTGTGTTATCCGCAAGGCATACCATATGGAAGGCAGCGAACGCGTCGAGGTTCCGATTCCGGAGAACATGATTGCCAAGGTTGACCAGCAGCGTGCCGCTCTGTGTGAAAATGTAGCAGAGCTGTCCGAAGACCTGATGGAACGTTACTTTGCCGGAGAAGAATTTTCCGATGAAGAATTGATTGCAGGCCTGCGTCAGGGCGTTCTGGAACGTGTCATCATTCCGGTATTCTGCGGTACAGCGGCAACTGGTATCGGCACAATTGCGCTGCTGAAGGGCATTTGTGATTATATGCCTTCGCCGGACCAGGGTGAGGTTGAGGTTTGTGAACAGGATGATGACCTGATTGAAATTGCATGCAACCCGAACGGTACCCCGTGTGCCTTTGTATTTAAGACCACTGCTGACCAGTATGGCAGATTCAGCTATTTCAAGGTAGTGGCAGGCTCTGTCAAGCAGGATATGACTCTGCTGAACCACCGCATGGACGGCACCGAAAAGATCGGCCACCTGTATTCCATCTGCGGCAAGAAGAGCACAGAAGTGAAGGAAGTTACCTGCGGCGATATCGGTGCAGTATCCAAGCTGGCTACGACGAAGACCGGCGATACGCTGTCGATGAGCGTCCGCGCGGTCAACCTGATGCCGGTTCCGTTTGCTCCGCCGTGCTATTCCCAGGCAATTGCGCCGACAACAAAGGGCGGCGAGGAAAAGATCGCATCTGGCCTGAATAAGCTGGCAGATGAAGATCCGACCTTCAGCTTTACCATTGACCCGGAAACCCACCAGAGTATCCTCAGCGGCATGGGTGATATCCATTTGGATGTCATCTGCTCCAAGCTGAAGAACCGTTTCGGCGCAGATGCTGTTCTGTCTAAGCCGATCGTACCGTATCGCGAGAAGATCCGTGCTAAGGTTGCTGTAGAAGGCAAGCACAAGAAACAGTCCGGCGGACATGGTCAGTATGGCCATGTTAAGATGGAATTTGAGCCGTATGCAGATGGCGATTACCTGTTTGAAGAGCGCATCTTTGGCGGTTCCGTTCCGAAGAACTTCCACCCTGCAGTTGATAAGGGTGTCCGTGAAGCGATGGAGCATGGCGTTCTGGCCGGCTATCCGATGGTTGGCCTAAAGGCAGTGCTGCTGGATGGTTCCTATCATGATGTTGACTCCAACGAACTGTCGTTTAAGATGGCAGCGAAGCTGGCGTTCAAAGCTGGTATCCCGAAGGCAAATCCGGTTATTATGGAACCGATCTGCTCGATGAAGGTCTACATCCCGGATTCCTACATGGGCGATATCATTGGCGACATCAACAAGCGCCGCGGACGTATCATGGGCATGAATCCGACAGATGACGGTCAGGAAATCATTGCCGAAGTACCGATGGCTGAAATCAGTGATTATGCAATCACGCTCCGCTCCATGACACAGGGCAGAGGCTCCTTCGTATCCCAGTTTGAGCGTTACGAGGATGCACCTCCAGCAGTGCAGGAGAAGGTTATTCAAGCTGCTCAGGCAGATAATTAAGTTCAGATGGTTCAAAGCCGCCTCAGGAAACTGGGGCGGCTTTTTCTTGTGGGCAGGCAGGGATGCGGAACACAGGTGGTTTTATTACGTTCCCTTTGCTGTAATCTCTTGATTTACCGTCATGAACCCGCCTGCTCCTGCATAGGTTGTACCAGAGCTTGAGACGATCACGGCAAGGGAGCGGGACACATGTTTATATTCACAGCGAAATTAAATAAGAAAAAAATCATATTGGGAGCTGCTGCAGTCGTGGCTTTGGTGCTGACAGCAGGCGTCGCTGTCCGTCTGGCAGGAGATGTGGCAGCAATGGGCGCATGGGGCAGCAGTGCAGACGCTGCAGGCTCCGGGGAAGAGGCAGAGGAAGCTGTCTCCACGCTGGCATTGACCAACAATGAGCGCATTGCCTATCTGGAAGCATGCGGCTGGGAGGTAGATGAAAATTCCTGTGTGATTCAGGAGGTTATCATACCGTCGGATTTTGATGAAACCTATCAGAATTATGCTGAGCTGCAGGCAAAGCAGGGCTTTGATCTGGAAAAGCTCAAGGGAAAACGTGTGAAACAGATTACTTATACCGTTACCAATTATCCTGAGGAAGGTGATATCATAGCAGAGTTGCTGGTTTACCGTGGGAATATTGTTGCAGGCGATATCTGTTCGATGAAGACAGATGGCGGCTTTACCCGTGGATTGATGGATCATCCGGAACAGGCAGAGGCTGACACGGACGATGCCGCAGATTCCACAAATGATGACGGCGAAGAAAGTAACAAATGATCAAAAAATAGTCTAAAATATATCAAAAAAACAGCAAGCAGGCGAAATTTTACGCCTGCTTTTGCATTTTTTTAAATTCCTCTTGTGCAGATATTACAAAAGTGCTAAAATAGTTAATAATTGTGTTTTGGAGGCGGTAGCATGGCAGTCCAGCGTATAGATAAGCTGCTGGCATCCACAGGGCTGTGTTCCAGGAAAGAAGCTGCAGCCTGTGCCAGAAAAGGTGCCATTGCTGTGGATGGCACGCTGTGCCGGGATGTTTCTAAGAAAATAGATCCGGAAAGCTGCTGTCTGACTTTCTACGGCAAGCCTGTTTGCTATCAGGAGCATATTTACCTGATGATGCATAAGCCGCTGGGGGTGCTGTCAGCTACGGAAGACCGCGACCAGAAAACGGTGCTCGACCTGCTTCCGAAGCAGTATCGTTCCCGCGGGGTGTTTCCAGTTGGGAGGCTGGATAAGGATACCTCCGGTTTGCTGCTGCTGACAGACGATGGTGCGTTGGGACATGTGCTGACATCACCGAAGCATCAGGTCAGCAAGGTATATCATGCCGTAGCAGATGGTGAACTAAAGCAGGAGGATGTGGATGCTTTTGCGGCGGGAATTGAGCTGCGGGATGGTACCAAATGCCGTCCGGCAAAGCTGGAGATCCGGGCAGTGCAGGATGGGAAATCGGATGTTCTGGTGACCGTGACGGAGGGAAAATACCACCAGGTACGCCGGATGCTGGCTTCCAGAGGCGCACCGGTACTGACACTGGAACGCCTTTCCGAAGGTCCGGTTGTGATGGATGCCGCATTAAAACCGGGCGAATGGCGGGCGCTGAAAAGGCAGGAGCTGGAAGCCTTGCAGTCTGAAACGGAGTCTGGAAACCGCTGAGTTTTCACAGAGCGTTACATAGGGGAAAACCAACAAAATAAAGATAAAATTTTTGTACAAATTTCTGTCGATTTGTGATATAATGAAAAAAGATGAACAATGGGACAGCGAAAGACTGTCAGGGTGATTGGTAATGTTTCTGTCTGTGCGTACGGAAATCATTGCAGGCAGGTTGAAATGATATTGTAAAGAAGGGTGAAGAATGATGGCATCAAGAATGTTTCAGTCTATAATTTTACAGATGAAAGATGCGGTAGACCGTACGATTGGCATTATCAATGCCAGCGGTGCGGTGGTAGCATGCACGGATCTGAAACGCATTGGCGAAATGCGTGAGGATGCGGCAGCTGAACTGTCTTATGTAGGCGATATGATCCGTTTCGGCGGCTATACGTATCGTCCGGTGGCAGACCGCACTACCCGTTTTGAATACGCTGTATTTGTGCATGGCGAAGACGAAAATGCACGCAGCATCTGCTCGATGGCTACAATTGCAATCAGCAACATCAAGACACTGTATGATGAAAAGCATGACAAGGCTACGTTTGTCAAGAATATTATCCTGGACAATATCCTGCCAGGCGATATTTACATCAAGTCCCGCGAGCTGCATTTCGAGGGCGATACCCCGCGTGCTGTTTTCCTGATTCGCCAGGAGGACCGTGCAGACATTGCTACGCTGGACGTTATCCAGGGACTATTCCCGGATAAGCAGAGGGATTTTGTCATCCATATCAATGAGAGCGATATTGTTCTTGTCAAGGAAGTCAAGGCGGCTACCGAAGACAAGGAACTGTATAAGATTGCAAAGGGCATCGAGGAAACGCTGGAAAATGAGCTTCAGATCAAATGCATCATTGGCATCGGTACCGTATGTAATCAGCTGAAGGATGTGGCAAAGTCCTTCAAGGAAGCACAGACTGCACTGGAAATCGGTGTTGTATTTGATAATGAGCAGAACATCGTCAATTATGACACGCTGGGCCTTGCACGTCTGATCTATCAGCTGCCGACAACCCTATGTGAAATGTTCCTGAACGAAATTTTTAAGAAGGGTTCGATTGATGCCCTTGATCAGGAAACCCTGTTTACAATTCAGAAATTCTTTGAAAACAATTTGAATGTGTCCGAAACATCGCGTAAGCTGTTCGTGCACAGAAACACACTGGTTTACCGCCTTGAGAAAATCAAGAAGCTGACCGGTCTGGATCTGCGCGAATTTGACCATGCAATCGTCTTTAAGGTTGCGCTGATGGTACGCAAGTATCTGGCATCCCGCGAGGGCGGACGCATCCAGCCGTAATTCCGGGAGTGAATAATCTTTGATGAAACCAACAACTGCAAAGCGTATCATGGCAGCTGTCGCACTGATTTTGGCGCTGCTCATGATTCTCAGTTCCCTGTCTGTCCTGTTTTAAGGCGGAATGGTGAAGAAAATTTAACTTTTTTGTGAATGAAAGCAAAAAACAGTTGCCGCAGGCTTTGTCCTGCGGTATTCTTTTTAGTGGAAGTTTTTACATGGAAAGGAAGCGAAAGCACAACATGAAAAAGCAGGTGTCCCTGCGCAAAGCAATTGCACTGGGGGTGCTGGCGGTATTTGCGTGCAGCCTGGTTACAGGTCTGGCAGTATATGGCGCCGTACATCCGAGCGGACAGATGGGTGAGCTGTATGATGCCCTGAAGGAAGCAGACAGCATTGCGGAGCAGTATTTTGTGGGAGAATATGAAACCGAAGATTTGATCGATTATACATTGGCTGGGTTTGCAGAAGGTCTGGGCGACCGTTGGACTTCTTATATGACGCCGGACTATTATGCAAGCTATCTGGATTCTACAGCCGATACGACTGTCGGCATCGGTGTGACGGTCAGCTATGAAGAGGATGCGGATGGCAGCCATTATCTGCTCGTAAATTCCATTGCCCACGAATCCCCGGCGGATAAAGCCGGCTTTGGCTATTACGATGAAATTGTTTCGGTAGATGGCAAGACCATTGATGAGCTTGGCTCATATGAAGATGCGGTAGATGCGGTGCGCGGCGATGCCGGCGAGGACGTCACATTGGGCGTGCAGCGCTATGCTACCGGTGAAAAGGAAGAGATTACAGTAACACGTTCGGAATATGACCAGATTCATGTCACATCCCGTATGCTGGAGGGCAATATCGGATATATCGGCATTGAACGGTTTACCGAGCAGACCGATGAACAGTTTAAAAAGGCGCTGGATGATATGATAGACCAGGGCGCGGAGAGCCTGGTTTTTGACCTGCGTAACAATCCGGGCGGACAGCTGACGGCTCTGGTCAATTGTCTGGATTATCTGCTGCCGGAGGGGGATATTATTTCCCTGAAGAATAAAGCGGGAAAGACGAGCAAGTACACATCTGACGCCAATGAGGTTGATCTGCCGATGGCAGTCATCGTCAATTCGGAGTCCTACAGTGCGGCGGAATTTTTTGCAGCGGCGCTGCAGGAATATGGAAAAGCAGAAGTTGTAGGAGGGAAAACCGTCGGCAAGGGCTACTCCCAGCAGGGCTTCCCGCTGTCCAATGGCGGCTGCCTGAACATTTCCACCAGCTGCTACTACACACCGCAGGGCGTGAGCCTGATCGGCAAGGGAGTTACGCCGGATGTTGCCGTTGATCTGAGTGACGAGAAGACGGAACGTTTCTATGTGTTGTCAGATGAAGAGGACGACCAGCTGCAGGCAGCAATTTCGACGCTGAAATCCTGAGGAATTGCTGAATAAACGCGAAAAAAATTAACCGCCCATATGAAAACCGCGCTTGACATCATAACGGCGGGTTTATATAATGGGATGTAACATAGCGCAAATATATGAGCTGTTGTGGCGGGTTCGGAAACCGAATGACGCCAAAAAATTTCAAATATATCGAGGGGAATCTTCCATGAAGCAAGAGTTTAAAATGACACAGGAAAGCCTGGACAAACTGAAAGAAGAGCTGGAATATTTAAATAACGTCCGCATGCGTGAGATTACCGCGCAGATTAAGGAAGCACTTTCTTTCGGCGACCTGTCGGAGAATGCCGAGTACCATTCCGCTAAGGATGAGCAGGGCAAGGTAAATTCCCGTATTATTGAACTGGAGGAGATGATCTCCAAGGCAGTCATTATTGCTGCAGACCAGTATGCCAAGGATGAGGTTTCTCCGGGCAGCAGCTTTAAGATCGTTGATATTGAGTTTGACGAGGAAGAGGAATACCGTCTGGTAGGCTCTCAGGAAGCTGATCCGATCGAGGGCCTGATTTCCGATGAGTCTCCGCTTGGCCGGGCTGTTCTGGGCCGCAAGGTCGGCGAGATTGTCGAGGTAGAAGCACCGGGCGAACAGATTGTCAAGTTCAAGATCACCGAAATTATCAAGTAACAACGACTGGAAAAAGGCTGTCTGCCAGGTGGAAGACCGGAGGCGGACAGTCCTTTTGCATTGCCCTACCACAGTGGAGATGCAAAATACGTCCCGAAGTGAACTGCGCAAAGCACAGAAAAAGACAGCAAGTATAACGCAGCTCGAATTATTTTGTTGCAACTAGGAGGAAACATATGGATCAGAATCTGACCGCGGAGCAGCAGGCGCCGGAGCAGAGCAAGCCGAAGTTTAACAAGCCGGTTCGCTCGGAATCTGAAGAGTACGATATCCGTACCGGCAAGCTGCAGGCGATGCAGGAAGCCGGACAGGACCCGTTCCAGCAAGTTCGCTATGACCGCACAAACTATACGACAGATATTATTGAAAACTTTGAGGAGATGGAAGGCAAGATTGTCCGTCTGGCAGGCCGTATGATGAGCAAGCGCATCATGGGCAAGCTGACCTTCTCTGATCTAACAGACCGTTACGGCAGGATTCAGCTTTGTGTCAAGCGCGACCTGCTGGGCGTGGAAGAATACAAGCAGTTTAAAAAGTATGACATCGGTGATATCATCGGCATCGAGGGCGAGGTTTTCCGCACGCAGAAGGGTGAAATTTCTGTCCGCGTCAACAGCCTGACACTGCTGTCCAAGTCTCTGCGCCCGCTGCCGGAGAAGTGGCATGGCCTGAAGGATACCGATATCCGCTACCGCCGCCGCTATGTTGACCTGATTGTCAATCCGGATGTGCGCAGAACCTTTGAAATGCGTTCCAAGATTGTGCGTGAAGTGCGCAACTTCTTTGACAGCCGCGGATTTATGGAAGTAGAGACCCCGTGCCTGAACACCATCCCGGGCGGCGCTGCCGCACGTCCGTTTATCACGCATCATAATGCACTGGATATTGATATGTACATGCGTATCGCTACTGAGCTGCATCTGAAGCGCCTGATTGTCGGCGGCATGGAAAGCGTATATGAAATCGGACGTATCTTCCGTAACGAAGGTATGGATACCAAGCATAATCCGGAATTTACCACGATTGAGGTTTATCAGGCATATACCGATTACAACGGTATGATGGACCTGACGGAGGATATGGTTATCCACTGCTGCGAGGAGGTTCTGGGCACTACCAAGGTAATGTACCAGGGCACCGAGCTGGACTTCTCCAAGGGCTGGAAGCGCATGACAATGGCAGAAGCGGTCAAGCAGTATTCCGGTATGGATTTCATGGCAATGGACGGCGAGCAGGCACTGGCTGCATGCAAGGCTGCAGGCTATGAAATTGACAAGAACAAGGAGAGCTGGGGCGATCTGCTGGCAATGGTTTACGACGCAACCGTGGAAGAAAACCTGATCCAGCCTACCTTTATTACGGATTACCCGGTAGAGATCTCCCCGCTAGCAAAGCGCAAGCCATCTGACCCGCGCTTGACCGAGCGTTTTGAGTGCTTCGTTTATGGCCGTGAGCTTTGCAATGCATTCTCTGAGCTGAATGACCCGGTTGACCAGCGTGGCCGTTTCGAGCGTCAGGTTGAAATGCGCAATGCAGGCGACGATGAAGCAAATATGATGGATGAAGATTATCTGATGGCAATGGAATATGGCCTGCCGCCAACAGGCGGTATGGGCATGGGCATTGACCGTCTGACGATGTTCCTGACAGACAGCTCGTCCATCCGCGATGTTCTGCTGTTCCCGACGATGAAGCCGCTGGATTAAGCTGGAAATAAAGCCTGAGCGGTATGGGACCCTGCCGTTCAGGCTTTTCGTCTGGAAAATCCTTCCGTGTCCGTTTTTGGGGAAACATGGCGTTTCCGGTATACGATTCCGGCGGCACAGCTGCCGGTTTCGCGGCTCGGAAAGACCATATTGTTGTGCCGGTGCGAAAGAAAGAGACAGAAATGAGTATACGAATTGAAAGCCGGGAAAATTCGCTGGTCAAGCGGATTGTCCGCCTGTCCGGTGACCGGAAATTCCGCCGTGATATGCGGGAAATGGTCTGCGAAGGCGGAAAGATGCTGGGAGAAGCACTCTCCAGCGGAATTGAAATTCATGATGTGCTGGTGGCGGATGATGCAGAGGTTTCCACGGAAGACCTGCATCGTGCTCAGCAGCAGGGAGCGAAGCTGTACAGCTGTCCGGCTTCTCTGATACAGAAGGTATCCAATGTAAAAACGCCGCAGGGCATTGTATTTTCCTGTGAACGCCCGGTATCCGGGCTGGAAACCCTGCGGGGCGCCAGCCGCCTAATGGTGCTGGAAGGCCTGCAGGACCCGGGAAATCTGGGGACCATGATCCGTACTGCGGATGCCTTTGCTCTGGATGGCATCATCCTGTGCGAGGGATGTGTAGATCCCACATCCCCAAAGGTTGTGCGTGCCACCATGGGTGCGGCTTTCCGCCTGCCAATTGCGGCGGCAGCCCTAGAAGAAACCGCAGAATTTCTGAAAAGGCAGAAGCTTCCACTGTATGCCACTGCACTGAGTGAACAAAGTGTGCCGCTGACGCAAGTCGATCTGCACCGTGCTGCGGTTTTGATTGGCAATGAGGGCAGAGGCATTTCAAAAAAAGCGGCATCTCTGAGCAATCAGCTGATTATTATTCCGATGGAGGGGCGTGCAGAATCTCTCAATGCATCGGTTGCGGCATCCATCATCATGTATGAAATGAGCAGGAAATAACCTGGGGAAAAGGGGTTAGAAATGTCAATGGTACACTGGCTCTGGCTGGCAACCCGGCCAGGCTACAGTATTCGGTTTTGCCGCAGCCTTCTGGAAAAATTCGGAACGCCGGAAGCGGTTTGGAATGCCATGCAGGAACAATTTGCGGGCATGCCGCGTATCAATGCGCTGCGGCTGAAATCTCTGATGGAAAAAGATCTGACATATGCACAGCGCATTCAATCGGATTGTGAAAAGCAGAATATCCAGATCATTACATTGGAGGATGCGAACTATCCGGAACCACTGCGGCAGATTGCCGATCCACCGCTGGTGCTGTATGTGCAGGGACTGCTGCCGGATTTCAGCAATCAGCTGGCAGTTTCGATTGTGGGTACACGGAAGTGTACGCAATATGGACTGCGTGCGGCGCAGTATTTTGCGGGAAACCTTGCGCAAAACGGCTGCATTATCGTATCCGGTATGGCACTTGGCATCGACGGTGCGGCGAATCAAGCCGCATTGGATGCAGGCGGCGTTACAGTTGCCGTATTGGGCAGTGGTGTGGATGTCTGTTATCCATGGCAACATAAGGATTTGATGCAGCATATTATCCAACATGGCGCCGTCATCAGTGAATATCCGCCGGGAACTGAGCCGAAAGGAAAACATTTTCCTGTGCGAAACCGAATCATAACCGGACTGAGCCGGGGCACACTGATAGTAGAAGCACCGAAGAAATCCGGCGCTTTGATTTCCGCAGACCTTGCCTTGGAACAGGGACGGGATGTCTTTGCTGTTCCGGGGGATATTAACCGTCCGAGCTGCGCGGGCTGCAATAACCTGATTCGTCAGGGCGGAGCAGAGCTAGCACAGGAACCCTCGGATATTCTTGCCCATTACGGAAACAGTGGGAAACATACTGCAGCCAGACGCGCACCGGAAAAGCAGAAGCAAAGACCTGACCAACTGACCATTTTGGAAGGACAATTTTCCGAAGAACGGAAGCCGGCCCCGCTGGTTCGTCAGCCAAGGACGCTGGCTGTTTCCGAAGAAGAACGGGCTGTCTGGATGGCAATCCAGGCTGGAAACGAAACGGTAGATACGATTGTGGAGGCAACCGGGTTTCCGGCAGCTAAGGTCCTGACGGCATTGACCATGCTGGAAGTGGAAGCGTATGTTATCACGACCGGTAGCGGATACCGTGTTACAGCAGATATACAGCTGTAATATAAATTTTAGACAATTTAAATTTTTATCGAATAGAGTTTGAACCCTGCTGTACAGGGTGTACAGCAACACAGGAGGAATGGCATTTATGTCAAAGCTAGTCATTGTGGAGTCTCCCGCAAAGGCGAAGACCATTGGAAAATATCTGGGTGTAGATTATGTGGTCAAGGCTTCCATGGGACATCTGCGTGATCTGCCCAAGAAGAAGATGAGCGTGGATATTGAGCACGACTTTAAACCGGAATATGTTCCGATTGAGGGCAAGGAAAAACTGATTAACGAGCTGCGTGACGCGGTAGAGGAAAGCGATTTTGTCTATCTTGCAACTGACCCGGACCGCGAAGGCGAAGCTATTTCATGGCATTTAAAGGAACTGCTGCATCTGGGTGATTCGTACACCAAGCGTGTCACGTTTAACGAGATTACCAAGCATGCAGTACAGGACGGCATCGCACATCCGCGGGATATCGATCTTGATCTCGTAGATGCCCAGCAGGCACGCCGTATTCTGGACCGCATTGTGGGCTATGAGCTGTCCCCGTTCCTTTGGAGAAAGGTAAAACGCGGGCTTTCTGCCGGACGTGTGCAGTCGGTTGCCACCCGCATGGTAGTTGACCGTGAAAAGGAAATCCGGGCTTTCATTCCGGAAGAATACTGGTCTTTGGAGGCAGAGCTTGCCGTGCAGGACGGTTCCTTTACCGCGTCGTTCTATGGTGATGCCAACGGCAAGATCGAGCTGAAAACCGAAGAGCAGACCATGGCAATTGTGGATGCTGTCACTGGAAAGCTGTTTACTGTCGGCAGGGTAAAGCGCGGCAAGAAACGTAAGAATCCGGCGCCGCCGTTTATTACCTCTACTCTGCAGCAGGAAGCCAGCCGCAAGCTGAGTTTTGTTCCGCGCAGAACCATGGCAATTGCCCAGCAGCTGTATGAAGGCATTGAAATCGGTGAACAGGGCCTGACGGGTCTGATTACGTATATGCGTACCGATTCCCTGCGCCTGTCTGATGAGGCAACTGCAGCGGCAAAGGAATATATCATCGGACGCTATGGCCCGGAATATTATCCGGCAAAGCAGCGCACCTTCCGCACCAAGAATAGCGCACAGGATGCGCATGAAGCAATTCGTCCGACCAATGTCAATCTGGTGCCGGATGAAATCAAGGAGTATTTGACGCAGGAGCAGTATAAGCTGTATAAGCTGATCTGGAGCCGTTTTGTGGCCTGCCAGATGGCGGAAGCAATTCTGGATACGGTATCCGCAGATATTCTTTCCGAAGGCTATGTGTTCCGTGCAAGCGGCTATAAGGTGGCGTTTCCGGGATTTACTGCGGTATATGAGGAATCGACCGATGATGCCAAGCCGGATACCACCTCCGGCAAACCGCTGCCGAACTTCGACCAGGGCGATGTACTGGAATGCAGAAAGCTGACACCGGCACAGCATTTTACACAGCCGCCGGCACGCTATACCGAAGCATCCCTGATTAAAGCGATGGAGGAAAAGGGTATTGGACGCCCGTCCACCTATGCACCGACCATTTCCACGATTTTGGAACGTGATTATGTTGCCAAGGAAGGCAGAAGCCTTCGCCCGACACCGCTGGGGGAAGGCGTTACCGAGCTGCTGGTAGATAAATTCCAATCCATTTCCGATCTCGAATTTACGGCACATATGGAAGAGGAGCTGGATGAAGTCGAGAGCGGAAAGATCGGCTATGTGGAAGTGCTGCACAAGTTCTATGGAGGCTTTGAAGCTGCCCTGCAGCAGGCGGAAAAGGATCTGGAAGGGCAGCGCATCAAGATCAAGGATGAAGTGACCGATGAAATCTGCGAAAAGTGCGGAAAGAACATGGTCATCAAATCCGGCCGCTTTGGCAAGTTCCTTGCCTGCTCCGGCTATCCGGATTGTAAGAATACAAAGAATATTGCCATCAAAACCGGCGTAAACTGCCCCAAATGCGGCGGAAATATCGTGGAACTGAAATCCAAGCGCGGCTTCCCGTTCCTTGGCTGTGACAATTATCCGGAGTGTACGTTTATGTCCTGGGATAAGGTCACCAAGAAGCAGTGTCCGGACTGTGGCTCTGCGCTATTCCGTCATTATGACCGGGAAACCGGCGAAGCACATTTCATGTGCTATAAGGATGGCTGTGGCTATAAGGAGTTTATCAGTAAGCGTACGCCGCGCAAGACCAAGGCGCAGAAGGAAGCAGAAGCTAAGGCTGCTGCAGAGGCAGCTGGCGAGACTGCGGAAACGGTTGCAGAGGAAAAGCCGAAGAAGGCTGCGCGTAAGACCACTGCAAAGAAAACCACCGCCAAAAAGGCAACAAAGAAAACAACAGCCCGCAAGACGACAAAGAAGGCTGCAGAAGGGGAAGAAGCGCCGAAGAAGCGTACCACCCGCAAAAAGGCAGATGTAACGGAGGAAAATACCGATGCATAATGCAATTGTCATCGGTGCAGGTCTCGCCGGAAGTGAGGCTGCATGGCAGCTGGCGCAGCGCGGCATTCATGTAGATCTGCACGAGATGAAGCCGGTAAAAATGACACCGGCACACCATACCAGTGATTTTGCTGAGCTTTGCTGCTCCAATTCCCTGCGTGGTGCGGAGATCTGTACTGCGCCAGGGCTGTTGAAGGAAGAACTGCGCCGGGCAGGAAGCCTGATTCTCTTCTGTGCGGATGCAACCCACGTGGAGGCTGGCGGTGCACTGGCGGTTGACCGCAATGCATTCGCAGCAATGGTCACAGAAAAAGTAAAGAATCATCCCAATATCACCGTCCATGAGGGTGAAATCACACATATTCCGGAAGAAGGCAATGTCATTGTTGCTACCGGGCCACTCACTTCGGATGCTTTGTTTGAGGATATCAAAACGAAGCTGGGCGAACATGAATACCTGCATTTCTATGACGCAGCGGCGCCGATTGTCAGCTTTGAATCGGTGGATATGGACAGCGCATATTTTGCTTCCCGTTATGACAAGGGGACAGCGGATTATATCAACTGTCCGATGGACCGTGAACAGTATGACGCCTTTTGGGAGGCGCTGTGCGAAGCAGAGCAGGCTCCAGTGCACGGCTTTGAGGATAAAAAGGTCTTTGAAGGCTGTATGCCGGTAGAGGTTATGGGACGCCGCGGGCATGATACCCTGTTGTATGGCCCGCTGAAGCCGGTTGGGCTGAAGGACCCGCGCACGGGAAAAGACCCGTATGCCGTTGTCCAGCTGCGGCGGGATAATGCCGCAGGGTCCCTGTATAATCTGGTAGGCTTCCAGACCCATCTGCGGTTCCCGGAGCAGAAGCGCGTCTTCTCGATGATTCCTGCATTGAAGGATGCGGAATTTGTCCGTTATGGTGTCATGCACCGCAATACCTTTATGGATTCCCCGAGGCTGCTGGACCAGCATTTCCGCCTGCGGACAGAGCCGCGTATCCGTTTTGCCGGGCAGATGACCGGTGTTGAGGGTTATATTGAATCCGCAGCTTCGGGATTTGAAGCAGGGTTAAACCTTGCGCGGGAAATGAAGGGATTGGAGCCGATTGAATTTTCCGATCTGACTGCCATTGGTGCACTGGGGCTGTATATTTCCAATGAAGCCAATACGAAATTCCAGCCGATGAATATTAACTTCGGCATTATCCAGCCGCTTGGCTACCGGGTCAAGGGCAAACGTGAAAAGAATACACAGATTGCACTGCGTGCATTGGAGCATCTGGACGGACTCTTGGAAGCTGTTCAGGAAGGAAAGGAATGACGGGACAATGAAGATTATCATTGACGCGATGAGCGGCGATAACGCACCGGAAGCGATTGTAGCCGGCTGTGTCACAGCGGCCCGCGAATTTGGCCAGGAATATATTCTGGTAGGCAAGGAAGCTGTGATCCAGCAGCTTCTGGCAAAGGAAAAGGCGGAAAATCTGCCGATTTCCATTCGCAATGCAGAGGATGTCATTGATATGCACGATGATCCGGCAACAGCTGTGCGCCGCAAGAAGGATGCATCTATGTCGGTTGCCCTGCACATGATAAAAAATGGCGAAGGCGATGCTCTGATTTCCGCAGGCAATACCGGTGCGCTGTTGTCCGGCGCTACGCTGGTGACCAAGCGGATCCGTGGTATCCGCCGCGCGGCACTGCCGACGCAGCTGCCGTGTAAGGGCGGGCACGTTCTGCTGCTGGACTCCGGCGCCAATGCGGAGTGCACACCGGAATATCTCCTGCAGTTTGCCTATATGGGCAGCTTCTATGCGGAAAAGGTCATGGGAATCAAAAATCCGCGCATCGGTTTGGTAAACAACGGCGCAGAGGATACCAAGGGCGATACCCTGCGCAAGGAAACCTATGCCATGCTGAAGGCAGCCAGTGATGAAGGCAGAATCAACTTTGTCGGCAATGTAGAGGGCAGCGATGTCCCGAAGGGCGCCTGCGATGTGGCGGTTACAGACGGCTTTACCGGCAATGTCATGCTGAAAACCGTAGAAGGCGTTGCAAGCTTCCTGATGGGGGAACTGAAAAGCATGTTCCTGACCAATACACGTACCAAGCTGTCCTATCTGCTGCTGAAGCCGGCAATGGGCGGGCTGAAAAAGATGATGTCCTCCAGTGAAGTCGGCGGAGCACCGTTCCTCGGCGTTTCCAAGCCGGTATTTAAGGCGCACGGCTCCTCGGATGCCCGTGCCATCCGTTCTGCTGTCAAGCAGGCAATGGCATATGTCGAAGCGGATGTTGTAGGTGAAATCGAGCGCAATATTGACCATATGACACTGTAACGCCATGCAGGATTTTCTATACAGGCTCCCTGCAGGGAGTTTGGTACATATATTCCGTACAGTTTCATAGGAAGAAAGATAGTTTCTCTATTGACACCACAGCAGACGGCGCATATTATTGAGATAAAAGCGTACAGCGTTTCATAAGAAGAGGCAAGGAGGTGAGCGTGTGGTATTTGAGAAAGTATGTCAGATTCTTTCCGACCAGTTTGGTGTATCCACCGATTCGCTGAATATGGATACAGCGTTTGTTGAAGACCTGGGCGCAGATTCTTTGGATCTGGTTGAGCTGATGATGAGTATTGAGGAAGAATTCGATGTAGGCGAGATTGATGAGGCTGAGGCTGCAGGCCTGAAGACCATTGGTGATCTGGTACGCCGCATTGGTGAAGACGATTAAGAACGAAACATAATGCCGGTCAGGAAGAGATACATTCTGACCGGCACATTTCACAGAAAGGAGCGAATGAAAAAGTGGAAAAGGATGAATTGATTTATCAGTTCCAGGACACCGGACTGCTCACAACGGCAATGACGCATTCTTCTTATGCGAATGAACACCGTGACCAGCATATCCAGAACAATGAACGTCTGGAGTTTCTTGGCGATTCCATACTGGGACTCGTATCGGCGGACTATGTATTCCATCGTTATCCGAATGTACCGGAAGGCCAGCTGACAAAGATGCGTGCAGCTGTCGTTTGCGAGAAGACATTGTATGAGGTTGCCAAGGAACTCGGACTGGACCGTCTGCTGCTGCTTGGCAAGGGTGAGGAAAATGGCGGAGGCCGCAAGCGCCCGTCTATTCTGGCTGACTCGGTAGAAGCCCTGATTGGCGCCATTTATCTGGATGGCGGTCTGGAACCGGCAAGAACGTTTATCCTGTCTTTTCTCGAAGCAAAGGTTGATCTCGCAGAACAGGGCGGAGCATTCCGCGATTATAAGACTGCATTGCAGGAAATCGTACAGAAAAACCGTCAGGAGACATTGTGCTACCGCCTCAGCGGTGAGAGCGGACCGGATCATGACAAGCGGTTTACTGTGCAGGTTCTGCTGAACCGCAATATCTTTGCGGAAGGCACCGGGCGCAGCAAAAAGGAAGCAGAACAGATGGCAGCAAAGGCTGCGCTGGAGCTGATGGGCGAGGTTCCGTAAATGGCATCCATTGTGCCGATTTTTGTACCTCATGCAGGCTGCCCCTGCCGGTGTGTGTTCTGTAATCAGCGCACGATTGCCGGACAGGCGGAATGCATGACAGCGGACAAGGCAAAGGGCATCCTAGAGCAGGCGCTTACTGTCCTGCCTGCCGGGAGCAAGCCGCAGGCTGCATTTTATGGCGGAAGCTTTACAGCCATCCCTGTGGAGGAACAGGAAGCGCTTCTGGCAGTGACGGATGCATACCGGAAGCAGGGAAAGCTGTCTTCTGTCCGGCTATCCACCAGACCGGATGCCATAGATATGGAAGTCCTTGCGCGGATGAAAGCGCATGGTGTGACCGTCATTGAACTGGGCGCACAGTCTATGGATGATAGCGTTCTGAAACAGGCAAAACGCGGACATACGTCAGCGGATACAGAACAGGCATCACGATGGATTCAACAAGCGGGGATTTCCCTCATTTTGCAGACCATGGCTGGACTGCCGGGAGATACCCGTGAAACAGTACGTCAGACCGCGCAGAAGATTGCGGCCCTGCATCCGGATGGCGTGCGCATTTATCCCGTGGCAGTCTTGCCGGAAACAGAGCTGTATGACCTGTGGAAATCCGGCGGCTATCAGCCGTTGGATGTGGAGACAGCAGCGGTATGGTGTGCAGATATGCTGGAGATTTTCCAGCGGGAACAGATTCCGGTGATCCGGCTGGGATTGAATCCCACAGAAGAGCTGAACAGCACCGTGGCAGCAGGAGCATATCATCCGGCCATGGGTGAGCTGGCATACAGTGAGCTGTGGTACAGAAAGTTAAAAAAACAGCTGGAAAATGGGACTGACGAAGTTATTTTTGTTCCCGCACGGGAGCTGTCCCGCGCCATTGGACACAAACGGAGGAATATTCTGCGGCTGCAGGAGGAATTTCCGAACCGGAAAATCAAAATAAAAGCAGATACAATACCGGCAGGATGATAGATCCTGTCGGTGTTTTTGATGTCGGTTTGGGCAATTTCTGCCCGTATTGATTGCATCGGGCGGAAAAACATGGTATCCTGTATCATAGAGTTTGTATCGGCAGGCGGCAGATGAGCCGCAGGACGATAACATCAAAAAAGCAAGAGGTAACTGCGTGTACTTAAAATCACTCGAATTACAGGGCTTTAAATCATTCCCTGACCGGACGACCATTCGTTTTTCAGACGGCATGACAGCCATTGTCGGCCCGAACGGAAGCGGAAAATCGAATATTTCAGATGCTATCCGCTGGGTATTGGGGGAGCAATCCACCAAAAGCCTGCGTGGCGCCAAGATGGAGGACGTTGTCTTTGGCGGCACAGCGAAACGCAGCCCGATGGGTGCAGCTCAGGTTACATTGATTCTGGACAATTCTGCCGGGCAATTTCCGGTAGATGCCGCAGAAGTTATGGTCACACGCAAATACTTCCGTTCCGGTGAAAGTGAATACTATCTGAACCGGAAACGTGTGCGCCTGCGTGATGTCCGTGAAGTGTTTATGGATACCGGCCTGGGCCATGATGGTTATTCCATCATTGGACAGGGACGTATTGATGAGATTCTTGCGACCAAGAGCACAGACCGGCGTGAGGTTTTTGAAGAGGCGGCGGGTGTGACCCGTTTCCGCACCCGGAAGGAGGAAGCGGAACGCAAGCTGGATCAGACAGCAGACAATCTGGTGCGTATCCGTGATATCTGGAATGAACTGGATGCCCGTTCCGGGCCGCTGGAAAAACAGGCGGAAAATGCAACGAAATATCTGGAGCTGCGCGATCAGCTGCGGTTTCATGAAGTTTCCCTGTGGATGGATACCTTGGACGGTATGAAGGATATGCGGGAAAAGAGCGACCGTGAGCGCAGGGAAGCGGAACAGCAGCTGGAAGCTGTGCGCACAAAGCAGAGGGAACAATATGAACGTTCCGAACAGCTGGCAGAAGCCATGCGGCAGTCGGATATACAGGCAGAACGATTGCAGGCAGAGCTGGTGCAGGCTGAGGAAGAGGCCGGAGAGCTGTCCAGAAAGATGGCTGTACTGGCGGAAAGCCGCCGCAATGCTGTGGAAAACATTGGTCTTGCGAAAGGGCAATTGGAAGCACAGAAGGAGCAGAGCGGCGCATTGGAGCAGCAGCTGCAGGCAAGGCAAAGCCGTCTGCAGGCGCTGGAACAGGATATTTTAGAGAAAACCACTGCGTATGAAAACAAGCAGAAGGAAATAGAAACGCTGACTGCCCGAATTGACGGCGGACAGCAGCAGGCGGAAGCACTTCGCCTGCAGGCTGATGCCATCGGAGAAAACGTCTTTGCGGTGCAGGCTGACCAGCGTGCTGCACAGGCACAGCTGGAAGCACTGGAAGGCAGAGGAAAAACTGTCGGTGATGATGTACGTGCTGCACAGGCACGCACCGAACAGGAGGAAACGGCACAGCAGGAAATGCAGGGTGAATTGGATGCCCTGCGCAAGGACGTTGCACAAGCGGAGCTGGAACAGAAGCGTTGCCAGGAAGCTGCACAGGAGGCTGCACAAAAGCTGTCTGCAGCACGAAATGAGCATCAGAAGCTGGCCTCAGCCCTGACAGACAGCCAGAACCGCGTCCGTATGCTGACAGAGCTGCAGCGGGATTATGAAGGCTTTTCCCGTGCGGTCAAGCTGGTGATGAATCAGGCGTCCTCCGGCGCGATCAAAGGCGTGAGAGGTCCGCTGTCATCTTTAATCCATGTTTCTGACCGCTATGTCACAGCGATTGAAACCGCATTGGGAGCCGCGGCATCTAATATCATTGTGGAACGGGCAGAGGATGGTAAAAAAGCCATTCAAATGCTCAAACGCAGGGACGGTGGCAGGGCAACTTTCCTGCCAATGGATACCATACGCCCGCAGTCTCTGCGCGAAAGCGGATTGGAACACAATCAGGGCTTCTGCGGCGTAGCAGCGGACCTTGTGGAATGTGAAGCGGATTACCGTGATATCGTGGACAATGCGCTGGGCAGAACTGTTGTGGCGGAGAATATGGATTGCGCACTCGTCATTGCACGGCAATATCGCAACCGTTTCCGTATTGTCACACTGGATGGACAGTTAATCAATGCAGGCGGCTCCATGACCGGCGGCTCGGCAAGCCGTTCCTCCGGCATCCTGTCCCGCGCAAACCAGCTCGAGCAGCAGCAGGAGCGTGCCCGTTCACAGGAAAAGAAGCTCCGTGAGCTGGCCGAACATGGCAGACAGCTGGCAGAGGAAGCCAGGCAGGCCGAATATACAGCGGCGCAGGCGGTCAATATACTGGCAGAACAGCGTCAGAAGCTGGCAGCAGTTTCCGCGCAGATCCAGCAGCATCAGATTTTGCTGGAAAATGTACGCCAGGCAGAGGAGCAGTTCCGTGCGGAGCAGAGCGATGCAGAACAGCAGAAAAAGGCTCTGCGCAGCAGGATTGCAAAGCTGGAATTGCAGGCAGCAGAACTGGCCCGGCAACGGCAGAAAGCGGTCGATGCATTAAATCAGGCAGCCGGGCAGGCACAGGAGACTGCGCAGCAGATGACGGCATTGACCGATGCGGCAACGGCACTGCATACGGAGCTGGCACAGGCGCAGACAGAGCGGGAAACGGTAGGCCAGGCGCTGGCAGATCTGCAGCAGATGGCAGATACTACCCGGCAGACCGCAGAAGACCACAGACGCAGGATTGCGGAATATGAAGCCGCGATCCGGCAAGCGGATGAAGAACGCCGGGAGCTGGAGCAGGCGAGTGAGAAAAGCGGCCTGCACAGCGGGCAGCTGCGTGCACAGCTGCAGGACTGCGGGCAGAACCGCATGCGGCTGGAGCAGAATAAAACCGAGGCAGAGAAAAAAGCCAGAGAAATTGGAAATGATATGGTTGTGCTGGAGCGCCAGCATGCGGAAGCAGAAGCGGCGGCACAGCGTATCCATAGTGAAGAACAGCAGATTCTCGATAAAATGTGGGAAAGCTATGAGCTGACACCGACAGCGGCCCGTCCGATGGTGCATGAAATCACCGACCGGCAGGAAGAGGAAAAACAGGCATCCGGCCTGCGGCGTTCCATCAAATCCCTTGGGCCGGTAAATCTGGCAGCCATTGAAGAATATACCCAGCTGCGTGAGCGTTTGACCTTCCTGACAGAGCAGAAAAATGATCTGGAACAGGCAGAAGCAGACCTGCGGGGCATCATAGATCAGCTGACAGAGCAGATGAAGCAAATATTTGCGGAATCCTTTGCCCAGCTGAACCGCTATTTCGGGGAAACCTTCCAGGAGATTTTTGGCGGCGGCAGTGCAGAGCTTGCGCTGGAGGATGAAAATGATATCCTCGGCTGCGGCATAGAAATTCGCGTCACGCCTCCGGGCAAGACATTAAAAAACCTGTCGCTGCTCTCCGGCGGCGAAAAGGCATTTGTTGCGATTGCATTGTATTTTGCCATTCTGAAGGTGCGTCCGACGCCGTTCTGCGTATTGGACGAGATTGAGGCCGCGCTGGATGACGTCAATGTCACCCGGTTTGCACAGTATTTGCAGCGGCTGTCTGACAAAACGCAGTTTATCGTCATTACCCATCGCCGCGGCACCATGGAGGAAGCGGATATGCTGTATGGCGTGACGATGCAGGAGCGCGGCGTTTCCAAGCTGCTGATGCTGAATATCGCAGATGTGGAACGGGAAATGAAGCTGGAGCTGAGGTAAAACGCTCCCCGATACGGGAGGCGGGTAATCGGACAAACATTCATGTTTGAATTGATGATACAAAAGGAGGATTCCTTATGGGATTTTTTGATAAGATCAAGCAGGGATTAAAAAAGACGACAGAAGCCGTCAGTGAATCCATTGGCGACGTTATGGCAGCCTTTGTCAAGGTAGATGATGATTTGCTGGAAGAGCTGGAAGAAGCGATGATCCTTGCGGATCTGGGTGCAGTCACCGCGTCCAACGCCGTGGAAGAGCTGCGTGACCGGGCGAAGCACCAGCGTATTGATACGAAGCACGAGCTGCGGGATGCGCTGTGTGATATTCTCAGCAGTATGATGCAGGATGATACTGGGCTGGATATTTCCAAACAGCCAGCTGTTATTCTGGTCATCGGCGTCAATGGCGTCGGCAAGACAACCACGATTGGCAAGCTGGCGGCGGCATATGTAGCGCAGGGCAAGCGTGTTATGCTGGCAGCGGCGGATACCTTCCGTGCGGCGGCAGCGGACCAGCTGGCGATCTGGGCGGAACGCTCCGGCGCGGATATTGTCCGGCATGGTGAGGGCGCCGACCCGGCAGCCGTTGTTTTTGATTCCATTGCAGCGGCAAAGGCAAGAGGCTGTGATATTATTATTGTGGATACGGCAGGACGTCTGCATAACAAGACGAACCTGATGAATGAACTGAATAAAATTGACCGTGTGATTGCCCGTGAACTGCCGGACTCCAGCCGCGAAACCCTGCTGGTGCTGGATGCCACCACCGGACAGAATGCGGTTTCACAGGCAGAACAGTTCAATAAGGCAGCAAAACTGACCGGCATTGTGCTGACTAAGCTGGATGGTACTGCAAAGGGCGGTATCGTCGTGGCAATTTCGGCAGGGCTGGGTGTATCGGTAAAATATGTTGGTGTTGGCGAAGGCATTGACGATTTGATGCCGTTTGAAAAGAAAGCATTTGTAGAAGCTCTGCTGCCGATGGAAGGAGAGGAATAAGCAAATGGCAAGACCTGATTTACGGCGCAATGATGAAATGCGCAAGATGAAGATTGTAAAGGATTTTACGATGCATGCGGAAGGCTCTGTCCTGATTTCCGTGGGAAATACCAGGGTCATCTGCAATGCGACAGTGGAAGAAGATGTACCGCCCCATGTCAGAGGGACCGGGCGCGGCTGGGTAACGGCAGAATACAGTATGCTGCCGCGGGCTACCAATACCCGTAACCGCCGTGATATTTCCAAGCTGAAGCTGAATGGCAGAAGCGCGGAAATCCAGAGGCTGATCGGACGCGCCCTGCGTGCAGTCACAGATATGGAAGCGCTGGGAGAGCGCCAGATTATCGTTGACTGTGATGTCATCCAGGCGGACGGCGGTACCCGCTGCGCATCCATCACCGGCGGCTATGTGGCCCTGTGGCTGGCATGCAAAAAGCTGGTGGACGAAGGCGTGCTGAAAAAGATCCCGCTGACCGGACAGGTAGCAGCGGTTTCCGCGGGCATCTGGAATGATGAACCGATCCTGGATCTGGCATATGAAGAGGATTCCCATGCGATTGTGGATGCCAACTTTGTCATGACAGAAAAAGGCGAATTTGTTGAAATCCAGGGAACCGGGGAAGGCAGGCCCTTCAGCAAGGAAGAGCTGAATAAACTGATGTCCCTCGCCCGCCGCGGCACGACAAAGCTTTGCCGTGAGCAGAGAAAGATTACGGGTGAAGTTGGATGAAATTTGTTTTCGCATCACACAATAAGGGTAAAATACAGGAAGTAAAGGATATTCTGGGGCCACTTGGGATTGAGATAGAAGCAATTCCAGAGGATTTCCCGGAAATTGAGGAAGACGGCGCATCGTTTGAGGAAAATGCAAAAATCAAGGCGCGTGCGGTTTGCCAGGCAACCGGACTGCCTGCTGTGGCAGATGATTCCGGCCTGACGGTAGATGCACTGGATGGGTTTCCGGGAATCCATTCTGCACGTTGGGCAGGACCGGAGGCAGATGCACATGACCGTAACCTGCTGCTGCTGGAAAAGATGCTGCAGGTGCCGGATGGGCAGCGCGGCGCAGATTTTGTCTGCGTGGCGGCCTGCGTCTTCCCGGATGGCAGAGAACTGGCTGTGCGCGGCCAATGCCGTGGAACAATCCTCGGTGAGGAGCACGGAACCGGCGGCTTCGGCTATGACCCGATTTTCTGTGTGCCGGAATATGGCTGCACCTTTGGTGAGCTGGAACAGGACGTCAAAAATTCGATTTCGCATCGTGCACGTGCCTTTACTGCACTGGGCAGTGCACTGCGTACACAATTAGAAGAAGGAGAATAATACCATGCTGACAAGCAAGCAGCGTGCACGCTTACGTGCCATGGCAAATACCCTCAATGATACCGTACTGATCGGCAAGGAAGGCATCACCGATGCTGTGATTGCACAGACCGAGGAGGTATTGGAAAAGCATGAGCTGATTAAAATTAAAATTTTGGAAACCGCAATGATGACCCCGCGGGAAGCGCAGGGAGTTCTGTGTGAAGAGCTGGATGCAGAGCCGGTACAGTGTATTGGCACCAAGGTTGTCATTTTCCGCGTTGCCCGTGAACCGGATAACCGGCATATCAATCCGAACGCATGAGCCGGATTGGAATTATGGGCGGAACCTTCAATCCGCCGCATAACGGACATGTACATGCCGCAAGGCAGGCCGCCCAAACGCTGCAATTTGATAAGCTGCTGCTGATACCAGATAATGTACCGCCGCATAAGGCCATGCCGCAAGGCTCTGCCAGCAGTGAGCAGCGGCTGGAAATGACCCGCAGGATGGCGAAGCTGGTTCCGGGCGCAGAGGCCTCTGATATGGAACTCAGGCGCGGCGGCAGGAGCTACACGGCGGATACCCTGCGCAGGCTGACAGCGGACAATCCCGGGAGTACGTTGTATTTCATCATGGGGACGGATATGCTGCTGACATTGGACAAGTGGCGGGAGCCGGAAACCATCTGTGCGCTGGCTTCTCTTGCTGTCATTGCACGGGATGAAGCAGACCGGGATGCCATTGCACAAAAGGCTGTATGGCTAGAGAAAACATGGCAGGCGCATGTGGAAATTGTGGACTGTCCGGCGCTGCCGGTATCATCCACGGAGGTGCGTGCTGACCGGGAACGGTGCCGCGATATGGTTCCGGAGGAGATTTTTGCTTATATTGAACAGCAGGGACTGTATTTTTAAAGATCAAGGGGAAACGTGCATGGGAGAGCATACACTTCCGTGCACATACAGAACGGAGGATAACATGCTTTATGATGATGAAATGAGAAGAGATATCCTTTCCCGCCTGTCAGGATACCGGCTGAAGCATACGCTTGGCTGTGAAAAGGCTGCACGGCAGCTGGCACAAAAATATGGCGCTGATGAAGAGAAATGTGCGTTTGCCATGCTGCTGCATGATATTACGAAGAACTTTTCTCAGGAAGAGCAGTTGAACTTGTGCGAAAAATACGGTATAATACCCAATGATGTCGAAAAAACAGAATGGAAGATGCTGCATGGAAAAACAGCAGCCGCCATTGCGGCAGATGTCTATGGCGCACCGCCGGATGTGACGCATGCCATCGCATACCACACGACTGGCTGTGCAAATATGACACTGCTCGACAAGATTGTTTATATGGCGGATTACATAGAAGAAACGAGAAGTTTTGACGGCGTAAAAACAGCGCGAAAGCTGGCTGCCAGAAATCTGGATAAGGCACTGCTGTATGGGCTCAATGCATCCCTGCGTGAACTGGTCCACCGCGGCAAGCTGATTCATATCGATACCGTTCTGGCAAGGAACTGGCTGCTGGAAAATACAGAAATAAGATAAAATATATGCGGGTATGATGGGACGATGGATGCATGAAAAAGAAAAAGAATAGGGCGCCGTATGGAGTCCTGAAGGTTCTGGTTGTAATTGCGGCAGTATGCATAGTAGGATATTTTGCTTTTTGTTACTGGGTCAATGCTTCCGGCTCGCTGGCGAGCAGCATACCAGACTTGGAAGATGTGGATCAGGGTTCTGCCATTGTCGTGGACGGCGTTGGACGGCGCGACGGTGTATTTTCGCTGTTTATCGGTGCCACAGATGAGGATGAAACCCGTACAGATTCCATGATGGTAATGGTATTTGATACCAATAACCATAGGGCGGATATCATTAATATCCCGCGCGATACACTGGTAGACTGTGAACGTACCGGTGCAGGACGCAAAATCAATGCCGCATATGCTTCCGGGATTGATGAAATGCTGGATGAAGTCAGCACCGTCATCGGCTTCCGTCCGGATAAGTATGTCGTTGCCAATTTTGATGGCATTGCAGAGATTGTAGATGTCATCGGCGGCGTAGACTATGATGTCCCGTTTGATATGTCCTATCATGACGCGTCTCAGGACCTTTCGATTGAGTTTAAAAAGGGCGAACAGCATCTGGATGGCCAGCAGGTTGTCGAATACCTGCGCTGGCGCCATAATGACGACGGCACCGGCTATGACGACGGTGATATCGGACGTGTAACCAAGCTGCAGGATTTCCTTGTTACCGTGGGAAATGCTGTTCTGTCCCCGAGCAATGTATTAAAAGTCCCGGCGATTGCATCCGCTGTTTCCAATAATGTAGAGACTGATTTGACCACCTCCCAGATCCTGTGGCTCGGTATGCAGGGCATGCGGATGGATATGCAGGAGGATGTCAGCATGCAGACGCTGATCGGCGATTCTGCAATGGTCAACTTTGGAGAAAGCATCTGGTTCTATATTCTTGATGAGGATATGATTGTCGACCAGATCAATGAAACCTTTAACCCGTATGCTTATCCGCTGAGCACAGCGAACTTCAGCATTGTCACACCGGAAACCTATGGCATTTACAGCAAAAACTGGCTGAATGAGAAGGCAGTCCGATATGCAGGCTATGAGAAGAACAACACAGCAGGCAGCGGCGAAACTTCCACTTCGGATGATGACGGCGAAGAACAAATCTATTTTGATGATGACTAAGGCGTATTGGAAAAGTCGGAATCTTTTGATTTTTCCGATAGGGCCTGAAGATACTTCCAACTCTGAAAAGAGTGGAAATAAGGAGGCGTTTTGAATATGCCAAACGATACAACAAGAACCTATATCAAAGCCATGGTACAGGCTTTGGACAGCAAAAGAGGCGAGGACATTCAGGTGCTCAAGGTTGGCGACCTGACATCCATTGCTGAATATTTTGTTATCTGCACAGCAAACAGCACCACCCAGGTAAAGACACTGGCAGACGAAGTGGAATTTCGCCTGAAAACAGATTATCAGGTGGTACCGCACCATATTGAAGGACATGATTCCGCAAGCTGGATTCTGCTTGACTACGGCTTTGCACTGGTGCATGTATTTTTGGAGACTGCACGTGATTTCTACAGCCTGGAAAAGCTGTGGAAGGATGCAGCTGCAATTCCGGCAGACGAGCTATAAGCAATCATTTTTCGCATATATAGATCTAAATATAGATGGGAGCCATTGAAATTGGAAAAATACAATTTTAAATCCATTGAAGCAAAGTGGCAGAAGACCTGGGAGGATAAGCAGGCCTTTGCTGCAACAACCGATTACACCAAGCCGAAGTTTTACGCGCTGGTTGAGTTTCCGTATCCGTCCGGCGCTGGCCTGCATGTAGGACATCCGCGTTCCTATACTGCTCTGGATATCGTTGCCAGAAAGCGCCGTATGCAGGGCTATAATGTCCTGTATCCGATGGGCTGGGACGCATTCGGCCTGCCGACGGAGAACTTTGCAATCAAGAACCACGTGCATCCGGCAGAGGTTACGAAGAAGAATGTAGCACGCTTTAAGAGCCAGCTGAAGGCGCTAGGCCTGTCCTTTGACTGGAGCCGTGAGATCAATACCACAGATCCGAACTACTACAAGTGGACCCAGTGGATTTTCCTGCAGCTGTTCAAAAAGGGCCTTGCCTATAAGAAGGAAATGGCTGTTAACTGGTGCACCAGCTGTAAATGTGTACTGGCAAACGAAGAGGTTGTCAACGGCGTTTGTGAGCGCTGCGGCAGCGAAGTCATCCGCAAGGACAAGAGCCAGTGGATGCTGAAGATCACAGAGTATGCGCAGCGTTTGATCGATGACTTGGATGATGTGGATTATATCGACCGCGTCAAGACCCAGCAGCGCAACTGGATTGGCCGTTCAACCGGCGCTGAGGTTGATTTTACTACCACAGAAGGCGATATTCTGACCATTTATACCACACGCCCGGATACCCTGTTCGGTGCGACCTATATGGTTATCTCCCCGGAGCATCCGATGGTGGAGAAGTGGGCGGACAAGTTGGCCAATATTGATGCCATTCGCGCTTACCGTGATGAAGCAGCCCGCAAGTCCGACTTTGAGCGCACGGAGCTGGTAAAGGACAAGACTGGCGTGAAGCTGGATGGCGTTCGTGCAATCAATCCGGTTAACGGTACGGAAATCCCGATTTTTGTATCGGACTACGTCCTGATGAGCTACGGCACCGGTGCGATCATGGCTGTACCGGCACATGATGAGCGCGACTGGGCATTTGCAAAGAAGTTTAACCTGCCGATTATTGAGGTTGTGAAGGGCGGCAATGTGCAGGAAGCTGCATTTACCGACTGTGCAACCGGTATCATGGTAAATTCCGGCTTCCTGGACGGCATGACCGTAGAGGAAGCAAAGAAAGCGATTACAGACTTCCTGACCGAAAAGGGTGTTGGTCATGCGAAGGTAAATTATAAGCTTCGCGACTGGGTATTCTCCCGCCAGCGCTACTGGGGCGAGCCGATTCCGCTGGTGCACTGTGAAAAGTGCGGCTGGGTAGCAATCCCGGAATCCGAGCTGCCGCTGGAGCTGCCGAATGTAGATTCCTATGAGCCGACAGATGACGGCGAATCCCCGCTGGCACCGATGACGGACTGGGTTAATACAACCTGCCCGTGCTGTGGCGGCCCGGCAAAGCGTGAGACAGATACCATGCCGCAGTGGGCTGGTTCTTCCTGGTACTTCCTGCGCTATATGGACCCGGACAACAATGACGCCCTCGCTTCCAAGGAAGCTCTGGAATACTGGGGACCCATTGACTGGTATAACGGCGGTATGGAGCATACGACACTGCATCTGCTGTATTCCCGTTTCTGGCATAAGTTCCTGTATGACATCGGCGTAGTGCCGTATAAGGAGCCGTATCAGAAGCGTACCAGCCATGGCATGATTCTGGGCCTGAATCCTCATAGCTTTGAGAATCAGGATGAAAAGACCAAGAAGGACCTGATTGCGAAGTATGGCGATGAAAAGGGCGCAAAGCAGTATCTGAGAGAAAAGTTCGGCGAGATGGCAGACCACCCGGTTGTCAAGATGTCCAAGTCTCTGGGCAATGTTGTAAATCCGGATGATACCATTGATGAATATGGCGCAGATACCATGCGTCTGTACGAGATGTTCATCGGCGACTTTGAAAAGTCTGCTGCATGGTCGCAGAAGGCAATCAAGGGCTGCCGCCGGTTTATTGAGCGCGTATGGCAGCTGTTTGACAAGGTACAGCCGGGTGATGCATACAGCAAGGAAAACGAAGTTGCAATGCACCGTACCATCCAGAAGGTGACAGAGGATATCGAAAGCCTGAAGATGAATACAGCGATTGCACAGATGATGACCCTGCTGAACCAGCTGTCTGATAAGGGTGTCAACCGTGCAGAGTATAAGACCCTGCTGGTTCTGCTCAATCCGTTCGCTCCGCATGTGACCGAAGAGCTGTGGCAGATGCTGGGTGAAACCGATCTGCTGAGCCTGCATACCTGGCCGGAATTTGATGAAAAGAAGACCGTAGAGGATTCCATCCAGATTGCCGTACAGGTAAATGGCAAGGTAAAGGGCAAGGTAATGCTGCCGCTGGATTGCCCGAAGGACGATGCACTTGCCATTGCTATGGCAGATGCCAAGGTACAAAATGCCATTGCGGGCAAGAATGTAGTGAAGTCCATCGTTGTACCGAATAAAATTATCAATCTCGTTGTCAAGTGAGGACGGAGCAAGGTTAGGTTTTTACAATAAAAACAAAACAATTGCTTGACAGTCCCCTAGTAAGGCGATATAATATATTTACGGCATTTTTGCCGGTGCATAAGCGTTTATTGGCAACGCGCGGAGGGAGGGAAAACAATGTCGGAAATCCGCGTAAAGGAAAACGAGTCTCTCGACAGCGCACTGAGAAGATTTAAGAGATCGTGCGCAAAGGCGGGTGTGCTTTCCGAGCTTCGCAAGCGTGAGCATTATGAGAGCCCGAGCGTTAAGCGCCGTAAGAAGTCCGAGGCGGCTCGCGCAAAGAGAAGAAAGTATTAATTACTTGCTCAAACAACACTGGAATGGGAAACTGTTCCAGTGTTTTTTGCTGTCTGCGTACATATTTTGATTGACATCGGACATACTGGAATTGGAGCAGAAATCCACGGTGCGCAGGGAATGGATTGCTGCCGCGGATCGCTTGCCCCTATGAGGAAGCCTTTTGGGGAGCATATTGCAATATCCAGCCAGCGAGAAACACCTGTACACCGGCATCCAGACGGCATTGGAGAGCATTTTTTGAATCAATACCCGATCCGGCCTCTGTAAGCCTGAATCATGTGCCGCGGATGCGGGAATACGGTTTCCTGTTTGTATGGGAAACCGTATTCTTTTTATTTCCCGCTGCAGTGGGATGTGCAGCTGCTTTTGTTTTGCGTTTGCGGCTGGAATGTGCTATACTTGTAACAACAACGGGCGTGATAGTTCATGTCCGGGACAGGAGGACGAGAATATGGGCAGAGCAGAAAAGTTTTTCCGTGCAATGGCATGGCTGTGTCTGGGTGTCATCATTGGATTTTTCATTTCGCCAATCAAGGAAGGTATAGACATCAGTATCTGCAGCAACAATACAGATACGGTGTTTGGCGATGATGAGGGGGACGAGGACGAAGATGAACCGGAAGAGCTGATTCTGGAATAATCTTTTATGAACAGAACGTAAAGAACACCCAATTGCGGGTGTTCTTTTTTGAACAGATATGATATACTACATTTGTTCAGGAGAACATAATTTGTTGAAAAAGCTCCCTTTGTGGACTGGGGGAGCCTTTGTTTTGACAGTCCGAAGCGAAAAAACAGGAAGAGAGACAGGTTTTTATGAGCAAGAAGAATAAAAACAAAAGAGAGGCTGACGGTATATGGGTCAGCGATGAACGCCGCATCACGGAGGAATGTAAGCAGGTCTATCCGGCGATCTACAAGCTGCAGCGGGTTGTCTTTATCATTACTGCAATTGTCTGGATTGTGACGCTGCTGGCGCCGACGGTATTCAAGCGTGTGATTCCCAGCTATGCCGCGTGGGGCGGAACCTTCGAGAATGTGACGCTGGTGCTGGCGCTTGTCATGCTGGTTGTATATATTATTTCCAATTATTTCTGGCAGAAGAAAATGGAAAAATTCCGCGAGAAGTACGAAATTCAGAAGTACAAAAAGCAGCAGGAGGCTGCAAAGCGGAAGCGTGCGGGAAAGAAGCAATAAAAGGAGATCTGATCTCAGGAATGGGGTCAGATTTTTTCTTTTGCCCCGAAAGTGTCAATTCCATTGCTTCTGCATAGAATGGAGCAGGGAAGGGGGAAGGGCAATGAGACACACATTGACCTTTGCACTGGCAGGCGGCGATGTGCGGCAGGCATGTCTTGGGGAACTGCTGGCGGCAGACGGAGGAAAGGTGCAGACCGTCGGACTGGAACGGTATAATACAACGCTTCCGGTGTGCAGCGATTACCGAAAGCTGTTTACAGAAGCAGATGTGATTATATTCCCGATGCCGGTTATGGGGACACGCGGCAGGCTGAATGCACCGCTTGCCAATGCGCCATATAAACTCACAGACCTGCTGGATGCCATTCCCGCAGGGAAACCGGTATACGGCGGCTCTGTGCCCAAAATGGTGCATGAGATGGCGGCGCGCCGGGGCATTACGGTTTCTGATTATCTGCAGCGGGAAGAGCTTGCATTGCTCAATGCCATCCCCACGGCGGAAGGCGCCATTCAGATTGCGATGGAAGAGCTGCCAGTCACCATTCATGACCTTCCGGTACTGATTATCGGAGCCGGAAGAATCGGCTCTGCGTTGGCGCCAAGGCTGCATGGGCTGGGGGCCGAAGTCACATTGTCCGCACGGAGATATGAGGATTTTGCCCGCATTCAGAGTGCAGGGTATCGCTGGCTGGATACGCGGAAGCTCGCAGGGCAGCTGCATCCGTTTCCATTGATTATCAATACCGTGCCGTCTGCGGTGCTTACGCGCAATGTGCTGGCAGACTGTATGCCGGATGCACTGGTGATTGACCTTGCATCCGGAAAAGGCGGCGTGGCCGAGGATGCGCTGGAGCTTTGCCGGGTCATCCACGCATTGAGCCTGCCGGGAAAAGTAGCGCCCAGAAGCGCAGCAAAAGCAATTTATGCCACAGTCTGCCATATGCTGGAGGAGGAGGGACTGTTATGAGTTTAACGGCAGGGTTCGCTTTGTGCGGATCCTTTTGTACCATAGAACGGGTGCTTGCAGTCATGGAACGCATGGTGCAGGACGGCTGGAATCTGATCCCGATTGTATCTGATCCGATTTTTACGCAAAATACACGGTTTGGCGCGGCAAAGGATACACTGGATCACATTGAGCATATCTGTGGGCGGAAGCCCATGCATACGCTGCAGGAAGTGGAACCCATTGGCCCGAAAGCCATGCTGGATGTGCTGATTATAGCACCCTGTACCGGAACGACCCTGGCACGGCTGGCACACGGATTGAGCGACACACCGGTTTCCCTTGCGGCAAAATCACAGCTGCGTGTGGAGCGCCCGGTGGTGCTGGCAGTTTCCAGCAATGATGCATTGGCAGCATCAGCGCCCAATATTGCAACATTGCTCAACCGAAAGCATTACTATTTTGTTTCCATGCGGCAGGATGCGCCCCATACCAAGCCACGGTCTCTGGTGGCGGTCATGGAAAATATACCGGAGACTGCCAAGGCTGCTGTGGAAGGAAAACAGCTACAGCCAATTTTCCTGTGACGGCATTACAAACGCTCTGTTCTTTTGGCAGAGCGTTTTTTGACTGTATTTTTCTTGTTTTTTCTATCCATATGGGATATGATAGAAATACAGTAAGGAGATATGGGATTTGTTTTATGCACGAAGCCTGTTTTTCCACAACAATTATATTCGTACTTAGTAGTTAGGAGAGATAGTATGAGTTTACAAAAATGCGCATGTATTGATACACTGTATACGGAGCTGCCGTGGCTGGAACGGTTTCAGGCGGCAAAGGATGACGGCTTTGCTGCGGTAGAGTTCTGGGATTGGCGTATCCGTGATCTGGATGCAACCAGAGAAGCGGCAGAAAAGGCAGGCATTGCCATTTCCGGCTTTAACGGCGATGCAGATTATTCGCTGGTTGACCCGACCCATAAGGAAGCATATCTGGCATATTTGAAGCAGTCCCTGGCAGCTGCAAAGCAGGTTGGGGCAAAGAGTGTCACCATCCATTCCAACGCATTGGGCGATGGCGGTATTGTCGTCAACCATTATGACGAGCTTTCGGATACGGTCAAGCTGTGTTCGATGTATGACATGCTGCTGGATTGTGTAAAGCTGGCAGAGGAAGCAGAGATCAACCTGAACCTGGAAGCCCTGAACATCACAACAGACCATGTGGGGAATTTCCTGAAGACAACACAGATGAGTGCGGAGATCTGCCGCCTGATTCACTCCCCGCGTCTGAAGGTGCTGTATGATGTATATCATATGCAGCTGAACGAAGGCTGTATTTGTGATACCATTTCCAATTACAGCGACCAGTTTGGACATATACATGTAGCGGATGCACCGGGCAGACATGAACCGGGCACCGGAGAGATCAATTATACCAAGGTAATCCGCCATCTGGAGGCTTGCGGCTATACCGGTTACGTCGGTTATGAGCTGTTCCCGGCAACCAATACCACGGATGCTGTAAAGGCAATTATGGAGCATGCATAAATCCCAGCAGCGGTCCCGGAAAATTATACGCACCAGTGTCATTGGCATCGTGGTCAATATCATTCTGGTGCTGTTTAAGATGGCAGTTGGGCTGATTACCAATTCCATTGCGATTCTTCTGGATGCTGTTAATAATTTAAGTGATGCGTTGTCTTCCATCATTACCATCATCGGTACAAAGCTTGCCGAAAAGGCACCGGACAAAAAGCATCCCTATGGTCATGGACGCATTGAGTATGTAACGGCTGTGTTGATCGCTGTAATTGTACTTTTTGCAGGCGTGACTTCTTTCAAGGAATCAGCAGCCAAGGTACTCCATCCACAGGCGGCGGAGTATACCATTGTATCGCTGGTCATTATTGGGGTGGCTGTGGTTGTCAAATTTTTCTGCGGAAGATATGTCAAGGGAGTCGGGGAGGACATCAATTCCGGTTCCTTGATTGCGTCCGGCTCCGATGCCTTTTTTGATGCAATTCTTTCGTTCGCCACACTGATTGCTGCAATCATCAGTATGATATGGGGAATCAGTCTGGAAGGAATCCTTGGTGTTGCAATTTCGGTGATTATTATGAAGGCCGGTATGGAAATGCTGCTGGAAACGCTGAACAATATCATTGGTGTCCGGACTGACCATGCGCTGAGCAGACAGATAAAAGAGAAAATCCGGTCCTATCCCGGCGTATATGGCGCCTATGATTTGTCCCTGCACAATTATGGACCGACACAGATTATTGGCTCTGTTCATATTGAAGTGGATGATGACATGCCGGCAAGAGAAATCCATAAGCTTTCCCGTAAAATTGCAGCGGATATTCTAAAGAAGTTTGGCATTATCCTGACAGTTGGCATCTATGCTGCCAACAATTGCCCGGGTGAATTTTCGGAAATGAAACGCGATGTTGGAAATGTTATCCGAAAATATCCTGGCATTCTGCAAATGCATGGCTTTTATGTAGATGCAGAATATAAAGAGGTACTGTTCGATCTGGTTATCGATTTTCAGGCCGATGCAGCTGCTGTGCGGGATGGTGTCAGGAAGGAGCTTACGGCATTGTATCCGGATTACCTCTTTGACATCAATCTGGATATTGATTACAGTGATTAAATGAGGAAATCAGTCAAACCGCATTGCCCTTGCGTGTGCCCGGGCGATGCGGTTTTTGCTGTGCAAATATAAAGAGCAGCCCGCCATTGGCGGGCTGCTGTCCTGTGAATTGGGAGATTAACCGTTGATTCTAGCTTCCAGAATCTTCTTTTCTTCTTCAAATCCCGGCTTGCCGAGCAGAGCAAACATGTTCTTCTTGTAGCTCTCAACACCCGGCTGGTTGAACGGGTTCACACCCAGCAGGTAGCCGCTCAAGCCGCATGCCTTCTCGAAGAAATATGCCAGATAACCGAAGTGATAAGCATCCGTCTTATCAATCTCGATGAGGATATTCGGGCAGCCGCCGTCAACATGAGCCAGCAGAGTGCCTGCATATGCCTTGGAGTTTACGAACTGCATGGTCTTGCCAGCCAGATAATTCAGGCCATCCAGATCATTGTCAGCGCTTTCCAGAACGATATCGGAACGCTGCTCCTTTACCCATACAACTGTTTCGAAGAGGTTGCGGGTGCCGTCCTGGATAAACTGGCCGATGGAATGCAGGTCAGTGGAGAATGCAGCGGATACCGGGAAGATACCCTTCAGATCCTTGCCTTCGGATTCTGCATACAGCTGCTTGTACCACTCGCCGAACATAACCAGAGACGGATCATAGTTGACGAGGATTTCGGTAACCTTGCCCTTGCGGTACAGGATGTTGCGGAGTGCTGCATAGCGGAAGCAAGCATTGTCCGTGGTGGTGCCGTCGGTGAATGCTTCGCGGGATTCTGCATAGCCTCGCATCAGTTCTTCGATGTCGATGCCGGCAGCTGCGATCGGCAGCAGGCCTACAGCGGACATAACGGAGAAACGGCCGCCTACATCATCCGGTACAACGAAGGTTTCATAGCCTTCTGAAGTAGCCAGTTCCTTCAGAGCGCCGCGGGCCTTGTCGGTAGTAGCATAGATACGGTCCTTGGCACCTTCCTTACCATACTTCTTTTCAGCCAGTGCCTTGAAGATACGGAATGCAATTGCCGGCTCTGTAGTCTTGCCGGATTTGGAAATTACATTGACAGAAAAATCACGGTCCCCGATGATTTGGATGATATCATTGATCTGAGAGGAGCTGATGTTGTTGCCTGCGAAGTAAACTTCCGGAATACCTTCCTCGCGCACTGCATTGTACATCTGGCCTCTTACAAATTCAATTGCTGCACGGGCACCAAGATAAGAGCCGCCGATACCGATAACCACCAGAACATCCGACTGCTTCTGAATCTTCTTAGCAGCAGCCTGAATACGCGCAAACTCTTCCTTATCGTATTCCAGCGGCAGGTTAACCCAGCCGAGGAAATCGCTGCCTGCACCGGACTTTTCAAGAAGCATCTTGTTGCAGGTATCGATCAGCGGGTTCATATTGATGATCTCTTCTTCGTTGACGAAAGAAGTCAGACCGGTCATTTTCAGTTCCATTGCCATTATAAATTCCACCTTTTTCCATAAAATTCTCAAATTGTCGTACATATGGCATCTTGGAAATATTATTTCCCTCAAAACCGTATATAGTATACCATGTATTGGAGAAAGATTCCAGTGGTTATTGTGCAAATTTATTGTTTTCTTACAGAAAGATAATCGATTTTTGTCATGTTTTCCAATAAAAGAAGGAAACAAAAGACACACACTACTGTGTGTGCCTTTGCAATAATAGAGAAAGTGGAGAATGAGTCAGTTCATGTCACCCCATTGTGCGAACTCGCCGTTGTAAATGCTTTGCAGCTGTTTGGAGGTGAGATTTTCCAATGGATTTGCCTGGTTGACAATGATTGCGATACCATCGGCAGCAATTATTTTGGTGTTAAGAAGCTCTGCTTCATAATCCTCCAGAGAGCGGGAGGACATGGCAAAATCACATGCACCGCGGATTGCTGCATTCAAACCGGAAGCGGAATCTGTTACTTCAATGGTGATTTCTGCATTCGGATTATAGGTGCTGTAGGCATCTGCCAACTCCTGCAGCAGGGGAGCTGCCGAGGAGGAGCCTGCAATCGTAATGGTTCCAGCGGATTTATCAGAGAGAAAGCTGCTGGAAGACTTTATAGGGATACAGGTTTTGCTGACAATGTCTTGACCGGCACTCATGATATATGCAAGAAAATCGGTTTGTACATCACGCAAATCACCCAGATAGGCGAGATAATAGTTGCGGCAGAGTGGATATTTGCCATTTTTAATCGAGGACGCACTGGGTGCTACGCCGTCGATGGTCAATGCCTTGACCGATTCGTAATCGATATTGGAAATGGCGCTGTAAGCCAGATATCCAATCGCATTTTTATCTGCGGCTGTCAGGCTCATCATTTCGTCTGTAGAAACGGCAAGCTTATTGATACCAGCGGCATCGGTACCGATCAGGTTTTCAAATTCTGTTTTGGTACCCGAGCCGTCCTCACGGGAAAGGATGGTCATTTGCCCCAGGGAAGAAAGTTCAGGTAAGCCGGAATCTGTGTTGCTGCAGGCGGTTGCTGTCAAAAGCAAGCACGCAGCAATGCCGGCACAAATCAGCTTGCGGATTTGTTTCATAGAACCCACCTCACTGTACAGTAGCCGGGATGGCGGCTGTCGTTTTCGTCAGCTCACGGATTTCGGATTCATCCAAATCAACAAAGGTAATGTTATCAAGCGCTTCCTCTGCAATACCGACACAGTTATCCACCATACGATCCAGGCCATATAGAATCGTAGCGAAGTCACCTGTCAGATTTGCATCACATTCACCGGCCTTGACGCGGGCAACATGTGCTTTGTTAAAATATTTCTGTGCCTTACGCATTTTCTTTTTGTCCTGTATGACGGCCCGGGCAAGTGCGAGATCACCGGTCCGAACCGATTCAATTGACTGACGAAGCAGCCTTTCTGCGATGGAATAGCATTCCTCCAGTTCAGCCATTGCAGCTTCGGACAGGAATTTGCCAGAGGACTGTAGCTTACAGACAGTCTGCGTTACTTCTTCGCTGCGGTCTGCAATATGGTCGATATTGTTGATGACGTACAGCAGGCCGGCAGTCTGTTCTGACTGCGCTTCTGTCAGACCACCGCGGGACAGCAGGCGTGTGATATATTCTGCTATATATTCCCGAAGCTCCTTTACCGTTTTGAGCGTGTCCTCGAATGGAGCAGCTTCTGTGCTGTGGGTCAGTACTGCCTTGGCAGCGTCCAGCATGTTGGAAGCAAAGCCTGCGCAGCGTCCGATTTCCTGGGAAATCAGATACATAGCGGCAACCGGCTGGTCGATGATTTTATTGTCCAGATATTGCGGCTTGGAAACAGCATGTGCTGGTGCGTCGTCGCCGCGGATAATGGTGGTCACAATCTTGACCATGAGCGGAATCAGCGGGAGCCAGATCAGGGTACAGGCGATATTAAATGTCGTATGTGCATTTGCAATCTGGCGGGAAATGACATCAATTTCATTGCCCTTCGGAGAGATATAGGTGATGAATGCCGCAAATGGCTGGATCAGGAAGGCAAATACGATGCTGCCGCTGATATTGAAAATACTATGGGAAATCGCAGTACGCTTTGCAGCCTTGGACTGTCCGATGGATGCCAGCAGTGCAGTGATGGTCGTACCGATGTTATCACCCAGCAGAATCGGGATTGCACCGGTCAGACCAATGATACTGGTGATGCCGTCCGGTCCGGCCTGTGAAGCGAAATTCTGCAAAACTGCAATGGTTGCAGAAGAGCTTTGTACAACCAGCGTCATGACAGAGCCGAGGATGATGCCCAGAGCCGGAATTTCGGAAACCCTGCCCATCAGATCGGTAAATACTGCGCTGCCTGCCAGTGGCTTCATAACGCTGCCCATGATCTCGATACCTTCGAACAGCAGGCCAAAGGAGAAGATTACCATGCCGATGCTCTTAAGCTTTTCTCTTTTGCTGATAAAATAAAGGATAAAGCCAACAAAGATAATCGGATAAATATAATCACTGATTTTGAAGGCCATCAGCTGTGCGGTCATCGTGGTGCCGATGTTGGCGCCGAAAATGACGGAAATTGCCTGCGGCAGGCTCATCAGACCTGCACTGACAAAGCCGATTACCATAACCGTTGTTGCCGAGCTGCTCTGTAAAACTGCGGTTACCAGAGCGCCGGCAAGCGCACCCATAAGCGGGTTACGGGTTAAAAAGCTCAAAATCTGTTTCATACGTTCGCCGGCTGCTTTCTGCAGTGCATCACTCATGCTGTTCATACCGAACAGGAACATGGCAAGACCCCCGGCAAGCCCGAACAATGTAGTTGTTACGTCGCTCATCGTATTCCTCCTGCGTAACATACGCTCTTTAAAAAATCATTCTTCGTACGCATGTTATTCTAATGAAGGAATGTAAAGTCTCAAATCATAGTATAGTAAAATCCGTGTAAAAAAAGCTCCCTTATAAATAAAGGGAGCGATGCGTGTGCGATATAAAATGTTAATATTGATTTGGGTCTTCTGCGGAATCCACTTCATACTGTTGCAGAACGATGCAGATATCCTCGTCATTTTCTACAATGCTGACGGTTGCGGTATCCGAACGCCATGTTCCGTCGTCATTTGCTTCCCGTCCCACCAGCTCGGTAATGATATCGCTTACCTGTTCACGGGTTACATCCTTTTCAAATTCGACATAAATCGAAGAGACGTCGCCATATTCATTATAGGAAACGGTAAAATTCACCGTTTGACCGTATGCGATGCCGTCATATTCCCGCTGGGCAAGGGAACCGTCTGCATTATATTTCTGGTGATTGCCGTCGCCCAGAAGCTCGGTAACGCCGTTATCCGGTGTGCTCATAAGGGAAAACAGCATATTCAACTGCATGGTATCGTCGTCCTGTACGGTTAATGCCCCGCTGGACGGACTGGAATCGGCAGCCGGGTCGTCAGATTTTTTCTTTCCGCAGCCTGCCAACAGTCCAGCAAGAAGAGCTGCGGACAGGAAAAGACAAAGGAATCGTTTCATAATAATACCTCCATTCAGCGGTTTTATACAGACACGCACGGGGAAATGCGTGATTATGTGTTTATAAATTACCATTTCGCGTATTAAGCTAATCATAGAATAAAATACTGTGA
>JAJPXP010000010.1:116879-204710 GCA_021205365.1 Clostridia bacterium
TTTCTGGAGTATTTGCCAATATATAGAACAATTTTGGGGGCAGGAACGGATGCCGGCAGATTGCCCGCGCGGAAAAGTAATAGATAGGATGAATAAATATCCATTTTATAAAATATTTAAAAGTTTTTCTTGCATTCCGGCTATATCAGATATATAATATGGTCATGACAAAAACAGGGCGGTTGGAACGGTAAAAACGCGGATTTTGCGCTTTGCACAAAACAAATCGTCTATTTCATGGAGGAATATATAAAATGTCTACTGCTACTAAGGATATCACCATTAAGAAGGCCGCACTCGCATATTCCGGCGGTCTGGATACTTCCGTACTGATCCCGTGGCTGAAGGAAAACTATGGCTGCGAGGTCATTGCGATCTCCGGCAATGTCGGCCAGGCTGGCGAGCTGGATGGCCTGGAGGAAAAGGCTCTGGCTACCGGCGCTTCCAAGCTGTACGTTATGGATCTGACCAAGGAATTTATCGATGACTATATCATCCCGACCATGAAGGCTGGCGCTGATTACGAAGGCTACCTGCTGGGCACCTCCTTTGCACGTCCGATCATTGCAAAGGAACTGGTTAAGATCGCGAAGGCAGAGGGCTGTGACACCATCGTTCATGGCTGCACCGGCAAGGGCAATGACCAGGTTCGTTTCGAGCTGGCAATCAAGGCATTTGCTCCTGAAATGCAGGTCCTGGCTCCGTGGAGATTCTGGGAGCTGGACAGCCGTGACAAGGAAATCGATTACGCAGAAGCACATAACATCCCGCTGAAGATCAAGCGTGAGACAAACTACTCCAAGGATAAGAACATCTGGCATCTGTCCCATGAGGGACTGGATCTGGAGGATCCGGCAAACCAGCCGAAGTACGACGAGATTCTGGAGATGGGCGTTTCTCCGGAAGCTGCTCCGGACAAGCCGACCTATGTAACCATCCACTTCGAGCAGGGTGTTCCGACTGCTGTTGACGGTGTTGAGATGGATTCCGTTGCTCTGCTGACCAAGCTGAATGAGCTGGGCGGTGCAAACGGCGTCGGCCTGCTGGATGTTGTAGAAAACCGTCTGGTTGGCATGAAGAGCCGCGGCGTATATGAGACACCGGGCGGCGCAATCATGTATGCAGCACACAAGAAGCTGGAAGAAATTACATTGGATAGAGAGACCGCACATTACAAGGCTCAGCTGGCTATGAAGTTCGGCGAGCTGGTATACAATGGCCAGTGGTACACCCCGCTGCGCAAGGCTATGAGCGCATTTGTTGATGAAACCCAGAAGACCGTTACCGGTGATGTAAAGCTGAAGTTGTATAAGGGCAACATTATCCCAGCTGCTGTCACCTCTCCGTACAGCCTGCACTCTGAGGCTATGGCTACCTTTGATGCAGACGAAGCATACAACCATGCAGATTCTGAAGGCTTTATCAACCTGTATGGCCTGCCGCTGAAGGTCCGTGCGATGAATGACGCTGCACTGCAGAAGTCCCAGGGTCTTGCTTTCCCGACTGTAGAGTAATTTAAAACTGATATCGGAAACGATTGCTGCAATCGGGCGGACTGTCTGTCCGCCCATTGTGCATTTTATAAGAAGATTCCCCGCAGTACAATTTGCTGCATATATTACGAAATACCGGCGCGTGCCGGAGGATAAGGAGAAAATCCACCATGAAGCTTTGGGCTGGACGTTTTCAGAAGGAAACAAATGACGTTGTAAATGACTTTAACTCTTCCATTCAGTTTGATGGACGCCTGTACCGTGAGGATATCACCGGTTCCATCGCACATGCCACCATGCTGGGCAAACAGGGCATCATCGAGGCGCATGAATCGGAAAAGATTGTGGAAGGTCTGAAGGAAATCCTCAACGAAATCGAAAATGAGGATCTGGACGTATTCAACCCGGAATACGAAGATATCCACATGAATGTGGAGGTTGCACTGACCAACCGGATCGGCGCTACCGGCAAGCGTCTGCACACCGCGCGTTCGAGAAATGACCAGGTAGCGCTGGACATGCGTATGTATGTCAAGAAGGAAATCTGCGAGATCATGCAGCTGGCAATTGCCTTTGAAAAGGAGCTGGTTGCCAAGGCAAAGGAAAACCTTGACACCGTTATGCCGGGCTACACGCATCTGCAGCGTGCGCAGCCAACTACCTTTGGCCATTACATGATGGCATACGCACAGATGCTGCGCCGTGATATTTCCAGACTGGAAGATTGCTATGAGCGCATGGATGAGATGCCGTTGGGTTCCGGTGCACTGGCTTCCACGACGTATCCGATTGACCGCCAGTTTGTGTGCGACCAGCTGGGCTTTGCACGTGTAACCGAAAACTCCCTGGACGGTGTATCTGACCGTGACTACTGTATTGAGCTGATGAGCTGCCTGTCCATGATGATGATGCACCTTTCCCGTCTGTCGGAAGAGGTTATTTCCTGGTGCTCCTGGGAGTGGCGTTTTGCAGAGCTGGATGATGCATATTCCACCGGCTCATCCATCATGCCGCAGAAGAAGAACCCGGATGTATGCGAACTGATTCGCGGCAAGACCGGCCGTGTTTATGGTGATCTGATGACGCTGATGACCACGATGAAGGCATTGCCGCTGGCATATAACAAAGATATGCAGGAAGACAAGGAATGTGTGTTTGATGCGATTGACACGGTAAAGCAGTGCCTCGAGGTATTTGCACCGATGTTCCGTACCATGACCCTGCGCAAGAAGAACATGCGTAAGGCGGCAAGCCGTGGCTTTATCAATGCCACCGACTGCGCAGATTACCTGACCAAGAAGGGTGTACCGTTCCGCGATGCCTATATGATCGTCGGCAGACTGGTCAACACCTGTATCCGTTCGGATGAGACGCTGGAAACCATGACGCTGAAGGACTTCAAGTCGATTTCCAATGAGTTTGGCCCGGATGTATATGATGCACTGGATTTGAAGACCTGTGTAGAGGGCCGTTCTGTCATCGGTGGCCCGGCACCGAAGGAAGTTTCCCGTCAGATCAGCAAAATAGAAGCTTTCCTGGAAGATGCACAAGCGCAGCTGGCTGATATGCGTGCTGGTCTGCGCACGTAAGACAGGAGGAACGTGATGAAGCCTGTTGTTTATATTGATGGCAAAGAGGGAACCACTGGTTTACAGATTTTTGAACGCCTTGGTTCCCGTGACGATATTACGTTAATTCTCATTGATGAGGATAAGCGTAAGGATACCGAAGAACGCAAAAAGTTTATCAATGCGGCAGATATTGTATTCCTGTGCCTGCCGGATGCAGCGGCAAGGGAAGCTGTTGCACTCTGTGAGAATGATAAGATCCGATTTATTGATGCTTCTACAGCACACCGCACCAACCCTGCATGGGATTACGGTTTTGCGGAGCTGTCCGATGCCCATCGTGCAGCGATTCAGGTATCGAAAAGGGTTGCAAATCCGGGCTGTCATGCTTCCGGCTTTATTTCCTCGGTATATCCGCTGGTCAAGCTGGGGATCATCCCGGCAGATTATCCCCTGACCTGCTCATCCCTGACCGGCTATTCCGGCGGCGGCAAAAAGCTGATTGCGGAATATGAGGACAAAAACCGTGACCCGCGTCATGATTCCCACCGCATTTACGGCACGGCGCTGAAGCATAAACATCTGCCGGAAATGTTACACGTCTGCGGGCTGAAAACTGCACCGGTCTTTGTGCCGATTCTCGGAGATTTCTACAAGGGCATGGCATCCACGATCATGCTGCATAATAAGCTCCTGCCAGGCGAACCGACCGCACAGGATATCCATGAAAAGCTGGCAGAATACTATGCAGGACAGGAGCTGGTAAGTGTTGCACCGTTTGGCGGTGAAGAGCCTGTGATTTACGCCAATACACTGGCAGGACATGACAGCTTACAGCTGATTGTCTGTGGACATGAGGAACAGACGATTGTCACAGCGCTGTTTGACAACCTTGGCAAGGGCGCATCCGGCGCCGCAGTGCAGAACATGAACCTGATGCTGGGTTTTGAAGAGACGGCAGGATTGACAAAGTAAGAACGTTATTGAAATATCGTGTGGAGCAAAAGGCTCCCTTTGTTGGGGGGAGCCTTATGAAAAGAGGGACTACCATATGAAAAAAATTGAAGGCGGCGTCTGTGCCGCAAAGGGCTATCGTGCAGCCGGCATCCATTGTGGTGTCAAGGAAAACAGCCCGAAGGATAAGAATGATCTCGCACTGATTGTCAGTGATGTAGCTGCGGCTACCGCAGCAACTTTTACCAATAACCGCGTAAAGGCGGCTCCGCTGTATGTCTGCATGCAGCATCTGGAAAATGGCATTGCGCAGGCAATTGTTGCCAATTCCGGCAATGCGAATGCCTGTGCACCGAATGGCATGGACAATGCAAACCGCATGGCGGCAGCAGCAGCCAAGGCAGCAGGCATTGAGGAAGAGCTGGTTCTGGTCAGCTCTACAGGCGTCATCGGCCAGCGTCTGAACATCGAAGCGATTGAAGCACATATGGATGAGCTGGCAGCGAAGCTGTCTACAGATGGTTCCGCAGCGGCAAACAATGCCATTATGACCACAGACCTTGTGGAAAAGGCTGCTGCTGTAGAGTTTACCTGCGGCGGCAAGACCTGCCGCATCGGCGGCATCGCAAAGGGCTCCGGCATGATTCACCCGAATATGGGTACGATGCTGTGCTATATCACCACCGACTGTGCAGTTGACCCGTCCATTCTGCGCACGGCGCTGCAGGACGTGGTTGCGCATACCTTCAACCGCATTTCGGTAGACGGTGATACCTCCACCAACGATACCTGTGTTGTTATGGCAAACGGTATGGCTGGCAATGAGCTGATCGACTGGAAGAATGAGGATTATCACGTATTTTATGCGGCCCTGTATGAGGTTGCGCTGACACTTGCAAAGAAGATGGCGGCAGACGGCGAAGGTGCTTCCCGCCTGATTTCGTGTACCGTCAAGAACTCCCGCGCGGAGGAATATGCTGAGCGTCTGGCAAAAGCAGTTATCGCATCCAGCCTTGTCAAGGCGGCTATGTTCGGTGCAGACGCAAACTGGGGACGTGTTCTGTGCGCCATGGGCTATTCCAAGGCACCATTCCGCCCGGAATATGTTACCATTGGCTTCTCCAGCGCAGCAGGCTCTATCACAGTTTGCCAGAACGGCAGAGGACTGGAGTTTGATGAGGATATCGCAAAGAAGGTCCTGCTGGAGAAGGAAGTTTCCATTGATGTGGATATTCAGGAAGGCGATGCAGAGGCAACTGCCTATGGCTGTGATCTGACCTATGATTATGTCAGGATCAACGGTGACTACCGCACGTAACCGGAGGGGCAAACATGGCTGAATTATCAGAAGAAATGATGCTGAACCGTGCGCAGGTGCTGATTGAGGCACTGCCGCACATTCAGAAATATTACGGCAAAACTGTCGTTGTCAAATACGGCGGCAATGCTATGATTAATGAAAAACTGAAGGATGCTGTTATCCATGACATTGTTTTGCTGAGCCTTGTGGGTGTTCACGTTGTCGTTGTACACGGCGGCGGCCCGGAGATCAGCAGCATGCTGAAAAAGATCGGCAAAAAGTCCGAATTTGTCAAGGGCCTGCGTTACACTGACCGTGAAACCATGGACATTGTGCAGATGATTTTGTGCGGCAAGGTAAATAAGGACCTGGTATCCCTGCTCGGCAATGCAGGAGGTGCAGGTGTCGGCCTGAGCGGCATGGACGGCGGATTATTTCAGGCAGTGCGCAAGGTTGACCCGGATGGAACGGATTATGGCTATGTAGGCAAAATTGTCAAGGTAAATCCGGCGCCGGTGCTCGATATGCTGGAGCACGACTATATTCCGGTTATCTCTACAGTTGCACTGGGTATTGATGATGATACCAACTATAATATCAATGCAGACCTGGCGGCTGCCAAGCTGGCGGTTGCCCTACAGGCAGAAAAGCTGATTCTGCTGACAGATGTACGCGGCCTTTTGCTGGACCGCAATGATGAAAGCACCCTGCTGCCGGAGCTGAAGGTTTCCGCAGTGCCGAAGCTGATTAAAGACGGGGTTATTGCCGGCGGCATGATCCCGAAGGTTGACTGCTGTGTGGAAGCTGTACGTGAGGGCGTCCATCAGGCCAATATTCAGGATGGACGCGTGGAGCATTCCATCCTGATTGAGCTGTTCAGCGATCAGGGTGTCGGCACGATGTTCTATTGATAGAAGGGAAAGACAATCATGACATATAATGAGCTCAAGGAGCAGGAAAACCAGTATGTAATGAATACCTATGGACGTTTTGCCATTGCGATGGATCATGGCGAAGGCGCCCAGCTGTGGGATGCAGAGGGGAAGCGTTACATTGATCTGACCAGCGGCATCGGCGTATGCTGCCTTGGTTATAATAATGAGAAAATTATCGATGCGATTACGCAGCAGGCACACAAGCTGATGCATGTGTCCAATCTGTTCACCACGGAACCGATGGTACAGGTTGCCAAGACATTGGTTGAACAGACCGGCATGGGAAAGGTGTTCTTTTCTAATTCCGGAGCTGAGTCCAACGAAGGCATGATTAAGCTGGCGCGTAAGTATTCGTATGACAAATATGGCGAAGGCCGTGCGGAAATTGTAACGCTGTACAATTCGTTCCATGGACGCACTGTTACCACGCTGAAGGCAACCGGACAGGATAAATTCCATCAGTATTTCTTCCCGTTTACAGAAGGCTTTGCGTATGCGAAGGCAAATGATTTTGAATCGGTCAAGGCTGCTGTCAATGCGCATACCTGCGCGGTTATGATGGAATTGATTCAGGGCGAAGGCGGCGTCATGCCGCTGGATCAGGAATTTGTCAAGCAGGTTGCAGCATATTGCCGTGAAAACGATCTGCTGCTGCTGGTTGATGAAGTGCAGACCGGCATCGGCAGAACCGGTTCCCTGTTCTGCTTCCAGCAGTACGGCATCCAGCCGGATGTTGTATCCATGGCAAAGGGGCTTGGCGGCGGCGTGCCGATTGGTGCGGTCATGGCGTCCAAGACCTGCGAAAATGTTCTGGGTCCGGGAACCCATGCCACTACCTTTGGCGGAACCCCGATGATTTGTGCCGCTGCGAATGCCGTGCTGTCGGAAGTAACGCAGCCGGAATTCCTGCAGTCTGTCAGGGAAAAGGGCGAATACTTCAAAAAACAGCTGCTGGCTATGGGTGCTGATAAAATTCAGGATGTCCGCGGCATGGGCCTGATGGTAGGTATTGTTGTTGACCCGGAGGAACGTGCAGCGCTGGTAGCTGAAATTATGGATAAGGGTGTCCTTGTTCTGACAGCAGGTACCAATGTCATCCGTCTGCTGCCGCCGCTGTCCATTTCCTATGAGGAAATCGATGAAGCGCTGGCTGTGATGAAGACAGTATTCTGTAAATAAAGTAAGAGGAAAACGATACAGAGCAGTCGCTCTGATGTATACAATATATTAGGAGTAAGAAGCAGATGAAGAACCTTCTTAAGCTGCTCGACTGCTCAAAGGATGAAATTGTTTCTATCCTTGACCTGGCCGATCAGCTCAAATATGAAAAGAAGCACCATATCGCACACCGTATTCTGGAGGGCAAAAGCCTTGGCATGATCTTCCAGAAACCGTCTACCCGTACCCGCATTTCTTTTGAAGCGGGTATGTACCAGTTGGGCGGACAGGCCATGTTTCTAACACATCGCGATATGCAGATTGGACGCGGCGAGCCGATCCAGGATACCGCACGTGTCATGTCCCGCTACCTCGATGGTATGGTTGTCCGTACCTATGACCAGCAGGAGGTAGAGACGCTGGCGGGCTATGGCTCGATTCCCGTTATCAATGGTCTGACCAATTTTGCGCATCCATGTCAGGTACTGGCTGACCTGATGACCATCCGCGAGCATTTCGCACAGCTGGAAGGCCTGAAAATGGGATTTGTCGGTGATGGCTTCAATATGTGCAATTCTCTGATTGTCGGCTGTCTGAAGGCAGGGATGGAAGTTTCGGTTGCAACCCCAGTCGGTTATGAGCCGCATCCGGATGTCCTTGCTTTTGCAGAACAGATGCGGGCCGAAGGCGCAAAGTTTGAGCTGTCCAATGATGTGCATAAGGCTGCAGACAATGCCGATGTCCTGATTACCGACGCATGGACTGCGATGGGACAGGAGGAACAGGCAGAACAGCGCCGGAAGGACTTCGCAGGCTTTACGGTAGATCATGACCTGCTTGCATGCTGCAAAGAGGGCGTCATGGTACAGCACTGTATGCCAGCATACCGCGGGGAAGAAATTTCTGCTGAGGTACTGGAAGAACATGCAGAAGAAATTTTTGAGGAATCGGAAAACCGCCTGCATGCCCAGAAGGCTGTCCTGGTTACGCTCATGAGCGAGAAATATGAAATCCTTGGATAAACTGGAAATGTTTTTCAGAGCACACTGTATATTTTGCAGTGTGCTCTTCTTTTTGGGGAAATACCGCCCGAAAAAATCGCTGCTTTATGCGATATATATGCAAAAGCAAAACAAAGGATGAGAAAAGATAGACTTTTGCCTGCACATATGTTACAATGGGAATACCCCAGAAGGAAAAGAGGGATAGCGTGAAAAGACGAATGACAGCCTGCCTGCTTGTGCTGGCTATGATGTGCGCTTTCATACCGGAGGCCCTTGCATCTGAGCGTGCAGAAAGCGCTGCGGGAAATGGGAGCGCAGATATCAGCAGTTTATATGAAGAACTCCCCATGGAAAGCGGCAGTCTGACAAAGGAAGTATCACAGGATGCAGAGGTTTTTGAACCCGAAATCCTTTCGCAGGAACAGCATGAATCGATGGTTGCTTCTGACGACTGTGAAGAATATGTTTACAGCAAAAACTATAGTGCAGAAGTGGTAAACGGCAGTGAATATGCAGCGCTGTCTACACAGACCAAGGTGTCTGGGTTTACCACCTATGGAGAGCAGCTGGCTGGGCTGCGCTATCAGTTTGATGACAGCACTGTGAAAAAATATTATAATAAGCAGATCGCTGTCGGCACAGCGATGAAGAAGCTGTATGACAGTGTCAAGGCTGATATTCAAAAGGGAACAAGCAGCGCGGTGTTCAATGACAATGCAACAGAGCTGAAAAAGCTTGGTGTAACCATAACCGTTCCATCTTATACAGCGCTGGGATTGAGCAATTCGGAAACGGATCAGAGCAAGTACAAGCAGGTTTTACAAGACATGGCAGTTGAACTTGGCTGGGTCGTGTACCGGTGTCTGGATATGGATTGTCCCGAAATGTTTTATTCCAATGGCTATTGCTCCATGGGCTATAACATCAGCGGAACACGGATGACGATTTATATTTTGCCGATGTATCGTGCCGGATTTACGAGCCTGAGCGCGCGCAAACAGCTGAAAACACAGCTGGATGCGAAGGTCGCGGAAATCGTAGCCGGTGCTGCACAGTATTCCAAAGCATATGATAAGATGAAATATTTTGAAGAATGGCTGTGCAGTCATAATACCTATAACGAAGCTGCTGTGGCAACTTATTATAATGAAAAAGGCGAATATGACCAGTTTTACTATTCGGCGAATATTTCCGGCGCACCCTGGTCCTCGGTCAGCGCCATCCTGAACAGCTCGAACAGCAGCATCAAGGGGCCTGTGTGCGAGGGATATTCCAGAGCTTTCCAGCTGCTGTGCAGTAAGGTCGGTATTCAGGTAACCGAGGCTGTCAGCGACAGTGGGAACCATATGTGGAATAACGTGCGGTATGGCAACTACTGGACTGGTGTAGACGTCACATGGAATGATTCCTACGGGACAAAACAATATTTTTGCAGTATAATCAACAATATCAGCGGGCATATACTGGATGATCATGATTTTCAGGACTGGCTGGTTTATCCATCCCTGACGGCGATTGCCAATTCGAGCATACTGCCGTATTATGATGTATCCGCTACATTCTGGGGAAGATCCTATATCCAGAATGTATATGATAAGGGCTACATGGCGGGAACGAGTTGTGTTGCCTTTGCTCCGAATACTAAAATAACCCGTGAACAGTTTGCTCAGCTGCTGTATAATATTGCGGGAAATCCGGAAGTGGAATATACAAAGCGGTTTACAGATGTATCTGCTGGAAAATGGTATACGAATGCTGTCATTTGGGCAGCGGAGGAGGGGCTGGTATCTGGCTATCCCAACGGAGCCTTTGGTGTCGGCGACCCGATCAGCCGTCAGGATATTACGGTAATTCTATATCATGATGCAGATATGCCGGAGATAGAGGACGTGGACTTGACAGCAAAGTTTACCGATGCAGACCGAATCAGCGCGTATGCATATGAATCCATGAGCTGGGCTGTTGCTGCCGGAATATTGAGCGGAAATGCAAATGGCACCCTGAATCCACGAGGAAACACAACCCGTGCAGAAGCAGCGACAATCATTTCCAAAATTGCATAATAAGAAAGCCGGAATCTATGATTCCGGCTTTTATTTCTGCAAAATATTGACAGCTTTACTGTCGTAGCAGGATCCTTTTATGGGAAAAGAAAGCGCTGCAGCGGTTTTGTCAGATGCCGTTCCCAGAAGCGGATGCATATACCGACACCGAAGGCGGCGATGAAAGTGCCTTCCCGGATGCCGCTGATATTGTGCAGCTGCGTGAGGGACAGGATTACCGTCAGCGCGACGACGGACCAGTCAAAGAAAATCTTACAGGTAGACATCGGTTTGCCGGTTACATCGGCAAGGGCAAGGGAAACGCCATCCGCAGGCATGGACATGATGTCGGTTGCGACATACAGGAAAATACCACTGCCAAGAAAGCCCATGCTGCACAGCATATACAGGAATTTAACTGGGTAAACCGGGTCAGCAGGCAGTAGACCGGTGAGCATACCGGATAAGCTGACAAACCAGCCGAATACAATGGAAATCGCAATTTGCAGCAGGTTCTTCCATTTAAAATTCCGGCGCAGGATAAGAATCTGCAGCACGATATAGACGGAGAAAACCATGGTAGAACTGAGGCCAAGGCTTTTGCCGGAAATCAGGCTGACGATATAGGGAATGGTATCAATCGGAGACACACCGAGTCCGGAAAGGACAGATAAATTGACACCGATTGTCATCAGAAACATGCCGATGAGATAAACCGGGATACGGCGTACCCAGTGTCCGGATTTTGTCATAGAATCACCTCTTTTGTCTGATGCATTCATTATATCAGACAATTTGGTAGAAAAATAGAAGAATCTTGCCAAATGTATTGCATATTTACTTTAAAATTGCTGTTTACAGGCGATTGCATATCATGCTATGATAATCACAAATAAAAAGAAAGAAGTGTATATTTCCATGATAATCGATCAGATTCAGCAGGTTATGCGGGAGTGCGGACAGCTGTTGCTGCAGGCAGACCGTTCTCAGGCTCATATAGAAATAAAAGGAACTAGTAATAATCTTGTCACAAAGTATGATAAGGCAGTACAGGAAATTCTGCAAAAAAAATTGCTGGAAATTGTGCCAGGTGCGCATTTTGTTGGCGAAGAAGAGGCCGTGCACGAATCGATTGCAACCGGAAAAGCATTTATTGTAGACCCGATTGATGGTACGGCAAACTTTGTCAAGGATTATAAATACAGTGCCATTTCCGTTGCGATGACACAGAATGGAAAAGTCGAGCTGGGTTTGGTTTATAACCCGTATCTGGATGAAATGTTTACAGCGCAGCGCGGGAAAGGCGCATACTGCAATGGCAAACCGATTCATGTATCCAACCAGCCATTGAAGGCGGGACTGACATTGTATGGCTCTGCATTGTATTATCCGGAATTGATTGACGATTCTTTCCGGCTGCTGCGCAAAGCATTTGACCGTTCCATGGATATGCGCCGTTCCGGTTCTGCTGCACTGGATTTGTGCAGCATTGCGGCCGGACGTGCTGAGCTGTTTTTTGAGCTGCGTCTGTATCCATGGGATTTTGCAGCAGGTTCTCTGATTGTTCAGGAAGCAGGCGGCACTGTTACCCGCGTAGAGGGCGGAGAGATTACCCTGACCGGCCCGTGCTCTGTCCTGGCGACCGGAAGCAATGTGGATGCAGGTTTTCTGAGAGAGTAAGTCAGGTTAACAGAAAAAACAATCGCCGCAGTGCTCCAATGGAGCAGCCTGCGGCGATTTTGCTGTTTTTCTAAACTTTTATCTTCTTTTACTTCGTATTAGGAGCAATATCAATCCATTTTGGGATGGAAACCACTGCCTTGAACAGATCACCGTCAATTTCCACATGGCAGCTGCCGCCCATCAGCTCGGCAAGGCTCTGTGCAATGGACAAGCCTAAACCGCTGCCTTCCGTATGACGGGAACGGTCGCCGCGGGTAAACCGCTGCATGAGCTCATCAGCAGAAATGTTCAGCTCCGTAGCGGAGATGTTTTTCATGGTCAGATTGACAAATTCGCCCTGCGGCTGAAGTGTAATATACACACGGCTGTTTGGCAATGCATAGCGGGTACAGTTGGAGATCAGGTTATCCAGAATCCGCCATAGCAGTTTGCCGTCTGCATTGACATAAGTCGGCGCCTGCGACAGAATGCGGATATCCAGGCCTGCCTTTTCAATATGCTCCGAACGTTCCCCAAGTGCCTGACGGAGCAGAGCGTCAAAGTCTGTCTGAGCTAGGTTCAGCTTCATGGCACCGCTGGTTGCCTTGGAGGCATCAAACAGGTCGGCAGTCAGTGCACGCAGGCGCTGGGATTTCTGGTCAAGTACAGCGATATATTCCTGTGCGGTTCTATCCTGGATGTCACACTTTTTCAGCAGATCAATATAGGTGATGATACTGGTCAAAGGTGTTTTGATATCATGGGATACATTGGAAATCAGTTCGGATTTCAGCCGTTCGGATTTCACCGCGGTTGTAACAGCTTCCTGTAAGCCTTCAGAAATCTGGTTCAGATTATCGGCAAGTCCGTTGATTTCAGGACCGCCGCCGGTCAGCTTGATTTTCGTATCGGTTTTGCCTGCGCGGATGTCAGCAGCGCCATTTGTGACTGTTTCAAAGCGGTTTGCCTGGCGGATACCAAAATACAACAGCCCTGCGATGATAAATGGGATGAGCGGCCAGATGGCACATGCCAGCGGAACAAGCACGGCAAGGAGGATAATTTTCCTGCGGAGCGGCGTTTTGCGGAACTGCCGCGCCAGCCAGACGATACCGTGGATGATATACTTGTGAAACAATCTCCAGCAAATCCAGCCGTTTAACCACTGCTTTGCCTTGATGCGGCGTACCTGCGACAGCAGGAGCAGCAGGCTGGAGACAGCGAACAATACCGTTATACCGCAAATCAGTCCATACTTGAGGGAATCCTGAAGGTATATCCAGTGATCTCCAGATTCAACAATGGCAGTGCACCATCCGGCAAGTATACAGAAATACAGGCAATATAGAATTTCTGCCCAGATACGGTCATACCCGACGAGGTATTTTTTGTCATCATCCGGTTTTCTTCCTGCGCCGAAGCAGAGGATAATCACACAGAGCAGGATGACAATTGCGCCAGTGCATTCAATGCCAACCAGCATTAGCAGCTGGCGACGGTTTGCCGTCCACTGTTTCTGCATGTCCTGCAGGACAGAAGGTTTCAACGCGATATATACGATATCGCCGTTGGTATAACCGGAGGAGTCGTAGTCGGAGAAATTGAAGTTGTATTCGTTCTCCAATGCCGATAAAACATCGGGATCTACGGTATTGCTCAGAAAGCTGAGCCGGTAATCGGAAATCGAGCAGACCATCCGATAGCCGGAGCCTTTGCGAGACATCTTTTGGGCGTCTGATTCGGATATATTGGAAAGGGTTGTATCGGTTTTCTTGCAGTAAACGTAATAATCGTATTTGGCAGCATAGTCTGTACTGTTTTGCGTCATGTAATGGAATTGCATCAAGTTTTCATTGATGAGTGTCTGGCGGCAGTATTGATACACACCGCGATTATAACCCATCCAGCTGCGGAAGTTTGCCGCATCGCCGGAATCCAAATACGGATCATCATTACGCCGTAATGCTGTGATGATTTCATCTATCATTTCATCGGTCAGATAATTGGTACTGTCTTCTTCGGCAGGATACAAAGTGCGCAGGTGTTGCGCCTCTTCGTTGCTGAGAAATTCCTCGTCAATGGAATCATTGTAGAAGCAGTTAAAAAATTCGTTATAGATATTGTCATACAGGATATCCGTATCAATGGTATCACCATTTTGAATGGAATCCTCATTGCCATAGCTTGCCTGATCCAGCAGATTCCATGCAGGATAATACAGCTCCTGTGCGAGATACGTGTCTGAAATCTCTTTATTGGACAGCATACTGCCGTCGAGTACGGAGATATCATTGGATTCTGCATAGATGGCAAACGCAACCGCCTGCCATGCCATCAGTCCTGCCATCGCAAGACTGAGAATCCATGCAGCAGCCTTAACCCAGCTGCTTCGGGTGAAGTTTTTCCATTTTGTAGCCAATTCCCCACACCACCTTTAAATATTTTGGCTCCTTCGGGTTGATTTCAATTTTCTCCCGAATGCGCCGGATGTGGACAGCAACGGTGTTTTCCGGGTTATAGGCAGGCTCATTCCAGACCGCCTCATAAATCTGGGAGATCGAGAAGACCTGACCGGCATGCTGTGTTAAAAAACACAGGATACCATATTCCCGTGGGGTCAGACTGACTGGCTCGCCATCAACCGTGACGGTTTTTGCATTGTCATCGATGACCAGCTCACCGGTACGGTAGGTTCTCGCCGTTGATTCCTGCTGCATACCGCCGAGAGCGGTATAGCGCCGAAGCTGGGATTTTACCCGTGCCATCAATTCTGCCGGATTGAACGGCTTGGTGACATAATCATCTGCACCGACCGTCAGTCCGTCGATTTTATCTACGTCTTCACTTTTTGCAGAAAGCATAATCACGGGGATGTTCTGGGTCTGCCGCAGGATTTCCGTTGCCCGCATACCGTCCATACCCGGCATCATGATATCCATGATGACCAGATGGATGATCTGTTTGCTGCAGATATCCAGCGCCTCCAGCCCGTCATATGCTTCAATAGCTTCATAGCCTGCGGAACGAAGATAAATGCCGATTGCCCGGGCAATCGCAGGATCATCGTCGCAGACAAGTACACGATAGTTCATCGGTTTGATGGCCCCCTTGCTGTCTATGGTCATAGAATACAGAATGTTCTTTACAAAGTATACCACAAAATTCTTAATGTTTTCTGAAGAACCGAAAAAGTCAAAGACAAAAAAGCATCCCCGCAGCGTGTGCCGCGGGGATGCTTTTTACAAAGAAAAGAGATAGGAAAAATAGGTATGAAAAAATAGGTGAAAGCAAAAGAAATTAGCGGTAAGAAGCGATGGAAATTTCCGTGTTGTGATGAACCTTGCGTCTGTATGCGCCAGCGACGCGCGGATCATTCATACCGATATACGCTGAAATATGACCGAGATTGTCATAATCTGAAAGGACTTCGTCAATCAGATATTCATGGAGCTGATCAACCTGGCCGGTTTTCACCATCAGGTTCAACTCGCCGAGGATGCCCATGGTATTCGCTTCCTTTCTGAATCCTGAGATTCTGATAATAGAGAACATATTGTACGTGCGTCGTGCTCACTTGTTCTCTTCGAGTAGTATCATAGACTTTTTTGTAACGTTTGTCACGATGCAAATTTACTGAAATCTTGAATTGTTTGTATGAAAAATTTTGCAGGTTTTACAGAAAGTACATGCAATAATGTTACAAAATGGAAAAACAAACAAAAAATCATAGGGAATGGGGAGGAAATTTATAATTTTGAATATTCGTTTCCATGAAAGAGGAGACTTCTTTTGAAAAAAGTTGGAAGAAGCAGAGGAAACGTGTAAAACAGGTATAAAAACCGGTTGAAAACTGCGGATAAAATTTAAAAACGATCAAAGATGCGATGTTACATTTTGCGGTACAAGAAAAGATTTCCGGACGGATAAGGGACAAATGGAAGTGAAATGAGAAATGAAAAATGCAGCATTTTGCTGCATGCCTGCGCCAGCAAACTGGAAGCGCGGGGCGGTCTGTATGCCCTCAAAAGTGATACCAATATGAAATGATTTATGATGTTTCCTTTGCAAAATATAGATAAAATACGATAGGTTTTGACAATTGTGAATTTAAATATTTTCATATGCAGCTGACATGGAATTTGGCTATGAAAATATATCCATTGGGGGATATGCTGGCTGCAGAACGCAACCGTGCAATCAAAAAGAGGCTCATTGCAGAGCCTCTTACTGGTATCTTATGTATATCTTATATCCGTTATGCTTCCTTTTCGATATACTGCTTGCATAAGAATGCCTGCAATTCCGTTAGGCTTGGGAAAATAGCTGTGCACAACTGGAACATTTCCTCTGTTGGCGGGAGCAGATCTGGAACCATAACCGGCATCATACCGGCGGTATGGGAAGAACGGATGCCATTATAGGAATCTTCAATGGCAAAGGCATCCGGCGGATTTATGCGCATTTCCCGGCATGCCAACTCATAAATATCTGGAAACGGCTTGCTGCGTGGGATGCGGTCGCCGCCTAAAATGTAGTCAAAATACTGCAGCAGGTTTTCTTTGCCCAGTTCCCGTTCCACAATCGGCTGGCGGGTCGAAGAGGCAAGTCCGACGCGGAAACCGTTTGCCTGTGCCCATTGCAGCAGCTCCCGTGCACCGGCTTTGACCGGAACGCCTTCCACTGCTTCAATCTCGTGATAAATTTTACTGAGGGAAGCGCTGAATTCCTCTGCGGGGAAATCCGCGCCATAGCATTCCCGTAAAATTTCGGCGGTATGTTTCCGGGTTGTTCCAACCGTACGCAGAAAAACTGCGTCACTATCCACGGCGCCGTAATCCGGTGCAGCGAGGTTCCAGCTCCGGCGCACCAGCTGTTCGGTGTCGAGAATGACGCCATCCATATCAAAAATCAATGCGGGCTTGGTCATTGCAGAATCCTCCGGATGATGGTATACAGCAGCGGTTTCATATTGTCAATCGTATCCGGCCGCTGTTCGATAATGCTAGTATAGCAAACCGTGCCGCATAGTTCAACAATCATATAGATAATGTTAAACAGCTCCTGTGGATTGTGAACATCCTTGAGGGAGGCATCGTGCAGGCGCATGGTAATTGCCTGCCACAGCGGGTCATCGGCATGCTCGATTGTAAGGCTGTGCTCCAACAGCGGCCAGGAGAAATTGCGCCGGATCAGGCGCAGTACATCGGTATGCTCGGTAAAATAGGTAATAATCCAGTCGGCAAAAATGATAACGTTTTCAGAAAAATCGTCTGTACGATGCTTTTCCGTGTAATCATATGCCTGCTGGATGATACGGTAGCTGATCTGATACAAAAGCTGCTCCAGAAGCTCATCCTTATCTTTGAAATACAGATAAAAGGTTCCCTTGGCTACCTGGGCAAGCTCTGCAATTTCACTGATGCTGGTTTTGGAAATGCCTTTTTTCAGAAACAGGATACGGGCTGCCTGCAGCAGGCTTTTCTTTTTTGCCTCTTTTTTCAGATCCATGTTTTCGCTCATAAGCGATTTTCCTCCCCAAAGTTCGCGGTGTCAATCGTGGTTGAATCCAGTATAGTCCACATAAAATTGTTTTGCAAGAATGGAAGCAGGAGGAAATGTAATTTTCGTAAAAAATGACCAACCGTCAGTTTCAATCAAAACGAAAAGTTAGCAGAGTGCATATTGACCAATGGTCATTTTTGGGATATACTAGGTACGCTATAAAAATGACGAATGGTCATTTTGGTGAAATCCGGCGAAAAAATGCCGGAAATCTCAGTGAAAGGGGAGTTCGTGCGTTATGGAGCGTATGGCTCGATTTGTAGTCAAGCACCGCGGATTTGTGCTGGCGGTAGCAACTGCGTTGCTGATTGTGTCGGTTTTAGGCTATATAGGCACACGTATCAATTATGACATCCTGAGTTATCTGCCATCGGATCTGGAGTCGATGGAAGGCGAACAGCTGTTGGAGAATGACTTCAACATAGCATCCACTGCGATCCTGACGGTTGAGGGGATGAACAGTTCCGATCTGACTGATATGGAGGAGGAACTCCGGGAAATAGAGGGCGTAAATGCTGTTTTCGGCATCAATGATGTTTTGGATGCTGGAGTACCGAAGGATATTCTGCCGGAAGATGCACAGGAAATGCTTTATGGCAAGCATGATTCCACCATGCTGATTGTGCGGTTCGAGGAATCCAGTGCATCCGATTCGACCATGAATGCCATTGTCCAGATCAAGAAGACGATGCGCAAGGACTGTTTCCTTGGAGGTATGTCGGCGATTCTGGAGGATACCAAGGAGCTGGTTGTGCAGGAGCTTCCGAAGTATGTGGTCTGCGCAGTTGCATTCAGCCTGATTGTGCTGTTCCTGTTCCTGGAGAACACAGCCGTGCCGCTGATCTTTATGCTGGGCGTGTTGTTCCCGGTTGTGTATAATTTCGGCAGTAATATTTTCCTCGGGGAGATTTCCTATATTACACAGGCGCTGGCAGCCGTACTGCAGCTGGGCGTTACGATGGACTTCAGTATTTTCCTGCTGCACCGTTACCAGGAGGAAAAAGCGGATAAACCAAATGATGAAGCCATGGTTTCCGCCATTTGCAAAACGAGTACATCCATCCTGTCGTCTTCCCTGACTACCATTGCCGGATTCCTGGCTATGTGTACCATGTCGCTGACGCTGGGTGCGGACATCGGCATTGTCATGGCAAAGGGCGTTGCGCTTGGCGTACTGAGCACGCTGATTATCCTGCCTGCGCTGATTATGTATTTCGATAAATGGATTGAAAAGAGCAAGCATCCGGTCCTGATTCCGCATATGGGCGGCGTGGCAAGATTCGTCACCAGACATCCGAAATCCATCCTTACAGCGTTTGTGATTGTTGCGTTGCTTTTCTTCCGTGCACAGGGGCTGACCAATGTATATTATACGTTGACAGACAGCCTGCCGCAGGATTTGACGGGTATTGCCGGTACGAACCGGCTGAGTGATGATTTCGGTATGCCGAGTTATCATTTTGTCGTCGTCAGTGATGAGCTGGATAACAGCCAGATGAAGAGCCTGGCAAATGAGCTGGATGAGGTAGAAGGCGTCAAGGCGTCGCTGTGTTACGAGAAATTTATCGGCGCAGGCATCCCGCAGAGTGCGATTCCGGAAAGCATCAGTGAGCTGTTCCACGCGGGTGATCATAAAATGATGATGATTACCACGGAATACAAGCCCGGTACGGATGAAATGAATGCGCAGGTTGACGCGATGAATAAAATCATCAAGAGCTATGATAAGGACGGACTGCTGACCGGTGAAGGCGCCATGACCAAGGACTTGATTGTCACATCGGACCATGACTTCAATGCAACCTCTGTCACCTCTATTGCTGCGGTATTTATCATTATCTTGATTACATTCCGTTCCATTTCGGTCCCGGCCCTGCTGGTTCTGGCAATCGAGGGCGCAATTATGGTCAATCTTGGCATCCCGTATTTTACAGGCACCACGATCCCGTTTATTGCAAGCATCGTGCTTGGCACCATTCAGCTTGGTGCCACCGTTGACTATGCAATTTTGATGACAACCCGTTTCCGTGAAGAACGCAACAACGGTTTGAGGCCGAAGGAGTCTGCGGCAGTTGCCATTGAGACGTGTGCGCCGAGTATCATTACCAGCGGCCTGACCTTCTTTGCCGCAACTGTCGGTCTGAACTTTGTATCAAGAATTGACCTGATCCGCAGCCTGTGTATGCTCATTAGCCGCGGCGCGATTATTTCCATGCTGGTTATCTTATTGGTTCTGCCGGCGATGCTGATTCTGTTTACGCCTGTGGTCGAAAAAACAACATATCACTGGCTGGAACGTTCTGAGGACACAGAAAAACGGACACATCACAGGCTGAAGCATTTCAAGGAGCGTGTTTAACATGAAAAAATCTTATAAAGTAACAGCAGGGGTGCTGAGCGCCCTGATTGCCTGCGGCGCCCTGACGCCAGCTATGGCAGCTTCTATAAAAAAGGATGAAACCGTATACGCAACCCTGCAGCCGGATGGCTCTGTGGAGCACCAGACTGTCAGTGACTGGCTGCATTCCGATAAGGGATTAACCAATTTTGCCGATGTCAGCAATCTGGAGGATATTGTCAATCTGAAGGGCGATGAAATGCCGCAGCAGAACGGCACGGCGCTGACATGGAACGTCAACGGCAATGATGTATATTATCAGGGCACTTCCACCGCTGAAATGCCGGTACAGGCTTCCATTACCTATACACTGGATGGCAAGGAGGTAGATGCTTCCGAGCTGGAAGGTGCAAGCGGTCATCTGGTGATTCATGTGGCACTGAAAAATACCGAAACCAAACAGGTCACTGTTGACGGCAAGAGCTACACCATCTGCAGGCCATACTTTACAGTCATCGGTACGATGCTGTCCGCGGACAACTTTTCTAATATTCAGGCGGAAAACGGCAAGGTCGAAACCGACAGCGATAACCAGATCGTCGGATTTCTGGCGATGCCGGGTATGAAGGATACCTATGGAGACCTGCTGGGTGACGATTTTTCTGACCTGACGGATATGATGCTGGATGAGGTTTCCATCGAATGTGATATGACAGACGGCGAAATGCCGACGCTGTATTTTGCCTGTGCGGGCAATTTGAATGATCTGGATGCAGACGATTTGGATTTGGATGACAGCTTTGATGACCTGGATGAGCTGAAGGATGCAACCCAGCAGCTGATTGACGGCGCAGAGGAGCTGGCCGACGGTTGTGCAACGCTGGATGAAAAGCTCGGTGAACTGTCTTCCAGCTATGTCACCTTCCATGATGGTATCATCGATGCCACCTCTGGCGCAGGTCTGTTGGATAATGGCGCCGCACAGCTGGCATCTGGTATGAGCACCCTGTCTCTGGGTGCAGGTGATCTTGCTTCCGGTGTCGGTCAGCTTGCAGCGGGCGCTTCTTCCCTGGCTTCAGGTGCAAATACCGTGAATGAGGGTGCCAATTCCCTGAAGTCCGGCGCATCGGATGTCAATGACGGCGCATCGTCGCTGTCCAAGGGATTGAACACCTTAAATGGAAATTCAGAAAATTTATCTAAGGGTGCACAGCAGCTGGTAGACGGTTTGAATCAGCTGGGGGCTGCGCTGGGTGCAGAGGGAGATGCAGCAGAACTGGTAAGCGGTTCAGCTGAGATGCAGTCCAGTCTGAATAAACTGGCAGCAGGCATGGATACGGTGACGGAATCTCTCAACAGTGCAGATATCAGCGGCGCGACTGCGGCGCTGGATTCTATCCAGTCTGGTGCACAGACCTTGGAATCTACCTTGAATACACTGGCAGGCAAGTCCGGTGTTTCTCTCACCGACAGTGAAAAAGCTGCACTGATGCAGATGGAAGGCGGTTCGGAAATCCTGACAAAATTTGAAACAAACCGCCAGACAGTAGACGGTATGGCAGCTACATGCAGCCAGCTTGCAGCAGGTGCAGGCAAAATTGCTGATGGTGCCGCTGCCATGAAGTCTGAGCTGTCCGGTCTGACACAGAGCATGTCGAGCCTGAATGCCGGCCTGTCTCAGATTGACGCGGGCATGAATCAGGCGGCATCCAGCTATAAGCAGATTGACGGCGGCATCAATACACTGGTTCAGACATTGGGCGGTGCGACAACAAAGCTGGAGGAAGGCGCTGTTTCGCTGAATAATGGTATCGCAGCATATACACAGGGTGTCAGTTCCGCAGCATCCGGTGCAGCATCGCTTGCCTCCGGCGCGAAAACCCTGTATGGCGGCGCAGCACAGCTGGCAGATGGCACCGGAACGCTGGCATCTGGCGCAGAAACCCTTTCCGGCGGAATCGATACGCTGAACGGCAAGGTGCCGGAACTGACCAGCGGTGTCAGCCAGCTGGATGATGGCGCAGCGTCACTGGCATCCGGCGCAGATGATCTGTCTGCTGGTATGAAAACATTGAAATCCGCAAGTGCACAGGTTCTGAGTGCAATCGAGCAGTTTGATGCAGCGGGGACACAGCTGGCAAATGGTGCAGGTGAGCTGAGTGACGGCATTGTACAATACAATGAGGAGGGCATCAGCCAGATTACAGAAAATGAAACCCTGACCAATCTGCGTACAGCCTCCAAGCTGCTGGATAAGCAGCGTGCCTTTGCACAGGAAGCAACCTGCTATTCCGGTGCTCCGGCTTCTGCAACAGAGACAACAACCAAATTTATTATGCGTACAGATATTGTAGAAGAGAAGGACACGGAAGAGACAGAGGAAACAGAAGCAGTTAAGAGTGAGTCACTGTGGGACCGCATTAAGGGCCTGTTCTAATAAAATAATGACAGAGGGGACGCTTTCGGGCGTCCCCTTTTTGATAAAACAAGCATTGAAAAGATTGTATAAAGGGATTATAATAACCCCATATTGAGAATTGAGGAGCAGCGAAATGAAATTCAGTGTAGTGATCCCTGTATATAATGTGGAGGAATATCTGGAAAAATGTGTGCAATCCGTGTTGGCACAGCATTGTGATGACTATGAAATGATCCTTGTGGACGACGGCTCCACCGATGGCAGTGGTGCGCTGTGTGATAGCCTTGCCGCACGCAGGCCGGAATGCATTCGTGTCATCCACAAGCCCAATGGCGGGCTGGGCGATGCCAGAAATGTAGGTCTGGAACATGCACAGGGCGATTATATTGTATTTATCGACAGCGATGACTACATTGATGAGACAATGCTGCAGGAACTGTCGGAACAGGTGGATAAAACCCATGCAGATATTATTACCTTCGGCTTCCGCACCGATAATAATGGCGATACCTCTGCTATGTTTCTTGACCCGCTGCCGGAAAACTGCATTTTCACACTGGAAAGTATGCCGCAGCTGCTGCTGGCGCTGCCAAATGCATGGAACCGCATCTATACGAGAAAGCTGTTTATGCAGACAGGTATCCGGTATCCGGGGCGTGTCTGGTATGAGGATATCCGTACCACGACCAAGCTGTTTGCAAAAGCGGAAAGTGTCGTTTGCGTACAGCGGCCCTATTATTATTACGTTGTCCGGGAAAATTCCATTACCCGCAACAAGAATATTGCACGAAATCATGAAATTGTGGATGCGTTTGATGATCTGCTGGACTGGTATAAACGCAATGGATTGTTTGAAAAATATCGGGATGAGCTGTGCCGCCTGGCAATTGACCATTTGTTCCTTGCGGCCTCAGTCCGCGTGCTGATGGCAGACCCGAAGCATCCGCTGCTGAAGGAATTTAACCGGTATATGTACCGGTATTTCCCGAATTTTGAAACCAACCGTTATATTTCGCAATTGCCAAAAGCAAAGAAGCTGGCGTTTGATCTGCTGCGGAAGAAGCAGTACCGCCTGCTTCGTATGCTGTTTCTGGCAAAGGACAAGCTGGCAAAATAAGAGAAGCAAGAAAGGATTTATGCTTTGAAACTCAATCGAAATGCGCTCAGTTCCCAAAAGGGCGTTTTGTTAAAAAATACAATCATGCTGTATATCATGCAGTTCTCAACGTATTTGCTGAGCTTCATTGTTGTACCGTATGAAACCCGCGTGCTCGGTGAGACCTATTTTGGCAAGCTGGGCGTTGCAACGGCAATTATGGTATATTTTCAGCTGGTGATTGATTTTGGATTTATTCTCAGTGCGACAGAAGAGGTTTCACGTCACCGGGAAGATAAGACCAGAATTTCCAAAATCCTCACCTCAGTGACGATTGATAAGCTGTTTCTGACGTTGGGCTCGGTTGTTGTCCTTATCGTGCTGTGTGAGATTTTTCCGGCATGGCATGAGGACAGGACGTTTTACATGCTCTTTCTCATTGCGACAGCGATCAATTCCCTGATGCCGGACTATCTGTATCGTGGTCTGGAACAGATGACAGCGATTACCGTACGTACCGTCGCAATCAAAGCATTTTTTACGGTAATGATTGTCATTCTGCTGAAAAAGCCAGAGCAGTATTGTATTATCCCGGTTCTGAATATCATCGGTTACACCGTTGCGCTGCTATGCGTATACTGGCATTTGTACCGCAGATTGCACATTACATTTGTCAAATGCAGCCTGAAGGAGATATGGTCAAGATTTTACCGTTCGAGTACCTTCTTCTATTCCCGCATCGCAACTTCGGTATATACTGCTAGTAATACCGTTATCTTGAGCCTGATTCCTGCAGGCTCTGGTATAGTCGGATATTATTCGCTTGCGGACAAGCTGGTGACGACAGCAAAAAGCGGTTTGTCCCCGATTTCTGACAGTATGTATCCATATATGACCAAGAACAGGGATTTTAAGCTGGTCTGGAAAATTTTAAAAATTTTTATGCCGATTATTATCGGTGGCTGTGCAGTTGTATGTATCTTTGCCCGTCCGCTGTGTGAGATTGTGTTTGGCCCGGGCTATGGGAACGCTGCGCCGGTGCTGCGTGCCATGCTGCCGGTTATCATTGTCATTCTGCCGAGCTATATCCTCGGTTTCCCGACCCTCAGTGCAATGGGGCTATCGAAATATGCGAATTATTCCGTCGTGTTTGGTTCTGCATTGCATGTTTTCAATCTGGTGGTGCTGTATTTCACCGGCCATATGAACATGGTAACACTAGGCGCACTGGTATCGGTTGCAGAGATTGTAATTCTGCTCTTCCGTATCGTGGTCATTTGGCTGCATCGGGACTTATTAAATACGGGAAAGGAGGCATCATAATATGTCTGCCGGAAAGAAAATTCAAAAGGGCGTTGCATGGACGATGTATCGTGCATTACCGGTTCGAAAAAATAAAGTGGTATTTTCCAGCTTTTATGGCAGGGGAGCCTCCGATAATCCAAAAGCCGTTATCGACGCGCTGGCAAAGTGTCCGGAAAAGCTGGATATTGTCTGGCTCGCGAAGGATACGGCCCATGCGGGTGTGCCAGACAATGTCCGCGTGGTAGAATATGACACGCCCGCAGCCATCCGGGAGCTGTCCACGGCAAAGGTGTGGGTAGATAACTGCCGCAAGGGTGCACACCATAAGAAAAAAGGCCAGTATTATATGCAGACCTGGCATGGATTTGCGTTGAAGCGGATTGAGCGAGATGTGGCAGATAAGCTGAATACACCGGAAAATGCGGCGTATGCGGAATACGCGAAGCGGGATTCCGCACAGATTGATGCCATCATTTCCAACAGTACCTTTATGACCAAGATTTATCAGGAATCCTTTTGGTATCATGGTTCGGTTTTGGAGTATGGTTCCCCGCGGAATGATATTTTGGTCAAGCCGCCTGCAGATGCAAAAAAACAGATTGCAGCCGCATTGCAGCTGCCGGAAAACTGCAATTTTGTGATATATGCACCAACCTTCCGGGCAGATCATTCGCTGGAAGCATATCAGCTGGATTATCATGCAGTATGTAAGGCGTGTGAGCAGCGCTTTGGCGGAAGATGGATTATGCTGGTTCGTTTGCATCCGAATATCATGCAGCTGGCAAAGGACTTGACATTCGACAAGCAGGTGACTTTTGATGCGACTGCGTTTGATGATATGCAGCTGCTGCTGTCGGCCTGTGATGCTGTAATCACAGACTATTCCTCGTTGATGTTTGATTTTGCACTGACACGCCGTCCGTGTTTTCAGTTCGCAACAGATATTGACGATTATAAAAATGACCGCAATTTCTATTTCCCGATTGATGAGACACCGTTTCCGCTGGCAAAATCCAATGCAGAGATGGTACAGAAGATTCTGGATTTTGATGAAACAGCATATCAGCAGGATTGGGATGTCTTTTATCAGAAAATGGGCTTTTGTGAGGATGGAAACGCTTCGCAGAGATGCGTTGAATGGATTTTGGATAAAATCAAAAAATAGGATTTACAGGCAGATGTGAAAGCATCTGCCTGTTTTACTGTCAGATGTCAGCTTACAGTTGGCTTGTTTCTGTGAGAGAACTGCTTTCGCTCCGAGCGTCATGGAGAGACCCTTCCGGCGGGTCTCTCCCCGACACCCCTCTCAGCCCTTCGTCTGATGTGGGCGGCCAAAGCTGCCGGACACCAAAAGCTTTGGCCGCCCTTGTTACTTTGGTGCACAGAGAGTGACAGTATAAATCAGAATTGCTTCTTTGATATCTCAGCCGGAAAAACTGCTGATTTCGTTTGAAAATCTCTGTCCGCAATCCCCATAGACCGCCGGACGCTTTTGTTGTATGCTAGCGGACGGCGGTCCGTACCGATGATGCCGAAGGAGGGAGATTGCAAAGAGGGAACCTTGGTGCCATCTTTGCAGTGAAACAATCTGTTTTAGAGCAAAAGCAGATTAAACTGTAGGAAAAAATCTTTGATAGGTTTTACTATGCAAATTTCAAAAAATTGAATAGAAACCATTCCGGTAGCAAAAGCTAAACCTGTCTTTGAAGTAAGGAGGGAATTTCATGAAGGAAGTCACTGCTGTCACGACGGACAGCTTCAAAGAAACGGTTTTGAACGAAAAAAAGCCTGTGTTGGTGGATTTCTGGGCAAGCTGGTGCGGTCCATGCAGACGGATGTCCCCAATTGTGGATGAAATTGCGCAGGAAACCGAAGCAATTAAGGTCTGTAAGGTAAATGTGGAAGAAAATCCACAGCTGGCTGGTTTATATCACATCCAGTCCGTGCCGACGCTGATGGTATTCCGCGATGGCCAGCCGAAGGCCAGCCGGATAGGGCTGCACAGTAAGCAGAGCATTTTACAGATGATTGGCATGAATGGCTGAGAGGAGGATATGATATGAGAGTCTGGATTGACCGGGAAGGATGTATCAGCTGTGGGCAGTGTGCGGAAACCTGTCCAAAGGTATTTGACATATGTGAGGACGGACTGGCAGATGTTATACAGCAGCCGGATGAAGAATTGGAAGATATGGCGCAGGCAGCAGCAGATGGCTGTCCGGTATCTGTCATTCATACGGAACAATAACCATATGGAAAGGCTCTCTGCGGCGGCAGAGAGCCTTTTTACGGGATAGCACAAATTTCAAAATAAGAAAAACAGGGAAATGTATTGCGTTTTAGAACCTTCCTGTATTACAATAGAATTAATCAAGCAAACAATGAGAGAATTTGGTTTGAGAATTTGATTATGAGGTGACGAACATGAATGAGAAACAAATGGCAGGCTACGAAGCTGCAAAATATGTAAAAGACGGCATGCTGGTTGGTATCGGTACTGGCTCTACTGCATACTATCTGATTGAGAAGCTGGGACAGCGTGTAAAGGAAGAAGGACTGAAGATTCAGTGCGTATCGACCTCCGATGCTTCCACCGAGCAGGCAAAGAGCCTAGGTATTCCGCTGCTGGATACCAATGATGCACCGGTTCTGGATATCTGTATTGATGGCGTTGATGAAGTTGATCCGCAGTTCAATGGCATCAAGGGCGGCGGCGGCGCTCTGTTCCGTGAGAAGATTGTTGCTTCCAGCGCAAAGTACAACATCTGGGTTTGCCACAGCGCAAAGCTGGTAGAAGAGATTGGCGATTTCGGTCTGCCGGTAGAGGTTCTGCCGTTTGGCTATAAGCATGTTGTCAAGAAGATGGAAGAAGCTGGCTTTGAGCCGACCCTCCGCATGAACGAGGATGGTTCCATCTACGAGACCAACAATCATAATTATATTCTGGATACGAAGTACACAAATTCTAAGTTCGGCAAAGATTATGCTGCTATGGAAGCTTTCCTGAAGGGCACCCTCGGTGTTCTGGAAACTGGTTTCTTCCTGAACAGAACGGATATTATTATTTCCGCAGGTCCGGAAGGCGTACAGACCATCGAGAACCCGAACAAGTAATTACATATTGCTTTATGCAGCCGGTGGTATTTTACTGCCGGCTGTTTTTTCGGAGATTTTGAAAATAACTTGACTGTAAACCGGCTTTATAGTGTAATATGGCAGCAAAGGAGGGGATAGGTATGAAAATCAAGGAGATCGAAGAAAGAACCGGGATTACCCGTGCCAATATCCGGTTTTATGAAAGCAAGGGTTTGCTGCATCCGGAACGGCAGGGCAACAATTATCGTGATTATTCCCAGGAGGATATCGAAACCCTGCGGAAGGTTATCCTGTTCCGGCGGCTGGGCATATCCATTGAAAATATTCAGGCATTATTCCAAGGAGAACTTTCTCTGCAGGATGCCGTGGGGAAAGCTAAGCTGGATTTGCAGGAGCAGATGGAACAGCTCCAAGGCTCATTGGAATTATGCACTGTTATGCAGGAGCGGGAAGAGACGCTGGATACACTTTCGGTGGATATCTACGATGAACTGATCCGCCAGCGTGAACAGGAAGGTAAGAAATTTCGCGACATGATGGGCGATATTCTGGAGGATTATCAGAAAAATTATCTGGAGAAATGGGCCATCTTTCCCATTCACGGCTCTTATGTCAAAGGGGGAGCGGTTGCACTTGGAATCTGTTATCTGATTAACTGGCTGTTATACACCTTTTATATCTTACCGGAAAACGGGCTTTGGGGCGGATTAAAGACTGCATTTATGATGCTGGAAGCATTTGTGATTGTTTCCGCGGGCTATAGCTGTACGGACTGTTCAGCCGGGTGCTTCCGCGTACACGCGAAGAAGGAAAAAGAACGGCTTTGTTTGCTGCCGGTGCAGTGCTTGCACTTGTCATCCTCATAGGCTGCATTGCCTTGCTCCATACCACCGGACTGCTCTATGCTTGACGATAGCGGATGCGCAGTTCTCCTTGTCCTTTCCATGAATTTCTGGTATACTGGACATACTAAAAACCAGGAAGGATGATTTCCATGCTGACACCGGCAAAGAAGGAATTTATTGAATTTATGATGGGTGCAGATGTACTGCGCTTTGGCGATTTTGTGACCAAGAGCGGACGTAATACACCATATTTTGTGAATACAGGTAACTATAAGACCGGACTGCAGTCCTCCAAGCTGGGTGAGTTCTATGCGGCGATGGTGAAGGAGACCATCGGCGACCAGTTTGATGCGATGTTTGGCCCGGCATATAAGGGCATCCCGCTGGCTACTTCTGTTGCAGGCGCGCTGGCCCGCAATTATGGCATTGACAAGCCGTTCTTCTTCAACCGCAAGGAAGCAAAGGATCATGGTGAAGGCGGTAATCTGGTAGGCTACAAGCCACAGGATGGTGACCGCATCATCATTATTGAAGACGTTATCACCGCAGGCACCGCAATTCGTGAAACCCTTCCGGTACTGTACCAGGCAGCTGATGTCAAAGTGACCGATATGTTTATCTCGGTAAACCGCTGTGAGGTTGGCCAGAATGCGGGGAAGACAGCTGTGATGGAAGTTGGCGAGGAATTTGGTATCCATGTGCATTCTCTGATTGATGTGCGCGATGTACATGAATATCTGCAGAGCCAGGAGCAGTATGCAGGCATCCTGCCGTTAATGGAATCCTACATGGAGAAGTACTGCGTATTCTGATATCCATGGATTATCATATCCGGATGGATGGGGCGTACGTTGTTTGGCGTATTGGACTTAAAACAGGTGCGGCGAAAGCTGTGCCTGTTTTTTCATGTGCGGAACCGGCGTGGGAATGCACGCAAAATGCGTGCGCCTGCACACAAATTTCGCATCGGGAACGGAAACAAATTGATTTATGCAAAATGCCGATAAAATGACACAGAAAAGGTGTGATTTATGTAACATTATGGTGAAGAAATCGCCAGATTTGATGTATGAATGAACCATAACGTGTTAAAATATACAAAAGGTGGTTGCAGTTTTCACAATGAGTTGCTATAATGAAAGAAACCTGAAAAGTGTAGGTTTTGTGTGCATTTCGGAAAGGGTGAAGGACAGGATGGACAAGCATCAAATCCTCAAGGAATGTGTTGAAAATCTTACACTGTTGACGCAGCTCGGACTTTCTATAGCGCTGCCGCCGGTTATATGCTTCTATGCAGCTGGCTGGCTGAGGAACAGGCTGGATCTTGGACTGTGGATTATGGCAGCTGCTTTGGTTTTCGGACTGGGCGGCTCAGTAGCGAGCATCTGGAAATTCTGGAAGATGATCGAAAAGCGCGGAAACAGATCACATAAATGACGAGATCGTCGCAGGTGAATTTTATTCGATTGGTGGTGAGGAACATCAAGATTGAACCGGCAGTCAAGTCGGAGACGAAACGGATTGCGATCGGTGTGTTGGCGATGAGCGTCATCATGGAGATCGTTTTTCTTATCCTTGGCAGATTTGACTACACAGTTTTACTCGGCAACCTTCTCGGCGGCGGTTGGGCTATCCTGAACTTTTTTATTATGGCCCTGGCTGTGCAGAAGTCTGTCCGGAAGGAAACGCCGCAGGAGGCCAAGCTGGTATTGCAGAATTCGTATACCAAGCGGCTGCTCTGCGCGGTTGTTATATTGTTAATCGGCATTAAGGTGCAATATTTTAACTGGATTTCTGTTATTCTGCCATTGGTTTTTCCGAGAATCACCATTGCAATCGTAAAATTGCCTATCTTTCAACGAAAGGAGGAAGGATGATTCATGGAGGTATCCATCACTGGCGCCAAAATATACTATACGATTCCCGGAATTAACTACCCGATCACGCAGACTGTTGTCAATGCGTGGATCGCAATGGTGATTATCGTGGGCGTATGTATCTGGCTGACCCGTGGCATGCAGGTTCATGCAAGGACCAAGCGGCAGGTTGTAGCAGAAATGGTTGTCCAGATGGCGAATAACCTTATAAAGGGCAGCATGGGTGCAGGCTGGGAGAACTTTGTCCCGTTTATTGCAGCAATCCTGAGCATGTCCGTTGTCAGCTCTTTTATGAGCCTGACGGGTGCATATTCGCCGACCAATGATCTGAACACGTTCCTGGCGTGGAGTATTGTGGTGTTTGTCCTCATCACGTACCACAAGATCAAAACAAATGGCTTTGGAGGATATCTGAAGAGCTTTACGCAGCCGATTGTTGTTATGACACCGATGAACATCATCAGTGAGATCGCGACACCGGTTTCGATGGCGCTTCGACACTTTGCAAACATCGTGTCTGGCTACGTTATCGGCCTGCTGCTGTATGCAGCGCTGGGCGCAATCAGCCAAATGATATTTTTCTGGCTGCCAGGCTCCCTGAGCACGATTCCGATTCTTCAGGTCGGTATCCCAGCAGTGCTCAATGTTTACTTTACCTGCTTCTCCGGCTGTGTCCAGCCATACATCTTCTGTATGCTGACCATGCAGTTTGTAGCTTCGGCTGCATCGACGGACTGAGCAGACAACAAAACACATCTCTTTCGGAATGCTTTTGCGGTGTATAGCAAAATGGAGAGAATAATGCGCCGCATGACAGCAATATTTGTTAAAAATTCAACATTCAGAAATTTTTCAGGAGGAAATTCTTATGGAAAGAGCAATTGTACTTGCAGGATCTGCAATTGGCGCTGGTCTGGCAATGATCGCCGGCATCGGCCCTGGTATTGGTGAAGGCTACGCAGCAGGTAAGGCTTGTGAAGCAGTAGGCCGTCAGCCGGAAGCACGCGGTACCGTTACCAGTACCCTGATTCTGGGCTGTGCGCTGGCTGAGACCACCGGCCTGTATGGTCTGATCGTAGCGCTGATCCTGATGTTCGTTAATCCTTTCATCGGCCAGCTTTAAGAAGAGCCGTGCTTCCTGCCTAGCAGGAGGAACCATTCTATGAAAGGAGAACGAATCCGGGTATGACATTAGATCTAGTTTCCATTGTCCCGTGGGAAATTATTACACAGCTGATAAACCTGCTGTTATTATTCCTGCTGCTCAAACACTTTCTTTTCAAGCCCGTACAGAACGTTCTGAACGCGCGCCAGGCAGAAATTGACAAGAACTACGCCGACGCGGAAGCAGCTCAGACCAGAGCGGAAGAGCTGCGTGACGAATACGAGAAGCGCATTGCCGACGCAAAGGCAGAAGCTGCTGACATTACCAAGGCTGCAAACCAGAAGGCACAGGCCCACTACGACGAGGTTGTAGGAGAGGCGAAGGCCGACGCTGCACGCCTGAAGCAGAAGGCAGAGGCGCAGATCGAGCAGGAAAAGAAGAAGGCCATGAACGAACTCAAGGACGAAATCTCCGGCATTGCTGTCGATATCGCAGCGAAGGTTGTCGAGCGCGAAATTGATGAAAAGGATCATGAGGCGCTGATTTCGGAGTTTATCAAGGGTGTAGGTGAAGCTTCATGACAGAGATTGCAAAAGCATACGGCAAAACGCTGTACGATTTGGCAGTCGAATGTGAAAGCGTAGAGCAGATGCTCGATGAAATCACAATCCTTCGACAGGCTTTCGAGGAAAATCCGCAGTTTCTGACCCTGATGGGCACGCCGAACCTCAAGAAAGAGGAACGCGTTGCCATCGTGGATGAAACCTTTGGCGGGAAAATCCATATTTATCTGCTCAATTTCCTAAAAGTACTCGTGGAGAACGGCGCATCCCATGAATTTATGGATGCTGCCAAGCAGTTCCGCAGAGAGTACAACTGGGAAAACGGGATTGAAACCGTGACGGTGGTATCCGCCGTTGCGCTCGATGCCGCACAGGAGTCCGAACTGGTCAAAAAGCTGCGTGAGCTGACCGGTAAGAAAATCCAGCTGGAGAAGACTGTTGATCCGTCTGTTATGGGCGGTATCCGCCTGCAGATGGATGGACTTCAGATGGACGGCACCGTAAAGAATAAACTGGATGCGATCCGCAGCCGCCTGCTGCACACCATCGCATAAGTTAGAAAGTGGGTGAGACTATGCAGTTACGTCCTGAAGAAATCAGCAGTGTCATTAAGGCACAGATTAAGAATTATGATACAAAGATCGAGCAGAGCGAAACCGGCACCATTATTCTGGTAGGCGACGGTATCGCCCGCGCAAACGGTCTGGAAAAAGTAATGGCAAACGAGCTGGTTGAGTTTGCCAACGGCGAATACGGCATGGCCATGAACCTTGAAGAGAACTCGGTATCCATTGTAATGCTGGGCTCTGACAAGGGTGTTCGTGAAGGAGATATTGTAAAGCGTACCGGTAAGGTAGTATCCGTTCCGGTAGGCGAGTCCCTTCTGGGCCGCGTTGTAAACGCACTGGGCCAGCCGGTAGACGGCAAGGGCCCGATTGAAGCAACCGAAACCCGTCCGATTGAATCCCCGGCACCGGGTATCATCGAGCGTCAGCCGGTAAACGTACCGCTGCAGACCGGTATCAAGGCAATTGACTCCATGATTCCGATCGGCAGAGGCCAGCGAGAGCTTATCATCGGTGACCGTCAGACCGGTAAGACCACGCTGACAACCGATACCATCATCAACCAGAAGGGCAAAGATGTGATCTGCATCTATGTCGCAATCGGACAGAAGAATTCTACCGTAGCGACGCTGGTAGAAGACCTGACGAAGGCCGGCGCGATGGACTATACCATCGTTGTCAGCGCAACTGCTTCGGAGCTGTCTCCGCTGCAGTATATCGCACCGTACTCTGGCTGCGCAATGGGCGAGTACTTCATGAACAAGGGCAAGGATGTCCTGGTTGTTTATGATGACCTGACCAAACATGCCGTAGCTTACCGTGCACTCTCCCTGTTGATCCGCAGACCGCCAGGACGCGAAGCGTATCCGGGCGATGTATTCTATCTGCATTCCAGACTGCTGGAACGCGCTGCCCGCCTGAACGATGAGCATGGCGGCGGTTCCCTGACTGCACTGCCGATCATCGAGACACAGGCAGGCGACGTTTCCGCTTACATTCCGACCAACGTTATTTCCATTACCGACGGTCAGATCTTCCTGGAAACCGAGCTGTTCCACTCCGGCATCATGCCGGCAGTTAACCCTGGTATCTCCGTAAGCCGTGTCGGCGGTAATGCACAGATTAAGGCAATGAAGAAGGTTTCCGGTACTTTGAAGCTGGCTTATTCCCAGTATCGTGAGCTGCAGTCCTTCGCGCAGTTCGGCTCCGATCTGGATGATGACACCAAGCGCCGCCTGGCGCAGGGCGCCCGCATCGTGGAGGTACTGAAGCAGAACCGCACTGCACCGATTGAGGTAGAAAACCAGGTTGCCATCATTTATGCTGTTACCAATAATATGCTGGATGATGTCGAGGTAGAAGACATTCTTGCCTTCGAACAGGAACTGTATGAGCATCTGCGTGCAAACCTGGATATCATGGCAGAAGTCCGCGAGAAGGGCACGATGGGTGCGGAAACCACCGAAAAGCTGAAAGAGGCTATCAACACAGTCAAGACCGCTTTTCTGAAGACCAGATAAGGAGGCTGAGACATGGGAGCCTCTATGAAGGAAATTAAGCTCCGCATCAAGAGTGTGCAGAGCACCCGGCAGATCACCAAGGCAATGGAACTGGTTGCGTCCTCCAAGGTACGCCGTGCCAGGGAGCGCATCGAACGTACAGAGCCGTATTTCAACAGCCTGTATGAGACCATGACCGGCATTGCCTATGGCAAGCGTGATTTTACCTCCCCGTTTGTAGAGCCGCGGGAGGAAATCAAAAAGGTCTGCTATGTTATCATCGCAGGCGACAGAGGCCTCGCAGGCGGTTATAACAGCAATATTATGAAGCTGGTTGAAAGCCATATCACAGAGCATGGACATGATTTCTGCGTGGTGCCGGTGGGCAAGAAGGCTGCCGAGTACTGCCAGCGCAAGGAAATGGAAATCCTGACAGACCAGTACAGGCTCGTGGAAACTGTCACCATCGGCAATTGCATGGAGGCAGCGCATCTTCTGGCAGATGAGTTCCGCAAGGGCGCGTTTGACGAGCTGTATATCGTCTACACCAATTTTGTTTCCATGCTGACACAGCGCCCAATTGCCATGCAGGTTCTGCCGATTCCGTACGAAAAGGAAGCGGCTAAGGATGATGTGAAGAGCCTTATCCTGTATGAACCCAGCCCGGAAGCTGTTTTCAATGCAGTTGTTCCGGAGTATATTTCCGGTATTTTCTATGGCGCACTTTGCCAGTCCTATGCATCTGAGCAGGCTGCACGCCGCACCGCAATGGATTCGGCGAGCAAGAACGCGGATGAAATGATTGAAGATCTGAGCCTGAAGTATAACCGTGCACGCCAGGGCGCGATTACCCAGGAAATTACCGAAATTGTAGCCGGTGCGGAACATTAACCCCCAGCTGCATGTCTGATAACAAGAAGGAGAAATGTGCATGAACGAGCAAAACGTTGGTACCGTGTCGCAGGTCATCGGCCCGGTACTTGATGTAAAATTTGCAGATGGACAGCTTCCCAACCTCCTCAATGCACTTGAAGTTGACAACGACGGCGTAACCATCATCGCCGAGGTTGCGCAGCATATTGGTGACAACACCGCACGCTGCATCGCCATGAGCTCGACGGATGGTCTGGTTCGCGGCGCGAAGGCAAAGGATACCGGCGGTTCTATCCGTGTTCCGGTCGGTGAGGAAACTCTGGGACGTATGTTCAACCTTCTCGGTGAGCCGATCGATGAAGGCAAGCCGATTGAGACCAAGGAAAAGTGGGAAATCCATCGTCCGGCTCCGTCCTATGAGGAGCAGGAAGGTGCAGTCAATATTCTGGAAACCGGCATCAAGGTCGTTGACCTGATCTGCCCGTATGCAAAGGGCGGTAAGATTGGCCTGTTCGGCGGCGCAGGTGTAGGCAAGACAGTCCTGATTCAGGAGCTGATCAACAACGTTGCAAAGGAGCATGGCGGTATTTCCGTATTCTCCGGCGTAGGCGAGCGTACCCGTGAGGGCAATGACCTGTATGGCGAAATGGCAGAATCCGGCGTATTGAATAAGACTGCGCTGGTTTATGGTCAGATGAACGAGCCGCCTGGAGCACGTATGCGTGTCGCGCTGTCCGGACTGACCATGGCAGAATACTTCCGTGACCGTCAGGGCCAGGATGTGCTGCTGTTTATCGACAACATCTTCCGTTTCACGCAGGCGGGTTCAGAAGTATCTGCGCTGCTGGGACGTATGCCGTCCGCAGTAGGCTACCAGCCGACGCTGGCTACGGAAATGGGCGCGCTGCAGGAAAGAATCACCTCGACCAAGCGCGGTTCCATCACCTCTGTACAGGCAGTATATGTACCGGCGGATGACCTGACGGACCCGGCTCCAGCTACTACATTTACCCATCTGGACGCGACCACCGTACTGGACCGTGGCATTGCTTCCCAGGGCATTTATCCGGCAGTAGATCCGCTGGAATCCACCAGCCGTATCCTGACGCCGGAAATCCTTGGCCAGGAGCATTATGACGTTGCACGTCAGGTGCAGCAGATTCTGCAGCGCTATAAGGAACTGCAGGATATCATCGCCATCATGGGTATGGATGAATTGTCCGAGGAGGATAAGCTGACAGTAGCGCGTGCCCGTAAGATTCAGCGTTTCCTGTCCCAGCCGTTCACTGTAGGCGAGCAGTTTACCGGTATCAAGGGCAAGTACGTTCCGCTGAAGGAAACCATCCGCGGCTTTAGAGAGATCATTGAGGGCAAGCATGATGATCTGCCGGAGTCCGCATTCCTGTTTGTCGGTACCATCGAGGAGGCCGTTGAAAAAGCCAAGAAGGGGGAATAACGCATGAGTGTATTCCATCTGAAGATCGTCACGGCTGATGGCAAATTCTTCGACGGTGAGGCAGAACGCGTACTGGTGCGTACCATTGACGGCGATGTCTGCATTTTGGCAAAGCATATGCCATATATGACTGCGCTGGGTATGGGTGAATGCCGTGTAACTGGCAGCGATGGCGAGACACGCCGTGCGGCCTGCATGGGCGGCCTGCTGTCTGTCATGAACGATGAAGTCACTCTGGTGGCAACCACGTTTGAATGGGCGGAGGACATCGATGTTTCCCGTGCAGAACGTGCACGCCAGAGGGCGGAGGAGCTGCTGCAGAAGCATATAGAAGCACGCGATCTGGAGCTGGCTCAGGCGAAGCTGAAGCGTGCACTGACCCGAATCCAGGTTGGAAAATAAAATATAGTGTTGTAAAGACCGGCTGGTATTGGAAAATACTGGCCGGTTTTTTTATTTTTCCGTAAAAAAACCGGCCAAACAACGGGAAAAACGTGACAGCAGCAGTTTGCCATGATATAATGATTGTGTTTACACAGAATAAAAAGTTCAGGAGGAGATATGTATGTATTGCAATCGTTGTGGTACATTTATGCCGGATACAGCCGAGTTTTGTCCGAATTGCGGCAGCCGTGTGCGGCATACACAGCAGATACCGGTTCGTGAAGCACCTGTAAAGGGCAGCAAAAACAGTGTCCTGATCGGTGCAATCGTTGCCGTAGCAGTTGTCATTGTAGTATGCATTGTCTGCTTTACGATTGTGATGAAGGGAAATCAGGATGCGCAGCTGGCAGCAGCGCAGAGTGCAGTGGCAGCGCAGGACGAACAAAACAGTGCAGCTGCTGATACGCGCACAAGCCAAAATGATACGTCTGCCAATACCGGTAATACATCTGGCAGCACAGACACCAGCACTGCGGCACAGGATGAGGAAGATACCGTATCCGGTACAGACAACAGTACCAACGTGACCAATAACTATTATTATTACGGTACAGGCGCTGTAAGGGATAACGATTATTATACAAAGTCGGTCAGCTCAGGTTATCTGTGGCCGACAGATACACAGTATATTTCATTCTCAGATCTGAGTGGTTTGAATCAGGATACCGTGGCAGCAATCCGCAATGAGATTTATGCACGCCATGGCTATGCGTTTACCACAACACGCTGGCAGGATTATTTTTCTGCAAAGACATGGTATCATCGCGACAGCACCTGCACGGAATCCACCATCAATGGACGGCTGTCTTCGCTGGAACGTACCAATATCAGTACCATTGTTTCCTATGAGGAGAGCAAGGGATGGCGTTAAAACGATTGATTGCGGGCAGTCTGATGATTGCCTGCATCTTATGTGGCTGCGGAAATCAGCAGTCCGGAGCGGGACAGGCCGGCTCTGGTTCCGGTGAACCGCAGCATGTACAGGATGCCGCCGGTTCAGGCAGCGCCGGGGAAGATGCGTCCATAGAGGATGAGCTGGTTGATCCGCCTCTGGGAGATGAGGCAGCCAGTAAAGAAGTTGAGGCATTGCCGTTGTCCGGTCTGGTGATCTGTCTGGATCCGGGGCATGGCATTACCAGCGCAAGCAAGCAGGAGCAGGTTTCCCCTGTCTCATCGGAAACCAAGCCAGCTTATGTCAGCGGAGCCGAAGGCAACAGCCAAACAGAGGAAGCCTTGAATCTGGCCGTGGCACAGATGACCCGTACCGAATTGGAATCGCTGGGTGCACAGGTCGTTATGACCCGTGAGACCGATGAAGCTACGGTCAGCAATATCGAACGGGCGCAGATTGCCAATCAGGCGCAGGCGGATCTGTGTATCCGCATCCATGCAGATGGTTCGGACGATTCTTCGGTATATGGCATGTCAATGCAGGTGCCGTCCGGCAGTCTGCTGGGCACGCCGTCCATTGAAGCTCCGAGCGCACAGGCTGCGGAGATTATTTTACAGACAGTGACGGAAGCTACCGGTGCACGCAACCGGGGCTTGGTACAACGCAGTGACCTGACAGGCTTCAACTGGTCTGAGGTTCCCTGCATTTTGTTGGAAATGGGCTTTTTGAGCAATGCAGATGAGGACGCAAAGCTGGCAGCACAGGAATACCGCCAGCAGATTGCTTCCGGCATTGCAGAAGGCGTATGCCGCTGGGTAAGTGTAAGATAAGGGTAAAGAAGGTTGATACAATATGAATTTTACCATCGATAGTACATTTGGTATTGCAGCACAGACCTTTACATCACTGTATGCCGGTGTGCCTGCCAAAATTCTGGTGCTGGTGATTGCACTGCTGCTTTGCTTTATGGGCTACAGGCTGACCCGCTGGGCAAGTGCGCTGTATGGCGTGATTACCGGCGTGGGAATTGGTATCTGTGCAACCGGACTGATTTCTTTTGAGTCATCACAGATGCATAGCCTGATGCTGACAATATTTGCCATGCTAATTGGCGGCATTGTATTGGGGGCGCTTGCATTTCGGTTCCAACGTCTGGGACTTTTCCTCATCTGCGGTTTTCTGGGTGTACTGGTTGGCTATGTACCGGCAACCTTTGTCGCAGAAGTGTCCCCTGAGGGTTTTTGGAGCGTGCTGCTGGTATGCGGCGTGCTGTTCGGTATTACAGGCATACTGTTTGTAAAGCCAGCGTATGTGATTGCTACCAGCCTTTCCGGCATTCCTGCGGGCATTGCACTGGCAGGACTGCTGGGCAGACAGTCTGTATTGATTTTTGCCATTCTCGGCGGTGTGCTGGCTATATTGGGTTTTGCAGTACAGTTGTATTTGCTCCATCGGCAGGAAACAGCAGAGGAAAAGGTATCTGCAGAGGATATCTTGCAGGATACAGATCCCCATCTTCCGGTTATCCCGAATGAACCGGAAGGCGAGCCGGATGATATTGATAAGATTTCCCACAGAGTTGCTGAGCATATCGGTATAACTGGTTCCTTTAAGACGGACCCGTTCCTGGTTTCGGATGCGCCGGAAACGGTGGAAGACAGCACGATGATGATTCCGAAGGCAGAAGAAGAAACAGATTCTATGGTGATTCCGCAGGAGGGACCGGAAGAAGATCTGCAGCCGACAGAGCCGGAAATCTTGACGGGGCTGGAAGAAGATGATTCACAACCGGCAAACGAGAAAATACCCGAGCAGGCAGCGAAGTTTGCATGGGCTGAAGAAGACAAGATCGTTCCACAGGAATCTCCAGACAAGCCAGAGGAAGCAGTGTCTGCAGAGCTGCCGGACGAAACGACAGAAGCGGAAACGGTAGAAGACCGTACGATGGTGATTCCAAAGGCAGAGGAGACGCCGGAGGAAAATATATCGAATCTTGCATGGATGGAAGAACAAAAGGTTGTTCCAGAAGAGCAGGCAGAAAATGCTGTGGAAGAACAGAATGAGAACACAGATGCAGCACCAGCAGAGGAAGAAAACCTGCAGGAAGAACCGGAAAAGCTGGAAGAAAGCATTCCGGAGCCGAAGAAAAACAGAAGATGGTTTTTCTTTAAACGAAAAGAGAAAAAACAGGTGGAACAGCCAGAACCGGCAGAGCAGCCTGAGGAAACCGTGGAAGCGCCTGTGCAGCCAGAGCTTGCTGATATAATTTTGGAACCGAAAGAAGCCCTGGAAGCTGGACTGGATACAGATATAGACTGCGAAGATGAACCGGAAGCAGCGGAAGATATTGCGCTTGCGCTGGATGCAGTCATTGCGGAGGTACAGCAGGGAGAATTACAGGCATCAGACCAGTCTGATGCAGAACAGGCGGAACTGCTGGATCAAATAGAAGTTGTGGCGGAGTCGGCTGTATCTGCCGATGCAAAGCTGACAGAGGTCCTGCAGGAGATTGCAGCGGCTGCAGAGGAAGATGCAGCTGATGTGGATGTCGGCCAGGCAGATGTTTTGCAGGAGCTGGAAACAGAGCAGCTTGACGTGGAAGACAGTTTCATAATGACGGAAGAGATTCCGGCAGAGAACTTCCAGGCAGCAGAAGTGCCCGCAAAAAAGAGGCATTCCGGCGTCATGAGCGTGATAGCATCTATTGTACTGATTGCAGCAGCACTGGTATTTGCAGCAGTTGGCATTCAGTATGTTGAAATTATGCTGGCGTTGTGTTTTGCCGGTTATGTGCAGAAGCATTACCGTTCTACAGCATTTGCCTGTGCAATCCTGTGTGTGCGCCGTGCAGTTGATATCGTGCTGCTTGTCATGCAGCACGGCAGCTGGATGACGATTGGACTGCATGTGGTTTCCTGCATCATTTTCCTTGTGCTGACTTTTACTGCATTGCGTGCGTTTTTCCATACACGGTATGCAGCAGACAAAACAGAATAAAGGATAAAAACCCGCTGAAACAAAGATGGTTGCCATCTTCTTTCAGCGGGTTTCTGTATGATGCCGTTTTCAGGTGTGGAAAACATGCCGTAAAATTGAAATGAGACGGTTCACCCAACCGTCTCATTTCTCTCTCTTCTCTGTATGGCATTCTACTCACGCCTTCTGTATAAGGCGGGTATGCAAGTACTCCTGCTTAAAAGTACAGTTATTAATATATCACAATGTGCAGGGAAAGAGTAGTGGCAAACCTTATAAAATAAACCCGATTTTTTTGTGCAAAAAGCTTATGCCTCCACGGCGCAGTACAGAGCGGGCACAGCAGAATCACGGTTCCGGGCGGATTTTGAACTATACTTCGCAGACGGATGGAAAAATAATTGTATTTTTGGAAAAGAAAAGCGGAATACCACGCAAAATTGTGCTATACTTGTCAAGTATGCGAAATTTTCATGAATGGAGGAATGAAACATGCAGGCTAAAACACGTTCTGCATGGATGGTTGCGGGTGCAGGCGCATTATGGGGATTGATTTCCCTGTTTGTACGCATCCTGCAGGCTGATGGATTGACATCCCTGCAGATTGTATTTTTCCGCAATCTGCTGGCAGCAGCTGCTTTGGGGATTATTATTTGGGTGAAGGAGAGAAAGCTGCCGCGGTTCCGTCTGCGGGATATCTGGATGTTTATCGGGACCGGTATGATTAGCATTGCCCTGTTCAATTACTGCTATTTCGCGGCGTTGACACAGAGCAGCGTAGCCGTGGCATCCCTGCTTCTGTATACATCACCGATTTTTATTATGGTATTGTCTGCGATTTTGTTTCAGGAACGCATGACCAAGCAGAAACTTCTGTCCCTCGTGATTACCATTGCAGGCTGTGCCTGCATCACGGGTGTATTTTCCGAGGCACAGACTGTTGCGCTGGCAACGGTGTTGCTGGGACTGGGTTCTGGCCTGTTTTATGGACTGTACAGTATCTTCGGAAAATTTGCGCTGCGGGAATACAATGCGATGACAGTATCGTTTTATACCTTTGTGTTTGCTGCCATTGCCACCGCACCGTTTTGTGCGGCGGGCTGTATACAGTTTACCGCACACCATCCCGGTGACCTGCTGATTGGAACCGGGCTTGCTGTTATCAGTACGGTCGCACCGTTTTTGCTGTATACGGGAGGATTGAATGGCATCCAGGCATCCAGGGCTGCTGTGCTGGCAACTGTGGAGCCGCTGGTGGGAAGCCTGCTGGGCGTGATTGTTTTTGATGACCCGTTTACAATCTGGACGCTGCTGGGTATGGTTTTGATTTTTGGCGCCATTGCTGTACTGCAGCTTCCGGCACGCAGGAAAGCAGAGGAAATCCATGGATAGCTTTCTGTTCAGCCTGAATGCCACAATGCCGGTTTTTCTGGTTATAGTGCTGGGATATGTTCTAAAACAAATCGGCATGTTCTCAGAGGAATTTTGTTCTGTAGCAAACCGGTATGTATTTAAGGTGGCATTGCCGGTACTGCTGTTCCGGGATATCGCACAGACGGATTTATATTCGGATTTTGATCTTACCTTTGTGCTGTATTGTGCTGGTGTCACGTCCTTGATGTTCTTCGGCATCTGGGTGCTTGCACTGAAACTGATGAAGGACAAATCCATGGTCGGTGCTTTTTCGCAGGCAGCAGCACGCGGCAGTGCGGCTGTCATGGGCATTGCATTTGTAGAGAATATCTATGGCAACGCCGGACTGACACCGCTGATGATTGTAGCCGCTGTGCCGTTGTATAATATTTGTTCTGTTATCATCCTGACCTTCTCCGCAAATGGTGGACAACATGGCAGAGATGACATCAAGAAGGCATGTATCAATGTACTGAAAAATCCGATTATCCTCGGCATTTTTGCCGGATTGCCGTTTTCCCTGCTGCAAATTACCATCCCTACGATTCCGCTTAAGGCAATCGAAAGTATAGCTGCAACAGGCACCCCGGTTGCACTGCTGGTAGTCGGTGCAGGCTTTGAGGGAGCGAAGGCGCTGGCAAGGCTCAAACCGACGGTCATAGCCTCTGCGGTCAAGCTGGTGATTCTTCCGGCGGTGTTCCTGCCGCTTGCCGTTTATCTTGGGTTCAGAGGCGCCGAGATGGTGGCAATTCTAATCATGCTAGGCTCCCCGACAACGGTGAGCTGCTACATTATGGCAAAAAATATGGGGAATGATGGTGAGCTGTCCACGAGTATTATCGTACTGACGACGCTGCTGTCTTCTATCACATTAACCGGCTGGATTTTCTTCTTGCGGCTGACAGGGCTGGTTTAATCGCCATAATCGTGGATTTTGTTCGGAAATGGATAGAACTTTCCTTGACATGCAGTTATCAAGATGAGATAATGACATATAAGAAATTGTCAGCCACGCACAGCGATGGAATAGAAAAATTGGGAATAGAGAAGAAGGAGTTTTGGATTTATGAAGGGATTAATTCTGGCGGCAGGCAAGGGCACACGATTGTATCCGATGACAAAGATGATTTGCAAGCCCTTGTTGCCAGTTTATGACAAGCCGCTGATTTATTATCCGCTCAGCATGCTGCTGCAGTCCGGCATTACAGACATCATGGTTATCATCCCGGATGGGGAGGAAGAGACCTTTGAGAAGCTGCTGGGTGATGGCAGCACATGGGGGGTGCATATTACGTATGCAGTGCAGAAGGTACCGCGTGGTATTGCGGATGCATTCCTTGTGGCAGAGGACTTCATCAAAGGAGAATCGGTCTGCCTGATCCTTGGCGATAATATTTTCTATGATGAAAGCCGTGATTATGTCTTTATCCAGCAGGCCAGGGAGCAGAATGACGGTGCCACTGTATTCGGCTATTATGTGGATGATCCTCGCCCGTTTGGCGTTGTGGAGTTTGATGAAAATGGAAACGCACTCAGCATTGAGGAAAAGCCGCGTAAGCCAAAGTCAAATTATATCATTCCGGGTCTGTATTTTTATGACAAGGATGTTCTGGAGATTGCAAAGAACCTCAAGCCGTCTGCGCGGGGAGAGCTGGAAATCACCGATGTCAATTTGGAATATCTGCGCCGCGGCAAGCTCAAGGTTATCCCGCTGGGGGACAATTTTGTCTGGCTCGATGCGGGCACTGCAGACAGCCTTCTGTATGCAGCTGACCGTATCCGGGAGGTGCAGGATCGCACCGGACGGTATGTTGCGTGCCCGGAGGAAATCGCTTTTCTGCGGGATCTCATTTCTGAAGAGCAGGTACATGAAATTGGCGATCAGCTGAAGCAGACTCTGTATGGACAGTATTTGCAGTGCATGACAAAGTAAAAATGATAAAAGCGGTCATCTGACCGCTTTTTGCTTTGGGAAGTACTGAAAAAAACAGGATTTTTCTGGGATGTGAGGAAAAAGTATGCGTGCATTCTTCGTGTCATTCGGGTATTTGCAACCGGAAAACCACGTGTATTCATAGAGACCATTAAAAAATTGATTTTTCAGATACGTCATTAGGAGGAACATATGAAGACGACAGTATATTTTATTCGTCATGGTACGACGGAAAACAATGTGAGCGGGCGCTTCCAGGGCAGCACGGATGTCCCGCTGGGGGAAACAGGATTGAAGCAGGCAACATATCTTGGGGAACGGTTTGCAGAGGTTCCGGTAGATGCTGTGTATACTAGTCCGCTGACCCGGGCACGTCAGACGGCGGAGGGTGTCTGCGCAAAGCTGGAACTGCAGCCGATTTTATACGATGATCTGCGCGAAATCGACGGCGGCAGGCTGGAAGGACATACCAATCCGGAAAACCGGCGTGATTACCCCGATGTTATGGACAATTTCCGCAATCATCCGGCAAAATTCTGTCCGCCAGGAGGCGAAACGGCACGGCAGGTACATGAGCGCATGACCAGAGCGGTAAACAGGCTTGTGCAGGAAAATGCAGGAAAAAGCATTGTCATCGTGTCACATGGCTTTGCGCTGCAGTCCTATCTTGCCTGTCTGGATACGCCATTCGATGAGATGGAGCCCAACCTTGTGGGCAATGCAGCTGTCAGCTGTCTTCGCTATGACGAGGCTGGGAACTTTGAAACAGTGTTTTATGATGATTCATCGCACCTGCCGGAGGAGCTGCGCTTCCGTTCGACATATCTGAAGGCAGGACGCGCACCGGGTACGAAAAAACAGGGATAATGTAGCAGGATTTTTTCGTGAAAGGTGCAGCAGACAGCAGAACAATATTTTACAGGAACCGGGAGAATTTCCCGGTTCTATGCATCATTCTGGAAGGAAATTACGTCAGCCGTCAGACGATAGATGGAAAGACATTATGCGGGAGCATTTGTAATTTTTTTGTGAACATCATACTGGAGTTTGACAAATGTGATAAAAGAAAAAGCCGCTTTCTCCAAAAATCTGGAAGAAGCGACAGGTATACAGACAGGTGCTCATCTTGACAAAAGGGCACACGTATGATATTATAAATTAGTTTCCATATAGATGAAAGGGAACTTAATCCAATTACATTCTAGCATTTTTTCAGTCAAGATGCAAGAAACAGGAAGACAATAATCACTACGCAGCCAGGCGTATCGAATACTTGAGAAACGGAGTGATGGGTACAATATGGCAAATGAAGCAACGATCAATGGCGTACATGTCCATGATGTGAAGTATGGACGTACCACCAGAAAGAGCTTTGCCAGAATACCGGATGTTCTGGAAATGCCGAACCTCATCGAGGTGCAGAAAAAATCTTATCAGTGGTTCCTGACCGACGGCCTGCGCGAGGTCTTTGATGACGTCGCAAGCATCACCGACTATACCGGCAACCTAGAATTGTCCTTCATCGATTATAAGCTGGATGATGAGCCGAAGTACAGTGTTGAGGAGTGCAAGGCAAGAGATGCGACCTATGCATGCCCGCTGCGCGTCCGCATGCGTCTGCGCTATAAGGAAACCGGCGAAATCAAGGAACAGGAACTGTTCATGGGTGATTTCCCGCGCATGACGGATTCCGGCACGTTTATCATCAACGGTGCAGAACGTGTTATCGTATCCCAGATCGTCCGTTCTCCGGGTGTCTACTATGGCATGACACTGGACAAGACCGACAAGCCGCTGCTGTCTGCTACCGTCATCCCGTACCGCGGCGCATGGCTGGAATATGAGACGGACAGCAATGATGTCTTCTATGTCCGCATTGATAAAAATAGAAAGATTCCGATCACTTCCTTTATCCGCGCAATCGGTGTGGAAACCGATGCAGAGATCATCGAGATGTTCGGTGAGGATGAGCGCATTCTGGCAACCCTCGACAAGGACCCGTCCAAGACGGTTGAGGAAGCCCTCATTGAGATTTACAAGAAGCTCCGCCCGGGCGAACCGCCTACGGTGGATTCCGCACGCAGCCTGCTGAACGCACTGTTCTTCGATACCCGTCGGTATGATATTTCCGCAGTGGGCCGCTATAAATACAATAAGAAACTGAATATTGCACGCCGTCTGGTTGGTCATAGGCTTTGCGAAACCATTACCGATCCGCTGACCGGTGAGGTGCTGGCAGAGGAAAGCGATGTCTGCACCCGTGAGCAGGCAAACCTGATTGCACGCCGCGGCGTACATGGTACCATCATCGAAGCAAATGACGGCACCCGTGTAAAGGTATTCGGCAATGGCATGGTTGACATGAAGGATTTCGTTTCCTTTGACCCACAGGAAAAGTGCGGCATCAAGGAAAAGGTTCGTTTCGTTGTCCTGAAGGAGCTGCTGGAGACCGCAGAGGAAGAAGGCAAGACGGAGGACGAGCTGATCGACGATATCAAGGCTTCCAAGGATGACCTGGTTCCGAAGCACATCATTGTCGACGATATGCTGGCATCGATTTGCTATTTGCTGGGTCTGGGCCATGATATTGGCACCACCGATGACATCGACCATCTGGGCAACCGCCGCCTGCGCTGCGTAGGCGAGCTGCTGCAGAACCAGTTCCGCATTGGTTTCTCCCGTATGGAGCGCGTCATCCGTGAGCGTATGACCATTCAGGATCTGGATATCGTCACCCCGCAGTCCCTGATTAATATTCGTCCGGTAACTGCAGCGATTAAGGAATTCTTTGGTTCCTCTCCGCTGTCCCAGTTCATGGACCAGAATAATCCGCTGTCTGAGCTGACGCATAAGCGCCGTATGTCTGCGCTTGGCCCTGGAGGTCTGTCCCGTGACCGTGCATCCTTCGAAGTACGAGACGTACACTACAGCCATTATGGACGTATGTGCCCGATTGAGACGCCGGAAGGTCCGAACATCGGTCTGATTTCCTATCTTGCAACCTATGCACGCATCAATGACTTTGGCTTTGTAGAAGCGCCGTACCGTTTTATCGACAAGAAGACCGGACGTGTACTGGATGAAGTGCATTATATGACCGCAGATGTCGAGGATGAATACACCATCTGCCAGGCGTATGAGCCGCTGGATGAGAATGGCTGTCTGGCAAATCATCGTATCACCTGCCGCTGCCGTGAAGAAATTGTCGAGGTTGACCGTCAGGACGTCGATCTAATGGACGTATCCCCGCGTATGATGGTATCTGTTGCAACTGCGATGATCCCGTTCCTGGAGCACGATGACGCAAACCGTGCACTGATGGGCGCGAACATGCAGCGTCAGGCAGTACCGCTGCTGAAGACCGAGTCTCCGGCTGTCGGCACTGGCATGGAATACAAGGCATGCGTTGACTCCGGCATTGTTCCGCTGGCAGAGGGCGATGGCACAGTTACCCGCGTTACCGCGCGTGAAGTCGTTGTCAATTACGACACCATGGGCGAGAAGACCTATCATCTGACCAAGTTCCTGCGTTCCAACCAGTCCACCTGTATCAACCAGCGTCCGATTGTCAATCTGGGCGAGCGTGTCAAGAAGGGCGATGTGCTGGCTGACGGTCCGGCTACCTGCAATGGCGAGGTTGCGCTGGGCAAGAATGCGCTGATTGGCTTCATGACCTGGGAAGGCTACAACTACGAGGACGCTGTACTGCTGAACGAACGCCTGGTTCGTGACGATGTATACACCTCGATTCATATTGAAGAATACGAATCCGAATCCCGCGATACCAAGCTGGGACCGGAAGAGATTACCCGTGATATCCCGAATGTCGGCGAAGATGCACTGCGTGATCTGGATGAGCGCGGTATTATCCGCGTGGGCGCTGAAGTGCATTCCGGTGACATTCTGGTCGGCAAGGTTACACCGAAGGGCGAAACCGAGCTGACTGCCGAAGAGCGCCTGCTGCGCGCAATCTTTGGCGAAAAGGCGCGTGAGGTTCGTGATACCTCCCTGCGTGCACCGCATGGTGAAGCAGGTATTGTCGTAGACGTCAAGGTATTTACCCGTGAGGCTGGCGATGACATGTCTCCAGGCGTAAACATGACGGTCCGCGTTTATATCGCACAGAAGAGAAAGATTTCCGTAGGCGACAAGATGGCAGGCCGCCACGGCAACAAGGGTGTCGTTTCCCGCATTCTGCCGCAGGAAGATATGCCGTTCCTCGAAGACGGCACACCGCTTGATATCGTTCTGAACCCGCTGGGTGTACCGTCCCGAATGAATATCGGACAGGTATTGGAAGTTCATCTGGGCTATGCTGCCATGAGCATGGGCTGGAAGATTGCAACGCCGGTATTCGACGGTGCAGACGAACAGGATATCGCTGACGCGCTGACGGCTGCAGGCAAGAACCCGAACGGCAAGTCTGTTCTGTATGATGGACGTACCGGCGAAAAGTTCGACAATGAAGTAACCGTTGGTTATATGTACTACCTCAAGCTGCATCATCTGGTTGATGATAAGATCCATGCACGTTCCACTGGCCCGTATTCCCTGGTTACCCAGCAGCCTCTGGGTGGTAAGGCACAGTTCGGCGGCCAGCGTTTCGGTGAAATGGAAGTTTGGGCGCTTGAGGCATATGGTGCAGCATATACGCTGCAGGAAATCCTGACAGTCAAGTCTGACGATATCGTAGGACGTGTCAAGACCTACGAGGCAATTGTCAAGGGCCACAACATCCCGGCAGCAGGCATTCCGGAATCCTTCAAGGTTCTCATTAAGGAACTGCAGTCCCTGTGCCTGGATATCCGTGTGCTGGATGAAGAAGGTGAGGAAATCATTCTGGCTGATGACGATGATGAAACCACAAACTTCAACCAGGTAGAGCGTGAGAACCGCTCCAATGCAACGGATGCTGAATTTGAAGCAGCAGGCTTTGGCGTTTCTGACGTAGAAGACGGCGACCATCCGCTGATGGAGGATGAATCCGTGGTAGCTGACGATCTGTTTGGCAGCGATGATGTCGATGATATCTATGACGGCGAGATGGAGGAGTAAGCATGGGATACAATACGTTTAATGCAATTAAAATCGGACTTGCTTCGCCAGACCTCATCCGCGAATGGTCTTACGGTGAGGTCAAGAAGCCGGAAACCATTAACTATAGAACACTGAAGCCGGAGCGTGACGGTCTGTTCTGTGAACGCATCTTTGGACCACAGAAGGACTGGGAGTGCCATTGCGGACGTTATAAGAAGGTTCGCTATAAGGGCAAGATCTGTGAACGCTGCGGTGTAGAAGTTACCAAGTCCAAGGTACGCCGTGAGCGTATGGGCCATATCGAACTGGCTGCGCCGGTTTCTCATATCTGGTATTTCAAGGGCATTCCGTCCCGTATGGGTCTGATTCTGGATATGTCTCCGCGTCTGCTGGAAAAGGTTCTGTACTTTGCAGCCTATATCGTAACCGATCCGGGCGAAGGCACCGGCCTGATTAAGAAGCAGATTCTGACCGAACGCGAATACCGCGACATGCGTGAGAAGTTCGAGGATGACTTCGAGGCAATGATGGGTGCAGAAGCAATCCAGAAGCTGCTGAAGGAGCTGGATCTCGAGCAGCTGAGCGTTGAGCTGAAGGCTGAGCTGAAGAATGCTACCGGTCAGAAGCGCGTGCGCATTATCAAGCGCCTGGAAGTTGTAGAAGCATTCCGCCAGTCCGGCAATCGCCCGGAATGGATGATTATGGATGTTGTTCCGGTTATTCCGCCGGAAATTCGTCCGATGGTACAGCTGGATGGCGGCAGATTTGCTACCTCTGACCTGAATGACCTGTACCGCCGTGTGATTAACAGAAACAACCGTCTGAAGCGCCTGCTGGAGCTGGGTGCACCGGATATCATTGTACGCAATGAAAAGCGTATGCTGCAGGAAGCTGTTGACGCGTTGATCGATAATGGCCGCCGCGGACGTCCGGTAACCGGTCCGAACAACCGCCCGCTCAAGTCCCTTTCTGATATGCTGAAGGGCAAGCAGGGACGTTTCCGTCAGAACCTGCTGGGTAAGCGCGTTGACTATTCCGGCCGTTCCGTAATCGTCGTAGGTCCGGATCTGAAGATTTATCAGTGCGGCCTGCCGAAGGAAATGGCAATCGAGCTGTTTAAGCCGTTTATTATGAAGCGCCTGGTTCAGACCGGTCAGGCTTCTAATATCAAGTCTGCAAAGAAGATGGTTGAGCGCGGCAAGCCGGAGGTTTGGGATGCGCTGGAAACTGTTATCAAGGGACATCCGGTTCTGCTGAACCGTGCGCCGACCCTGCACCGTCTGGGTATCGAAGCATTCGAACCGATTCTGGTTGAGGGCCGTGCAATCAAGCTGCATCCGCTGGTTTGTACCGCATTTAACGCCGACTTCGACGGCGACCAGATGGCTGTCCATCTGCCGCTGTCTGTCGAAGCACAGGCAGAAGCACGTCTGCTGATGCTGTCGGCAAACAACCTGCTGAAACCGCAGGATGGTAAGCCGGTAACAGTACCGTCTCAGGATATGGTACTTGGTTCCTACTATCTCACCATTGACCGCGACACGGAACAGGGTGCAGGCAAGGTATTCCGCAATGAGGATGAAGCCCTCATGGCATATGATGAAGGCATTATCGGCATCCATGCACCGATTAAGGTCCGCAGAACCATGGTGATTGACGGCGAGACGGTTACTGGTCTGGTCGATGCGACCGCAGGACGTCTGATCTTCAATCAGAAGATTCCGCAGGATCTCGGCTTTGTAGAAAGAAATACCAAGCAGGATATGCTCAAGCTGGAAATCATGCAGACCTGTGGCAAGAAGCAGCTTGGCAAGATTATTGATAAGTGCATCAGCATCCATGGCTTTAACAAGACTGCGGAGGTTCTGGACTCCATTAAGGCTATGGGCTATAAATATTCCACCAAGGGCGCACTGACGGTATCCTTCTCTGATATCGCAGTGCCGGAGCAGAAGCAGGCTTTGATTTCTGCATCTGAGAAGAAGGTTGCTGCAATCGACCGCAAATATAAGCGCGGCTTTATCACCGATGCAGAACGTTACCGTCTGGTAGTACGCGAATGGGAAGACACCACGAAGGTTGTTACCAACGCACTGCAGGAGAAGATGGACAGCGACCGCTTTAACCCGATTCACATGATGGCACAGTCCGGTGCGCGAGGCTCCATCAACCAGATTCGTCAGCTGGCAGGTATGCGTGGTCTGATGGCAAACGCGGCTGGCCGAACCATCGAAATTCCGGTTAAGTCGAACTTCCGTGAGGGCCTGTCTGTATTGGAATACTTCATCTCCGCGCGAGGCGCTCGTAAGGGTCTGGCAGATACGGCGCTGCGTACCGCTGACTCCGGTTACCTGACCCGTCGAATGGTTGATGTATCGCAGGATGTCATCATCCGTGAGGATGACTGCGGCGCTTCTACCGGTATCTGGGTAGAGGATATCATGGAAGGCAATTCCTGTATCGAACCGCTGGCAGAGCGTCTGGTTGGACGTTATCCGGTTGAGGATATTGTTGACCCACAGACAGGCGAGATTCTGCAGCATAAGGAAGATATGATGAACGAAGCGGATGCAGCACGCATTGTCGGCGCAGGCATCACTAAGGTTCACATCCGTACCGTGCTGCAGTGCCGTGCACGCAAGGGCGTTTGTGCGCACTGCTATGGCTCCAACCTGGCATTCAATGCACCGTGTGCAATGGGTGAAGCAGTTGGTATCATCGCTGCACAGTCCATCGGTGAGCCGGGTACCCAGCTTACCATGCGTACCTTCCATTCCGGTGGTATTGCAGGTTCTGATATTACACAGGGTCTTCCGCGAGTGGAAGAACTGTTTGAAGCAAGAAAGCCGAAGAAGGTTGCTACTCTGGCAGAAATCGGCGGCGTAGTCAACATCGAAGAGAGCAAGCGTACGACGGTTAAGACGGTCAATGTTGTAAATGTACAGACTGGCGAAACCAAGAGCTATCAGCTGGCTTCTTCTTCCGGTATCCGTGTCAACAGCGGTGACGAGATTGAACAGGGCCACCAGCTGAATGAAGGCGCACTGAATCCGCATGATATCCTGCGTGTTCTGAATCCGCGTGCCGTACAGGACTATCTGATTAAGGAAGTCCAGAAGGTTTACCGTCAGCAGGGCGTAGATCTGAACGACAAGCATATTGAAGTTATTGTCCGCCAGATGATGCGCAAGGTTAAGGTTGAGGATGCAGGCGATACCGATCTGCTGCCAGGCGCTATGCTCAGCATTCTCGAGCTTGAGGATGAGAATGAGAAGGTGCAGGCGCGTATCGACGCTGGTGAAACCGGACTGGAGATGGCAACATGGTCTCCGGTACTGATGGGTATTACCAAGGCTGCACTGGCTACCGATTCCTTCCTGTCGGCAGCATCCTTCCAGGAGACCACCCGTGTCCTGACCGACGCTGCAATCAAGGGTAAGATTGACCCGCTGACTGGTCTGAAGGAGAACGTATTGATCGGTAAGCTGATTCCGGCAGGTTCCGGCCTGAAGGAATACCGTGAAGGTCATTACGAGGAAATCCACGATCTGGACTAAGTCTATTATAAAGATATGACAGAGAGATCATGCTCCGGCATGGTCTCTCTTTATATAAATAAAGACGGATGCGTTTTTCATTTGAAAATCCGGGAAGAGTATGTTATACTTTCTCACGGAAAATCTGAATTCATGAGGAATAAAATCATGCAAAGAGACAGATACTGGAAATATGGATGCTTCGGTATTGCGGTTTTGATGCTGATGTACAGTGTACATATTGCGCGGCTGGATGCCCTGCTGCGGAGATGCTGCAAGAATGTACTATACCACTGTTTTTTCGGACAGTATGGCCTGTATCTGCTTTTTCTGCTCATGGCAGCCTTCCTGCTGTTTGCAATGTGGCAATGGATTACAGCAAGGACGTCGAGAAAACGGATTGTGACCACCAGCCTCGCAGCCGTGTGCATTTATGCGGTTCTTGCCCATGGCTATTTGGGTTATCATTATGATGTGTATACCCATTCCAGCCAGTCAGAGCAAAAGAAGTATAATAAATATTATGACAAGGGCCTGCTGTATGACTTGAAAGGCCTAATCAAATAACACTGGTGCAGGATTTTTGGACGTAGCCTGCAGATGGAATTTGGAGAAAAAACAGAAGAAATTTTCCTGTTTGTGCAAAATCATGCATAAAACCCGTAAAAATGGATATCCTGTATAATGCTTTGTAGAAACGAAGAAAAAAAGATTGACAGGAGAAGGGTTATCATGTAAAATAAACGGGTATGCGATAAGGAGGTATTTCTATGCTCTCAGAACTGTCTTCGGCGTTAAAAGTCGTCGGTGTAAAGCAGTCCAAAAAAGCCATCCGTGACGGCGGTGCAAAGTCAGTATTCATAGCCGCGGACGCAGAGCGTCGGATTACCGGACCAATTTATGAACTGTGTGAACAGCATAATGTGGAAGTGACAGAGGTTCCTTCGATGAAGGAGCTGGGCGGTGCAGTCGGTATTGCAGTCGGCGCTGCTGTCGTCACCATTCTCGCTTGATTTTAACGGGACAACCTTTCCCGCTGAAATAAATCTACTCAATCTTTTGAAGGAGGTGCAAGTTAAATGCCAACCTTTAACCAGCTCGTACGCAAGGGCAGAAAGGAAACTGAATACAAGTCCACTGCTCCGGCACTGCAGGTAGGCCTGAACTCGCTGAAGAAGAAGGCAACTAACCAGCCGGCCCCGCAGAAGAGAGGCGTCTGCACAACTGTCAAGACCATGACACCGAAGAAGCCGAACTCTGCACTGCGTAAGGTCGCTCGTGTAAAGCTGACCAATGGTATGGAAGTATCCGCTTATATCCCGGGCATCGGCCACAACCTGCAGGAACACTCTGTAGTAATGGTACGTGGCGGCCGTGTAAAGGACCTTCCAGGTGTTCGTTACCACATCATCCGCGGTACTCTGGATACCCAGGGTGTTGCAAACCGTCATCAGGCTCGTTCCAAGTACGGCGCTAAGCGTCCGAAGCCGGGCAAGTAAGCCTGCATTTTTAAACCCACATCAACCCGTGCGTTTGACTTGAACACTGACTCAAGCAAAGCAGAATAGCTTTGTCCTGAGCGCGTTTGAATAGATTTATTTCAGACCCTCGGACAGGCGATGACAGAAGCCAGGGGTGGCTTTTGAAGTACCTATGAAATCATTTTTTTGTGAAGGAGGGAAGTATCGTGCCAAGAAGAGGTTTTGTTCCCAAGAGAGAAGTTCTTGCGGATCCGCTTTACGGTTCTCAGCTCGTTACGAAGCTGATTAACTCGATCATGCTCGATGGTAAGAAGGGCGTAGCTCAGAAAGTTGTTTACGGTGCTTTTGACATCGTGAAGGAGAAGACTGGCCGCGATCCGTTAGAAGTATTTACTGAGGCTATGGATAATATCATGCCGTCTCTGGAAGTTAAGGCTCGCCGTGTAGGCGGCGCTACCTACCAGGTTCCGATGGAAGTTCGTCCGGAGAGACGTCAGACCCTGGGTCTGCGTTGGATTACCAAGTATTCCCGTGCCCGTTCTGAGAGAACGATGGCTGAGAGACTCGCTGGCGAAATTATGGACGCTGTGAACAATCTGGGCGGCGCTGTTAAGAAGCGTGAAGATACCCACAAGATGGCAGAGGCTAATAAGGCATTTGCTCATTACAGATACTAATTTCTGTGCCGGGTAACTTTACGAAAGGAGATCAACATGCCAAGAGAGTTTACACTGGAAAAAACAAGAAATATTGGTATCATGGCGCACATCGACGCTGGTAAGACGACCACCACCGAGCGTATTCTGTATTACACCGGACGTACGCACAAGATTGGTGAGACGCATGAAGGCGCGTCCGTCATGGACTGGATGGCGCAGGAAAAGGAGCGCGGTATCACCATTACTTCCGCTGCTACCACCTGTAAGTGGAAAGACCATCGTATCAATATCATTGACACCCCGGGCCACGTTGACTTTACTGTAGAAGTACAGCGTTCCCTGCGTGTCCTCGACGGCTCTGTTTGCGTATTCTGCGCAAAGGGCGGCGTTGAACCGCAGTCTGAAACCGTATGGCATCAGGCAGACGATTATAAGGTTCCGCGTATGGCATTCGTCAACAAGATGGATATCATGGGCGCTGACTTCTATAACGTAATCCAGATGATGAAGGACCGCCTGAAGTGCGTTCCGGTTCCGGTACAGCTGCCGATCGGCGCTGAGAGCGAGTTCGTTGGTATCATTGACCTGATGACCATGCGCGCTGAGGTTTATTACGATGACCTGGGCAAGGACATCCGCGATGAGGATATTCCGGCTGACATGCTGGAAAAGGCACAGCAGTACCATGACGAAATGGTAGAGCTGATCTGCGATACCGATGAAGAACTGATGATGATGTACCTGGAGGGCGAAGAAATCCCGATGGAGGATCTGAAGAAGGCTCTCCGCCAGGCTACCATCGACAACAAGCTGGTTCCGGTACTGTGTGGTACCGCTTACCGCAATAAGGGCGTTCAGATGCTGCTGGATGCTATTATTGATTACATGCCGGCTCCGATTGATATCCCGCCGATCAAGGGCATCAATCCGGACACCGAAGAAGAGGATGAGCGCCCGTCTGATGACAGCGCACCGTTCTCCGCACTGGCATTTAAGATTGCCACCGACCCGTTCGTTGGACGTCTGTCCTTCTTCCGCGTATATTCCGGTACACTGGATGCAGGTACTTCCATACTCAATGCAACCAAGGACAAGCGCGAGAGAATGGGCCGTATCCTGCTGATGCACGCAAACCATCGTGAGGATATCACCAAGGTATATGCCGGCGATATCGCTGCAGCTGTAGGCTTCAAGAACACCACCACCGGTGATACACTGTGTGATGAAAAGTACCCGATCATCCTGGAATCCATGAACTTCCCGGATCCGGTTATCCGTGTTGCGATCGAGCCGAAGACCAAGGCTGGTCAGGAGAAGATGGGCATCGCGCTGGCTAAGCTGGCAGAAGAAGATCCGACCTTCAAGACCTGGACCGATGAGGAAACCGGCCAGACCATTATCGCTGGTATGGGTGAGCTGCATCTGGAAATCATCGTTGACCGTCTGCTGCGTGAATTCAAGGTAGAGGCTAACGTAGGTAAGCCGCAGGTAGCTTATAAGGAAACCATTCGCCGTAAGGCTGATGTCGAGACCAAATATGCTCGTCAGTCTGGTGGTAAGGGCCAGTATGGTCATGTTAAAATCATCCTGGAGCCGAACGAGCCGGGCAAGGGCTACGAGTTTATCAACTCTGTTGTCGGCGGCGCGATTCCGAAGGAATACATCGAGCCGGTTAACCAGGGTATTCAGGGCGCAATGCAGAACGGTGTTCTGGCTGGCTACCCGGTAGTTGACTGCAAGGTTACGCTGTATGATGGATCTTATCATGAAGTCGACTCTTCTGAAATGGCATTTAAGATTGCCGGCTCTATGGCATTCAAGGAAGCTATGAAGAAGGCAGATCCGGTTCTGACTGAGCCGATCATGCAGGTTGATGTTATGGTTCCGGAGGATTACATGGGCGACGTTATCGGCGACCTGAACTCCCGCCGTGGCCAGATTCAGGGTATGGAGCCGCGTGGTGCTGTACAGGCTATCTCTGCTGCTGTTCCGCTGTCTGAGATGTTCGGTTACGCTACCGACCTGCGTTCCCGTTCCCAGGGCCGTGGCCAGTACGTCATGCAGCCGAGCCATTACGCTGAAATCCCGAAGAGCATCTCTGACAAGATCATCGCTACCCGCAATAAGGCTCAGGGCTGATTTGCTGAATCGCTCAATTCTATCAAATAAAACAGGCTCCCTTTCGTCAGGGAGGGAGCCTTCCTTTTAAAATGCTTCCGCTGATTTTCTCAGGGGAATCTATCAGGTAATGCTTGCAATTTTGCATGCATTATTATAAAATATAGTCTGTAAATGACTACGTCGTTATTATATGAAGGAGGATACCAACAATGGCAAAGGAAAAGTACGTAAGAGACCTGCCTCATGTTAACATTGGTACTATCGGCCACGTTGACCATGGCAAGACCACCCTTACTGCAGCAATCACCAAGGTACTGGCTATGCAGGGCCAGGCTGAGGTTCAGAAGTATGATGAAATCGACAAGGCTCCGGAAGAGAAGGAGCGCGGCATCACCATCAACACCGCACACGTAGAGTACAAGACCAAGAACCGTCACTACGCACACGTAGACTGCCCGGGCCATGCTGACTATGTAAAGAACATGATCACTGGCGCTGCTCAGATGGACGGCGCAATCCTGGTAGTATCTTCTGCTGACGGCCCGATGCCGCAGACCCGTGAGCACATCCTGCTGGCTCGTCAGGTAGGCGTACCGTACATCGTTGTTTTCATGAACAAGGTTGACCAGGTAGACGACGAGGAGCTGCTGGATCTGGTAGAAATGGAAATCCGTGAGCTGCTGTCTGACTACGAGTTCCCGGGCGACGACATTCCGATCATCCGTGGTACCGCTCTGGGCGTTCTGGAGTGCGATTCCGAGGATCCGGAAGCACCGGAATACGCTTGCATCCGTGAGCTGATGGACGCTGTTGACGAATACATCCCGACTCCGGAGCGTAAGGCTGACCAGCCGTTCCTGATGCCGGTCGAGGACGTATTCTCTATCACTGGTCGTGGTACCGTAGCTACTGGCCGTGTAGAGCGTGGCCAGGTTAAGATGGGCGAAGAAGTTGAAATCGTTGGTCTGATGGACGCTCCGCGCAAGACCGTTGTAACCGGTATCGAAATGTTCCGCAAGCTGCTGGACTACGCTGAAGCTGGCGACAACATCGGTACTCTGCTGCGTGGTATCCAGAAGAATGAGATTGAGCGTGGCCAGGTTATCGCTAAGCCGGGCTCCATCCATCCGCATACCAAGTTCAAGGGCCAGGTATACGTTCTGAAGAAGGAAGAAGGCGGCCGTCATACTCCGTTCTTCAACAACTACCGTCCGCAGTTCTACTTCCGTACCACTGACGTTACTGGCGTTATCTCCCTGCCGGAAGGCACCGAGATGTGCATGCCGGGCGACAACGTTGATATGGACGTAGCTCTGATTACCCCGATCGCTATCGAGAAGGGCCTGCGTTTCGCTATCCGTGAGGGTGGCCGTACCGTTGGTTCTGGCGTTGTTACCGAAATCTACGAATAATTTTGGTTTTCGCTCACACTGATATAGTGCATTTTGTCCCGTCCGGATTTCCGGACGGGACTTTTTGCTTGCAGGAAACCTTTTTGCGTTCCTACTGCACATGTGCTATAATGGAAAAGCAAAAAACTGCATGGAGGGACAGGATATGGAAAACGAACTGCTGAGCATCAGCGGCACAGTTGATGCAGTCATTTATCAAAATGAAGATAACGGCTATGCAGTCATCCGTATGATTGCGGAGGATGGCGAAGAAGTGACAGCAGTTGGTACATTGCCGCAGATCTGCCTTGGGGAAGAGCTGATGCTGACCGGGCACTGGGTGACGCATGCTTCTTATGGAGAGCAGTTTCAGACCGAATATTTTGAGCGCCGTATGCCTGCGACAGTCAAAGGCATTGCAGACTACCTGTCCTCCGGCATTATTAAGGGAATCGGTCCAAAGCTTGCAAGGAAAATTGCAGACCGTTTCGGCGAGGAAACCTTTTCCGTTATGGCAAATGAACCGGAACGGTTGAGCGGCATAACTGGCATTACGGCGCGGAAGGCAGAGGCAATTGGAGAGCAGTTCCGTCATCAGACCTCTATGCGCCGTCTGATGGAATTTCTGATGGAAAATCAGCTTCCGCCGCAGCTGGCGGCCCGGTTATATAAACGGTATAAGGAAGCTGCGATTGACCATGTGCTGGAAAATCCATATTTGCTGTGCGGGGAGGAATTTGAGGTTTCTTTTGATCTTGCAGATAATCTCGCCCTCTCACAGGGTATGCCATGGGACAGTACAGAACGTATTCAGGCTGGCATTTTATATACCCTGCAGTTTAATCTCAGTAACGGGCACACTTTCATTCCGAAAAATAAGCTTCTGGCAACTGCCAGCAGGCTGCTGCAGGATGAGGATGGATTTGAACCCGAGGCGGAGCTATTGGAAGCGAATTTCACTCAGCTGCAGGACAATGGACGGCTGGTTTGCGAGCATATCTGCCGCCGCGATGCAGTATACCTCAATCCCATGCATGAAGCTGAAGTTTATGTTTCCGATTATCTGGCAGCTTTGTCCAATATGGAATATCAATACGAATTTGATGTAAAAGAGCTTCTGGATACGTTGGAGGAAAACCGTTCGATCACATATGCCCCGCGGCAGCGCCAGGCAATTGAATGGGCTGCAAAATATGGTCTGGTTATTTTGACAGGAGGGCCGGGTACTGGCAAGACGACAACGGTACGTGGTATGTTGGAATTTTATGATGCCATTGGATTGGATGTTGTGCTGGCAGCACCGACCGGACGCGCTGCAAAACGCCTCAGTGAATTGTGCGATAGGGAAGCCAAGACCATCCATCGTCTGCTGGAAGCTGGCTACCGTGGAGCAGAAAGCAGGGCGGTTTTTGGCCGGAACAGGGACAACCAGCTGGAATGTGATGTGGTCATCCTTGATGAGGTTTCTATGATTGATATTGTACTGATGCAGGCATTGCTGGAAGCCTTGCGTCCGGAAACACGTTTAATCCTGGTGGGGGATGCGGATCAGCTGCCGCCAGTTGGACCGGGGAATTTTCTGCGTGACTGCATCGGTTCCACCCGTATTCATACCATTGAGCTGGACGAAATTTTCCGTCAGGCGCAGCAGAGTGCCATTGTCCGCAATGCACATGCAATCAACCATGGGGAAATGCCTGTGAGCGGCGGACGGGATGGCGATTTCTTCATCATGAAACAGCGGACACCGGAGGATGTCATGCGTACGGTTGTGGATCTGTGCCGCAAGCGTCTGCCGGATTATTATGGCTTCACACCGGATCAGATACAGGTTTTGACACCATCCAGACGTCAGGCAGCCGGAACGCAGCAGCTAAACCGTATGCTGCAGGAAGCATTGAATCCTGCCGATGCCGCAAAGCCGGAAAAACGGTATGGGGATACTGTTTTTCGGCTGGGTGACCGTGTGATGCAGGTGCGTAACAATTATGACATTGTTTGGGAAAAGGAAGACAATCCTGCGGAAGACGGTACTGGTATGTTTAATGGCGATGTCGGGCGGATTATCGGTATTTCCCTGCAGGAAGAAAGTATGCTGATCCAGTTTGACGACAAGCTGGCACATTATACCTTTGATATGCTGAATGAGCTGGAGCTAGCCTATGCTATGACCGTACACAAATCGCAGGGCAGTGAATTTGAGGCCGTTATTGTTGCATTGCCAAACGGCATAGGAAAGCGTCTTTTAACGCGGAATATACTGTATACAGCGATTACTCGTGCAAAGAAGCTGTTGGTGCTGGTGGGTGATCCGCATGTGACCGAAACAATGGTAAATACCAATACACGTAACCGCAGATACAGCGCATTGCGTGCACGGTTAATCCGTGGTATGCCGGGTCCGGAGCAATTGGGAATGGAGGAAGGATAATATGTCCCTATTGTTTCCATCCCGGTGCATTTTCTGCGGGGAATGGATTTCCGAAAAGATGGGCGGTTTATGTAAGGAATGCAGGGAACAGGCAGAAGAAGATAGTAAGACGGTATACTGCACACCGCCGGAGAATATAGATGGGTTGGTCTGTGCCGGACGATATCGGGGAAGCCTCAAGCGGGCAGTGATCCACATGAAATTCCATGAATATGGCAGCCGGAACCTGCTGCCGCTGGTACAGCTGATGGCGCAGGCATGGGCGCTTCACAAAATGCCGGAACCTGATATCATCATTGGTGTTCCCATCAGTCCGCTGCGGCTCCGTACACGCGGATATAACCAAAGTGAGGAAATGGCAAAGTTGCTGGCGAACATGTGGAATATTCCGTTTGTGCCTGTCCTGCGGCGGCGTATGCTGTCGCAAATGCAGTCAAAGCTGACGGCTGATAAACGCTGGGACAATGCACGCCGATCATTTTATCTGCGCCGGAACATCCGGCTGGAGGGTAAGGCCGTTTTGCTGGTAGATGATATTGTCACAACCGGTGCTACAGCGAGCAGCTGTGCTGCACTGCTCCGGAAGGCAGGTGCACAATCCGTCTGGGTACTTGCCGCAGCGAAAGCTGGCGCATAACAATTCCATATTTGTCGAACGAAATATCCATCATCCTGTGTATGATCGCGGACCGGACTGGCATATACTGTTGTATGACAGAATGGCACATAAGGAAGAGTTCTGATGCTTCAGAACCTTCCAGGAAAGCGAGGAACACAGGATGTATGACTTTGCAATGGATTTAGGTACATCGTCGGTACTGTTGTACCGGCAGGGAAAAGGAATTATTTTGCGGGAACCATCGGTAGTTGCCATCCGCAGGCAGACTGGACAGGTTGTCAGTGTCGGGCAAAAGGCACGGGAAATGCTGGGACGCACCCCGGAAACGCTGCTTGCAGTCCGTCCGGTACGCGGCGGTGTGATTACGGATTGTGAAATTACAAGTGTGATGGCGCGAGCATTTCTAAAACGTGCCGGTGCAGGCAGTATGCTGCGGCCCAATTTGCTGATCTGTGTGCCGCCATTGGTTTCCGAGCTGGAGGAACGTGCGGTAGTAGATGCGGGCCTGCAGGCAGGTGCATCGAAAGTATATCTGATGGAGCAGCCGGTCGCGGCTGCCGCAGGAGCTGGCGTAGACCCGAAAAGTCCGAAAGGGACGCTTGTGGTGGACATCGGCGGCGGTACAACGGACATTGCTGTAATTTCCATGGGAGCTGTTGTACGGGCTGTGTCCATCCGCATTGCCGGGGACAGCTGTGACGATGCGATTCAGGCGTATCTGAAGCGTCAGCACGATTTGCTGATCGGGCTTTCCACAGCAGAACAGATTAAATGCAGCATCGGCGGCATTCTGCCGCGGGAGGAAAACCTGTCGATGACAGTACGGGGCAGAAGATTGTCCAGTGGACTTCCTGCCTGCGAAACCATTACATCCGAGGAACTGATTCCAGTCCTGCAGGAGCAGGCGGAGCAGATTCTGGCGGCAATTTGCGGCTTGATGGAGACAACACCGCCAGAGCTGGTAGGTGATTTGACGGAAACTGGAATTGTATTGGCAGGCGGCGGCTCCAAGCTGTACGGTATGGACCGATATTTATCCAGAGAGATGGGACTGGAAACCCATGCATCGGAAGACCCGGAAATCTGTGTCATCATGGGGACAAGCCGTATTTTGGGCAATCTGAAACGTATGCAGGAAGGGCCGATCAATATAGCCAGACGGCGAAGAGGACTGGCATGACAAATGCATAAGAAAAAGCCGCTCATTGAGCGGCTTTTGTGCGGTTGTCTTGTACATTTAATCCTTTGCGCAGATGGCAGAGCCGATGGAGTTGACATTGCCTGCACCCATGGTGATAATCAGATCACCTGGTTGCGCAATTTCCAGCAGACGGGCTTCAATTTTTTCAAAGGAATCATAGTATTCGCCGCCATCCAGAGCATCGGAGATATCCTTGGAACTGATGCCAAAGGTATTCTGCTCACGCGCTGCATAGATATCAGCCAGGATTGCTTTATCGCACAGCTTCAAAGCTTCGATGAACTGCGGCAGCAGTGCCTTGGTACGCGAATAGGTATGCGGCTGGAATACGCAGAGGATGCGGTCATAATCCATCTCACGTGCGGTTTTCAGGGTAGCCATCATTTCTGTCGGATGATGTGCGTAATCATCGATGACCATAGTACCTTTTGGGGTGCGTCCAGTGAGCTGAAAGCGGCGGGAGGAGCCGGTAAACTGCTTCAAACCTTCTGCGGAAGCAGCAGCATCCAGACCGAGGAATGTGCAGACCGCGCAGGAAGCCAGTGCGTTCATCATATTATGGTAGCCCGGTACGGACAGATCAACGTGCGTAAACAGCTTGCCCTTATGCATGACATCAAAGCTGTAATAGCCGTGGCGGTCCGTGACATTTTCGGGATAAACATCCGCATCCGGTGTGGAGCCGAAGGTGATACAGGTACGGTCAATGCCTTCCACAGCCTTCAGCGCGTTGGCAGAATCGTTGTTGACAACGATGGCGCCCGTTTCCGGGACCAGTTCGCAGAACCGATGGAAGGAATGGATAATATCATCGATATCCTTGAAGAAATCCAGATGGTCTGCATCAACATTCAGTACAACAGCAACCGTTGGATGGAAGCTGAGAAATGAATTGGTGTACTCGCAGGATTCTGCGATAAAGCAGTCATGGGAACCAATGCGCAGGGTGCCGCCAATTGCCGGGAGGTCGCTGCCTACCATAACAGTCGGGTCAATGCCGCACTGCATACCGATCAGGGTCAGCATAGAAGTTGTGGTAGTCTTGCCATGGGTACCGGAGATACAGACAGCATCCCGATAGGCAATCATAATAGAACCCCATGCCTGTGCGCGTTCCACAACGGGAATACCCAGTTCACGGGCATGAGCGATTTCCGGGTTATCATCATGTACTGCTGCGGTACGGATGATGAGGTCAGCACCTTCTACGTTTTCCGGGAGATGTGCATATGTAATCTTTGCACCAAGGGCAGTCAGCTTGTCCGTGACATGGGACTGTGCACGGTCGGAGCCGGAAACCTTTGCACCGAGATGCAGCAAAAGCTCTGCCAGTGCGGACATCGAAACACCGCCGATGCCAACAAGATGAATGGACTTATGATCTGTTACATAAGACTGTAAAGAAAAGTCGGACATGAATAAAATGCCTCCAATAAGATCGAGAACCATGCGGACATGCCGCAGGATTTTCGTGTAATCATGAAAATGTATCAAAACCGATATGATACAATTCGATAACGGAGCAAAATCCGTTGTGTATATTATATGACAAATCGGAAAGAATATAAATAGATTATGCCAAGAAAAATGGTTACAATATGGTAAAATTGGTAAAAGGAGTACACAACAATGGAAATCACGGACATTCATTTCCGGCAATTTTATCGCAACGGCAAGCTGCGTGCATTGGTATCTGTTACCTTTGACCGCACGTTTGCGGTTCATGACATTAAAATTATCGATGGGTCGGACAGGTTGTTTCTTGCCATGCCGTCGCGCCGGATGCCGGACGGGCAGTATCGGGACATTGTCCATCCGATTGGCCCGGTGATGCGGGAGGAATTGGAGCAAAAGGTTTTGGGGGAATACCGGCGTACCGTTTCCCGGTTATCCGGGCAGACATATACAGGCTGAGCAATATTGGGAAAGATAGCCGTTGCACTTCGCGTCCGAATAAGGTAAAATGTATCGATGAGGAGTGTGATACATGAAGATTCTGCTGCTGACAGTCACTGCCGGCTATGGGCATCACGCCACAGCAAAGGCGCTGGCTGATTTATTTGGGGAAAAAGGCGCTGAGACAAAAATTATAGATGTATATGAATATATCAGTAAAATGATACAAAAAGCACTGGCAAAGGGGTATTTGCTGTCCTCGAAATATACACCTGAATTATATCGGCTGTTTTATGATAAGACGACAAAGAACAAGGACAAGCTGAACAAAATGAATGTTGTCAAGCTGGTGAATACCCTTGGCGCATTCAAATTCGAACATTTTGTAGATGATTTTGAACCGGATGCCATTGTGTGCACTCATGTGCTGGCGGCCCATCTGGTCAGCCAGATGAAACAGCGTAATATGGTGACTGCGCCCAGTATAGGCATTGCGACCGATTATTGTATTCATCCCTATTGGGAAGATGTCCTGCATATGGACGGGCTGGTAACGGCAAGTGAGCTGATTACACACACAGCTGTAAAACGCGGCATCCCGGAGGAACGTATCCTGCCGTTTGGTATCCCGATTCATCCGAAGTTCAACCGGAACATTTCGCGTGAGGAGGCCTGCGAGCAGCTTGGGCTTGCGCCGGAACGTTCCACCAGTTTGGTGAGGAGCGGAAGCATGGGATACGGTAACAGTACAAAAATTGTGAAGCAGATTACAGAGCTGGGAATAGATTTCCAGATTTTAGCTGTTTGTGGCAACAATAAACGTACTTATAACCGCCTGTGTGCCTTTCAGGAGGAATATCAAGGCGGATGTCGGATCAATGTCATGGGGGTTGCGGATAATGTGGAGGTTCTGATGAGTGCATCCGACTGCATTATTACCAAGCCAGGCGGGCTGACCGTATCGGAATCCATCGCAAAGGGATTGCCCATGATTCTGATTCATCCGATCCCGGGACAGGAAGAACGCAATGTGGAATTTTTGATGAATAATGGCATTGCATCCAGAGTAACCAAGACCTTTCCGCTGGATGATGCGTTGTACCACTTATTCCACAGTCCGGTGCGCCTGCGTACTGTGCATGAGACAATCCGTGCGATTGGGCATCCGGATGCGGCGGAGCGTCTGGTGGATTATGTCATGGAGCTGGTGTACAAGCGGGAGCAGGCAGCGCTGCCAGAGCAAATAGCAGAAACTGCTGCAAAGACGGAGGAAAATCCTGCGGCAGGTGAATAGAGAAGCAGAAAACCACGCTTTACCGAAGATGCGGTAGAACGTGGTTTTTTATATGTCTTTATTGTATTATCTATTTACAATAGCTGCATGAAAACCATGCAGAATCATTATTTTGTACCGTGCTGCTTCTTCCAAAGCTTGATCTGTTCCAGACGGTTTTTATATTTTGCTTCGAGGCCCTGCTCGGTGGGATGGTAATATTTCTTCCCCAGCAGAGAGTCCGGCAGGCATTGCATATTGGTCAGCTTGTCCGCAGTGTTATGGGCGTACTGGTAACCCTTGCCATAATCCAGTTCTTTCATCAGGCGCGTCGGCGCATTGCGGATGACCAACGGTACCGGCTCGGCCAGCTGCGATACGGCGTCCCTCTTAGCGGTTTCATATGCCATGTACAGTGCATTGGATTTGGGCGCCATGGACATATAGACAACTGCCTGCGTCAGATGAACGGAGCATTCCGGCATACCGATGAAATGGCATGCCTGATAAGCGGCAACCGCGATTTCCAATGCCCTGGGGTCGGCAAGCCCGATATCTTCGCTGGCAAACCGGGTCACCCGGCGGGCAACATATAGCGGGTCTTCCCCGGCTTCCAGCATACGTGCAAGCCAGTATACAGCAGCATCGGGGTCGGAATTACGCATGGATTTGTGCAGCGCAGAGATCAGGTTATAATGCTCCTCGCCGGTTTTGTCATACAGCAGGGATTTTTTAGCAATGCATTGTTCCAATGTTTCTGCGGAAACTGTGATGGTATCTCCGTCCGTATCGCCGTTTAAAACCACCATTTCCAGCGTAGAAAGTGCAGTTCTGGCATCGCCATTGGCGAAATTTGCGATCATTTCCAGCATGTCATGGGAGATGCGGACGGTTTGCTTTCCAAAGCCCCTTGGGTCATGCAGGGCGCGGGAAAGCAAAGCGGTCAGCTCTTCTGTTTTGAGCGCCTGCAGGACAAAGACCTTACAGCGGGACAGCAATGCACCATTGACTTCAAAGGATGGATTTTCCGTTGTAGCGCCGATCAAAATAATGCTGCCCTTTTCGACAAATGGCAGAAATGCGTCCTGCTGCGCTTTGTTAAAACGGTGGATCTCGTCTACAAAAACGATGGTTTTATCCCCGAAGCGGCGGTTGTCCTCTGCACGCTGCATCACGGTGCGGATTTCCTTGATGCCGCTGGTGACAGCAGAAAAATCGATAAAGGATGCCCTCGTCCGGTTGGCAATGATACGCGCAAGGGTGGTCTTGCCAACGCCCGGAGGCCCCCAGAAAATCATGGAGGAAATGCGGTCAGCTTCAATCAGATGGCGAAGCACCTTTCCTTCGCCCAGCAGATGGGTTTGCCCCGCAAATTCCTCCAATGATTGCGGGCGAAGCCGGGCTGCCAACGGCTGGGTATCGGCGCTGCCAAAAAGTGTCTGCTGTTCCATCACATTTTCCTCCCAACTGTATTAGATAAAAATATTATACTGCGAAGGAAAAAGGGGTGCAAGATATTCTATCACAGATATGGAGGGCATCCCGGCTGGCAAAAGAAATTGACTTTTTGTTTCTGTTGTGATACTTTTATAGGAAAAGAACAACGCTTTAAACTGACAAAGAAAATGCTTTAAGAGATTACATAGAGGAAGGATAGAGAACAGGAACATGCCTATTACAGATTTATTGGAAAAAAACAGCAAGCTGTATGGCGACGACGTTGCACTTGTTGAATTGAATCCTGAAATTCAGGAAATCCGCCGTGTGACATGGAAGGAATTTGACCTGATGGAGCCGACGCCGGCTACCAGCTACCGCCGTGAAATCACATGGAGCGTATTTGATGAAAAAGCAAACCGTTTTGCAAATCTGCTGCTCAGCCGTGGCATCAAAAAGGGGGATAAGGTAGCAATCCTGCTGATGAACTGCCTGGAATGGCTGCCGATTTACTTCGGTGTCCTGAAAACTGGCGCACTCGCAGTCCCGTTTAATTTCCGTTATGATACTGATGAGATCAAATACTGTGCTGATCTGGCAGAGGTCGACGTGATTGTATTCGGCAGCAACTTTATCGGGCGTCTGGAGCCGATTGCAGATGAACTGGGCCGGAAGCGGCTGATGTTCTATCTGGGTGAGGGAGGCTGTCCAACTTGGGCAGAGAATTACGCTTCTCTGGCAGCCAATTGTTCCAGCCAGGCACCACTGATTGATATCCGTGATGAAGATGATGCGGCAATTTACTTTTCCTCCGGCACTACGGGCTTTCCAAAGGCAATCCTGCATAACCATGAAAGCCTGATGCATTCCGCACGTGTGGAGCAGGCACATCATGGCCAGACCAAGGATGATGTATTCCTCTGCATTCCGCCGCTGTACCACACTGGCGCAAAAATGCACTGGTTCGGCAGTCTGATTTCCGGCGGCAAGGCAGTATTGCTGAAGGGTACCAAACCAAAGTACGTACTGGAAGCAGTTTCGCAGGAGAAGTGTTCCATTGTTTGGCTGCTGGTTCCGTGGGCACAGGATATTCTGGATGCACTGGACCGCGGTGATTTCAAGCTGGAGGATTATACGCTGGAGCAGTGGAGACTGATGCATATTGGCGCACAGCCGGTACCACCGTCCCTGATCCGCCGCTGGAAGAAGTATTTCCCAAAACATCAGTATGATACCAACTATGGCCTGAGTGAATCCATTGGACCGGGCTGTGTCCACCTGGGTGTGGAAAATATCCATAAGGTTGGCGCAATTGGCGTTCCGGGCTTTGGCTGGAAAGCAAAGATTGTGGATGAAAACGGCGAAAACGTCAAACAGGGCGACGTAGGTGAGCTGTGCGTGAAGGGACCTGGCGTCATGACCTGTTATTACCGTGATGAAAAAGCGACCGCAGAGACGCTCAGAGACGGATGGCTGTTTACCGGGGATATGGCAATGCAGGATGAGGACGGCTTCTATTTCCTCGTAGACCGCAAAAAGGATGTCATTATCAGCGGCGGCGAAAATATTTATCCGGTTCAGATTGAGGATTTCCTGCGTGCATATCCGTCCATCAAGGACGTTGCCGTTATTGGTATGCCGGATCAGCGCCTGGGTGAGATCACGGCGGCGATTATTGAAATCAAGGAGGGCTTTACCTGCACGGAAGCGGAAATCCGTGAATTTTGTATGAAGCTGCCGCGCTATAAGCGTCCGGTCAACATCATCTTTGCTGATATTCCGCGCAATCCGACCGGCAAAATTGAAAAGCCGAAGCTCCGTCAGATCTATCGCGTGGAAAATCTGGTTGCGAAGGAAAACCAGGGCTGATGCTTTGCATGGCATATATGAGCTTCCGCGTGATAACAGAAACTTTTTGCACACAGAACAGGGCGGGCTGAGGGAGGCTTTGTGACAAATCATCTTGTTTTACTATTTTACATCCCGCGTGTTGGTTGACACAGATAACGGCTCCTGCTTTTGGCAGGAGCCTGCTTTTTTTGCAGCTTTTCGGTGAAAGAACGGGTGGCTTTTGGTGAAATTCACAAAAAAGTGGTTTACTGTCATGCTTTGTTGTGTTAAACTTAATCTTAAAGGCGTCATAAATTTAGCTGTCATTTTCCGGCAGCAGCAGGAGGGAGTGCCGTATGGCAAAATTAAATCACAAAGAGCCGAGCATGGCTCTATATGAGAATATCCTGAAGCTGAAAACCGTTGATGAGTGCAGGAAGTTCTTCGAAGATCTGTGCACTGTATCAGAGGCAAGGGCGATGGAGCAGCGCTTTGACGTAGCTGTTTTGCTCACGCAGGGCAAAATTTATAATGATATCCTTGGCAGAACCGGTGCAAGCAGCGCCACCATCAGCCGTGTCAGCCGTATGCTGTCATCAGGAACTGGCGTACTGCGTGGTATGACAGAGCAGATTGCTGAGGAAGAAACATAATGTTTCAATGCGCCGTTTTATTTTCTATAGGCGGCAAACACATAGTGAGAAAGGGAAGATACTTATGAAACAGCTGATGTTGGGCAATCAGGCAGTTGCCCGCGGCCTGTATGAAGCCGGATGCAGCGTGGTTTCCAGTTATCCGGGAACCCCAAGTACAGAAGTTACAGAGGAAGCCGCAAAATATGATGAAATGTACTGTGAGTGGGCCCCAAATGAAAAGGTTGCAATGGAAGTTGCTTTTGGTGCATGTCTTGCCGGCAAGCGCAGCTTCTGCGGCATGAAGCATGTCGGCCTGAATGTAGCTGCGGACCCGCTGTTTACCGTATCTTATACCGGTGTCAATGCTGGTATGGTTATTGTTGTAGCGGATGATGCCGGTATGCACTCCTCTCAGAATGAACAGGATTCCCGCCATCATGCCATTGCATCCAAGATCCCGATGCTGGAGCCGTCGGACTCCGCAGAAGCACGTGCATTTACCATGCGTGCCTTTGAACTGTCGGAACAGTTTGATACTCCGGTTATCATCAAAATGTGCACCCGCGTTGCGCATTCCCAGAGCATCGTTGAACCGGACGAGCGCATCGTTCCGCCGGCAAAGCCGTATGAGAAAAATATCGGCAAGTATGTTATGATGCCGGGCAACGCAAAGCGCCGCCACCCGCTGGTAGAGCAGCGCACCCGGGATCTGATCGCATTTGCAGAAAACTGTGAATTTAACCGCGTTGAAATGGCGGATACTGCGATCGGTGTCATCACTTCGAGCACCTGTTATCAGTATGCAAAGGAAGTGTTTGGAGAGAAGGCATCGGTTCTGAAGCTGGGTATGATTCATCCGCTGCCGGAGAAGCTGATTCTGGATTTTGCAGCGAAGGTTGACAAGCTGGTTGTCATCGAAGAGCTCGACCCGATTATTGAAGACCACTGCAAAAAGCTGGGCCTTACCGTTACCGGCAAGGATGTCCTTCCGCTGGAGGATGAATTCTCTCAGAACCTGATTGCAGAAAAGCTTGGCCTGCCGGTTCCGCAGGGCAAAAAACTGGACGAAACCATGCCGGCACGTCCGCCAGTCATGTGCGCAGGATGTCCACACCGTGGTTTGTTCTACACCCTGTCCAAAAATAAGTGTACTGTTTTGGGTGATATCGGCTGTTATACGCTGGGTGCAGTGGCACCGCTGAGTGCGATTGAAATGACCCTGTGTATGGGTGCATCTATTTCTTCTGTTCATGGCTATAACAAGGCGCTGGGCAAGGAATCGGAGGGAAAGACCGTTGCTGTTATTGGTGACTCTACTTTCATGCATTCCGGTATGACTGGTCTTGCCAATATCGCATATAACCAGAGCAATTCTACGGTTATCATTCTGGATAACTCCATCACTGGTATGACCGGACACCAGCAGAACCCGACCACTGGTTATAATATCAAGGGTGATCCGGCTGGTAAGATTGATCTGGAATCCCTGTGCCGTGCGATGGGATTCGAACATATCCGGGTTGTTGACCCGTATGACCTGAAGCAGTGTGATACCGTTTTGAAGGAGGAGCTGGCAATTGAAGCACCGTCTGTTATCATCAGCCGCCGCCCATGTGCGCTGCTGAAATATGTCAAGCATAATCCGCCGCTGAAGGTCGACAAGGATGCATGTCGCGGATGCCACAGCTGTATGAAGCTTGGATGTCCTGCAATCAGCATCAAGAATAAGAAGGCAGTAATTGACAATACGCTTTGTGTTGGCTGCGGTGTATGTCAGCAGCTGTGTGCATTCGATGCACTGAAAGACTGAGGAGGTGGCTGAAATGACAACGAATGTAATGATCGTAGGTGTCGGCGGCCAGGGTTCTCTGCTGGCAAGCAAGCTGCTGGGACGTTTGCTGCTGGATCAGGGATATGATGTAAAGGTTTCGGAAGTACATGGCATGAGCCAGCGCGGTGGCAGTGTTGTAACCTATGTCCGCTTTGGCGAGCATGTATATTCTCCGATTATCGATAAGGGGGAAGCGGATTTTATCGTTTCCTTTGAAAAGCTGGAAGCTGCACGCTGGATGGAATATCTCAAGCAGGGCGGGCGCGTGATTGTCAATACCCAGGAGATAGACCCGATGCCGGTTATCACTGGCGCGGCAGAATATCCAACCGATCTGATTGAGAAAATGGAGGCGCTGGGGGCAAAGGTAGACGCAATGGATGCGCTGGCCATTGCAACCGAAGCAGGGTCTTCCAAGGCAGTGAATATTGCACTGATGGGCAGGCTGTCCCGTTATTTTGACCAGATTACAGAAGATGCATGGCTGGACGCGCTGGCTGCCAGTGTGCCGGCAAAGTTCTTGGAGCTGAACCGCAAGGCATTTTCTCTGGGCCGTGCAGAGTAACGAAGTACAAGAGCCGTATTCAATATAAGTGTGTATAATACGGATTCTCAGGAGTAATCCCTCTCAGGAAAGGAGGGCCACGAGGAATGGCCTTCAGAGAGCCGACTGTTTGCCTATGAAATCAGAACAAAGTCGCCGCTTGAGCTATTTTTTCGGGAAATAGCGGGCGGGGAAGGGATGGTTTCCCGCGTCAGAGTATAAGGAGTTTGGAACAATCATATGAAACGTTATTATCAGCCGGAAATTGAGACTATGCCGGTTGACCAGCTGCAGGCCCTGCAAAGTGAGCGTCTGGTCAAGCAGGTACAGTATGTCTATGACAATGTGGAATTTTACCGGAATAAGATGGATGAAATGGGCATAAAGCCGGAGGATATCCGTGGTATTGAGGATCTGCATAGGCTTCCGTTTATCACCAAGGATGATCTGAAGGACCAGTACCCGTATGGCCTGCTGGCAAAGCCGCTGGCAGACTGCGTGCGCATCCAGTCTACCAGTGGTACGACTGGCCGCCGTGTTGTTGCATTCTATACACAGAACGACATTGATCTGTGGGAAGATTGCTGTGCACGTGCGATTGTAGCCGCAGGCGGAACCAATGAGGATGTCTGCCATGTCTGCTATGGCTATGGACTGTTCACGGGAGGTCCCGGACTGAATGGCGGCTCCCATAAGGTTGGCTGCCTGACATTGCCAATGTCCTCCGGTAATACCGAGCGCCAGATTCAGTTTATGACAGATCTGGGTTCCACCATCCTGTGCTGCACCCCGTCGTATGCGGCTTATCTGGCAGAGAGCATCGATGAGATGGGCGTGCGTGACCAGATTAAGCTGAAGGCTGGCATCTTCGGCGCAGAAGCATGGACCGAGGAGATGCGCCATGATATTGAGGAAAATCTGGGTATTAAGGCATATGATATCTATGGCCTGACGGAGATTTCCGGCCCGGGCGTATCCTTCGAGTGTGAAGAACAGAGGGGGATGCATATCAATGAAGACCACTTCATTGCAGAGGTCATTGACCCGAAGACCGGTGAAGTCCTGCCGGAAGGCGAGCGTGGTGAGCTGGTATTTACCTGCCTGACCAAGGAAGCATTCCCGCTGATGCGTTACCGCACACGTGATATCTGTATCCTGTCCCGTGAAAAGTGTTCCTGCGGCCGTACCCATATCCGCATGACCAAGCCATTGGGACGCAGTGATGATATGATGGTTGTCAAGGGTGTCAATGTATTCCCATCACAGATTGAGACTGTCTTGATGAATGAGGGTTATCCGGCGAACTATGAGCTGATTGTAGACCGTGTTGGCAACAGTGATACCATTGAAGTGAACGTCGAAATGTCACAGGAGATGTTCAACGACCTGTCCGTGCCTAATATAGAACGTGAGAAGAAGCTGGTAGCAAAGCTGAAAGCGATGCTGGGCATCCGTGTAGATGTTAAACTGGTAGCGCCGAAGGCCATTGCCCGCAGCGAAGGCAAGGCAGTGCGTGTGATTGATAAGCGAAATCTGTTTAAAAACTGATTTTATATTGCTCAAATGATAAGAGCGTCCCGCCGGAATTCCGGTGAGACGCTCTTTTGCTTACGGATTGATTTTGTCAAATTGCCAACAGCTTTTGCGCATTGTTGCCCAAAATATCTGCCAGCTCCTGCGCAGAGAAATCACATTCACGCATAAATTTCAAGAACTCCGACTGATCGCTCCATGGACAGTCGGTTGCGAACAGGACGCGGTCGGTTCCCAGCCTGCGTACCAGACGGGTGAACTGCTCCCTGTCCATGTTGTGGGATTCTTCCGGGGAACGGGAGGTACCTGGAGCAGGAAGGATATCACCGACAGAAAAAGCCGTATCAAAATACAGCGGCAAGCCGGCAAGCTCTGTTTCAACGGCGTCCCAGTCCCACCAGCCGCCCATATGGGCAAGAACCAGCTTGTCTGGGTTAACTTCCTTCATTACATGCCGGACATGCGTTGTATTGCAGAAATTGTGTCCTGGGATACCGATATCCCATCCGGCATGTGTCAGAACAACCAGGCCAAGCTCAGAAGCCTTGTCGATAATGCGCAGGAAACGGATATCGTCAAAATCTGTACCCTGATAAGCAGGGTGTAATTTTATACCCTTTAATCCCATGTCGGCAACATGGTACAGCGCTTCTTTATAATTTTCTGCGTCCGGATGCATGCCGCCGAAGGACAGCAGACCGGTTTCATGCCAATGCTCATTGATGCGTGCGGCGAGTTCATTCAGCTTTTGTACCTGTCCCGGGTTTGTCATAACCGGAAGCAAGATGGAGACATCCACACCCGACTTTTCCATGGAACGGCGCAGGTCATCATTCGTGGCATCGGTAAATGGTTTGGAACGGGACAGCTTCTGCAGCTTGGAAATGACAGAACCGGCAATTTTATCTGGAAACGTATGGGTATGAAAATCAATAATCATGCAGAGGCCTCCTGTTTCCGGGATGAACCGGTGAGGATGTGTTCCAGCGGCCAGCGCAGGCGGGGCGTAAAGGCTTTGATGACAATACCTGTACACAGAGCTGCAATCACAGTACCCTCACGGGTTCCCTGGACGGTAAAATCAAAGAAGAACAGGGAGAGAAGGATCGCAATGATAACACAGCTGACATCAAAACAGATTTTCAGTGTACCGAAATCCTTATGTGTTGTATCAGAGATGGCTTTGACAAATGCCTCGCCGGAATTCATGACGGCACTTGCGATGACACAAAGGGAGATGCCAAAACCGAGAAGAATAGTGCCCGCGGCAATGTTGACCAGGCGGAACGGATAAAAATCCGAAGCTGTCCAGGCAAACATCCACATGCCAAAGTCGGTAAAGTAACCGAACAGGAAGGACAGCGGGATTTGCAGCAGCTGAATCCACTGGAATTTTCTGCGGAGGATCACAATCTGTCCCAGAATCAGGATACAGTTCCAGATAATAAGCCAGTTGCCGAGTGTCAACACTGGAAACTGCAGGCTCAGAACATTGGCGACAGAAGAGATCGGGGATACACCCAGCTCACCATGCTTGGTGACTGCAACGCCAAGGGCAGAGAAAAACAGGCCTATGATGCATAAGATATATCGTTTTATGATTTCAGATTTGGATTTTTTCTGATCCATGATAGAAAACCTCCTTAGTAAAAATGCAAATGGTTCCGGATATAAAGGCATTTTGAAGAAAAAAGGCGGTATACCGGACAAAATCCAGTATACCACCAATTATGATGTTTAAAAAGCTGAGAAATAACCAAAATTTATCTACCCAGAGCAGTTTTCTGTGGAACAACTGTTGCCTTGTTGTAGCAGGAAAAAGCATCCTCTACCAATTCCTTCTTCGGGGCAGGTGTCAGAAGGCTGATGACCGGAACCAGAATCAGGCCGGCAATCATGGCCAGAGCACCGCTGTTGATCGGAGACTGGAGCAGAACCGGGAAGCTTGTACGGAACAGCATATTGGCAATCATCAAGCCACAGCCGAAGATGAAGCTTACCCAGCAGGCAATCTTAGAGGTACGCTTCCAGTACAGGCCATACAGGAATGGAGCAAGGAATGCACCTGCCAGAGCGCCCCAGGAAATACCCATCAGCTGAGCGATGAAGGTAACGTTGCTCTTGTACTGGACAATTGCGATGACTGCAGAGATTGCAATGAAGATAAAGATGAAAATACGGATGGAAATCAGCTGCTGCCGCTGGTTCATCTTTTTCATGAAGGTACCCTTCAGGAAGTCGATGGTCAGGGTAGAGCTGGACGCAATAACCAGAGAGGACAGTGTAGACATGGAAGCCGAAAGCACCAGAATCACAACCAGCGCAATCAGGATCGGCGCCAGGTTGGACAGCATGGTTGGAATGACAGAGTCAAAACCATTGGCGTCAATGTCAATCTGGTCGGAGAACAGTCTGCCAAAACCGCCGAGGAAGTAGCAGCCGCCGGAAACAACCAATGCAAACAGGGTGGAGATCATGGTTCCTTTATGGATAGCAGATTCATCCTTGATGGCATAGAACTTCTGTACCATCTGCGGCAGGCCCCAGGTACCGAGGCTGGTGAGGATAACGACACCCAGCAGGTTCAGCGGGTCCGGGCCGAAGAAGGAGGCAAATACGCCTGGTTGTGTAGATGCAGCCGGGTCGGATACATTTGCCAAGCCGTTGAGCGCTTCCATAAAGCCGCCCTTGCTCATCAGGACCGCTGCGATGATAATGACGATGCCAAACAGCATAATCAGGCCCTGAATAAAGTCGTTGATGGCAGTCGCCATATAACCGCCTGCGATAACATAAATGCCTGTCAGGATTGCCATAAGGATGATACAAATAGTGTAATCGATATTGAACGCCATGGCGAACAGGCGGGAAAGTCCGTTATACAGCGAAGCGGTATAAGGGATCAGGAATATAAAGATGATGACGGAGGCGCCAACCTTCAGTGCATTGCTGTCGAAACGGGTACCGAAGAAGGCGGGCATGGTTGCGGAATCCAGATGCTGGGTCATAATACGGGTACGCCGTCCGAGGATTACCCATGCCAGCAGGGAACCGATCAGCGCGTTGCCGATACCAATCCATGTGGATGCAATGCCATATTTCCAGCCAAACTGTCCGGCATAGCCGACGAAAATAACCGCTGAGAAATAAGATGTACCATAGGCAAAGGCTGTCAGCCATGGGCCAACAGAACGCCCGCCAAGAACGAAACCGTTTACATCGGTTGCATGCCTTCTGCAATACATACCAATGGCTACCAGAACGGCAAAGTACAGAATTAAGACGAGTAATTTCACGATATCCCTTCCTTTGTAGAAACATATTCTGGCTGATTTACCAATGAAAAGTGATAAAACAGTACATATACTTTACCACATAAAAGTGATGAAGTCAATATAGACGACAGGAAAGGCAGCGCAACCAGTATTTTGCGACCGGATTATTTCCACATCATGCGAAACTGCAGTGGTGTCAGACCGGTACTCTTGCGAAAGGACATAACGAAATGGGAGGTGTTGCAGAAGCCGCAGGCTTCTGCGATTTCCTCCATACTGCGAGATGTAGTTGTCAGCTGCTCCTTGGCAGCACGCAGGCGGACAGACTGCAGATACTGGTGCGGGGTTGTGGACTGGTATTCCTTGAATTTGCGCAGATAATAGCAGGTGCTTAGAGCGGCGCGGGAAGCCAGGAATGGGATCTTGACTTCTTTATCCGCATAATGCGCTTCCATATAGCGGACCGAATCCTCCACAGCAAGCTCCAGCTCATCCTTTACGGATTCCACGGTAAGCGAAGCCAGATAGGTGAGAAGTTGATGCACGTGCAGAGAAACCAGATGCACGTTGGCATTCAGGCGGGCATCGGAGACGATCTGCGTGAAGCACGGTTCGATATCTGCATTTTTCGCGCTCTGGATGACGAAGCCATGCTGCTGGATAATATGGTTGACATAAGCCGCACTGCTGGAGCCTGTGATATGGAACCAGCGGAATTGTACTTCACTGGATGCCGAAAAATAGCGGTGCGGTTCCCGGCAGTCCAGAAGGACAAGCATGCCGGCAGACGCCTGCTGGTTCTGTCCACGGTATTGCACGGCCAATGCGCCCTTGTCCACAAGTAATGCCTGGCAGATATCCAGACAGGTTTCCTTTGTCCGTTCAAAATGATATTGTGCATTGCAGTGATAGACACCGACATGTGGCGTATGGAAAAGGTTTTCGGCAGTGAATGGATCCGGTTCGTGATAAAAACGAACAGAATCGGAAAGGATGCCCGTATCATTCAGCATAAAGAACCTCCGGGGAAATACCTGTTCATGGGAAATGACAGTGTGTATATTTTTTTGATATTCTTTATCAAGAATATGTAATGCTTTCAGTTGAAAAATATTATACTATACTATCACAGCGATGTATATGGCAGGTTTGTTCAAAAATTACAGCAAAAAATTTATAAAATAAGGGCATGATATTCTCCATATTATGGTTTTCAGTATGGTTTTACAAAATGTCAAAGGTGAAATTTTTTGATATTGCTGGGCTCAGAGCGGAAAATAGCAGACATATCTGCCCGGCATTGCCGGATGGTTCTAAAATACAACAACGGAGGAAAGTAAAATGAAAGAAGTGCGAATTGGATTGATCGGCGGCGGTTGGATGGGCAAAGCACATACGACTGCATTCCACAATGCAAAGATGATTTTCGGCGATGACATGCCGGTATTTGAGATCGTCAGCGACGTCAACGAACAAGCTGCGGAAAAGTTTGCCGGACAGATGGGGTATCACCGGTATACCGCAGACTGGAAAGCCGTCGTTTCTGATCCAAAGGTCGACCTGGTTGACGTAGCAACCCCGAACTGTATGCATTTTGAGATGGCAAAGGCCGCGCTGGAAAATGGCAAGCATGTTTTCTGTGAAAAGCCATTGAGCCTGTCTGCGGAAGAATCGCGGATTCTGGCCGATCTGGCAAAGGGAAAAGGGGTTGTAAACTATTGCGGCTTCTCCAATATCATGAACCCGGCCAATCAGTATGTTGCAGAACTGGTGAAATCGGGCAAACTGGGCAAAATTATGCGTGTCCATGCTACATATGACCAGGATATGCTGCTGGACCCGTCGATTCCGATTGCATGGCGCCATATCAATAAGCTGGCAGGTTCTGGCGCGCTGGGTGATTTGTGCAGCCATCTGCTGTCCGTTTCCCAGATGATCGTTGGGGATATGGATTCCGTATCTGCTGTCCAGTCCATTGTCATCCCGGAACGTCCGGTAAAACCAGGTTCCTCTGAGATGGGGCAGGTGGAAAATGATGACTTGGTCACCTTCCTGGTCAAGTATAAAAATGGTGCAATCGGCGATTTCTCTTCGTCACGTGTAGCAACCGGGCGCAAGAATTATTTCTATTATGAAATTCAGGGAACCGAAGGTACGGTTGTATATAATCTGGAACGGATGTGTGAGGTTCAGGTATACTTTAAGTCGGATGCAGATGTGGACAACGGCAGAGACTGCGGTTTCCGCACAGTCCTGCTCAATCCGGAGCATGAAGGCTTCAAATGGTTCCAGCCGGCAGGCGGCATTGCGATTGCATTTGATGATATGAAGACGCTGCAAGCGCACACCTTGATGCAGGCAATGCATGGCGGTGAATATATCTGTGATTTTGAGATGGGCGCAAAGGTCGATAGCATCATTGGTGCAGTTTTGAGGTCTGTCAAGAGCGGCCAGTGGGAGAAGTGCTGAGGGAGGACGATTATGTTTAACAATGTAAAACTTGGCATTGCGCCGATTAACTGGACAAATGATGATATGCCGCAGCTAGGAGGTGAGCTGACCTTTGAGCAGATGGTTTCCGAAGCGGCTTTGGCTGGGTTTCAGGGAACGGAGATTGGCGGCAAATTCCCGACAGATCCTGCTGTTTTGAATCATGCGCTGGATTTACGCGGCATTAAGATTGCCTCCCAGTGGTTTTCCAGCTTTCTATGCTCCAAGCCATATGAGGAGAATGAGGCGGAATTTATCAAAGCGCTGGACTTTCTTGAAGCCGTTGGCGCAGCGCGCATCAATGTTTGTGAGCTGACCCGTAATCTGTTTGCGGAGGAATGCTCCATGTTTGGCAGCAATAAGCCGGTTGCAACCGATGCAGAATGGGAGCTGCTGTGTACAGGGCTCAACAAGCTGGGCAGGATTGCAGCAGAACGCGGCTTTAAGCTGTGTTTCCATCATCATATGGCAACGGTAGTGCAGACCTTTGCAGAAACCAAACGTTTGATGGAACATACAGACCCGCGATATGTATACCTGTGCTTCGATACCGGACATTTTACCTTCGCTGGGGAAGATGCCGTGGAGGCAGCAAGACAATTTGGTCCGCGCATCGGACATGTCCATTTGAAGGATATCCGTCTGGACAAAATGCAAAGAGCCTATGCAGAGGGTTTCCCATTCCGCAAAGCCGTGCTGGAAGGCTGCTTTACCATTCCGGGCGATGGCTGTGTGAATTATCCGGAGGTTTTTGCGGCATTACACGATGCACATTATGAGGGCTGGTTTATTGTGGAGGCAGAACAGGACCCGGCAAAGGCAAATCCATTTGAATATGCACTGATGGCGCGGGAATATATTCAGAAAAACGCTTGTATTTGAGCAGAATACGGGAATGTAATTCATGCTGGTGTGTGATATAATTTGTAACGCGGGAGGCACCACTGCTCTCCGCAACAGCAAAGGAGGAAGATCAATAATGAGTAAAATTCGATTTGGAATTGTCGGCATCGGCATGATGGGACAAATGCACCTTACAAACCTGATGCGCAATCGCTATGCAGAGGTGGTTGCCGTGTGTGCACGGACCGAGAGCAGGGTAAAGGCAATGCAGGAGGAAATGGGTATTCCCTATGGGTACACCAGTGTGCATGAGATGGTGGAAAATCCGGACATCGATGCCATTGTTGTGGCAACTGGCGCAGATGCACATAAGGAAGCATGCCTTGCCGCCTGCAGAGCAAGGAAGCACGTATTTTGTGAAAAGCCACTGGCAAAAACGATTGCTGACTGTGAGGAAATCGAAGCGGCTGCAGCAGAAAATGGCACAAAGCTGTTCACTGTGGGCTATATGCGCCGGTTTGACCCGTCTTATGCGGAAGCAAAGCAGAAGATCCGCGAAGGAAAAATCGGTACACCGATTCTGTTCAAGGGTGTGTCCCTCGATCCGGCTTCCGTCCTGCCGGGCCATCTGGAAGGCGTGAAGAAGGGCATTTATGTACCATGGTTTATTGAAATGGGCAGCCATGATGCTGATCTTGCACGCTGGTTCCTCGAGGGCGAGCCGGTGGAATCCTATGCAACCGGCGATGCATATGTGTGCAAAGAGCTGGCAGATTACAATGACTATGACAATGGCTTCTCATTGACCCAATTCGACAACAACACAACCGCATACATCCAGGTTGGGCGCACAGCGACCTGCAGCCATGTGGAGACAGAAATTGTTGGCACAAAGGGAACCATTCGTGTCAATTCCGTGCCGCGCAAAAACTATGTTTCCACATTCACCGATGCCGGATATCTGGAAGAATGCCAGGCAGACTTCCTGTTCCGCTGGCGGGATGCATTTGAAGCCGAAATCAATGATTTCGTTGACTGCATCCGTACCGGACGTAAGCCGGAAACCACAGCGCATGACGGAACGATGGGATTAAAATTCTGCTTGCAGCTGCATCAGGCCTATCTGGATGGCAAGAAAAAGTAACGTGTCATAACCATATATCAAAAATCTTTTCCAATAAAGATCCGGCGTGGGATATCATCTTGCATGAAATTCTTCTGAAAGCATCCTTCCGATGAAGGGTAGGAAGAAGTTTTTATACATACTGCAAGACAGGGATACCTGCGCCGGATTTTTGCATGGGAAGGGCTTCTTGTGTTATACTATATAAAATTATACTATAATAAAAGGAATCCGATGAGGAGGGAATGGACTTTGAAAAAGCTGCTGGTAATCAATGCGTGTGTGATCTGTAACAAATCCAGAACAGACAGACTGTTGCGGACATGGCTGGAAACGGTAAACAGGGATAAGGAATATGAAATCGAAGAAGTAGTTTTGGAGCAGGAGCACATTTGCGGGCTGACTTCGGAAACATTGGAACAGCGCAACCAGCTGATTGCTGCGAAGGATTTCCAACATGCGATGTTCCGATATGCGCGGCAGCTAAAGGATGCCGACGAAGTGGCGATTGCAGCGCCGTTTTGGGATTTGAGCTTTCCAGCTGCATTGAAATGCTGGCTGGAGGCAGTCTGCGTATCCGGGGTGACCTTCCGGTATCTGCCGGATGGTACACCGGAAGGGCTGTGCCGCGGGGAAAGGCTGACCTATATCACGACAGCAGGCGGGTATTTCTTTGAACGCAATGACGGCTATGAGTATGTGAAAATGCTCTGCAGCATGTTTGGTATCCCGGAGACACAACAGATCAGCGCGGAAGGTTTGGATATCGTCGGAAATGATGCGGAAGCCATTTTGCAGAAAACCGAGAAGGAAATACGTCAAAAGCCATAGGGAATGTCACTTGCAAGCTGCAAGAGCAGCCCTTCGGTTAGGAGAAAGCAGTAAAAATCACGTTGCTATTACAAAATAGGCTCGATTACCGCGCGAAAATACTGGTCTGATTCTTCAGGGGCTGTTTTATGCCCACCTTTTTATCAACCATAGCATCATTTCAATAAAACTGCCGGATGATTTATCAAAAATCATCCGGCAGTTTTGCGTTTTTGTGGAGGAGTGGTTGACAAATGAAACCACTTCATGCGTCAACTGCTTTTTTATGACAGCGCAATATGCAGAATATTTCGCAATACGCACGATGCGCAGTACAAGCATTTGCCGCTTTACTTATTGAATTTGGAAAGCTGCCGCTTTTTGTTGGTATTGGCTGCAAGATCCCGCCACATTGTCGGATGCAGCAAAATCAGCAGCGGGAAAAATTCCAGCCGGCCTGCCAGCATATCAAACATGAGAATATATTTGGAAAAGATATGAAAAAAGTTAAAGTTTGCAGCCGGGCCTACCTGGGACAGACCTGGACCGATGTTGTTGATGGTTGCCGCAACGGCAGTGAAGTTGGTTACCAAATCCTGATTTTCCAGAGAGAGTGCAAATACAGAGGCGGAAAATAGCAGCAGGAAGGTGACGAAATATAAATTGGTAGCACGTACGACATCCTGATCGACCGGTTTACCGTCTATTTTCACTGTGCTGATTACCTTTGGATGGATATAGGAACGCAGCTCACAGATGACGGATTTTATGGAAATCAGAAAACGTGAAACCTTGATGCCGCCGCCGGTACTGCCGGCACAGGCGCCGACAAACATTAACATAACAAGGATTGTCCTGCTTGCCTGCGGCCATAGATCAAAATTGGTTGTGGCAAAGCCAGTGGTTGTAATGATCGAAGCCACCTGAAAAGCTGCCTGCGTCAGTGCATCAAAAATACCCGCAGTCATGCCGCGGATATTCCAGGTGATGATCGCGACGGAAGCAAGGATAATCAGAAGATATCCGCGAACCTCCTCCATACCGAAAGCCTTGCGGAACTGCCGGAACAAAAAGAAATAGTAAAAATTGAAATTCACACCGAACAGGATCATAAAAATAGTGACAATCCATTGCAGTGTGACAGAATAACCTGCCATGCTGTCTGCACGGATGCCAAAGCCGCCGGTGCCTGCCGTACCGATGCTGGTGGTAACAGAATCAAATAACGGCATGCCGTTGAGGAACAGCAGAACGATTTGCAGCAGTGTCAACCCGAAGTAGATGCCATACAGGATACGTGCGGTGGAGCCGATTTTTGGGACCAGCTTGCCAACGGAAGGACCAGGGCTTTCTGCACGCATCAGATTGATATTGGAGCCACCGCTCATGGGGATAATTGCGAGTAGGAATACCAGTACACCCATGCCGCCAATCCAGTGCGTAAAACTGCGCCAGAACAGTGCACAGTGGGATAGTTCTTCGACATCCTCCAAAATGCTGGCACCGGTGGTGGTGAAGCCTGAAATGGTCTCAAACAATGCATTGGTAAAAGAAGGGATTTCGCCACTGAACCAAAATGGCAGGCAACCAAATATACTGAGGAAAATCCAGCTCAGAGCAGTAGCAACACAGCCCTCCTTGAGATAAAATATACTGTTTTGGGGTTTATTTCTGGTCATCACAGCACCGAGCAGGATGCAGATTGCCGCTGTGAGCAGGAAATATATGCCCTGCTCCTCACGAAAATAGACAGCAATCAGGCAGGGGAGCAGCAGCAGCAGCCCCTCAATCCGCAGAACGTGCCCCAGAATATAACGGATAATTGGAGTATTCATGTTATCGTTACCTTAAAATATTACGGATGTCCACAAGGCCTTCATGGGTGGTGACAATCATCGCTGTATCACCGACCTTGATGCAGTCATTGCCGCCGGGAATGATGATTTTACCATTGCGGTTGATGAAGGAAATCAGCACGCTGTTTTTGATAGAAAGCTCCTTCAATGGAACATCGGTGACAGCAGACTCCCTGTCAATACGAAATTCAATTGCTTCTACACGCGAATCAAACATGTGGTACAGCGTTTCAATGTTGCTGTTGGTCGAATTTTTCTTTGCACGGACATAAGCGATAATCGCTTCCGAGGTGATGAAGCGGGGATAAATCACACTGCCCAGATTGAGCTGGCTGATAACGTCCTTAAAGGAAATACGGTTGATTTTTGTGATGACCTTAGCCTGGGATACATGGCGGGCATGCAGGGTCAATAGGACATTTTCCTCATCGATACCGGTCAGGGCCACGACGGATTCTGCATATTCAATGCCCTCTTCCTTCAATAGCTCTTCATCGGTTCCATCACCATTGATGATAATTGCATTGGGCAGCAGAATGCTCAGCTCTTCACAACGGGCGCGATTGATTTCAATGATCTTTACGGAAATACCCATCTGAATCAGCTGCTGCGCGAGATAAAATGCGCTTTTTCCGCCGCCAATAATCATCGTATTTTTGACGCGGTTGGTTTTGATGCCGATGGTTTCCAAGAAGGAACGCGCAATACTGCGCTGGCAGACAAAAGAAATCACATCACCCTTTGCCAATTGGAAGGAGCCGGACGGGATATGCACATCGCCATTGCGTTCTACAACACAGATCAGAACAGCATTGGTGATATGTTGTCCAAGGGTAGCAATGGTCATACCATCGAGGATGTTGCCTTCTGGAATTTTGAATTTAATCATTTCCACCTGTCCGTGGGCAAATGGATTGACTTCAAGAGCAGTGGGCAGATACAGGATACGTGCCGCTTCACGGGCAGCTTCCAGCTCTGGGTTGATAATCATGGCAAGTCCAAGGCGGTCACGCAGATAGCTGACCTCCTGGCTGTAATCCGGGTTACGCACGCGTGCAATGGCGGCACAGTTGCCGACACGCTTTGCAATGGTACAGCAGAGCAGGTTCAGCTCATCCGAAGCTGTGACAGCAATCAAGAGGTCTGTATCCTGAATACCTGCTTCCATCTGGACGCTGTAGCTTGCGCCATTGCCGATAATTCCCATAATATCATACAGATTGGTCAGCTCCTGAATGCTGGCAGCATTTTTATCAATGATAGTGATAATATGGCCTTCCCTGCTCAGCTGCTGAATCAGGGTTGAACCGACTTTGCCGCCGCCGACAATGATAATTTTCAGCCCTTTCTGGGCAGAGGCTTTCTTTTTGAACATAGATTATGCTCCTCTTTCAATCGATATAAAACCACTAATACTATAACACGCAGCAATAAAAATACCATTGGGAAATAGCACAAAGAATGAGCGTGGTTTGCCCAAAATCCATACAAATTTATAAAAATATATGGAAGTTTTACACGAATAAGCGAACATAAACTGTTGAAAATACACAAGATGATGGGATGGGAAAGAAACAAAATCTTAACACAAAAAACAATTTTTTGGTGCGCTTTATAGTAAGATCCACGGAAAAATCCCGAAAAACCCGTATGAATGGCAGATTTCCCGCATAGACATGAAGCACAAAGCTATGTCGGGAGGGGAAATGTGTGAAGGGACAGCCGGAAGAACGGGCAATACAGCTGGCGCAGTATATGATAGAGACCGGGGCTACGGTGCGGCAGACCGCGGCGAAATTTGGCGTCAGCAAATCAACGGTGCATAAGGATATCACAGAGCGGCTATACCATCTGAATTTACCGTTATATACGCAGGCACATGAGGTTCTGATGAAAAATAAGGAGGAGCGCCATATTCGCGGCGGCATGGCAACCCGCAGGAAATATCGCGGAGAGGATTAAAAAACAGAATACGGGAACTGATTCCAGTTCCCGTATTTTACGCAAGGCAGCAGCGTGCCATATTTACTTGTTTTCTGTCAGCTCGTTCAGGCAGCTGCGGCAGATAATTTTGCCTTTGAAATTGACCACATCTTTCGCATTGCCGCAAAAAACACAGGCGGGTTCATATTTCTTCAAAATAATCTGAGGACCGTCAACATAGATTTCTAAAGAATCCTTGACATCAATGTTCAACGTTCTGCGAAGCTCAATTGGAAGAACAATACGGCCAAGTTCGTCTACCTTCCGTACAATTCCTGTTGATTTCATAAGTAGTCACTTCCTCCAAAATAAATGGTAATTCTGTTATCAGTTAATGTTAAAGTATCTCTTTAAATTTGCCGGCGTAAGCGAACGGCAGCATGAAAGGCTGGGTGAAAAAATATGATGAATTATCTGTGGGTCGGTATGGTGATACTTGCATGTATAACAGCATGTATCACAGGACGAACGGAAGCGTTGGCAGCATCCGTAACCGATGGCGCTGGACAGGCAGTAACACTGTGTATTTCTCTCGCAGGTATCATGGGACTTTGGTCAGGTGTACTGGAGCTGATGCAGGAATCCGGTTTGTGCAAACGGATTACCGCTATACTTTGTCCTGTTTTGAAGCGATTGTTCCGGCGTGCGGCAGAAGATAGCAAAACCATGGAGCGGATTGCAGCCAATGTAACGGCAAACCTGCTGGGGGTGAGCAATGCGGCCACACCAATCGGGTTACAGGCAGTGGACCGGCTTTACAGTCTGTATGGCAGAAAAGGGGCACCGGATGAGGTGCTACAGTTCGTCATACTGAATACAACCTCAATACAGCTGATTCCGACAACGGTAGCAGCTGTCCGTGCATCCTTGGGGGCAGCGCAGCCTTTTGATATTATGCCAGCTGTATGGGGAGCGTCCATTTTCTCCGTGATTACAGGACTGGCAGCAGCAAAGCTATTTGCACGCTTCGGGCCAAAGGAAACCATATGACAGAACTAATGATTCCGGCGATCCTTGCACTGGCAGGCATCCATGCGCTGGTGCATCAGACAGATGTATTTCCTGTGCTGCTGCGCGGCGTGCAGACAGGCCTGAAAACCGCTCTGCACATCCTGCCAACCATGATTATCCTTCTAACCGCCGTGCGTATGCTGCGGGCTTCCGGGTTCATTGACCTTGCAGGACAAATGCTGGAGCCTTTGCTGCAGAGAACCGGAATACCTGCAGACTGCACGGCGCTGGTGCTTTTAAAGCCGCTCAGTGGCAGCGGCGGACTAGCTCTTGGACAGGAAATCATGCGGAGCTGTGGCGTAGACAGCTATGCGGGCAGGGTTGCTGCCGTAATGCTGGGAGCTTCTGAAACCAGCCTGTACACAATTGGCATTTACTGCGGTCATTTGGAATTAAAAAAGACAAGATATGCAATTCCTGCGGCCATTTTAGCAGATTTTGCCGCATTTATTTCGGCTGCCGCATGGGTCAGATGGCTGGGGTAAGAAAAGAATGATAGACAAAAGTCCCTATTTTTTAATTATATTATGACGGAAATTTGGTAATTTTTCAATATAAAAATGCATGATCCTGCTCTCAAAAGTAAATTTTTTGTGATCGTACAAGAAAAG
>JAJPXP010000058.1 GCA_021205365.1 Clostridia bacterium
AAATGAAACTTAAGATAGGAGGATATGAATATGATTCATGAAATCATATCAAGACGGCGTGTTGATTACAGTCAATGTGCCGGGCGCAGAAGAGTTTTATATCTTACTCTTACAGCAATAAAAGAAAGATATCCTGTGTCCTCCGCAGGCAGAAAAGAGGAGGATGAAAGCAACATCCGGAACAAATATGCTCCTGTATGCGATCTATACAGCGTAAAAACAGAAAGATCACACTGTGGAAAGAAGCAGATCAGCTGCAGCCATAATGGTAGTACCTTAGCAAAGTAGACCATTCGGAGACATGACTGCCAGATATAATCACAAAGTGTCGTGCGCTAGTTTAACTGCCCGATTTGGAGATGTAGATCGGGAGGGCAGCGAGTAAAGCCGCTGAAAAATTGCTTGACAAAGTCCCACTACCAGTGCGTCTATTTGGAGATGATATAAATGAAATTGTTATCAAAGGAAGAAAAACTGGAACAAAGAAAACGCCTCCGTGAGAAAAGGAAAGCAAGACGAGTCGAACAAGGTCTTGCCCCGAAACAGAGAAAGCAGGGAAGTCTGAAATCAGAGATGGTTCATCGGATTCGCACACAGGCGAAAATGCCTGGGAATCAAAAGAGCCATAGCTTTCGGGACGGCGCAATTCGATGCTGTGAGCAGTTTGACGAATAGAGAAAACAGGCAGGATGGACAAATCAGCAGGTGCGGGATAATCCCCAAAAAGCGGTTCAGGAGTGGGTGAAATCGCTTCAAAAGTCGATGGATGAAATGATCGTCCTAAAAAAGAGAGTAAAAAAAGACGCCTACGCAGTGAGCAGTATACATACGATGACTGCCGGTGTGTGCTGCGGGTTGGGAATTCCTATGAACGGAATTGCACCATCCGGCACTGCATTGGATAAAACAAAATCAACTGGACAAAACCAGCGTGCAGAACAAGAACGGAACAGAAAAGAAAATCAGGATATCGTCCGATTGGCGGAGCTCGTTGGCGGCAGGAAATCTGCTTATGGAAGACTTTGCGGTTCTGACTGGATTGAACAGCCGGACGGCAGATGTTTTGTTCGATTCCTACATGATAAAGGTGGAAAAAATCAGCTGCAATTGATTGCACCAGAGCATATAAATGAGGTAAAAGCATATTTTGCGGACAAGGCAGCGGATGAACTGATTTTCCCAGATAGAATCAACAAGAATTTGGATGTACTTCTGTATGGCGGATTTACAGAACAGCAGAGAAAGGCCTGTGAAGAAAACCCGAATATTGTACAGATTGGCACAGAAGGATTTGCTGCATGGGCGGTAAGCACAGAATATGATAGTACACTTCACGCGACGTTTATCTGGTCCGATGAGACGATGTGGAATACCATGCGCCAGCCCGCGGTTGAACAGATTAGAGGCACCTATCCGCAAAAGGATAACAAAGTCATGACGACGTAGAAAGCGCTGGCAGACGCTGGCTTGGAGGGCTTAGATGTCGGCGATTCGTTCACCATGACATACCATGACAATAACGGCGACCACACAAAGAAATTTACCATTTCCGGCATGTGGGACGGCTACGGGGACGAAAAGGTCTTTTATGTTTCCAAATCATTTTTTGATGAATCCGGATTTACACTGGAAGATTACGGGCGCGGATTTTTATATTTGAAGTTCAAATCTGCGATTGTCACACAGAAAACACAGGATAATCTGGAACAGAGTCTGAGGCTCGACAAAAAACAGCGATTTCTGATTACGGCGGATACTGCAACCTCCGTGCATATTTTTCTGGGTTTGATTGGCTTGATTTTTGTCACCTGCCTGAGCGTCTATCTGCTGATTTACAATATTCTCTATCTGTCGGTTTCCGGCAATGTGCGGTATTATGGCTTGCTGCAAACCATCGGTATGACAGAAAAGAAGGTTTACCGGCTGGTGCAGAAGCAGATGCTGTTCATAGGGGCAATCGGCATTGCTGTCGGTATGCTTGCCGGTGTTGCAACCTCATTTGGGCTGATTCCGGCTGTTGTCAAAATGCTTGGCATCCGGGAGGATTATCAGCAGCATCCGGAAAAATATAGCTCGTTTCTGGTGGGAATTGACGAGCAACAATTTCAGGCGCTGAATGCCACATTGGAACAGCCAGTGGACGAAGCGGATTTCCTTTCGGGGAATGCGTGTATTTTATATACTAACTGGCTGCGGCTGGATAAAACAAAGACGATTGGAAAACCCATTTCCTTTTATCTGGATGGGCAGGACGATCAGATGTTTCAGATGACGATTCAGGGAACGACAGAGGATACCTATTATGCAAATCTGTTGGGAACTACGCCGACGATGATCGTCAGCGACCGCTTTGTCAGGGGAATTGTTGAGCATCCCTATGTATCCAAGGTCAGCGTACAATATCAGGAGGAGTACGATGAAGCGACAGAAAAGGACATCATGGGTATGATGGAAGCAAGTACGTATCAGAAGGACTTCGACTATAATTCCAAGATCGAGGCAATGAAAGAAGTCAAAGAGGCATAGGGCAATATGATGGCCATTGGCATCGGCATTGCACTGGTGCTGGCATTCATCGGTATGATGAACTATCTGAATGCCTTGGTAGGCAATATTCAGAGCAGACAGGTTGAGCTTGCCGTCATGGAAAGCATTGGCATGACAGGAAAACAAGTCAGACAGCTGCTGATTCGGGAAGGGCTGCTGTATATGGGAGCGTCCCTTGCTGTTGCGATGACGGTTGGCTTGGGTGTGACGTATATGCTGTACCAGTCCATGAACTATCGGGACGTACCGGTTTTGCCGATTGCAGCCGCCGTGCTGGGCATTGCAGTATTGTGTGTGGTCATCCCGCTGACTGCCTACCGAGGCCTAGAGCGCAAAGGCTCTATTGTGAAGCGGATTCGAGGATTTGAGTAGAAATCGAATCGTAAAATTATGTAATATGGAGGGAAAATATGAAACTGGGTATTGCAGGTACAGGAAAAATCGTACAGGAGCTGCTGGCTGTACTGGATAACATGGGGTTGACACCCATCGCGATCCATGGAACGGAACGTAGCAGGGAACGAACTTTTCGGCTTGCGAAGCAGTATGGAATTACCTGCTGCTGTTTCTCATACGAAGAGATGCTGCATTGTGATATCGATACCGTTTATATTGCCGTACCAAATCATTTGCATTTTGCGTTTGCAAAGGCAGCGCTTTTGAGTGGAAAAAATGCAATTGTAGAAAAGCCGATTTGTATTTGCAGCAGGGAATTTCAGGAACTAAAGCGGATTGCTGTGGAAAAACGGCTGTTTATGCTGGAAGCGATGACAATTCCATTTATGCCTGCCTTCCGGCAACTGCGTGAGGATATAAAAAAGCTGGGGCAGATTCGGATTGTAAACTTGAATTATAGTCAGTATTCTTCGCGGTATGATGCGTTTCAGAAGGGGGAAATACTCCCGGTTTTTGATCTGCAGAAAGCAGGCGGGGCATTGCTGGATATCAATGTATACAATATCTGGTTTGCGGTCAGTCTGCTGGGAAAACCAAAACACAGTTATTATACTGCAAATATGCAGAAGGGGATTGATACCAGCGGTGCCATGGTACTGGATTATGAGGGTATGATCGTTATCTGTACCGGAGCCAAGGACTGCAAAGCGGAAAACCGTTCCACCATTCAGGGTGAAATGGGAACCATTACGCTGGATCAGCCGGTTGGCCAGTTGAGAAGCTATACAATAGATCTGATTCGTGATGATGGGGAAACGGTATCTTATTCCGGGGAAGAGCACCGAATGCAGTATGAATTTGCGGCATTTGAGAGAATGATACAGCGTAGAGATTATTTGGCGGCAGAGAAGCTGATGGATATCAGTGAAGCTGTCGTAGCGCTTCTTGAGAAGGGAACACAGTGAAAAATACCCATACAATGTTGCAGCGGCAATGGATATCCATTGCCGCTGTATTGCTTACAGCTTGTGAAATATAGGCTCCATGTTTTCATAGGTACACAAAAAATGAAATCCCAATTGTTTTATTTTGTCTGTTGTACTTTTTATATCAGCAGCAAGATGCTCCGGCTTATGCGCATCACTGCCGATGGTAAGAATGGTTCCGCCCAGCTCCTGATATATTTTTAAAATCTTTCTCGAGGGAGTCAGGTCGGAAAGATGATATCGATGGCTGGATGTGTTGATTTCGATTCCTTTTCCATCGGCAATGGCCTGCTTTAAAATCTGCTCTATGACGTCCTGGACTTTTTCAAAGGGATATATGCCTGCCTTATCGTAACGAGTAATCAGATCCAGATGCCCCAATACGCTGTAATCCTTATATTGCCGCATCACGCGCAGGAGTTCCTCATAGTATCTTTGATTATATTCTTCCTGTGTTTTATCTCTCTGAAAATCCTGTGTCCAAAATTCTTTGTCGTTGACCTGATGGCAGGAAAGAAGGATAAAATCAAAAGGATAAGTATGAAAAAGCTTGCGGTATTGCGGAATGGTGTGCGTCTGTACGCCAAATTCCATGCCCTCGCGAATGACGATCTGACCGGCATAGCGTTCCCTCATTTTCCGGATTTCAGCGTGATATGCGGAATACTTGACATTCATGAGAGGAAGCTTTGCTTTTTCTTCGGGATGATAGATTTCAGATGAATCCTTCCAATCAAGCTTAATGCCATAATCTACATGATCGGTAAAACAAATTTCCTGCAGCCCTGCCGCAATTGCATGCTGTACCAGCTGTTCCATCGGATAGTCGGAATCGTCGCTGTAGTAGGTATGCAAATGGTAATCTGCGTACATCGTATCAACTCCTCCTGTGTGGTTCTGCTTACAGTATAAGCAATAAAAAAACTCCGTCAAGATATTTTGCGCGTGAATTGTTACAGAATTTGTTAAGAGATACAAAACCTGTTACCGGAAAATACGATCAGAATGAGCAGCAGCGTTTGAATTTCTCCTGTAATTGTAAAGCATGGTCAGACGTGGAAAGGGCTGTGAACATTCACAGATTTTGTGCAAGCTTATAAAATTTCACGCTTGTTACCAAGATGAACCAAGCTGCTTGAAGTGCGGTAAAATAACGTGTTATGATGAACATGTCAAAGGACATCATCGTTGTACAGCAAATTCTTCCGGAAGGATGATGCCTTCGCAGAAACAAAAAAAGAGAGGATGAGCTGCAACTATGATGCAAAAAGTTCAAAAGTTTGGCGGCGCGATGTTTACCCCTGTCCTGTTATTCGCGTTTGCGGGTATTATGGTAGGTATCGGAACATTGTGTACCACCGAGGCGGTATTGGGTAATTTAGCTGCTCCAACCAGTATGTGGTATCTGGTCTGGAATGTTGTATTGCAGGGCGCATGGTGTGTATTCAACCAGCTTCCACTGTTGTTTGTCGTCGGTCTGCCAATTGGTCTGGCAAAGAAACAGGCAGGGCGCTGCTGTATGGAAGCGCTGGTTCTGTACTTAACCTTCCATTATTTCGTCAGCACAATTCTTTCCCAGTGGGGCAATGTATTCGGTGTTGATTTTGCAGCGGAGATTGGCGGTTCCAGTGGTTTGACCATGATCGCCAATATCAAGACAATGGATATGGGTATGATGGGCGCTTTGCTGATTTCCGGCATTGTGATTTACCTTCATAACCGGTTCTTTGATGTTGAGTTGCCGGACTGGCTGGGTTCCTTCAATGGTTCCACCTTCATTTTCATGATCGGCTTCTTCGTTATGCTGCCGGTTGCACTGCTTTCGGTACTGATCTGGCCGCACATTCAGGCAGGCATGATGATGTTCCAGAACTTCGTTATGAATGCCGGTGCACTCGGTGTCTGGGTATTTATTTTCCTCGAACGACTGCTCATTCCGTTCGGTCTGCACCATCTGCTGTACAGCCCGTTCTACTATGATAATCTGGTTTGTCCGGGCGGCATTTATACCTACTGGGCAACCCAGCTGCCGACCATCGCAGCTTCTACCGCTTCTCTGAAGTCCCTGTGTCCGGAGGCTGCATTTACCGCAACCGGCTTCTCCAAGATTTTTGGTTGTCCGGGTATTGCACTTGCTTTCTATGCAACGGCAAAGCCGGAAAAGAAAAAGCAGCTGCTTGGTATGCTGATTCCGATTACCTTGACAGCAATTGTCTGTGGTGTTACTGAGCCGATTGAGTTCACCTTCCTGTTTATTGCACCGCCGCTGTTTGTTGTACATGCATTCCTGGCAGCATGCCTGTCCACTACGATGAACCTGTTCGGCATTGTCGGTGTATTCTCCGGCGGCCTGATTGAGATGAGCTCCCTGAACTTTATCCCGCTGATGTCTTCCCACTGGAAGCAGTACCTGCTCCTGCTGGTAATCGGTCTGGTATACACCTTCATCTGGTTCGTTGTATTCCGCTTCCTGATTACAAAGTTCAACTTTAAGACGCCGGGACGTGAAGATACCGAGGAGACCAAGTTCTATTCCAAGGCCGAATTCCGCGCAAAGCAGGCTGGCGGAGATGTCAAGATAGATGAAAAGACCATGTTGGCTGCTATGATTCTGGAAGGTCTAGGCGGTGCGGATAATGTTGCTGATGTCACCAACTGTGCAACCCGTCTGCGTACCAATGTCAAGGATGAAACCAAGGTTCGGGACGATGCCTACTTCAAGGGGATTGGCACCCATGGCATTTCCAAAAACGGCAAGGCAATGCAGGTTATTGTCGGTTTGGGCGTACCGCATGTGCGCGACCGCTTTGAGATGATCATGCAGAACCCGTCCGCTTATGAAATGGTTTCCCCAGTGCAAACAGAAGATGCACCGGCTGAGGTAACCGTTAAAACAGTGAATGCTGCGGCAGCGCTGCATGACCTGTATGCAGCAGGCAACGGCAAGGTTGTCAAGGTTGAGGATGTACCGGATGAGGTATTTGCATCCAAGGCGCTGGGCGATGGCGTTGCTGTCATTCTCGAGGATGGCAAGGTTTATGCACCGGCTGATGGTGAAATCAGCATGGTAGCAGATACCTTACATGCATATGGCATTACCACACCGGATGGACTGGAGCTGTTGGTACATATCGGTGTCAATACGGTTGAACTGAAGGGACAGGGCTTCCAGCCGCAGGTGAAGGTTGGAGAGACTGTCAAGGCAGGCGACCTGCTCTGTCTGGTTGATATGAAGCTGATGAAAAGCAAGGGCTATCTGATGCATACGCCGACACTGCTCACCAATGGCGATGAATGCGGTGAGATCACGCTGCTGCCGTGCGATAAGGCAAAGGCTGGCAAGACGGTTGTGGCACAGTACCGTCTGTAAGCAAAACAACGTGTGAACATTCACACAAAACGTACCAAATGAGCAATTCTGCGGAGGGGTTCCAACCTCTCTGCAGACCATTGCAACACAATGTGCCTCTGTGGTACCATACATACAGGAAATAAGAAAAAATTCATCTATTTTAGTATATTTATATCAGGAGGAATCATTATGGCAAAGAAACAGTTTGCAGTAACCGTTGCCGGCGGCGGCTCCACCTTCACACCGGGTATCGCACTGATGCTGCTCAAGGAGCGTGATCGTTTCCCGATTCGTAAGATTATGTTCTACGATAACGATGCAGAGCGTCAGGAAATCGTAGCGAAGGCTTGTGAAATTTATTTGCGTGAGAATGCACCGGAAATCGAGTTTGGCTATACTACGGATCCGGAAACCGCATTTACCGATATTGACTTTGTACTGGCGCATATCCGTGTTGGCAAGTATGCAATGCGTGAGAAGGACGAAAAGATTCCGATGAAGTATGGCGTAGTCGGTCAGGAGACCTGCGGCCCTGGCGGTATTGCATACGGTATGCGTTCCATCGGCGGCGTTATCGAAATCCTGGATTACATGGAAAAGTATTCCCCGAATGCATGGATGCTGAACTATTCCAATCCGGCAGCGATTGTCGCAGAAGCAACTCGCCGTCTGCGTCCGAATTCTAAGATCCTGAACATCTGCGATATGCCGATTGATCTGGAAGAGAAGATGGCAAACATGGTCGGACTGAAATCCCGCAAGGAAATGCAGGTTGGCTATTATGGCCTGAACCATTTCGGCTGGTGGCATAAGATTTACGACAAGGACGGCAATGACCTGATGCCGGAAATCAAGAAGCATGTTGCGGCAAACGGCTTTGCAGATGCACTGTCTGAGACAAACCAGCATGTCGATGACAGCTGGGTAGCAACCTTCCAGAAGGCACGTGATGTCTATGCGGTTGACCCATCCACCATTCCGAATACTTACCTCAAGTATTACCTGTATCCGGACTATGTTGTTGAGCATACCGACCCGAACCATACCCGTGCAAATGAGGTTATGGAAGGCCGTGAAAAGCAGGTGTTCGGTGCATGCCGTGATATCATTGCAAAGGGCACTGCAAAGGACGGCGGCTTTGAGGCTGATGCACATGCAACCTATATCGTCGATCTGGCATGTGCCATTGCAGAAAACACACAGGAGCGTTTCCTGCTGATTGTCCCGAACGAGGGCGCAGTAGAGAACTTTGACCGCACGGCCATGGTTGAAATCCCGTGCATCGTTGGTTCCAACGGCTATGAGCGCATTGCACAGGGTGCAATTCCGCAGTTCCAGAAGAGCCTGATGGAGCAGCAGGTTGGCGTGGAAAAGCTGGTTGTTGAAGCATGGATCGAGGGCAGCTATCAGAAGATGTGGCAGGCACTGACCCTTTCCAAGATCGTGCCGAGTGCACGCGTTGCAAAGCTGATCCTGGATGACCTGATTGAAGCGAACAAGGGCTACTGGCCAGAACTGAAGTAAGTTTATTTCCAATTTTCCTTTCTCTTACTATATTCATAGGAGGTATTCCCATGGCGAACAAAAAGAAACGCAGCGACAAAGCCCCGGTGCAGACTCTCCCGAATTATCATGCACGGGACAAATGGTTCACTGCCGCGAAAATATTTTTAACCTTATCGCCGCTGATTTCGCTGGGATACCTCCAGACTGCGGCAGCAGGCAGCAATGTGCAGCTGGCGGAGATGCTCACCGCAAACCCGGAGATTACGGTCAGCTTCCTTGCTTCCATGACCGGTCCGTTTGTGGCCTATCTGATGAAGTTTGTACAAAGCCATCTGTATGACGGCGATGCAGCATATGCAATGACCAATTTGACGCTGATGATGATTGGCGAAGCAATGCTGTACAATACAGTATATTTCATCATGATGATCATTCTGATGTATTTTGTATTTGATATGACTCGAATGAATCCCATAACGGCAATCCGTCAGAAATGGAAGGATCATTTCTGGCGGGATATTTCAGGAAGCATTGCGCTTCTGCTGATCTGCGCATTCTGTATGTTTGTCTCCATGCGTCTGGGAATGCGCTGAAATCCAAATCTCTTTCTGACTTACCTATTCTCTATTTTATTTATTCCCAGTATGCCCGCAGCTTACATTTCCATATAGCTGACGGACAACGAAGGACATACTCATTTGGGTATGTCCTTTTTGCTTCTTTGTGGGAGGCTTGAGAATAGACGGCGCAGGAAGAACATGATATACTGAATGTATTAAAAGGTGTAGGAGAATGGATGAATGAGTATAGAAGAACTGGTAAATCGGAATTATAAACGGTTCAGTGAAAGTGACAAGGCGGTCTGGGCATATGTATCAGGCCATCGGGAGGAATGTGCACAGCTTGCCATTGGGACGATGGCGAAGAAATGCTGTGTATCGCGCACAGCGGTTATGCGTTTTGCGCAGAAGCTGGGCTTTCATGGCTTTGCAGAGCTGAAGGTATATCTAAAGCTGGATAACCAGAAAACGGAATCTGTCAGCATGATTGACCAGGTCTGTCAGACATATCAAAATGTTGCAAACAGTATGCGGAATAAAAACTGCGATGATATGTGTGCTGCCATGGACAATGCCAAACAGATTTTTATCTGTGGGGAAGGTATGGTGCAGACTTCAATCAAGCGCGAGTTTAAGCGCATTTTTATGAGTGCCGGGAAAATGCTGTATGATGTACCCAGTGGACAGGAATTGTTTAACACCATGCATATCATGTCCAGTCAGGATTTGTGCATCCTGATTTCCGTATCCGGCGAAAATGAAAAGATGGTACAGACAGCCAGACAACTCCGGGTACGGGGGACAAAGCTGCTTTCCATCACCAAAAACCGGGAAAATACCCTTGCACATTTATGTGATTACCAGTTATATGTAGAAGCCGGGGAGTTAGTGGAAACACCGATACACTGGCAGTATGAATCGACAACCTCGTATTTTATCCTGATTGATATCTTATTCTTAAAATATCTGGAATACCGCAACAGAAAGGAGCAGACAGATGCAGCTGGAAACACTGGTACAACAGAATTATGACCGCATGAGCACAAGTGACCATATGATCTGGCAATATATCAGCAGCCACAGACAGGAATGCCGGCATATGTCCCTGCATCAGCTTGCAGATGCCTGTCAGGTCTCCCATACCACCGTTTTGCGGTTTATCCAGCTGCTGGGGATGGAGGGTTTTGGCGAATTTAAAGTATTCCTCAAATGGGAGGAACAGCGCAAGCCGGTAATGGATACCTATACCATCGAGCGCAGCAGTTTTGACCTGACACGTACCATCAGCATGATCGAACATGCAGATTGTACGCAATTGTTTGACGCGATGGAGAAGGCACAGCGGATTTATGCTTATGGCAGCGGTTCGGTACAGAAGGCTGCAGCACGGATGCTGAAAAACTATCTGATTGTAGGGGAAAAGCTTGTCAATGTTATTGAAGGCAGAGAGGAACGCCAGATGGCGCTGTGCACCATGCAGCCGGGAGATGTGGTACTTTTATATTCTGTTTCCGGTAATAATCCGCAGATGATTGAATATGCCACGCAGATGAAGGAACGGGGCATGATTCTCGTGGCAATCTGTCAGGATGGTGCAAATCATCTTGCCAAGCTGTGTGATTTTAAGCTGCCGTTTTATACCCAGAAATTTGAAATAGGGCGGTACACCATACCATATCATAGTGCAGCCGGTATGTTTATTATTTCGGAGCTGCTGGCGTTGAAATATGTTGTGTATTGTGCGGCAAAAGGCCGTGATTGAATCAATAGAGAAATGGCTCCCGGATGATAATAGTCCGGGAGCCATTTTGCTGAAAGATATGAAAAAGATGAAGCTACATAACAGATGATTATGCTGACAGATACTGCATGCGCATACTTGCAGATTCGGCACGGGCAGCATTATTTCTGATAGAGAAAACGTTCTCCAAGTGCTGGAATATGCCATTTCCGGGAAGGATTGACTTCCATAAAAGTTCTCGCGAAAGCAATCGGATCGGCGGTATTCCCCATTAGCATGTCAAAATGTGTCGGAATCGTTATGTCCGCATCGAGAATATCTGCAAGCTTTGCAGCCTCAAACGGATTCAGGTTACCAATACAGTTTCGTTTGGTACGGAAATAATCGCTGCCGTTGATTGGCGGAAAAAACAGCTGTGGGGAAGGAAGCATAGACAATTCTGCAATCAGCTGGTCGGTCAGATAGGTATCACCCGGATGCAGCAATTGAATGCCGCCCATTTGCAGGGAAAAGCACAGTGCAGTATGATTCCCGTTTTCATCGGTTTGATGAACAGGATGGGCTGCACAGACAGCCTGCAGGGATATACCGGGCAGAGCAAGCGTCTGACACGCATTGATTGGAATGATGCGGGAATCGTCTATGCCAAGCTGCTGCAGATCAGCTACACAGCCTGCAGGGACGATAAAACGGGTATCGGGATTTCCTGCTGCAATCCCTCTGATGGTATTTGGAGCCAGGTGGTCAGAGTGATTGTGTGTGCATATGACGTAATTTGCCTGCACTTGTTCCGGCGCAAATGGTGCGGGATACAGGCGGTTAGAATTTCCGTCCGCACCGTAGTGCTCTGTTAATAAAACAGGATCAATATAAACAGTTGCAGTGTTTTTAAAAACGAACCCGCACTGTCCAAGATACCAGATGAGAAAAACGATACAATATAAGGCGATTCCACGCAATGGAACCGTGAAAGCGTTGCGTCGCCATGGTATAATGGGAAAAGATCAGGCAGGGCGATAATGGTTATACACCGGATGATTTTCCGGGCCATATAGGAGAAGGAACATGAAACGGGTAAAATATGCAGGCAGGGTCTGCTTTGCAGGACTTTCCTACCTCTATGCAGCGGTGTTTGTGATGTTTTGCCGAACACCGCTGTATTTGCTGGAAAACGCGTACAATGACCGGCTGTTTCCCGCAGATGATGTATATTATGTGCAAAGCTTTTTCTCAGAAACAATGGATACCTCCATGCGGATTATTAAGCATCCGCTGCTGATCGTGTTCGGCAACCTGTATACGAAGCTGGAAAAGCTGGTGTTTGGTGATATTTCCATCCAGCGGTATTATGAAGGAATTATATAGCTGCAGCTGTATATTTCCCTGCTGGCAGTCTGGTTTTTGTACCGTATTCTGCGGGAACAGCTCGAACTGGAGGAAATGGAAGCGCTGCTACTGTGTGGTATATATGCATTGGCATTTTCCGTGCTGTTTTATACCTTTGCCGCAGAGAGCTATATCCTGTCCTCCTGTGCACTGATCATGACGCTATATTTTTCCCAAAAACGGAATCCATGGATGGTCATACCGCTCGGGGCAATTGCTGCGGGCATCACGGTTACCAGTGTGCTGCTCTGGGCGCTGATTGTTTTTCTGTCCGGTGGGAAATTGCGATATCGGCTGGCTGTTCTTCTGTCCGGCGGCATACTGTTCTGTCTGCTGACAGGAATCTCTCCGGTAGGCCCGCAGTTCTTCGGCAATATTTTTTCCGCCGGTATGGGAAGCGCAGAGAACTATCGTGATAGCTATACCGGATTGCCGCTGCTGCGCATGGTGTTTTATGTGTTTTTTGGCTCGACATTCTTTTATATCGATACACAGAATGCCTCTCCATTCGGAGAATTTCAAGGCGATGCGCTTTCTTTCCTGCCTTCGGCCCCGGTGCCAATCACGGCAATGATGGCAGTCTGGGTGATACTGCTGGTGCTTGCCATAGTTCGCGGGAGAAAAGATCGGAATCTGTGGGCGCCGCTTGCCGTGCTGATGTTCAATCTGTTGCTGCATGGTGCCATCCAATATGGTCTGAAAGAAGGGTTCCTGTATTCCCTGCACCATCTGTTTGCACAGATTTGCCTGGCGGCTTTGCTGGTGCGGAATGCGGAGAAGGAAAAGACCATAGTGCGTTGCAGCCTTTGCCTGTTCCTGATTTGTGAGGTTGTTCTGAATCTTTGCGGTTACATCAGTCTGGTACAATATATCAATGGATGCCTTTGAACATCAATATTACCCTGAACGCTTTATTAGAAAGCCTGGTTTCGCGAGAAATCAGGCTTTTTTTTATAAACTTTTCGCAATAGCTGTGAAAAGTTCGATTTTCAGACAGCACTTGGCAAGGACGACACAAGGCGGTGCGGAATGAAAAAATGAAGCAGCGGAAAGACATTGCCTCTGGTTTCCATGGATTGTCAGATGGTTTTGAAGTGGAATATGGGCTTGATCCGAATAAGGTATCCACTGATGGAATCACTAATGATGGAGAGCGGAAAATTGATCAGGTAATTGCTGACGACGGTATCAGCGTTTCTCTAAGAGATGATGAAAACGTAGCAAAGCCGAGTTTGAGCGGCAAAGCAGAGGGAGAAATTGCTGATAATGTATTTTTAGCTATTGCTTCTGACTCAGCATTTGAAAGCAATCGTTCTTTAGTCGGCGATGCGGTTTGTGTCGATGGCGAAGATTCCGATGTTTCTGGACTGACATTGAGTTTTGATTTGTCTGCTTATGAAAGTGATTTACTAAGTTTAAGTATTGTTAAGCTGAATGCTGACGGGAATTTTGAACTAGTGGAGTCTACTGTGCACGAGGAGACAATTTCCTGTAATCTTTCTGAGGCTGGAACGTATTGTGTCCTTGATATTATTCAGTCTTGGCATAGATTTAAGCGCTTATGAAGGCAGTACAAAATCTGCATCCTATGCATCTGGTACCGATGCACAGCAGACAAGCAGTAAGGAAGCCTTTGCATCAATAGATACAGAAGAGGCAGAAAAACTGGCGGATAAGAATGCTGAATTAATGGCATCTGATGTCAGCGGTCAGGCAGATATTGTTTTTGCAATAGATACAACGGGGTCAATGAGCGGAACAATTAGCAATGTTGTAACAAATGTTGTTGCATTTGCGAATGCGCTTTCAGAGAATTACAATGTGGCAACGAATTATGCTTTAATTGCTTTCAAAGATAATGAAGATGGCCTCCTCCACGGAAACTGCTCTATGTTCCGGCGGAGTGTTAATGTGAGCATAAAGCTCGGGATTGTAGGGTTCATTCTTCTTGAGAATGTTGTAGATGGCAGTCAGCAGCATCCTTGCAATGGCAATGATAGCTTTTTTGTGACCTCTGCGCTTTTTTAGATTGTTGTAGCGATTGCGGATTTCAGGATTGCTTTTCTTGCGGATTGCACAGAGCACACACTGAACGAGCAGCGGATTGATGTAGGCTCCGGCTCTGCCAATTCTGGTGGTTTTCTTCTTTCCAGAGCTCTCATTGTTTTGCGGCGTAAGGCCGGCCCAGGAGCAAAGCTGCTTAGAGGTCGGGAACACGGACATATCCACTCCGATTTCAGAGATAATGCCGATTGCGGCAAAGGACTGGATACCCGGCACCGTCATAACAAGATTGAGCTGGGGAAGATACTTTTCAGCAAGAGAAAGGATAAGCGATTCCAGATTGGCTTTACAGAGTTCGAGGTTGTCCATGTGAGAACGGATAATGCGGAGCTTTTCAGCCTGTTTAACACGCAATTCTCCGTCCACGGTGGCAAGGACTTCTTCGTTGGTTGCTTTCATTCCCTTGGTGCGAAAGCCGGAAACGTCCGTGATTTTTTCGAATGGATTTTCGAGTAAGCGGGCAGTGATTGCAGAAGCTGCTTTGCCAAAAACATCCGAAAACACATCATCCAGTTTGATGTTGGACACGGTAAGGCAATTTTGAGCGCGGTTTTTCTCGCCGGTTGTGAAATTGGTGAGCTTCCAGCGGTAGCGAACCAAGTCCCGAAGCTGACGGATATCTGCCGGAGGAATAAAGCTGCCGGAAACAAGGCCGTGCTTGAAGATGTCTGCGATCCACTTAGCGTCCTTTTTGTCGGTTTTCTTGCCACGAATTGTTTTCACATACTTGGGATGAGCGAGGACGACATTACAAGTGGATTCAAGGATGTTGTAGATAGGAATCCAATACTTTCCGGTAGATTCCATACAGATATCCTTGCAGTTGTTCTCGGCCAGCCATGCCGCACAGCGGCGTAGGTCTCCGGTAAAGGTGGAGAACCGCTTGCTTTTGTAGGTGGTCACGCCTTGCCCATTGGTTGAAGCAATACAGGCAACCAGGAATGACTTGTAGACATCCATCCCACAGCAGATAGGGTAGACAATTTTGAGCATAACACATCCCCTCAAAACAGTATTTGAGAAGAACAGGCCGGGACTGGACGCTCACTGAAAGATTGAAGTAGTCCGTCTCTCCAAAGATAAGGTTACAGGGTTCTATGCCCTACTTATTTGTGCTTGAAAGAGCGTCCGGCACACATATTTATTCAGTCCAGCGTAAGGCTGGGCCTACTCAACTCCACGTGTTCTGTAGTGTGCCTGCTTTCTCAAGCTTGTTCTAACAAAATTCTACAAGCTGCGTTAGTGGCAATTCAGTTTCATGCTGTTTTGTGCCTTGAAGCGCAGCGGAAAGGAATGGTCATATTTATGAAAAATGCAAGCAATTTTTGTGTCGTGATATCAGTATTGGTTATATGCATCATAAGAATTATATGGACAATTTTCACATTTGATCCAGCAAAAACGTCATTTCCTATCTTTATTAAACTATTCGCACTCGTATGTATCTACGCTCTAATTCTTATATTCTATTTTAAGATAAAAATTTGTATTAGACGTTAATTTGATGAGTAGCAAATAATTGTTGAGGGCAACACATGATACATACCTGGGGAATAGTTGGTCTCTGACTTGCTTCACACGGTCTGTTCCTTTTCGCTTTTGATTTATATAAATCAATTGGGTTAATTGATAGCCATTAGAAAATACCATTGGCAATCTCTTCTCGACCACAGTTTTGCCCCTTATTTTTACCCAGCACAGATTCTGTAGGTTTGTCAATGATGTGTTACACATTAGAGAAAGCGAGAAGAACCTGTTTAGGAGAACGCCAGTTAAGAGGTCTCATAGGAAAATTATTGTATTGACGCTGGCGAACAGCTTTGTATACAAGGGCAGTAAAAGCTGGGTTTCCGTTCAATGCTAATAATATTGAATGTATTCTGTTGGTCGGAAATGTGGGTGATTTAACCGGAGAACAAAGAGAAGTTTTTGATGTATACCGTAATGAATTACGAAGTGTCAGAATAATAGGTTTTGATGAGCTGTTAAAAAGAATAGAAGATTTATTGAAACTTTTTGAAGAAAAGTGATATCCTTAAGTTGTGAAGAAGAAAGATAGACATATCATCTTGTAGTTCAGTAGTAGAAAGGAGACATTGGATATTAACAATGGCGCCCTATTTCCCGGAAATAAAGTCTGCTCTAAAGTTAGAGCCAGACGCTTTCTGTCGTCGTTCATAATGTGGGAATATACATCCGTAACCATGTTCGCCTGTGCATGACCTGTGTCGCCCTGGACAGCCTTGATATCACCACCGCTGATTTTCAGCTTCATACTTGTGCTGCTGTGGCGCAGACTGTGAAAAACAGTAGGATTGAGGAATATGAGTCAATCAATTTCTTTAGTTTCTGAGTGATAATAGGCTCTTCGCAGGGGGCGTTCATTGACCTGTGCAATGACCAAATGAAAGTCCTGATACTCGTCTTCTCCCAATTGCGATTTTAAACCAGTCTGATGGGATCTCATGGCGTTTAATTCGGTGACAACGCGTGCCGGAAGATAGATCGTGTGTAGGCTGCTCGCTGTTTTAGGGGTAACATTAGAATCGTAGCATGATTGGCTTTTTCCATTAGGAATATTGTTTCATGTGACTCGATGAATTTTAGGAAAAAGTATAAATTTGAACTTTTATCCTAGTAAAATAGTGTGAATTTGTGCGAGAAAACGATTTCTTTTAACATTATTTTACGGGCAAAATTGACAGACCCAATCTACCTGATATATACTATTTATAAAATAAACCGATTAAGGCTTTCATAGATATTTTATATCAGTGGGAAATGGAGGAGAGGCATATGATTTTGGCGGCAAATTCACAGACATTTCAACCTGATTTGAAAAGAATTCCACAGGTTTTGACGATTGGCATAGAGGATAGCACAAAAATCAACATGCTGTATTCTGCGCATTCCCATTCGGATAGTATGGAGTTGTCGCTGAATATGGGGGGACAAGCCACCTATATTGTTGATGGAGATATTTACGATACGGAGTATGGGGATCTGATGGTTTTTGAAGCCGGAAAGACACATGAAAGAATTTCCGAAGATAATCTTCAGGTTTTTAGCTGTAGATTAAGTGGTATCCAATTTAATGATTATCCTGAGAATCATTTGTTGCCAGGCGGATGCAATGTAAAGATTTCGTGCGGGGGGCATTTTGACGAGATTCAAATGTTGTTTTCCTTGATTTATGATAATATTTTGCGTGATTCGCGGGACAATAATGAAGTGGCAAACTATTATTTACGAAGCCTATTATGTGTCACCCACAGATTGGGCATAGAAGGTCTACAGAATAAGCCATTGACAGGACAAATGATTGCAGCGCGATGCCGGAAGTACATTGAAGAGCATTATATGGAATCAATTTGTTTAGAAGATTTGGCAGATGATTTACATGTCAGTCGCTATTATTTAACACATATTTTTACAGAACAATATCAATTTTCGCCCAAACAGTATATTATTCGCTGTAGAATTGGCAGAGCACAGACACTTTTGTTAGAGACAGCCCTTCCGGTTACTGACATTGCACTGGAAGTAGGGTTTGGGAACATCAATCATTTTCATAATACCTTCAAGAAATTCATCGGCGTTTCTCCCAATGGCTACCGCAAAAAATGGCAGACATAAAAGTGACAATCGCAAAAAAACGTAACTACCACCTCTGAATTGTGAATCAGAGGTGTTTTTTTTCGTGAATTTACCGCAAATAATGTCAGGCGGGTTTTAGAGGATATTGTTATAATATTAAACAAGAAAAGAGGAAAACAGCTCTTAAACACAAGTAAAAATTCAAAATATGGAGGAAGCACTATGGCTATCAAAAAGACAATTGATGAAAAGCTGAAGGTTAAGCCGATCTTTCTGAACCTGGAGCATGAGGGACCGCATCCGGAGCGTGCAGAGGATTTGGATGCAAACTCTGCTTATGAAGGACCATGTCGTCTGGGTACTGGTGAACAGCTAACAAACAGCTATGATTGCCGCGTCGGACGCGAAAAGTTTAAGGTATTCCAGCAGCATCTGGAAGAGGATTATCCGGAAAATATTGAGTTTGTAAATCCATCTTATGAACATTGGACAGACAGTTTTACGTACCATCATGAGTTCTATGAAGGAATCAAGGAAGATCTCGATAACTCCGATTTCTTCATGTGTGAGGGCGTCCTGCATCACTATCCGTTTATGCTGTGCGCGCGTGAAGCAAAGATTCCGTCAGCTGTTATTGGATGCTGCAGTGCCGATTATCCGGCAGGCTGCCGTCCGCAGGGCATGGAAGCATATGGATATATTGATCACAGCGATGCTGCCCGTCATCTCCGTCTGATGCGTGTCAAGAAAGCTCTTCAGAAGACGAAGGTTCTGTACATCCTGAAGGACTGCGTACTTGCATATGGTGCAGTTGGTTATATTGATCCGGTTGCATTGGATGCAAACAAGGATCTCGGTGTTCAGGTTCGTTTTGCGAACCTAGAGGAGCTGAGAGATACCATTGATCATCTGACACCGGAGCAGGAGAAGAAGGCTGAGGAGAAGGCGGATGAGCTGTTCAACGGAGCAAGACACTCTTCCATGAGCCGTGAAATGGTCGTTCGTTCCTGCCGCCTGTATGTCGCTGTACTTCAGATGCTGGAACGCTATGAATGCAACGCATTCTCTATGCCGTGCCATGAGGCGTGTGCAACCCGCCTGTTTAACGACGTTCTGCAGTGCACACCATGCCTGCTGCATTCTCTGCTGAAGGAAGACGGCATTCCGTCTGCTTGCGAGCTGGACCTGAACGCACTCCTGTCGATCGATATTTTGATGAATCTGACTGGAAACGCTCCACATATGGGAAACAGCGGTCCGTATTTCCAGCCGGATAAGGGTGATTTTACTGTACCGAACGGTATGCCGTGGGTACCGGAAATCGAAGGCGTTGACAATCTGTGCTTTACTTTCCATGCTGTTCAGACCCGTAAGATGAAGGGTATTAAAGCTCCGAATTCTGAGTATGATCTGGTTCCGTTTACACAGGCTGGCTGGGGTGCAACGATTCGTCATGACTTCAACCAGGAGAAGGGTGAGGCGATCACGTTTGTTCGCTTCAGCCCGGATGCAAAGAAAATGTTTGTTGTTCGCGGTGAGATTGTAGCAGGCGCTGGTATGAGCGACGTTGGCTGTGGCACTGGTTTATACTGGAAGTGTGCAGATTCTCGTGATTTCTTCAATAAGATGCAAACCTTTGGTCATCATATGACTTGGACCTATGGAGATCACGTTCGTGATCTGCAGGAACTAGGCCAGATGCTGAACGTTGAGGTTGTAACTGCATAAATCATAACAAGTTCATCCTAAAATTTTCTCTCGAATTGACCAAGCGTGCGGGATGTGGCACATAATCTGTGCCATATCCCAAACCAATGGTCAATTCGGCGTTTACGGGAAAACCTACTGGCATGGTAGGGGAACATCAAAACGGAGGTGTACCATGGCAATTGATCGCAAAAAGATTTTAGAAGATATTAAGGACCAGCAGTGCGGATCTCAGGAACTGGCGCAACGCATGCTTATCGCAGAGCCGGAAGAACTGAAGAAAATTGTACAAGACTATGTTGCCTATAAATTTATGCTGGAGCTACAGGATTTTGAACAAACAGATAATATTATCAAATTGGCAGATATCAGCGTAAAGAATGCAGTAAAGCACAAAAATGTACGCTGGGATCAGAGAGATTGTCATGGTGCAACAGAGTCGATGAACAAAAAAGTGTTGATGGTTAGCGCGTTGGAGCGATCACTGGGATTTCGTTTCTCCAACGATGAGTACATGAATATCAATACGGTTTCGGATCTCGCAGCTGCTGTGCTTCGCAATAGGGAGGAATAGTTATGTATGATCTCAACCAGATACAGAAGGATTTCCCGATTCTGGCGCAAACAATGTATGATGGGCAGAAGCTTGTCTATTTGGACAATGCAGCGACGACACAAAAGCCATATGAAGTGCTGAAAGCAATACAAGAACATTATGCATATGATAACGCGAATGTTCACCGCGGGGCACATTACTTGAGCAATCGGTCAACACAGCGCTTTGAATGGGCAAGGGAGGTGGTACGGGATTTTCTAAATGCGGGATGTACGGAGGAAATTGTTTTTACACATGGAACGACAGAAAGCATCAATATGGTTGCATCAGGACTTCCTGAAACGTGGTTTCGTGCGGGGGATGCGATTGTTGTTACAGAAATGGAGCACCATTCTAATTTAGTTCCATGGCAGATGTTGTGTAAGCGTCTAGGGCTGGAACTGCGGATTCTTCATTTTTGTGATGATGGAATGTTACATTTGGATGAACTAGATTCATTGATGGATGAACATGTGCGGTTTGTTTCATTTTGTCACGTATCGAATGTTTTGGGAACCGTGAATCCAATTGAGAAAATCATTAAACGGGCACATGATGTCGGAGCATATGTATTGGTTGATGGTACACAGGCTATACAGCATATTCCGATTGATGTTCGTACGTTAGACTGTGATTTTTACTGTTTTTCCGGTCATAAGGTTTATGGGCCGAATGGAATTGGCGTCTTATACGGTCGAAAAGAGGTTCTTTCACAATTAAATCCTATCTATTTTGGAGGGGAAATGGTAGACGAGGTATCGCTTCAGGATACTACCTTTGGGAAGTTACCATATCGGCTGGAAGCGGGAACGCCAAATTATCCGGGAGCCATTGCTATGGCAATTGCATTGCAATATATAACGAAAATCGGTATCTGTGAAATCGGACACCATGAAGCTGCCCTTATGGACTATGCACAGGATCAATTATCTCAGATCTGTGGTATTCAGATATATGGCAGTCCGGAGAAAAGAATTGGCTCCGTCTCTTTTAATTTAAAAGGAATAGATTGTTATGACCTTGCCTGTATGTTGGATAAAATGGGGATTGCAGTCCGAGCAGGGTCACACTGTGCACAGCCTGTCATGGCGCATTATGGTGTATCCGGAATGGCACGTGCTTCATTTGCCATGTATAGCAGTGAAGCGGAAATTGATACGCTTTGTTGCGGGATTCAGCGGATTTCAAAGATTTTTAGCAGGAGGTAGTAAAGTATGACGATTTACCAAATGCAGCAGGACTATGTGTCTGATCTTTTGCAGCTGAACAGTTGGTTTGACAAATATGAATTTTTTGTTCGTATTGCCGGAATGGTAGATGGATTAACAGAGGAGCAAAAAAAGGAAAAGAATCTGGTTCGCGGATGTCAGACAAAGGCGTGGGTTGTTGCGGAAGAAAATAACGGACGGATGCAATATTATGTCGATAGCGATTCCTTGATTGTGAAGGGAATGCTGAACGTGATGGCAGATGTGCTATCCGATCACACACCACAGGAAATTGCTGCGTCGGAATGGACGTTGTGGCAACAAGCCGGGATTTTGGAAAATCTGACGGAAAGCCGTAACAATGGGATTCGAGCAGCGGAACAGATGATGAAGCATCTGGCAATTAGCAGAATATAGAGAAACTGCTACATCATTGATTGTTTAACATTTATAGAAATAAGAGGTTATAAAGGAGTGGCAGGAGAGAATATATATTCTGAGCTTTTGTGAGGAATAAGGAGAAGTAAGGAGAAGATATGATCATTTTTTTAACATTTATTGCGTTTACTGGGTTGGTAGCATTACTTTCATGGTACAAAACGCGAGATGACAATTTATCTACAAAGGAAGGCTATTTTCTAGCAGGAAGAGGTTTAAGCGGATTGGTTATCGCAGGCTCTTTGGAGATGACCAACCTTTCAACAGAGCAGCTTGTCGGACAGGCCGGCCAGAGCTATAGCACCAACATGGGTGCAATGAGCTGGTCGGTTGGTGCAAGTATTGCGCTATTAGCGTTAGCACTCATTTTTCTGCCCAAATACTTAAAAGCTGGCGTTACGACTATTCCAGAGTTTTTGGAGATGCGTTTTGACACAAGAACAAGGCAGATTATTTCATTCCTGTTTTTGTTAGGTTACATGCTTACCTATCTTCCAACCGTACTTTATTCAGGAGCGTTGGCATTCAATCAGATTTTCCACCTGGATGAGTTTCTTGGACTTACACAATTCCAGAGCATTGCATTATTGTGTGTTGGCATCGGCATTGTTGGTTCAATTTATGCAATTTTTGGAGGACTCAAAGCAGTTGCAGTTTCTGATACCATCAATGGTGTTGGACTTCTGGTTGGCGGACTGCTTGTACCGGTTTTGGCAATTTCTATGCTGGGAGGCGGTAATTTCTTTGTTGGAATTAAAGACTTTATTACCAATGTCCCTGCAGAAAAGTTCAATTCCATCAATCCGGCAAATGCACTTCCGCCTATGGTTCCGTGGCCGGTGCTGTTCCTTGGTATGGTTTTTAATAACTGTTTCTACTGGTGTACCAACCAGTCGATCATTCAGCGCACTTTGGCAGCAAAAAATTTGGGACAGGCACAGCGCGGCGCGGTTTTCACTGCATATCTTAAGCTGCTTGATCCATTCTTCATTACGATCTGTGGCCTGATCGCATATCGCTACTTCGGAGGAAATTTGGCACAGGCAGACCTTGCATATCCGTCTTTGATTTCAGCTGTTATTCCGAAATGGATGCTTGGATTCATTGCAGCGGTACTCTTTGGAGCAATTCTCTCATCGTTCAATTCCGCATTGAACAGCTGTGTTACGCTGTATACACTGGATTTCCATCGCCCGTTGTTCAACAAAGCTGCCAGCGATGAACACCTCGTTCATATCGGTAAACGCGTGGGAACCGGATTGGCAATTGTTTCTATTTGCATTGCCCCGTTTGTCATCAATGCGCCGTCTGGTCTGTATGACTTCCTGCAGGAATGTTTTGGATTCTATTCCATGCCGATGCTTGCCATTGTTCTGGTAGGTTTTTATACTAAGAGAGTACCGGCCATTGCACCGAAGGTAACGTTAGTTACACATGTTGTGCTATATTCGCTGTCCAAGTTCTTGCCACTTGACATTCACTATCTTTACGTTCTGTCAGTACTGTTCCCGATTGATTTGGCAATCATGCTGGTCATCGGTAAAATTAGGCCAAGAGAAACACCATTTGAACTGCAGGATTCCGAGGCAGTTAATTTGGCACCATGGAAATATGTAAAGCCTGCTTCACTTGCCTGCTTTATTTTGATGCTGTGTGTATATGCACTGTTTTCACCACTTGGTTTAGCCAAATAATTGGTGTTCCCACATAAAAATTAACATTGATTTCTTCTAAAAGTTTGGATATACTCTCTCCGCAAGGAAGCGATATTGTGTAAAGGCAGTATCGCTTCCTTTATGATAAAATGAACGATTCAAGTTCGGTAAGGTTGACATCGGCGGTTTCAATCTGCCTGGCAGTTCCGTGTAACGTCTGATTTCGTGAAAAATCAGGCGTTTTTTAGCGCTTTAGCAAAAAAACACCAGCTATGCTGGTGAAAGAAAAATCTTTAGATACAAGAAAACCTCCTTTTGTTAGAATAGATGAAGGTCTGGCAACCGCATCAAAAGAACAAAAGGAGGTTTTGTCATGAGTAAATGACATCCAAAGTTTATCACATTGAAAGCGGAGATGCAAATATCACATCGTATTTGCACCGAAATATAGGAGACAAATACTATACGGAAAGCTGAAGGTAGATATCGGAAGAATATTGAGAAAGCTGTGTGAACAGAAAGGCGTAGAAATTCTGGAAGCAAAAGCATGCAAGGACCATATTCATATGGTAGTGAGCATTCCACCGAGAATGAGTGTAGCATCATTCATGGGATATCTAAAAGGAAAAAGTGTGCTGATGATATTTGACCGACATGCAAATCTGAAGTACTAATCGTTGAAAGAATACATTGACCCGTTTACGGGTAGCAAGAATACTAAGGCATAAAACAGGCCGCTCCTATGATAAAATATGCGGTTGTCGGACTGATTCAATGCGCCTTCAGGCGCTTGCAAAGTCCTATGTCCTTCTAGGGATTACTCAAACCGCTAGTTTACTAGAGGTTATGATTCAGAAATATCCCATAAGAAAATGCGTCTTATAAAACAAACAGGCTATCTACGAGACAAGATGATCTCTGGATAGCCTGTTTCTCTTTATATCGTTATCATGGAAAGAATCGTTGTTGAGGCCTCGGAACGTCTGTGCAGATAACCAGTAAAGATGAATTTATCTTTGAGATTGGCTGAGAATACCCAAGGACGCTGTTGTTAAATAGAAGCCAGATACTCCTGAATGAATGGAATGGCTGCGCCGATTGCCACGACATCCTTTTCCTGTACGCCCAAGCGGAGGAAATTCTCGTTTTCCGGAAAGGCAGTTCGCTCCTGAATCAGGGAAAAGAGCTGCTCCAGATCATTCTCGGTAAGGAAGGGAGCAATATGCCCACCTAAAATAATCCAACTGTCCAGTACCATATGCAGATTATTTAGTGCCATAGCAAGCCAGTTCAGATATTCTGTCCATCGTGCACGGTGTGACGCACTATTCTGCCGCAGGGCAGAAAAGAACTGATCCAGCGTCTCATCCTCTTCTAGCAGGGAACTTGCCGAACAATAGCATTCCATGCAGCCTTGCTTACCGCAGTAGCAGGTTTTTCCACCCTCAACCAGTGTCATGTGTTCGAAGGTGCCGGTACGGCCAGTACGGCCGGTTTTGATCTTTCCATCTGAAATCACTGCACCGCCGAGATGGGAACCGAGTGACAGATACAGTGCATCTGTCAGATCAGGGCTGTTCCATAGCTCGAGGGCCGCAGCGCATTCTGCGTCATGAACAAAACGGCAGGGATAATGCAGATGGGTTTCAAAGCGGTCCACAGTCAAGCCAGTGCAGTCCAGAATTTTGCCGTACAGCATTTCATGTCCATTCTCGGACACCAGTCCCTGCATACCGATATCAACGCCGAGCACCTGCTCAGGCTGGATCTGACAGGCCTCAAGCTGATGGTGGATGATTTGGGCCAATGAAGAAAAATAGGCGTCATCTTGTGCGAAGAGGAGGGGCTGCGTGGTACGGCTGATGACCTGACCATATAAATCCAGAATAACAATGGTAATCCGGCTTGTCAGGATTTCCACACCGACAGCAATTTTTGCTGTCGGTTTTATTCTATATGCTGCCGCTTTGCGGCCGATATTGGAAGCGATCAGTCCGTTTTTTTCAATCAGCCCGTCGTTGCTCAGCGCAGTCAGGTGCTGCGTAACAGTTGGAAGACTCATTTGCAGTGCATTTGCAATCTGCTGCTTGGAGATACGCTTTTCTTGATAAATGAAATGGTATACATCCGCATAATTTTTTTTTCGGATGTCTGTCAGCGAAAATTTTTCCATAGAATATCACCGATTTCTTTTTCTATAAATCTATTTTATAAAAAGATTATAGTATATTTGCTGTAA
>JAJPXP010000017.1 GCA_021205365.1 Clostridia bacterium
CCATCAGACTAAAATCTGATGGCAGAAAAACTTTATTTTTTTCAATTGTCTACTTCACGGGGAGCGGTTCAAAGCCTGCTCCTGCGGGTTATTTTCCTTATGCTTCTTTTACTTCCTGTCCATCAACACGTCTTTTGATATACGGCTGAATCTGGTCATACTCCATACTGAGTGCAATCGCAAGCTCACCATACAGCATTTTCTCAGCACGCTTCATATACTGCTGGTCTGTCTGCCCCATATGGCGTCCGGCCTTGATAGAACGCTGGTTTTTCATGTAAACGCTCTTAATCAGACGGATGAGGTCATCATTCTCATGGGTATTCAGACAAGCACGATACTTTTCACTCAGCATTTTCATATCACGGTTGTCGCAGACATTATCCGGAATACTCGGAATGCGGTCAATCAGCTCCTCGGCATCGACTTTCGACATAACTGGCCGCATAAATGCCTTGGTATCAACGGGCGTGTAAATAACTTCTGTATCATAGACCGGAGACAGCTTGTAGTACAATGTATCTTGATCCGAAACAGCATCCGGATGTCCGATTTCTTCCACACGGCAGACGCCTGTGTTGCCGTACATTACGAAATCACCAACTTGGTACATGCTTCATTCCTCCTGTTTCACAAAATCCGGCGATGAAAAACGCGCATTTCACCGCATTTTACATGATTCCCCTAATATTATTATACCACTTTCGTGGAATGTTTGTAAGAAAAGCTTTGTTATAAAAAGTACCGAAAATGCAAATATAAATCCGGTTTTTCATGCGCTAAACGCTTAAAATTCAGATTATTTTGTCTATTATTTCCGTTTCCAGGCGCTGCGTGGCATTGCCGGCCTCTCTGTCAATCCGCTATATATAATATATTGTAACCAGTTATCCACGCGCTGAGATTGTATAAAGGAACTTGAGATATACAGAAAATTGTGATACATTTAAAGCAGTTATAGAACATCCTGATACATTCCGGCTGGAGGTGACTATGGACAACCATGCATATGATACATTGAAAATCGAAAACCAGCTTTGCTTCCCGCTTTATGCCTGTTCCCGCAAAATGATTAAACAATATAAACCATTTGTCGATATGCTTAATCTGACATACACCCAGTATATCACCATGCTGATTCTGTGGGAGAAAAAAGCCCTGACGGCAAAGGAACTGGGCCATGACCTATATCTGGATTCCGGCACGTTGACCCCGTTGCTGAAAAAAATGGAGGGCAAAGGCCTGCTGACACGCAGGCGTGCCGAAGATGACGAACGCAATCTGATTATTACCATTACAGAACAGGGAGAACAGCTCAGGGAACGCGCCCTCACGATTCCGGAACAGATCGCAAAATGCTCCAATCTGGAACCAGAGGAAGCAGCCGCTCTATATAAAATTTTGTACAAGCTGCTGAACGGATAAGATCCCGGCCAATCGGCTGCGCAATATGATCCCGTGACCCGGGGCAGTAAAAAAAGAGGCTTCTCAAACGAGAAGCCTCTTTATTTTTCCGAGACAGATATTACTATACTATAGAACTTCGATTACGCGCCGAGTACCAGTGGAGAGAAGATGATGTACATAACAACTACAACCAGAGCACCAACGGTTGCCCAGATCTTGCCGTTCTTCCACGGGGTCATATCCATGATCTTTGCATCCGGAATCTCGAAGGCGACCTCGCGCGGGCAAATCTTGATGCAAGCGAAATAGATAACGCACTGAACCAGGAAGCAGACAAATACCCAGTACAGATAATGAATCTTATCAAACATAGTCAGATATCCGATTGCATACAGTACAATATGAACCGGGACACCAATCTTCGGAGCGAGCGACGGTGCCTTTTTGCTCAACATACCGAACAGTACAGCACACAGAATCGGCATGGAGAACAGTCCCCAGCACTCATTGATGAAGTTCATAATGCCGGAGCCGAAGTACATGATAAACGGGGAAATGATGATTGCCAGAATGCCGACAATCAGGCCAAAATACTGGCCAACCTTTACAACCTTCTTTGCATCTGCATCCTTGCCCCACAGAGGCTTCCACACATTCAGTGTGAAGATCGTAGAGGAAGAATTCAGTACAGAGTTGAAGGAAGACAGGATTGCGCCGAACATAACAGCTGCAAAGAAGCCCATCAGCGGCTTCGGCATTACCTGCAGAACCAGTGCCGGATACGCAGAGTCGCCATCGAATGCTGCGCCGGAAGAAGTCTCGCCCAGCAGCTGGAATGCGATGATGCCCGGAATAACAATGACAAATACGTCCAGGCACTTGAAGAAGCCTGCCCAAATAGCACCCTTCTGAGATTCAGCCAGGTTTTTGCCGCCCAGAGAACGCTGGATGATGGACTGGTTGGTAGCCCAGTAGAACAGGTTGTTTACAAACATACCGGTGAACAGCAGCGGCCACGGAATGTACGGAGCCATTGCATTCGGAGCAGACCATGCGTTCATCTTATCCGGGGTAGCCGTGCAGAAGTGCTTGACACCTGCGATGAAGCCGCCGCCGTCGATCTGGCCCAGAGCAATGAAGCCCAGAATCGGTACCAGAAAGCCGCCAATCAGCAGGCCAACACCGTTGATGGTATCAGAATAAGCAACTGCCTTCAAACCGCCGAATACGGAGTATGCCATACCGATCAGGCCGGTAGCAAAGCATACAATCAGAATACCCATAAAGTAGCTGATATTAAAGATTGCGCTGACGTCAAAAATCTTTTCCAGCGCTACGGCGCCGGAATACAGGATGGTCGGCAGCATGGTAACCACGTATGCAAACAGGAACATGATGGAGAACATACGCATGGTAAATGTGTCGTAACGCATCTCATAGAACTGCGGGATGGTTGCAATGCCGCCCTTCAGGAACTTTGGCAGCAGAACAAATGCCAGAATAATGAGTGCGAAAGCAGAAGTAGCTTCCCATGCCATAGTAGCCATAGAGCCAGAATATGCCTGGCCATTGGTACCTACCAGCTGCTCAGCTGACAGGTTTGTCATCATCAGGGAACCTGCAATGACAATGCCCGGCAGGCCACGGCCTGCAAGGAAGTAGCCTTCTTCAGTGTCCAGTTTTTCATCGCGCGTCTTATACGCGGAAAGAACTGCTACGAACACTGTAAAAGCGACAAACTCAATTACAGTCAACATAACTTTAAAACTCCTTTTCTAAACTCTCTCCACACCTTCCCGGTGTCCCGGATCACCGAAAGGCGTAAAATGGTCGTTTCATGACGAAACAACCTTACTCACAGGTACGATTATATCAGACGTCTTGACTTTTCACAATATCGACGCGGCATGTTCCTGTTAAAATTTTCGTAACATTTTTTATGCATATTATACAAAAAAATGCTTTCGTTTTTTTCGCGGCAAATCACAAAGCATCCAAAATAAATGCATAAATTCCCTCTTATCCTCCATAATATAACTATTATTTTTCCATAATTTACAAACATCACCAATATTTTTTCATTTGTGCTTACATTTTGAGTACCTGCTGCAAGCCCCGTTTCCCGCGCCCCTTCCGACATGCAAATATATCCAAACGCAGAAAGACTGCCGTGTTCTCCTGAAAACACGACAGTCTTTCCGTCATACAACAACAAAAGGGAAAGTTTGACTTTCACAAGGAGGCGGAACGGCATCAGCAGGCTCCTGAATTCCGCTGCATCACGCCAGGTTGTTCAGACCTCTTGGCATAATACATGTCGTCCATACCTCTTGCGTTACAAATTATACCACTGAATCTGTGCAATTGCAACATATTTTTCAGATATCACGCACAACGTCCCCCTTATGACACTATGACCACAAAAAAATCCCTGCGGCATCACGCCGCAGGGACAATTCTATTCTGTAAGAACGTAGTACAATTACTTGCCCAGCAGTTCGCGCTCGATGATTTCGCGCGCTTCCGGAGCCTGCTTGTCCATCTTCTCCGGGAAGCCGAAGTAAGATACACATGCAATGTTGTCGCCGCCTACCTTCGGAGCATCCGGCTTCAGCTGCTTGTTTGCAAAGTCCATCTCACGCAGGGTTTCGAAGATGCCCGGGAAATCAACTTCGCCTTCGCCCATAGCGGTGTGCTGATGAATGGTAACGTCAGCAGAGCCGCGCTGGTTCAGCCATGGCGGATTCAGGATGTAACGGCAGTCCTTGGTCTGGTTGTAGGTATCAGCAAACAGAACGTGGGTCAGCTCATCGCCAGCGTACTTCAGCATATGGCGAACGTCGCCCTTGCCCTGATCGTAGAAGAAGCCATGGGATGCAGAGTATACATAGCCCAGGTTCTTGGAACGGAAGGACTTAACCAGATCACATGCCTCGTCGTTCAGCTCGCAGAAGTCATACGGATGGGACTGAACCTCAACACGCAGTCCTTCGCGCTCGATGATCGGCAGCAGCTCTTCCATAGAACGGAACCACATGCCATTGCAGATTTCCTGCTGATTCGGGTCGCCGGAGAACTCGGTGTTGATTACCGGTACGCCCATGTTTACAGCGATCTCAATGATCTTCTTCCAGTTTGCAACAGCGTGCTGACGCTGCTCCTCGGTCGGGCCGGACCAGCGGTATACAACGATGAAAGAAGAGATTTCAACGCCGGTTTCCTTCAGTGCCTGACGGTACTCAGCTTCTGCTTCCTTGGAGAACAGCGGATGCTTGTAGAACGGGTTGATGCGCGGATGCGGGGACTGCTCAATGTACTTGTAGCCCCAGTCAGCTACCTTGTGTACCATATCATTGATGCTCATCTGCTTGGCAAGAACGTCAACGTCAAATGCAATTTTCATGATTTGTTTCCTCCTTGATTCAAATCTGGCTTCCGTCTCTCCTGACGGTTCCCTGTTGTTACAATGATTGTACACCGAAAGATCCCGAATGCCAATGATACAATTTGCGCATTCACTGATAAATCCTGCTATTTTTCTTGATTTTCCTTTTTGTGCCTGCTACCATAAATACAGGGCCTTTTCCCATAGAAAGCATATGGCCTCATCATACATCGTCCTGTTGTGATGGCCAAAAGCCCTCAAAAGAGGGAGAATACGAAAGAAAGGAATGAATATCATGCTGATTCCCGAAGCCGGTGTCCACCAGATCTCGGAGCGTTACTTTTTTACCCCGTCTTCCCTGGCCCGTGAACTGTTTTATTATCCTACGCGGTGCGGGCACTATTTCTGTGATCACACCTATTCCTTCAGCCATCAGTCGGAAATTGCACTGGAGAACGACCATAACAACAATATTATGCTTTTTCTTGTGCAGAACGGTGCATTGGAGCTGAACATTAACCATGTTGACATGCTCGCAGCCCGCGGACAGGTTGTGATATTCGACTGCAAGCAGCCCTATCAATATCGTGCATCCGACGGGCTGGAATTTATCTGGCTGTTATTCAACGGATTAAATACCCGTCCATTTTACCAGCGTATTTTACGCTGCCGCGGCGGAAAACATGTCTTTTCAACCGCATCCTATTCCGAGGCGCTCCGCCTGCTGGATTCCCTGCTCAGCAGCTGTTCTTCCGGGGAACGCATGAGTGAACCCGCCTATTCCCAGCTGCTGCACCAGATGTTATGTCTGCTTCTCACCGAGATGCAGCCGCAAGCGGCAGACAATGACCGCATTACCCAGTCCATCCGGTATATGAATGCCCATTTATATGAACCCATCAACGTCAAAGCTGTTGCGGAGGCAGTCAACTGGAGCCCGTCCCATTTTTCGCGGGAATTTAAATCCCACACCGGATACTCTCCCTATGAATATATCGTGCTTCGCCGGATTGACAAAGCAAAGCATATGCTTACATCTACCCGTATGACCGTCAAGGAGATTGCCTACCATACCGGCTACAACAGCGAGGAAAACTTTATCCACAGCTTCCAGAAACATGTCGGAATTTCGCCGACGCTGTTCCGGAAATATCCGATATAAGCGGGCTGCTTCCAACTCCCCATGAAAAAACCGCCGGTTTCCACCGGCGGCCGTATATTTACATTATTTATAGAAATCCGGCCTTGGGCCAACCTGAATCGGTTCCTCCCTGCCGCCATTTGTCTGTGCACGTACCAGTGCATCTGCTGTAACATTGGCAATCAGGCCATCCCACGCATTCGGACCGTTGACTTCGCCCTCACGGGTAGAATTGATCCACTGCTGCAGTTCCCTGTCATAAGCATGGATAAAACGGTTTTTCCAGCTCTGTTCAATCGGCGTGGTCTGTCCGCCAGACTTGCGGTAAACCGGCATCGACGGCTTCGGCAGGTCGATGACGCCTTCCTCGCAAACGATCTGACAGTTGATGTCATAGCCAAACCGGCAGTTCACAAAGACCTCAATCGTGGCTACAACGCCGGACTTGCACTTGATGTACATCAGCTGCGGGTCCATCAGCTCCGGATTCTTGTTCCGGGTCTGGCGCGGCATGATAACCTGTGCGGACTCATAATCATCTCCAACCAGCCAGTGGATGATGTCAATCTCATGGATTGCAGTATCATGCACTGCCATTTCCGTTGTATATCCGTTATCCACTTCAGGGTTCCAGTGGGTACATCTCAGATACAGCGGGGCGCCAAATTCGCCGGAATCAATCATATTCTTAATCTGCATATATGATTTATCATAACGGCGCATGAAGCCAACCTGGATCAGTCTCTTACCGCCTGCCATTTCCGCTTCCACAACTTCCAGAGATTCCTCTGCCGAGGTCGTCAGCGGTTTTTCACAGAAAATCGGCTTTCCTACTTCCAGCGCCTGTATAATGGTTTCCTGATGTGCAAAGCCGGGAGTCGTACATACAATAGCGTCTACATCCGGATCATTGACCAGATCTGCACTGTTGCTGTACACTGTTGCACCAATCGGATCGCCTACCTTGTGTGCACCCTCGACATAAAGATCCGATACGGCAACAACCTTACCGCCGGAAAGCTTATTGGTAATACGGTCAATGTGCTCACGCCCGATAGCGCCGCAGCCCACAACGCCGATTCTTAATAAATCCATTTCTTCGCCTCCATTGTTATCTGTTGCTTGTCCTGTGCCGGTCTCTCTCTCTGCCGACAACTTAATATGATTATACGGATTTTCCTGACAATTTGCAATATAAAATCCCGTCAGACCATGAATTTCATCATCACATTACACAAATATGGGCAGTTTCCGGTCAGTTGTTCCGCCTCCCGGTACGTCCTTGCACAATCTTGCGGTATTCTCCTGGTGTAATGCCGACATTTTTTCGAAACAAAGCCGTAAAATAAGTATAGTTGCTATATCCGCACTGCTCTGCAATGTGCTGCACGCTCTGCCGGGTAGAAGCCAGCAGTGTCTGCGCATGTGCCAGCCTCCTGCGGGTAATATACTGCACGGGCGTGCATCCTGCTGTGGTAAGAAAAACGCGGTCCAGATGGTATTTGCTGACCCCCATTGCCTGTGCAATGGTATCCAGCGTTAATGTTTCCAAATAATGCCGGTCCAGATACATCTGTGTGCGTACTCCAAGCTGATAATGCGCCTGTTCCGCACGTTCCGCCGCAACCCGGTGGATTTTCAATGCAACTGTGACAGCAGAGGCGGACAGATAGCTGCAAAGCTCCTCGCTTTGGGTATTCGGGTCGGCAGCGGCATGCTCCAGTACGGATAGAATACTGTCCAGCGAATGGCTTCCCACCCCGGCGTGTACAACCGAGCGGTCATTGCGCCCGACAAAACAGTTTTCCTCCAAACCACGGCATTTCAGATGGGTGAAACCGCAGGAAATACCCGTCACCGGCTGCTCTCCCTTTGCCCGGAAGCCATGGGGTTCACCGGCTGCGCACAAAACGAAATCTCCCGGCTCCAGCTCTTCCTGCCCGCCCTCTATTTGGACAATGCCGGTTCCCTCCCGTACCAGCATCAGTTCCGCATGTCCGGTATGGGAATGCACGCTCTGCCCATCCTGATCCAACAGGATCGGGCAAATATATACCAGGCTTGGCAGGATATTGTCCTCAAAGCTTCCGCGTTCCCAGCCGCGGGCTATAAAATCTATCATAGATAACGCCCCTCCTGTGATTTTTTCACCTTTATTATACACTTTTTTTGTGCAATTGCATATGATAGCCGCAAATCTGAATATTCCCTTGAAAGACCCCTAAACATTCCATCCTGTTCACACAACCAACACAGATGCGTGCTAGAATAAAATGAATTTAAATGCTTTATTCCTTACAGGAAAGACGTTCCCTGTTTTCGAACCAATTCATAATAATCCAACAGGAGGCTTACCATGATACAGGTAACAGGACTTACCCGCCGGTATGGTTCCGCGCTCGCGGTATCCGACCTCTCTTTTTCCGTAAAGGAAGGAGAAATTGTAGGATTCCTCGGCCCGAACGGCGCCGGAAAATCCACTACCATGAACATGATTACCGGATGCTTGCGTCCGACAGCGGGTACTGTAACACTTGGCAGCTACGATATTGACACCGATGCCGATCAGGCACGGAAAATGATCGGCTACCTGCCGGAAAACCCACCGCTCTATCCCGATATGACCGTTGACGAATATCTGGGTTTTGTTTATTCGTTGAAAAAGTGCACCATCCCGCAGGAGGAGCATCTGGAACAGGTCTGCAAAATGTCCGGCTTAACCGATGTCCGTGAGCGTATTATCCGCAACCTGTCCAAGGGCTACCGCCAGCGTGTCGGCCTCGCGCAGGCATTAGTCGGTGACCCAAAGGTATTGATTCTGGACGAACCTACCGTCGGCCTTGACCCGAAACAGATCATCGAAATCCGTGAAACCATCCGCAGCCTCGGTCAAAAACATACGATCATCCTTTCCAGCCATATCCTGCCGGAAGTGCAGGCCGTATGTGACCGCATCCTTGTCATCCATCACGGAAAAATTGTGGCAGACGGCACCTCTGCCGAGCTGAGCGAACGCATGGAGGGTGCCGAACAGCTGGATATGACAATTGAAGGCGAAACCGAGGCGGTTCTTCGTACACTGCGCGCAGTCCCAGGCGTTACCGATGCGAATATCATCCGCGAGGACGGTAAAAAATCTGTTTACCGCATCACGGCGGAAACAAATACCGATATCCGGCACAATGTCTTCGATGCACTGAGCCAGAGCCATATGGCAATCCTCTCCATGCAGCAGGTCGAGCTGAGTCTGGAGGATATCTTCCTGGAACTGACGGAAACCGCCTCAGTCGCCCCCGAAGCAGAACCAGTTCCACAGGAAGACCCGGAAAAGCCCAAAAAGAAACGCCGTCTGTTCGGCAGAAAGCGAGATGGTGACGAATGAATGCCATAAGAAAACGTGACACACAGGGATTTTTCTGTTCTCCGCTGGGATATGTCTACATCGGCGCATTTCTGGCAATTATGAACCTGTATTTTTTTGCTACCTGTGTCCTGACCTCTTCCAGTGATACCAGCAGCGTTTTCTCGAACATGCTGATTGTATTTCTGTTTCTGATGCCAATCCTCACCATGCGGCTGTTCAGCGAGGAATACAAACAGGGGACTGACCGCCTTCTGCTGACCGCACCTGTCAGTGTGTGGGATATTGTCGGCGGCAAATTCCTCGCTGCCATGGGTGTGCTGGTGCGTGCACTGCTATGGACCATTCCATGGCTGGTGGTTATCCTGATCTTTGGCTTACCGTCATGGCCGGCCATTTTGGGCTGTTATGTTGCAGTCCTCTGCGCTTCCGCAGTGTTTGCAGCGATGGGCATGTTCCTGTCCAGCCTGACTGAAAGCCAGCTGATTGCGGCTGTCCTTTCATTTGCATTATTCCTCGGCTTATATGTCGCAGATATGCTGAGCTATTCCATGGACAGCAGCAGCATTCTCGGCAGTATTTTCAACTGGCTCTCTATCTTCACCCGATATGATACATTTATGTCCGGCCAGTTCTCCTTTGGCAACCTGATTTATTTCATCTCCCTCACCGGTCTGTTCCTGTATCTGACTGCCCGTGTGATCGAGCGCAGAAGAATGTGAGGAGGTGTGGAATGATGATGAAGAAAAACAAAAAGAAACCCGAAGCCGCACCGGAACAGAAGCTGCAGAAGAAAAAAAAGCTTCGCCGTGTTTCCGTATCCGCTGCAAGTATCGCTGTGGTGCTGGTCGCTGTGGTTTTGATCAACCTCATTGCCACCAGCCTGACCGACCGGTATGATCTGACACTGGATCTGACAGCAAACCAGCTGTACGAGATCACAGATGATACCAAAGAGATGCTGCAAGGCATGACAGATACTGTGGATATCACCATTCTGTCTTCGGAAGATGATTTTGAAAAAGACACATATTATAGCAAGGTGCACACCCTGCTGCAGAAATATAAAAACCTTGCCGGAGATAAGCTGGATATCAGCTATATTGACCCGTATACCAATCCGAATGCAGTCAACCGTTTCAGTGATCTTGCCGCGTCCATCCAGTCCGGCAGTGTGATTCTCTCATATAATGACAACACGCGCGTGCTGAACACAGAGGATTTCTATTCCGTTGAGGAAAGCTCTTATTATTCCGGATACTATGATGTCACCGGGTTCCAGGGCGAACAGGCGCTGACCTCTGCTATTATGGCTGTCACCAATGAAGAAACACCTGGCGCATATATCCTGCAGGGGCACAATGAGAGCATCTCTACCAGCCTGTCCTCCATGTTTACCAATGCGGGCTACACAGCCAACACGTTAAACCTGACGGAGGAGAAGGAAATTCCGGAAGACGCTTCCGTCCTGGTGCTCAGCCTGCCGCAGGCGGATTATACAGAGGATGAAATCAATCTGATTGACGCATTTATCAAGGCAGGCGGCGACCTGATGGTATTTGACGGCACAGCGTGCCCGACCGAACTGCCGGTCCTGTATGCATACCTCCAGGAATGGGGTGTAGACATTCAGGCAGACATGGTACTGGACGCCGATTACAACATTGATGAGGCTCCCGATCTGCTGGCAAAGCTGACAGATTCCGACAGCAATGCAGATATTGCAGATTCCGGCCTGACGCTGGTGACACCCAACGCAAAATCCATCACCATGAATCTGGGCAATGATGTTTCTGACCGCACCATCGAAGCCCTGATGGAAAGCCGTGACAGCTCCTATGCCAAGGTTCTCACGGATGAAACCGAATATGATAACTATACGAAGGAAGACGGTGATACAGACGGCCCGTTTACACTGGCAACGCTGTCGGAATACACTGGCAATGACAATGGCGGTCAGGTATTTGTATGCTCCGCAGGCATTATGATGTCGGATGACCTGATGAGTGCTTCCAGCCTGATGAACAGCTCATTCCTCAGCAATGTGCTGTCGCAGATGCAGCCGGAAATTGAAATGGTTTCCATCCCCTCGAAGAGCCTCTCTTCGGAACCGCTGGTGATGAGCACGACGGCTGAATTTATTGTCTTTGCCATCCTGGCCCTGATTCCGGTCGGCATGTTTCTTGCCGGTATCCTGGTATTCTTCCGCCGGAGGAAACTATAATGAGAAAAAATACAAAACGGCTGGTCATTGGCGGCATTGCCGTCGTAATTCTCGGCGGCATTTATGCCGGATTGACACTGATACCTGAGAAAGAAGATGCCAGCTCTGAAACGGAATCGGTCAGCCTTGTTTCCATGGATACCGATGACCTTGCCAGCGTGCATGTATCTCTGGAAAGCGAAGACTACACCCTGCAGTTTACACATGATGACAGCGGCACTGCTTACACAATGTCCGGCGGTGAGGAAACCGCAGATTACAGTGAAAGCTTAATGCAGGAGCTGATGAACAACGCCTGCTCCGTATCCGCGCGGCTGATTGCAGAAAACTGCGATGACCTGTCGGAATACGGACTTTCTGAAGACGACAGCACCACCACGGTGGAAATCACAGACACGGATGGCGCAACCACCGTATTGACCTTCGGCTTATCCAGCGACATCCTCAGCGGTACCTACTGCATGAAGGATACCGGCGATACAGTGTATCTGCTCGACAGCGATACGGCCTCTTCTCTGACCCAAAGCCAGTCGTATTACCGCAACCTGACGGTTCTCGGCAGCTATTACAGCCTCTCCTCGGAACTGCAAACCCTCACCATCGATTCCATGTCGGACGGCTCCACCATCACCATACAGGCGCGAGATATCTCGGACATGGACAGCGATGCCATTGATTTTTATTCCGACTATGTCTTCACAGCCCCCATTTCCTGTGATGCCGATGACTACACATTGAGCACCGGCATCCTGTCCGATTTGCAGGATGCTCTCACGGCGCAGGCTATTGTGGAAGACAATCCTTCTGACCTGAGCAAATATGGGCTGGACACACCGCGGGCAAAAATCGGGATCAAGACCAACAGCCTGGACGCCACGGTTCTGGTTGGCAGCACCGATGACGATCAGGGCATTTACCTGATGAAGGAAGGCGGTTCCACCGTATTCCTGTCCACCGCATCGGATTTCAACTTCCTCTCGGATGACTGGAACGACTGGCGTTCCACCAACCTGATGCCCTGCGCTCTGGTGGAGATTGACAGCATTACCGTCACCGAAGACGACATGGTCTATGAAGCCGTGCTGACGGTTGTACCGGGCGACGAGGACGAAGACGAAGATGACGACGGGGAAACGATTACTGCGACACTGAATGGTGAAACCATGACGGACGACGCATTGCAACAGCTGTATCTGGCGGTGTCCTCTGTCAATTACACCCGCTTGCTGGAGGAACCGGAAACGGCAGAACCGGAAGTCACGGTAACGCTTACCATGACGGACGGCTCCACCCGCTCGCTTGCCTTCGCCAAAGGCGGCTCACGGGAGTATCTGGTCAGCGTCAATGACGGCGGCTTTGCCTATGGCGTGCACCAGGATGATTTGACCAGTATTCTGGACGCACTGACCACGGGTTCAGCGGATGATGATACCGAATAAACAGCATATGAAAATACAGCTTGTGCTGCACCGACGCTTGATTTTTTTGCTTCCGTATGGTATCCTATAGGTGAGAAAAAGGAAAGGCGTACCGATAGACGGTGCGTCCTCCCCAAGATTGTTAGAAAATAACCGCCTTAGTTTGGTCGCTAGGGGCGGTTATTTTCTTTTGCTCAAAATCAATGCATACTTGATTTTTTTGTTTTCCTATGGTATCCTATAGGTAAGAAAAAGGAAAGGCGTACCGATAGACGGTGCGTCCTCCCTCAGTTGGTTAAGAAAATAACCGCCTTAGGTTCGGAAGCTATGGGCGGTTATTTTCTTTTGCTCAAAAAAGCAATCAATGCAATTAACATCGTACCGAACGTAAACAGCGCCATGAGGCACTGGAACAAATCTGCATATGTAACGTACTGCATTTTATCGCCCTCCCTTCCGAGAGGGACGAAAAAGAAAATTGTTGCATCCCTCTCTTGATCGAGTGGGAGAACGCGAACCGCCTACCCGTAAATGGTATGCCTTTCCAGTATGGTCATCATACCATAACCAGTGCAAAATATCAATCCCATTGTCTGCGGCGGCGCAGGCCCATCACCGCCACAGTACAAAAGCCGCCCCGAAAAACGGAGCGGCTTTTTTCAGATACTGCCGTGTACTTGCCTTCCCACACGGCGCAACACCGGACGAATCTGTCGGGGGGATAACTTCGTGGAAGGGACAAATCCGCCCGGTGCGTCCGTGCGAGGAGAACAAAAAACTGCCATGCAGGGCCGGAAGGCGCGTCGGCGCACCTCGCGGAAACACCCATACATTGCAGTAGCTTATACAAAGGCAGTTTGTATATTCCAAATGCGCACGGAGCCGTCGCACGTCTCAACAGAGATATAGGTTCTTCCACTGGTACAGGGGATATGGGGGATCAAAAGGCGGGAATCCTTTTGAAAATGCTTGTAACCGATGGAAAAATGGCCTATAATAAGTGTGCGGTGCGGATCATCCGCTGTGTATGGTGCCCTTTCACCTGCGCAGGCTGGGGGAAGGGTCGAGCTTCCCTCAGCTGCCGCATCTTTTTTGTTTCCTCAAGCTTATTATACATAACCCGGCAGCGAATTGCAAATTTTTTTCAGCTGCCCATCTCCCAGCAAAAAAGCGTGCCGCAGACCCTGCGGCACGCTTTCCATTTAATCCTTCTTGCCGAACAAATCCTTCATCTTATCCTTAAAGGATTTGCGCTGTGCATGGTTCTGCGGCATATCGCTGTCCTCCAGCTTGCGCAGCAGCTCCTTCTGCTCATCCGACAGGTTCTTCGGCACCTCAAGGATGACCTTGACGAACTGGTCGCCGCGGCCGCGCCCATTGACTGCCTGAATGCCCTTGCCGCGCATACGGAACACCGTGCCCGGCTGTGTGCCTGCCGGCATGGTGTATTCTACCTTGCCGTCAACCGTCGGAACAATCAGCTTATCGCCCAGGCATGCCTGTGCATACGAAATCGGCACATCACACCATACGTCATAGCCATCGCGCTGGAACAGCGGATGCGGGCGGATCGCCACTGTGACAATGACATCGCCAGCCGGTCCGCCATTGACGCCTGCGCCGCCCTGCCCGCGCAGTGCTACGCTCTGGCCGTCATCGATACCAGCCGGGATCTTGACGCTCAGCTTGCGTGTGCGGCGCTCCTGGCCGGTGCCGCGGCACTTCTTACACGGCTTCTTGATAATCTTGCCGGTGCCACGGCAGTTCGGGCACGGGCCAGTGGAGGAAAAGGCCCCAAACGGCGTGCGCTGGGTCTGCTGGACGGTGCCGGAACCATGGCAGTTGGAGCAGGTTTCCGGCGTATAGCCCTTCTCTGCGCCGGTGCCGCCGCATTCCGTGCACTTCTCCACGCGGTCAATTTCAATTTCCTTCTCGCAGCCAAATGCAGCTTCCTCGAAGCTCAGCATGACGGTGCGGCGGACGGATTCACCCTGACGCGGTGCATTCGCACGATTGGTGCGGGAACCGCCGCCAAAGCCGCCGCCGAAAAAGCTGCCGAAGATATCACCGAGGTCCACATCCTCAAAGCCGAAGCCACCGCCAAAGCCGCCGCCCTGGCCTGCGCCGTAATTCGGGTCCACGCCTGCAAAGCCAAACTGGTCATAGCGTGCACGCTTCTCCTTATCCGACAGGATTTCATATGCCTCGCCGATTTCCTTGAACTTCTCCGCAGCCTCCGGATTGTCTTTATTCAGATCAGGATGATACTTTCTCGCCAGCTTGCGGTACGACTTCTTGATTTCATCGTCTGTCGCACCCTTGCTGACGCCAAGCACCTCATAATAATCTCTTTTATCAGCCATATGTTATGACCCTCCTATGTAAACAGGGAATGATGATTCGTCTCCCTGCACGTTCCGGCGGGAGCCTGATAACACAACGTACAGGCAGACCGCCTCTCACGATCTGCCTGCCGCAAAATTTATCGTTCTAAATTACTTATCGTCAGAAACGTCCTTGAAGTCAGCGTCGTAGTACTGCTCACCGTTTGCGCCGGTCTGTGCGCCGCCCTGCGCGCCGCCTGCGAAGTTGTTCGGATCGAAGCCCTGTGCGCCATCCTGCGGATTTGCCTGCTGGTAAATCTTCGCGGAAATTTCCTGGAACTTTGCTGCCAGGCCGTCGGATGCTGCCTTGATCATGTCGCTGTCCGTGCCCTTGAGCGCCTCGTTTACCTTTGCAATCTCAGCCTCAATTGCAGACTTGTCGGCTGCGTCTACCTTGTCGCCCAGCTCATCCAGGGTGTTCTGGCACTGGAATGCCAGCTGCTCTGCATTGTTGCGGATTTCAACGGATTCCTTACGCTTCTTGTCTTCCTCTGCAAACTTCTCAGCTTCCTCTACTGCCTTGTTGATTTCATCGTCCGACAGGTTGGTGGAAGCGGTAATGGTGATCTTCTGCTCCTTGCCAGTGCCCAGATCCTTTGCGGATACGTTTACAATGCCGTTTGCATCGATATCGAAGGTTACTTCGATCTGCGGAACGCCGCGGCGTGCCGGAGCAATGCCATCCAGATTGAAGCGGCCCAGCGTCTTGTTATCCGCTGCCATCTCGCGCTCGCCCTGCAGGACATGGATTTCTACTGCCGGCTGGTTATCTGCTGCGGTGGAGAAAATCTGGCTCTTCTTGGTCGGGATGGTGGTATTTCTTTCGATCAGCTTGGTGCATACACCGCCGAGGGTCTCAATGCCCAGGGACAGCGGGGTAACGTCCAGCAGCAGGACGTCCTTGACCTCGCCGCCAAGTACGCCGCCCTGAATTGCTGCGCCAACTGCTACGCATTCATCCGGGTTGATGCCCTTGAATGCATCCTTGCCGGTGATCTTCTTAACAGCTTCCTGAACTGCCGGGATACGGGTGGAGCCGCCAACCAGCAGGATCTTAGCCAGGTCGTTCGGGGACAGGCCTGCATCGCTCAGCGCCTGGTTAACCGGGCCCATGGTTGCCTGAACCAGATCGTGGGTCAGCTCATTGAACTTTGCACGGGTCAGGGTCAGCTCCAGATGCTTCGGACCGGTTGCGTCAGCAGTGATGTACGGCTGGGAAATGGTTGCGGTAGCAACGCCGGACAGCTCGATCTTTGCCTTTTCTGCTGCTTCCTTCAGGCGCTGCATTGCCATCTTATCGTTGCGCAGGTCAATGCCGTTGGACTTCTGGAATTCAGCTGCCATCCAGTCAATGATGCGCTGATCGAAGTCGTCGCCGCCCAGGTGGTTGTTGCCGGCAGTTGCCAGTACCTCGACTACGCCCTCACCGATTTCCAGGATGGAAACGTCGAAGGTGCCGCCGCCCAGGTCGTATACCATGACCTTCTGCTCCGACTCCTTATCCACGCCATATGCCAGTGCGGCTGCGGTCGGCTCGTTGATGATACGCTGTACATTCAGGCCAGCGATCTTGCCAGCGTCCTTGGTTGCCTGGCGCTGTGCGTCGGTAAAGTATGCCGGAACGGTGATAACGGCGTCGGTTACCGGGGAGCCGATATAAGCTTCTGCATCCGCCTTCAGCTTCTGCAGGATCATAGCAGAAACCTCCTGCGGGGAGTACTGCTTGCCTTCAATATTTACACGGTAGTCAGAGCCCATATGACGCTTGATGGAAATGATGGTGCGCTCTGCGTTGGTTACTGCCTGGTTCTTCGCGGTCTGGCCAACGATGCGCTCGCCCTGCTTGTTAAATGCTACGACAGACGGGGTGGTTCTTGCGCCTTCGCTGTTCGGGATGACGACAGCTTCGCCGCCTTCCATAACTGCTACACAAGAGTTGGTGGTACCCAGATCAATGCCGATAATCTTGCCCATTGTAATTGCCTCCTATTAGATAAAGATTATGTTTTACAAAATGAATTAGTTTGCGACCTTGACCATCGCGGTGCGGATGACCTTGTCGCCATGGCGGAAGCCCTTCTGGAAGCATTCCGCAATACAGTTTTCTCCGAGCGCCTCGTCCTCCACGTGCATCACCGCATTGTGGACGGTCGGGTCAAATTCGGAGCCTGGCTCTGCTGCAATGATTTCAACGCCAAGGGATTCCAGGGCGGAATCAAACTGGCGTGCTGTCATTTCAACGCCCTTTTTATATTCGGTATCCGCCGTTTCCTGCGCGAGTGCGCGTTCCAGATTATCATAAATCGGAAGGATGGCGGTCAGCGCCTTGCCGGTTGCCTCGGAACGGATCATGTCGCGCTCCTTGATGGCACGTTTGCGGTAGTTATCATACTCGGCTGCCATGCGCATATAGCGGTCATTCAGCTCATCCAGCTGCTTCTGCAGTTTTTCCTCTGCAGTTTCTTCTGCTTTTTCCTCTGCAGCTTCTGCTTTTGCTTCTTCGGCAGCAGCAGTTTCTACTTCCTGCTGAACAGTTTCCTGCTCGTTGCTGTCTTTGGTTTCCATGGTGTTCCTCCTCCATCGCCGTGATGCCACAGCGGTGATACTATTATGCTATGTGGGCGAAATGCTCACTTGTCGTCTTCGTCAAAGAATGTTTCCGCAATCAGCCTGTTCAGCCCCTTGGAGAACAGCGCCAGCCTTGCGGAAAGCTTTGCGTAGTCCATGCGCGTCGGGCCGACGATGCCGATCAGGCCGCGGCCCATGCTGCCGATGTTGTAGGTCGCGTATACCATGCTGGCGCTCTGCAGCGGCCCGCTGCCGTTTTCCGGGCCAATGGTGATGCGCACGCCGTCGATGTCTCTGGTAAAGGTGCGCAGGGCCGGGACATGGCTCTCGTCGGAAATGTAATCCAGCAGCTCCTGTGCCTTGTGCACGTCGCGGTATTCCGGGTAAGCCAGCAGCTTGGATGCGCCCTGCAGAAAGACCTTCTGCTCGCTCATTTCCTCAATAAATTCATCCAGGAACTGCGCGACCAACGACAGCAGCGCAGTCACGCCTGCCGCCCTGCGGACGATATCGAACCGTTCCTGCGTGATCGCGTCAAGCGGGATGTTGGTCAGCGTCTGGTTGAGTACATAAGTAAGCAGCTCTGCTTCGTCCGCCGTCACGGGCGTGGCAGTACGCAGCATCTTATTCTTCACAACGCCGCTGTCCGTGACAACGACAATGACAAAGTCCAGCGGGCTGACGGAAATAATCTGGAACTTCCGGATGGTCACACGCTGCATAAACGGTGTAACGGCGAGCGTCGTGTAGTCCGTCAGGTTGGAAATCAGCTTGCCGGCCTCGGAAATCATGCGGTCAAGCTCCTTGACCTTCAGCTTCGTCACGGAATTGATGCGGTCCACATCGGCCTCGCTCAGGTCCGGCATGCCCATCAGTTCATCGACATACAGGCGGTAGCCCGCCGGGGATGGGATGCGCCCTGCGGAGGTATGCGGCTTTTCCAAAAACCCCATCTCCTCCAGCTCGCTCATCTCGTTTCGAATGGTGGCGGACGAGAACCGCAGCTCCGGCCGGCTTGCAATCGCCTTGGAGCCCACAGGCTCCGCTGTTCGGATATAGTCGCTGATGACTGTTTTCAAAATCAGTTTTTTTCGTGCGGACAGCTCCACGGTCTTCACCTCCTGATGGATTCCGGGTGCTTTGGCACTGTGTGTTTTCGAGTGTTAGCACTCTCACATCCTGAGTGCTAAATACAAGATACCACCCAACTTCCGCCTTGTCAAGCGAAAGACTCACTTTTTCTGTGAATAATTTGTGAAATTGTGAAAGAAATGGTAAAATGACTGTTTTACACATGGTTATGCACAGGTTTTTCGGCAAATTTGCATTTCACCGTTAGCTTGCGCAGGTTCGGGGGATTTATGCCTGCGGCGCACGCAAAAGGCGCCGCTTTGCGGCGGGCTGCGGGACAAAAAAATCCTCCCATGGCGGGAGGCGTGTTTCAGCGGCTGAAAAAAATTTGCAATTCGCTGTCTGGTTATGTATAATAAGCTTGAGGAAACAAAAAGATGCGGCAGCTGAGGGAAGCCAGCACCTTCCCCCAGCCTGCGCAGGTGAAACGGCACCATACACAGCGGATGATCCGCACCGCACACTTATTATAGGCCATTTTTCCATCGGTTACAAGCATTTTCAAAAGGATTCCCGCCTTTTGATCCCCCATATCCCCTGTACCAGTGGAAGAACCTATATCTCTGTTGAGACGTGCGACGGCTCCGTGCGCATTTGGAATATACAAACTGCCTTTGTATAAGCTACTGCAATGTATGGGTGTTTCCGCGAGGTGCGCCGACGCGCCTTCCGGCCCTGCATGGCAGTTTTTTGTTCTCCTCGCACGGACGCACCGGGCGGATTTGTCCCTTCCACGAAGTTATCCCCCCGACAGATTCGTCCGGTGTTGCGCCGTGTGGGAAGGCAAGTACACGGCAGTATCTGAAAAAGCCGTTCCGTTCTTCGGGGCGGCTTTTTTTGCTTCCGTATGGCAGCGTAACAATACGTACATTTATTGGAGGATTGAAGATAATATGAAAACCGCACTCATCACCGGCGCTTCTTCCGGCATCGGGCGCGACATTGCCCGCGAGCTGAGCCGCCGCGGCTGGCGGCTACTGCTGGTGGCCCGCCGCCGGGACCGCCTGGAAGAATTGTCAAAAGAACTGCATACGCCCTGCCGGGTCTACGTCTGCGACATTTCCAGAGAAGAAAACTGCCACTGGCTGTATGAGCATACAAAAGAGCAGGACGTCAGCTTCCTCGTCAACGCCGCGGGCTTCGGCCTGTTTGGCAACTTTGTGGATACTGACCTGAACCGCGAAATGGAAATGATTGACGTCAATATCAAGGCCGTGCACATCCTGACCAAGCTGTTTTTGCAGGATTTTGTCAAGAAGGACGCGGGCTGCATCCTGAATGTAGCGTCCTCCGCCGGATTTATGGCAGGCCCCTTGCTTTCCACCTACTATGCAACCAAAAATTACGTCGTTCGCCTGAGCGAGGCCATTTCCGAAGAGCTTCGGTCCATGGGAAGCGCCGTCACCATCAGCTGCCTGTGCCCCGGCCCGGTGGATACGGAATTTAACCAGACTGCCGGGGTCGCCGGATTCTCCGTCAAAGCGCTTGCCAGCGAGAAAGTAGCCCGGCTCGCAGTGCGCCAGGCGCTTGCCGGAAAGCTCCTGATTATTCCCGGCGCTGCGGTCCGGCTCGGCGCTGTTTTCTCGCGCTTTGTACCGGAAAAGCCTTTGTTGCGCATTGTCCACGGCATCCAGAAGGGAAAAGCCGAATGACAAAGCTGATTGCGTTCGATCTGGATGGGACATTGGCGGAGATCGGCAGGGAAATCTGCCTGGAAAATCTCCAGCGTTTGAAGCAGCTGGAAGCACAGGGGAACCGGCTTGCCATCGTTTCCGGCAAGCCCGTGGATTACCTGTGCGGTTTTCTGCGTCAGGCTGGCCTTCGCCAGCCCGCCCTCGTGGGTGAAAACGGCGCCGTCATCCAGCTCGGGGTAGATCTGCCGCCAAAAGTGTTCCATATCCTCCCCTATTCCGCAGCGGCAAAGCGGAGCATCCGCCATATGCGGGAGCAATTCCATACGCTCCTGCCCGATATGTGGTATCAGCCGAACCAGGTTTGCCTGACTCCGTTTCCGAAAAACGAACGGGAATTTGCAGCCATTGCGCGCTGCCTGAAGGCCAATGCGGCACATCTAAACGATGTCCACGTTTACCGCCATGCAGATTCCTTCGATATCATCCCCTGCGGCATCGATAAATACCACGGCATGGCGTATCTTGCAAACCTCCTGCAAATCCCGCCGGAGGATACCGTCGCTGTGGGGGACGGTGTAAACGATTATCCAATGTTCGATTACGCCGGCTTTGCCATCGGCGTGCACGTGGCAGAGGAAAGCCGGGTTGATATCAATTTCCCCGATATTGAACAGGCGCTGGACTACCTGCTGGGGGAAGAAGCGCTGTAAAAAGGGCATGGCTGCAGCCATGCCCTTTTGGATTTTTTCCTGTTACAGCCGTTCGTCATCATACAGTGCGCCGCACTTCTCGTAGTGGGTGACACGGGAAATATGGTTGTCATCATCGACAAATACAACCTTCGGCTTGTGCGTCTTTGCCTCTTCCGGCGTGACATCTGCATATGACATGATAATGATGCGGTCACCCTCGGATACACAGCGCGCCGCCGCACCATTCAGGCAGATCATACCGCTTCCCGGCTCGCCGGCAATGGTATACGTCTCAAAGCGGCTGCCGTTGTTGACATCTACAATCTGTACTTTTTCATATTCATAAATACCGGCAGTATTCAACAGCTCAGGGTCCACTGTGATAGAGCCAACATAATTCAGCTCTGCCTGCTTCACAACTGCACGATGGATTTTGCTTTTCAGCATAGAAATCGTCATACTAGTCTCCTTTTTCAGCGTTCGATGATAAAGTTATCGATCAGACGGGTTTTGCCAATATACACCGCAACCGCAGTCAGGATCGAGCCTTCCGTAGATGCAGCCGGCTCCAGGTTGTTCCAGTCAACGATTTCCACATAGTCAATTCTGCTCAGCGGCTCTGCCTCGATTTCGGCAGTAATGATGGCCTTTACCTTGGCAGCATCGGTCTCGCCTGCTTCTATCGCAGCCCTGCCCTGGTTCAGCCCGCGGGACAGGCACAGCGCTGCCTGACGCTCTTCTGCGCTGAGATATGTATTGCGGGAGCTCTTCGCCAGGCCGTCCTCCTCACGGATGATCGGGCAGCCGACAATATCCAGCGGCATATTCAGGTCACGTACCATGCGGCGGATAACAGCCAGCTGCTGTGCATCCTTCTGGCCAAAATAGGCACGGTCCGGCTGCACAATATGGAACAGCTTGCTGACTACCGTGCATACGCCGCGGAAATGAATCGGGCGCGATGCACCACACAGCCCCTTGGTCAGATGATCCATATCCACATACGTACAGAAATCCGGCACATACATCTCTTCCGGCTCCGGATTAAAAATCAGGTCAGCGCCCGTGCGCTCGCACAGTGCAGCATCATGCTCCAGATCACGCGGATACGTCGCCAGGTCCTCCGTCGGCCCGAACTGAATCGGATTGACAAAGTCAGACACAACCGTACGGTCGTTTTCTGCTACAGAGCGGGCGATCAGGCTCTGGTGGCCCTCATGCAGATATCCCATCGTCGGCACCAGGCCAACGGTCAGGCCCTCTTTGCGCCATGCCTTAACCTGTGCACGTACTTCCTCAATTGTCTTTACAATTTTCATTGGTTTATACTTCCTTTTGTTCGTAGTATATCGCACGGTAAGCCCCCGCAAGGGGAGGCTTTTTTTATTTAATACAATTTATCGATGATCGTCTCGTCCATCTTGAAGGTATGCTCCTTTGCCGGGAAGGTGCCTTCCTTGACTTCTCTGTCATAAGCCTGAAAGCCTTCCATCATGACAGCTCCGGCATTGGCAAAGGTCTTTGCAAACTTCGGCGTGAAGTCGGAGAACATGGCAATCATGTCCTGATATACCAGCACCTGTGCGTCACAATCCGCACCTGCGCCGATACCGATCGTTGGGATTTCCAGCACTTCGGTAATCTTCGCTGCCAGCGCTGCCGGAACGCACTCCAGAACAACCGCAAAAGCACCGGCTTCCTCTACGCGGCGTGCATCATCCAGAATCTTCTGTGCGGCAGCTTCCCCCTTGCCCTGTACCTTAAAGCCGCCAAATGCATTGACGGACTGGGGCGTCATGCCGATGTGCGCACACACCGGGATGGAGGAATCCACAATGGCGCGGATCTGCTTGCAGACAGTCGCGCCGCCCTCGAGCTTGACTGCCTGTGCACGGCCTTCCTTAATCAAACGCCCTGCATTGGTCACAGCATCATAGATCGAAGCCTGATACGACATGAACGGCATATCGGCAACAACCAGCGCATTCTTCGCACCGCGGGTAACTGCTCTGGTATGATGGATCATGTCCTCCATCGTAACGGACAGCGTATCCTCATAACCAAGGCAGACCATACCCAGCGAATCACCGACCAGAATCGAATTGATGCCAGCTTCGTCAATGAGCTTTGCAGTCGAATAGTCGTATGCCGTGAGCATGGTCTGTTTTTTTCCTTCTTTTTTTGCCTGCTGGAATGTTAATACTGTGTTTTTCATGACAATCCCTCCAAATATGTTCTGAGGGCGGTATCACCTCTGTCAGGATGTTTCTCCCGTGCCAGATCGCACAGTTTTCGTGTCAGCAGTGCATATAATGCCTGATCGGTACGGTCAAGGCATTGCATATGCGACTGGATGGTTCCCATATCCCCCCGTTCCGCCGGACCGGTAAGCGCTGCCTTTGGGCCTTTTTCACAGATTGCCTGTGCGTTGCCCAGGATCAGCGGTGACAATGCCGCCAACGCCTGCTGCTGTGTGAAGCCGCACTGTTCCAGCAGCTTCATCCCCCAGTTAGACAAGCCGACCGCCAGATTGCTTACCACGCACGCTGCCAGATGGTACCGTGCCTTATCCTCCGCATGGATGGTAGCCGTCTGTGCGCCGCACTGCTGCATCAGAGCTTCCATTTCCATAGCACAACTGCCTTCCAGTGTAAAAAACGCACCTTCCAGCTGCTGCCAGGACGAGAACCTGTCGCTGACTGCCAGCAGCGGATGAACCGAACTGACGCGTGCACCATGCTCGTCCGCGTTTGCAAAGATCGAACTGGGCAGCGCTCCGCTGCAGTGGCAAATACATTTACTTTTGATCGGCAGCGCCGTTATGTCATTCCACATACGTGCAATCACACCATCCGGTGTGGTCACAAACAGGGTATCGCTCGCGTCAACTACATCCTTCAATGAATCAAAGCATTGCGTCCTTGTAAATGCTGCTGCCTCCTCGGCGTGCTTGCGGGTACGGCTGTAATAGCCTGTCACAGTAACATCATGCTGCCGGAACAGCTTACCCATTGATGTACCGACCTTGCCCGCGCCGATAAAACCAATTTTCATATGAACCACCTCCGTACACCTCTGTGCGGCGGCGATTCCCTGTGCATCAGTCCCATTCGCTCACGCAATACGGGCTGTGCCGAAAAAAGTAAGAAAACATCCGGTGCAGTTTGCGCCCCTATCCGGCGGCAATACCACCCATCCTGTTAAGGATATCACAACCCGATTCCCGAAACAAGGTTTTCAACGCAATTTATAAAAATATTCGCATCGTATATTTTTCCTTTTTTGCGTTCCCTTTCCTTTTCTCCCATACAGGCAGGATTTGACAAATTTGCGCGCCCCGTTTGTTACTTTTTGTACCTTTTTACCCATTTTTATATAACTTTTTTGCGGAATATGTATTTTTTCCAACTTTTAACAAATATTGCCTATTCCGCCCGTCCGACAGATGTCCTCAATTTTCTACATTGCCTCTTTTTTCCAAATCTCGCATTCAGTTTATTTTTTCTCCAATTTTATCCCTTAATGCAGATTCAACTTTCTTGAGGAATTTTTTATCAACCTCTTGCAATATGTTCCATTTTTCCGTATAATGAATGGTATTAGTAGATTTGAGAGCGAATAACTGCATAAATTTCTGCGCTATTTCCCCTGCGCAGGCATGTAAATTAAAGGAGAGATTTTCATGGCTGAAATTTTAACTCAATTTTGCGACTCTGCAAACTTTACTGAGGTCAGCCTCAGTCAGTATGGTCGCTACCTCGGAGATGAAGAAACCCCTATTTTGCCATTTCTGAACGAACGCACAATTGTCACATATGTAACCTCCGGCACCGGCACCGTTAAACTGGGTTCCTCACAGCATGCGATTGAGCCAGGTTCCATCGTTGTATTTTTCCCGGGTGTCTGTATTAACTGCACAAGCCTGGAAGGTCAGCAGATCACCGCTATGTGGCTGGAACTGGATGGCAATGTGCTGCCGGAGATTCTCGTTCGTGCCGGGCTGACCCCGCAGAAGCCAACCCTGACCCTGACGGTTCCGAGTGATGAATCGGAAACAGCTGCCGCTTTTACCAAGCTGACAGACCCGGAGCAGGAATATGGCCCGTTGCGTGCAACCGGCATCGCGCTGGAGCTGCTGGACAGCCTGCTGCGTGAGACACCCCGTCCATGCCAGCCGAAAGTCTCCAATCTGCAGCGTTATTATGTTGACAAGTCCATCCGCTATATCAAGGCAAAGTATCCGCAGGATATTTCTGTCGAGGATATTGCACAGTACTGCGGACTCAACCGCAGCTACCTTGGTAAGCTGTTCCGTGATGCTACTGGTATTACCACACAGGAATATCTCATCCGCCAGCGCATGAGCGTTGCATGCAGCTATCTGGAGCGCGGCGCTGCCCCGATTGCAACCATCGCACGCTCTGTCGGCTACCCGAACCAGCTGCACTTCTCCCGTGCTTTCCACAAGGTGTTCGGCATTCCGCCGCGTGAATGGCAGAAGCGCAACCGCAAAAACTGATATAGGTATCTGTCCCCGGTCAGCTGACCGGGGATTTTTTATGTATAGAACAAAAATAAATGTAAAATATTTCAAATCAAGTGTCCCCAAATCGTTTTCTCATTCGTTATTATAAAATGGGGATCATGTAAGATCATAGGCGCAAAGCCATCGTGTGGATGTGTTTTGCCCTTTCTGCAATGATATGCTATATATAGTAGTTTATATTTTATCAATACCTTCGGGGGAAATCATGCTTGTCTATCTATCTCTTATCGATCAGGATGAAAAAAAAGCAAAATTTGAAATCATTTACAGCGAATACAAAAACCTGATGTTCTACGTTGCAAACCAGATTTTGGGTGATACACGCGATTCGGAGGACATTGTCCATCAGGCATTTTTAAAGGTAATCGAAATATTAGAAAAAATTCCGGTGGCAGCGTGTCCTCAAACGCGGTCATTGGTCGTTACAATAGTTGAACGGAAAGCGATTGACCTGTACCGTGTCCGCAAGCGCGGCAGGCTTCTGCCGCTGGATGAGGAAAACTTTCATGTCGCCATGCCATCGCAAATCGACAGTTTTGCAGAAGGCTCTGTCATTGCGTCCGCAATTGCCGCACTCCCGCCAAGATACCGTGAGCTGCTGCTGCTCAAATACGATAACGGCTATACGGTGCAGGAAATTGCAGGAATCATGGATATGTCAGAGGCTAACGTCAAAAAGACCATCCAGCGGGCAAAAGCAAAGCTGCAAACCCTTTTGGAAGAAATGGGAGTGGAAGTATGAAGCTCACAGATGAAATGCTGTCCCAGCACGCCGCAGAGGCGCGCGACATCTGGCTGGCTACGCTGCCGCAGCGGAAAGAAATCCCGGAGCACCGGTTCTCCCATCGGTTTACCCGCGCTATGAACCGACTGGTCTGGGAGCAGCGCCGCACGCCGCGGATGCGGCGCGTGGTTCGGTATGCCCGTAATGCAGCGGTGTTCGTGCTTGTGGTGCTGACGGTTACTTTTTCCGGTTTGATGACAGTAGAAGCATACCGTATTGCAGTCATTGACACAATTACACGAATTTTCCATGAGTTCACAGAATTCCGTTATACCTCCGAGGTCAGCGCAGAAGACGCAGAATTTCCGGAGGTATCTTTTGGTTATCTGCCGGATGGGATGGTTGAATCCGAAAGTGGGATGGATGAAACTGACACGATTCGTCATATACACTACGAACATCCTAATGGTGCACTCTTTGATCTTGATGAAATTTTAATTACTTCAAATGATGCTTTTACACAGATCATTGATACCGAGGATTCTTCTGTGGAAAAATTCTCTATTAAGGACGAACCAGCGCTCTCGTCAGTAAAAGGGGAAACTGTCATTATCACTTGGACACATCAAAATGTTTCCTATACGATGATTACGTATAAAATTTCACCGGAGAACGCGAGACAGATTGCCCTTGGAATCAGGTATACATAAAATTTAAAAAATTTTTTAAACAAGTGTCTCCAAATCACCTTCTCATTCGTCATTATAGATAGGAACGAATAAAGAGGGGATTCTTTTTATAAAGCACAGAACAAAAATTATTTTCTTGTCCCTATGACTTGTCTGGATTTTTATTATCCACATCTATATCGACAGTTTTCGCAGCAGACACCCCCTCTAACAGTGATAACCTTTCGAAACAATATATCAGTAAGGTGATTATATGAAACTGAAATCAACCGCGTGGTTCATCGTTATTTCTGCCTGTCTGTTTATAACCGGCTGTGGCATTGCAGTATTCTTGGACAACTGGTATACAAACACATATACGCCTTCTCTGATGCCGTATCAAGAAGCTATTCCTGATACCTCTGTACCGTGCACGGTCAGTGAATACGGCAGCTATGCCGGCAGTATCACCTATCATCCCGCCGATGGCAGTCAATCAGACTCTGTGCTGTATATCTATTACGAGACCGTCGCTGTGTGTACAAAGACGTATGGCAACCAGCCTGACCGCAAGCAATACGATTACAACCTGCGGGCACAGGACCAGCGGGAAAATCCCTCGAAGGTTGTCGAATACAGTGGCGTATACTCCTACCCTGCCGACAACCCGCAAAATGGCACCTATGAGGGTTATTATCCCCAGTTCATACAGGAGCAAGACGCAGATATAGCGGTTTCCCTCTACAAGAAACTTTACCAAAGCGAAGCAGAGGTCGTGAGTTGGGATAATGCATATACAGAATCGTAATCTGGGCAAAAACTGGTTCAACCACTGTTACATTAACCAATGCTAGTGCTGCTATAGGTCATATTAAATTTTGTAGCTCATATGGTCATGCTAAAATAACAATTAGTGCTGGTATCGGGATAAGTATATCTGGTCTTTCTATCTCTTTTACATCGTCATCTAGTGTTTCAAGGCATGCTACGGTCACGAAAAAGCTCACAAGCTCCGGGACCCTAACGAATATTTCATTATGCTTGCAACCCATACCTAAGGAGGTGTGATTATGTGGTCAAACATTTTTTCCATTGCACATATAGCCTTGTTGTTCTCCTCTCCGCTGGCCGGATTTGCCATATTGGATGTACTGAACTGTATTAGGAAAGAGGAAAAATTTTGGCTTCCCAGTAAAATTGTGATCGTGGTTTTTGTCTGGTCACTCGGCTGGAGTATCCTAACGTATCTATTAATGCCTTATGCAGCATAATCCCGTACCTATCGTCAATCTGTTCGGGCATAATACTTGACATACTCTCCCCGGTTAGCAAACCGGGGAGATTGTTTTACCCTGTCACCACACTGTAACTGACAATCTTCCCCGATTATGGTATACTGAGGATAATGAATCCAACAGGAGTGATGATTGTATGAAACGAATGCTTTGCGCTGCTCTCTGCGGCGTATTAACCCTCGGGCTGCTATCGGGCTGCGGCGGTGATTCCTCCGGCAGTGCGGAAAATACAACAGTCGGCTATGAACCGCCAGAATATGTCTGCACCAAACAAACCAGCGCTGACGGCAACTATATTACTTATGATTATGACCGCGATGGCAGACAAACCAAAGCTGCCAATTATTCTGCAAAGGGAAACCTGCTGGGCTGGACAGAATATATCTATAGTGACGCAGGCTTCAAAACCGGGGAAATTGCTTATGATGCAAATGGTAAAGTACAGACCTACAGTGAAATAGAATATGACGGCGGTAATATGACCAGCTGGACGTGCTATGACGGTGATGACAAACAGCAGTATCAGGAAACCTATGAATATGATGAAAATGCCTTCATGATAAAGGAAACCCATACAGAGGATACCATGTCCTATTCCTTTGACATCGAAGTAGACGAAAACGGCAATGAAACCAAGCGCACGATGACGGACGATTCCGGTGAGTCCGCACTGGTTACGGAGATGAATTACAACAGCGCCGGACTTTTGATAAAATCTACCGAGCTGGAGGGCAGCAAAGCCCAGAACTGGACAGAATATGACTACGACGCCAATGGCAATCTCATCCGCCAGACGCTATACAATGCCTCCGCACAGGTGGATACCATTTGGGAATACAGCTATAATAAAGATGATAACCTGATTTCTGTTACCATCAACGGTACCGGCTCTGCCGAAGTGCTGTATACATATGACTATATGACCCTGCAGGAGTATCTTGACTGAAGACGCATAATTCTCATGAACATCCAAAAACTTCAAAAACGCACGCAAAAGGTTACCGCACTATCGTTCCTGATATTCGCGTTTTATATATTTGTATTTGTGTTCGTAGCAGAAACTGGATTGTTCCATTACGACATTGACGGTACGCATCCCAATGTTCCAACGCAGATTTTTCATATCCTATTCTGGGGAAACCATGTGCTGATGTTTGTATGCATCGTGCTTTCCGCCGTATTCCTTGTAACCAATTTCGTGCGATGGCACCAGGCGCCTGTACGTACCCAAGCGAAAAACATGCTCCTGAACGCGTACCCGTTCAGGATCGCAGGGTATGTGCTGTCGCTGTGTCCTCTTAAACCTGTAAAAAACCGCCGTTCACATTCACTGTGAACGGCGGTTTTCTCTTGTCTGTATGCAAATCAGATAAACCTGTAAATTGCCTTTGCTACGCCGTCATTGTCATTGGTATCTGTAACGAACTTTGCCAGATGCTTCACCGCATCATCGCCGTTCCCCATGACAACCGGCATACCGGCAATCTTCAGCATATCCGAATCGTTATCACTATCGCCCACTGCCATGACCTGTTCCATGGAAATACCCATGACATCGGCCAGCTCCTGTAATGCCACGCCTTTATTGATCCCTGCGGGCATGACTTCGAAGTTATTTTCTGCGGACCGGGTGATATGAATGCCGGGAAGCTGGTTGATCTCTCCCAGTGCTTCCGCCAAAACATTGACATCGCCGCGGGCAAATACCTTGGAAACAGGAAATTTATTTTCACGAATGGTAGCTGCAATATCTGGCAGGACCACCTTGCTTGCCCAGAAACCTTCTGTCCGCTTGGTGCTGCACAGAATTTCATCCGAATATGGGTTCAGATACAAGCGGTCACCTACATAAATCATAACGGTAACCGGGCGGTTTTGCACCGCTTCTGCTACCTTTGCGCCGATATCCCATGGCATTGCCCATTCCTTGACATTACGGGAATTGCGTACATCCGAAATTGCAGCGCCGCCAGCGGAAATCAGCAGGGAAGACGCACCGATTTCCCTGGAAAAGACTGCTGCTTCCCCGACAATACGCCCCGTACAGACAATCACTTTCACACCCTTGCTGCGTGCATATGCCACCGCTTCCACCGTGGATGGCAGTATATCTATATTGCTGGTCAGCACAGTGCCATCCAGATCAAGTGCAATCAAACGATACATCTTTTATATCCCCTTTCATATGATATATTTGCAATGAGGCGCTGCGTCTCACGCCACTGCATATTACAGTACAATCTGCAGTACAATTGCCCCACCAATAAACAGTACCGCAGCCAGTGCACAGACCGCATCATCCCTGCCGAATCTCAACTGGCGCAGACGGGTGCGTCCGGTATCTCCCCGGTACAGGCGGCATTCCATCGCAGTTGCCAGCTCATCGGCACGGCGGAACGCGGACACAAACAGTGGAACCAAAATCGGCACCAACGCTTTTGCCCGATGCAGGAGATTTCCATTGTCGAAATCCGCACCACGGGCACGCTGTGCGCTCATAATTTTGTCGGTTTCCTCTACCAGCGTTGGAATAAAACGCAATGCCAGCGACATCATCATCGCCAGCTCATGCACAGGCGCATGAACCTTTTTCAATGGGGAAAGCAGGCGTTCCAGGCCATCTGTCAGCTGGATGGGGGATGTGGTATAGGTCAGCAGAGACGCCCCGACAACCAGCAGAATCAGCCGCACCACGATCAGCGCTGCCTTATTGACACCAGCCGAGGTAATGCTCAATGGGCCTGCACGCCACAAAAGCTCGCCGCCTGCTGTCATAAACAAATTGAGCACAGCGGTAAAAAGGATGATAAAAACCAACGGCTTCAATCCGCGCATCACCATGCGAAGCTTTAGCCTTGCAATATAAACCATTCCGACAATGCATACGGCCAAAACCGCAAACGGGACCCATTCATTGCACACAAATAGGGCAATAATGACCGCCATGACCAGCAGGATTTTGGTTCTCGGGTCAGCACGATGCAGTATCGATGTACCCGGAAAATATTGTCCCAGCGTAATATCCTTCAGCATCCTTTTCCCCCTATCCTGCAGGCAAGCAGCTGTACCATTGCCTGCTCTACCGTAAAGCAGTTTGCTTTCACCGGAATGCCGCGCTTGCGTAGCTCCATCATAATTTTTGTCACCTGCGGCACGGTCAGGCCGGAACGTTCCAATGCTTCCGCCTGTGAAAATACTTCAGCTGGTGTCCCGGTCAGGAAAATACGGCCTTCCTGCATCACAACCAGACGGGATGCAACCCGTGCGGCATCCTCCATGGAATGGGTGACAAGGATAATCGTTGTTCCCCGCTTGTCATGCAGCCCGCGGATTAAATCAAACATTTCCTCCCGGCCTGCCGGGTCGAGCCCGGCTGTCGGTTCATCCAGAATCAGGATCTCCGGCTGCATGGCAATGACGCCCGCCAGTGCAACACGGCGTTTCTGCCCGCCGGACAGTTCAAAGGGAGATTTCTCACTGATTTCCTGCGGAAGGCCAACTGCCTCCAGGGCATCACGGACCCGCTGGGTGATTTCATCATGCTCCAGCCCCATATTCATCGGCCCATAAGCAATATCCTGCCCAACGGTTTCTTCAAACAGCTGGTATTCCGGATACTGGAACACCAGCCCGATCTGGAACCGGACTGCGCGTAAATCCGCGGATTTTGCGAAAATATCCTGTCCATGAAAAAAAACCTGCCCGCTGGTCGGCTTTAACAGGCCGTTCAAATGCTGAATCAATGTAGATTTGCCGGACCCGGTGTGCCCAATAATCGCAATAAATTCACCTTTTTTCACGCTGAGGCTGACATGATCCAGCGCTTTGTGTTCAAACGGCGTCCCCTTGCTGTAAACATGGCTCAGCCCGCGCACATCAAGAATCGGCCTTTCCGGTTCAGGACGGATCATTTCCATCAGAGGTATCCTCCTTTCAGCCATGCTTCCAGACGGTCTGCACATTCCTCTACTGTCAGGGCATCGGTTTCCAGCCCTGCATGGAGGTTATCATTCAATGATTCCAGCAGCTGGACGCTCTGCGGCGCTGCCAGACCAAGGGAATGCAGCTTTTTCGTCTGGACGAAAATTTCCCGCGGGGGACCGTCCAGCACCAAATGCCCATTTTCCAGTACGGCAACACGCTCCGCCTGTACCGCTTCATCCATATGGTGGGTAATCAGCACAATGGTAATATGCTTTTCCTCATGCAGGGTGTGCAGCACGCGCATGACATCGGCACGTCCCTGCGGGTCGAGCATTGCCGTCGGTTCGTCCAGAACGATGCACTTGGGCTCCATCGCCAGCACGCCCGCAATCGCAATCCGCTGCTTCTGTCCGCCAGACAGCAGATGCGGTGCATGCATTCGGTATTCATACATACCAACCAGCTTTAAGGCCGCGTCCACACGGCGGCGGATTTCCCTGGGGGCAATCCCCATATTTTCCAATCCAAAGGCAACGTCCTCTTCCACAACGGTTGCGACGATCTGGTTGTCCGGATTCTGGAACACCATACTGCAGGCGCTGCGGATATCCCACAGCTTGTCCTCATCCATGGTATCCATGCCATCCACCCAGACCTTGCCGCCGGAAGGCAGTGCAATCGCATTGCAGTGCCGGGCAAAGGTGGATTTACCGGAACCATTGCGTCCGAGAACCGCCGCAAACTGTCCATATGGAATGTGTAGATTGACTCCATCCAGCGCCAGATGCGTTGCATGGGAAAAATCAGTATAACGGTAGGTCAGGCCGTCTGCCTGTATCATGAATGACATAAAATCGCTGCTTTCCATACTAAAACTCTATCAAATGCCGTAATTATCGGTTCGGATTGACCCAGCGTGCTGTATTGCCGCAGGGCAATGCATACCCGGTGGACTTTACCGGAAGCCCCAGCTCCTGGCAGTCAATTTTGCCGCCAAAACGGGATGCTACCGTGGTACCGAGGATATATCCCATAACTGCAGGCGCAAGGCCAGTGGAATAGCTGTTAACCAGCATGAACAACGGGTCATCCGACAACACCTGCGAGGTCAGATGGATAAAGTCCGCAATGTCCTGTTCAATCTTCCAGACCTGTCCGGTCGGCCCTCTGCCATAGCTCGGCGGGTCCATGATAATGCCATCATATTGATGCCCGCGTCGGATTTCACGCTCTACAAATTTCTTGCAGTCATCCACAATCCAGCGGACGGGACGGTCTGCCAGCCCGGATGCAACGGCGTTTTCCTTTGCCCACTGTGTCATGCCCTTGGAAGCATCCACATGGCATACGCTCGCGCCTGCCGCCGCCGCTGCCAGCGTGGCTCCGCCGGTATAGGCAAACAGGTTCAGCACACGGACAGGCTTATCTGACTTGCGGATTAGCTGGTCAATATAATCCCAGTTCGCTGCCTGCTCCGGGAACAGGCCCGTATGCTTGAAGTTCATCGGCTTGATATGGAACGTCAATTCCCGGTAATGAATGTCCCACTGGGACGGTAATTTTTTAATATTCCATTTACCGCCGCCGGAAGAGGAGCGGTGATAGGTTGCATCTGCCGTTTTCCATGCAGAAACACCCTTCTGCTTCGGCCAGATCGCCTGCGGGTCCGGACGTACCAGAACCTGTTTTCCCCAGCGTTCCACTTTCTCGCCGTCTCCGCAGTCCAGCACCTCAAATTCCTTCCATTTATCTGCAATCCACATATGATATCTCCATGTTATTTTTTCTTCGGTGTTGCCCAGCCCGCCTTGCGTTTTGGCTGACGCTGCACCGTTCTCTGTTCTGCCCTGCCGGTATTCCTGCCATGGCCGGTATTTTTCCTATTGTCCCGCCTGTCATGCTTGCCCTGTGGCTTCCCATCATGGGGATTTCGTTTCTTTCCCTGTTTGCCCTGCGGCTTTGCACGGTGCAGATGGGCGAAATGCTCATTCGGCTTTGGATGGATCAGGCAGTCACGGGTATAGCCAATCAGGTCTTCACGTCCTGCCTGCAGCAGCGCTTTGATCACAACTGCACGCTTGTCGGGCCTTCTCCACTGCAGCAGTGCGCGCTGCATTTCCTTTTCCTCCGGTGTCTTGGCCACGTATACCGGCTTCATCGTCCGGGGGTCCACACCGGAATAATACATCGCTGTGGACAGGGTTCCCGGCGTCGGATAAAAATCCTGTACCTGCTGGGGCATATAGCCCACAGAATTGAGATATTCCGCCAGCTTCACCGCATCCTGCAGCTCTGCCCCCGGATGGGATGACATCAGGTACGGCACCAGATACTGTTTTTTGCCTAGCTTCGCGTTAATACGCTCATAGCGTTCTTTGAACCGTTTATAGACATCAAACGACGGTTTTCCCATATAATACAGCGCGTGATCGCTCATATGCTCCGGCGCAACCTTTAGCTGGCCGCTGATATGATATTTGACCAGCTCCAGGAAAAATGCATCGTTATCATCCGCCATCATATAGTCATACCGCAGGCCGGAACGGACAAAAACCTTCTTAATGCCCGGGATTTCGCGCAGCTTGCGCAGTAAGGTCAGATAATCGGTATGATCTGCACGCAGATTCGGACAGGCCTTTGGGAACAGGCAGCGTTTATTCTGGCAAAGCCCATGTTTTTCCTGCTTTTCGCAGGCAGGAAAACGGAAATTCGCCGTCGGGCCGCCGACATCATGGATATATCCCTTGAACTCCGGGTGCTGTGCGATGCGTTTTGCTTCTGCAACCACAGATTCATGGGAGCGGGAGGAGATATACCGCCCCTGATGAAAGGCGAGCGAACAGAAATTGCAGCCGCCAAAGCAGCCTCTGTTATGGATAATAGAAAACTGCACTTCTGCAATGGCCGGCACGCCGCCGACAGCATCATAAGATGGATGATACGTCCTCTGATAGGGCAGTCCATAGACCCAGTCCATTTCCTGGCTTGTCAATGGAACCGACGGTGGATTCTGCACCAGCAGCCGGTGCCCGTGCTTCTGGACAATTGCCTTGCCGGTAATATGGTCCTGCTGTTCATATTGGATTTTCACCGATTCGGCGTATTTGACCTTATCCGCCAGCGTTTCCTCCCATGACGGACACCACACTGCCGGATAGGAAATATCCTCCTGATTTTTGGTAAAATATGCAACGCCGCGGATATTTTTTGCAACGTCTGCGCCATGCTTGCCTGCCTTGAGGTTGGCTGCAATTTCCAAAACGGATTTTTCACCCATACCAAACATCAGGCCATCTGCACCCGTATCCTGCAGGATGGATGGCATAATCCGGTCGGCCCAGTAATCATAGTGGGCAAACCGGCGCAGGCTTGCTTCCAGGCCGCCCAGATACACCGGAACATCCGGAAATGCTTTGCGGGCCAGCTTTGCGTAAACAGTCACAGCTCGGTCCGGACGTTTTCCGCCCACGCCGCCGGGAGAATAGGAATCATCGTGGCGGCGTTTCTTTGCCGCTGTATAATGCGCAACCATCGAATCAATATTGCCGCTGTTGACCAGCACCGCATACCGCGGGCGCCCCATCGCCACAAAATCTGCTTCCGAGCGGAAATCCGGCTGGGATAGCACAGCAACCCGATAGCCCGCATCCTCCAGCACACGGGAAATGACAGCCGTGCCAAAGGACGGATGATCGACATAGGCATCCCCTGTTACCAACAGGAAATCACAGTAATACCAGCCGCGCTCCAGCATATCTTCTTTTGAAATCGGCAGGAAGCCGCCCTGTTTCTTCGCCATATGCTCCTCATTTCCCATCATGCGTCTAATTCAACATTTATCATACCACAGCAGGACACAAGATGATACGGGATTTTATCACGAATTTGCCTGTTATTTTGTTGAGAAATTCCAACATCTGTGTCAACTCCTGTAACGCAGATATCTAATTCTTGTCTTTTCTCAACCAGCGGTTGCCCCATCCCGTTGATTTTCCGACGAACGGTTGTACCCGAACCAACTACTGTTCCCTTGTCCTGCCCCTTTACAAGCGGTACAATAATACCATAAAACAGGAAAGGAGGATTCTGGTAATGAATCAACTCGGCAAACGAATTGCAACGCTGCGCAAGCAGCGCGGCATCACACAGGAAACGCTGGCAGAAGCTTTGGGCGTCTCCCCTCAGGCAGTGTCCAAGTGGGAAACCGACAATTCCTGCCCGGATATATCTCTGCTTCCAAAGCTGGCTTCTGAACTGGGTGTGACAGTGGACGCGTTATTATCCGATGGTATGCCGGTGCAGCTCGTCCCAAAAGAACAGCGCAAATCCGTTGATGATATGATGCTGCATGTCACCGTTGACTCCCCCAAGGGAGATAAAGTGCGTGTCAATCTGCCGATGACACTGGTGAAAATCGGCCTGGAAATCGCTAAATTTATCCCGCAGACCAAGGACGCGGACATCATCAAACAAATTGATATTGAACAGATTCTGCTTATGGTAGACAGCGGTCTGATCGGCAAGCTGGTGGAAGTGGAAGCTGCCGACGGTACAACCGTTGAGGTTGTCGTAGAATGAAAATTTTTATCAAAAAACGATTCCCTCTCATCATCTATGTTCCCAACCGGCTGCTTTGCAGCCGGCCGGTCTCCGCCATCATTGCGCATGCAATCCAACGGGACGGCATCCCGATCGACCGCCCCACACTCGCCCGCCTGCTCCGGCAGTGCTGTGATATCTTTGCGCAGCACTCCGGGCTGGATTTCGTAGAAGTATATGCCAGTGACGGGACACAGATACACATCAGGCTGTAGGCATAGCTGGTATCCCCGGTTCTTCCATCATACCAGGGGATACCGAAACAAATATTCAGACACAAAACCGCCGCTTTCTGCAACAGAAAGCGGCGGTTGTTTCCATTTTCAGCAATCCATCAGTCGTTTACATATGCTGCAACGATCTGTCCGATATACATCTTGTGATAATCCGGTGTTTCGTATGCCCTGTCGAAAATCGGCTGATCTGTGCAGTTTTCCGGCGGCAGCTCCTGTGCATACATCTTCTTGCACACCAGGGTATAAGCAGCTTCCTCAAAGGTCGGGCAGCCGTCAACCACAGCCGCAGTCAGTCGGGATTCCTTCAGCTTATCGATATCACGTCCGGACTTGCTGCCTGCCAGTTGCAGCGCCTTCTGGTGGCCCGGCTTCAGGGAAGTCAGCGTAAACATGTCATTGTCTTCCATATAGCCAAAGGTATGGCGGGAATGGCGGACATAGACCGTGACAGCAGGCTTAAACCAAAGTTCACCGATCATGCCCCAGTTAATGGTCATGAAATTGAAATCATCTTCCTTGCCGGCAGCCAGCAGCATCCACTTATTGCAAACTTCATCAATCACGTTGCCCGGCAGCTCGGTCGGTTCAATCTTACGGAAAGACATAATAATACAACCTCCTCATGTTGTTGATGGTTTTATCTTACTATAACTTAGGGAGAATATGCAAGACCTGTGCGCTATACAGCAGGAGATTTCAGAGAAGCGGATTGTCGCCCCAGCGTGCCAGCCGTACAATGCCATCATCAAATCTGCTGTCTCAACTGTATTTCCTTCCAGTCATCTGCGGAAATCAATACCCTGCGGGGCTTGGAGCCTTCAAATGGCCCGACAATCCCACGCTGTTCCATCTGGTCCACCAGACGGGCGGCACGTGCATAGCCCAGCTTCAAACGCCTTTGCAGCATGGAAACCGACGCCTGTCCGGATTCCACAACAATCTTGATCGCCTGCGGCAGCAGTTCATCCTCATCCTCTGCCGCGTGATAGCCGTCCCCTGAGGAGTCGGATTCCGCCTGACGTTCAATATGGTCGATCACTTCCTGTGAATATTCTACAGAAGCAGTTGCCTTCACATGGGAAATGACCCGTTCAATTTCCTCTGTGCTGACGAAGCAGCCCTGTATACGCAACGGTTTATTCAGGTTGATTGGAGAATACAGCATATCGCCCTTGCCAATCAGCTTCTCTGCACCAGTCGTATCCAGAATGATACGGGATTCCACCTGGGATGCCACCGCGAAGGCAATACGGGATGGAATATTGGACTTCATCAGTCCGGTGATGACATCCGTGGATGGCCGCTGGGTCGCAACAACCAGATGCATGCCCGCAGCACGTGCCTTCTGCGCAATACGGCAAATGGAGGTTTCCACTTCCTTGGCAGCAACCATCATCAGATCTGCCAGCTCGTCAATGACAATGACAATCTGCGGAAGAACCTCCGGCCTGCGTGCCGGACTGGGCTCTTCACCGTCAATTTCCATGTTCGGTTCCTGCGCCTGCTGCTCCAGCTGCTGGCGGACAATCTGGTTATAATCCTCCAGGCCACGCACGCCTGTCGCGGCAAACAGGGCATACCGGCGCTCCATTTCACTCACGGCCCAGCTCAACGCGCCGGACGCCTTTTTCGGGTCTGTGACAACCGGAATCAATAGATGCGGGATGCCGTTATAATTGCCCAGCTCTACCATTTTGGGGTCGATCATAATCAATCTGACATCCTCCGGTGCAGATTTATACAGCAGGGAAATCAGGATAGAGTTGATGCACACCGATTTACCGGAACCGGTAGTACCGGCAATCAGCAGATGCGGCATTTTTGCAAGGTCGATGACCTGTGCTGTGCCTGTGATATCCTTGCCCAGCGCAACCGAAAGGCTTGCCCGAGACCGTTCAAAATTCCGTGAGCCGATCACATCACGCAGTGCAACCATCTGCACGGTTTTGTTCGGCACCTCGATGCCGACAGCGAGCTTATCCGGGATCGGCGCAATGCGAACCGTATCGGCGCCAAGCGAAAGGGCAATATCGTCCGCCAGCGCTGTGATACGGGAGAATTTCACACCGCGTTCTATCTGGATTTCAAACCGCGTAACCGACGGCCCGCGTACAATATTGATAATCTGTACATCGATGCCAAAGGAAGACAGCGTGTCTACCAGGCGTTCCGCACTTTCCTTTAATTCTGCACGTACACCGGCGCCGGATGCCTTCGGTGCCGCCCGCAGCAGATCAATGGGTGGATACAGATATTCCTGTACCGGCATTTCCATGGCACTGGCAATTTCCTGATGCACCTGTGCATGAACTTCCTCTTTCGAAGGTTCGGATTCCTCCGGCGGCGCCGGAGGTGCATCTGCATCCTGCGGCATAGGAATGGCATTTTCCCATGGTGGGAGATCTTCCTTCTGCGGCAAGCTGTCAGACGTGTCCGGTATGACCTCTGCCAGACGCTGTTTCCTTGCCATCCGGCGCTCATAGCGTTCACGGGATACCGCAGCAGCTTCTTCCTTGGCCTGTTCGAAGGCTTCCTGTTCAATCATATCGCACGGTATACTCTGCTGTTCCTCGGCTTCTGCCAGCGCGACAGCTTCCTGCTCGGCTTTGAGGCGTTCTGCCTTGCGCTTTGCACGCTCATTTCGCAGGAAAGTAAAGATATTGCCGCGTTTCTTCTTCCTTTTTCCGGATACAGCTGTATCTTCTTCCGTTTTTTGAGACTTTTTCTTCTTTGCGGGTGTGACAGTCATATCCTGCTCACGCAGCTGCTCCACATCTTCGATGAAAAATTCCCTTATTCCTGCATAGATCCGTGCTGGTGTGGTATTAAAGACGATGAGCAGGAAAATGCACATCACCAGAACCAGCAGGATTTTTGCGCCCGTGGCGGACATCAGGACGCTGAGTACCGTTGCCAGCATACCGCCGATGACACCGCCCATATGTAAGGACTGCCCTTGCTGCCACAGCGTGATGATGCTGGTAAAGGACAGTGTCATGCGCGGGTTGACGAGAATGCAGTGGGCCAGTGCGCTCCAGAGGATTGGGAACAATGTGATGCATACCACACGGAGCCGTACCGGCTGCATGTCGCACAGGGCAAACATACCGCCAATGCACAGGAAAATCCAGAAGAAACTGGTGCTCCAACCAAGCAATCCGCCAGTCAGGTGCAGAATCCCGGTGAGCAGGACACCGTCCAGCCGGCACAATGCCAGCACCAGAATAACTGCAAGCAGCAGCAGACCGACGCCCACTGCCACATTATTCCATGCCTGTGTGGTCTGCTGGGAGCCTGTCCTGCGGGTGCGTGTACCCGTTGATTTTGTTGTTTTTCTGCGCGTTGTGCTGCCGGAGGAAGTACGCTTCCGCGTACTGCTGCGGGATCGGGTCCCCGTCTTCCGTTTGGTTCCGGCTGCCGCAGACTTCTTCGTCGATGATTTCTTTGCAGACGAAGTGGATTTCTTTGTTGATGCCAATGTAATATAACACCTGCTTTCCCTGCTATCGTACCATAAAACCGGAAAAATTGCCACATTGACCGTTGCATTTTTCCGCGCAGGTATGTATTCTATAATAGACAGGGTTTATCACGTGGAAAAACTGTCTTTTTCTGCCGGTTCTGCAAAAGTTTTTTTGTCCATCTGCGGAATTGTTCATACTTTTGTAATAGCCGCCTGTTATACTTACTTCTCAAGAAAGGAACTGTGTCCTTTGAATATAGCCATTATTCTCAGCTATGACGGCACAGCCTACCATGGCTGGCAGACACAGCGGAATGCTATTTCCGTCCAGCAGACTGTCACCGAAGCAATTGCAGCGCTGCTGGGACAGGAGGTTTCCGTTTCCGGTGTCGGCCGCACAGATGCGGGCGTACATGCCAGGCGTTATGTCGCAAACTTCCATGCGGACTGCACCATTCCAATGGACCGCCTGCCGCTTGCCATCAATTCCCATCTGCCGATGGATATTGCGGTTTCCGGCGCTGCCGTCGTGCCGGATTCCTTTGACGCACGTTTTTCCTGTACCAGAAAGGAATATACTTACCTCATCTGTCCGGGCAAAATCCGTGACCCATTTGCTGTCAGCCGCAGCTATTTCTATCCCTATCCGCTGGACGTGGGTGCCATGCAGCGGGCAGCACAATACTTTATCGGGCGGCAGGATTTTGCAGCAGTCCGTTCTATGGGAACACCGGTAAAATCCACAGTTCGTGAAATTTTCACCTGCAGTGCAGATACGGTTGGCAGTTATGTCCGTATCCGTGTTTCCGCTGACGGTTTCCTGTATAACATGGTACGTGCCATTTCCGGCACACTGCTATATGCCGGGCAGGGAAAATTCCCGCCGGAGGATATCCCCCGGATTCTCGCCAGCTGTGACCGGGAGCAGGCAGGACCTACCCTGCCGCCGCAGGGCCTGTACATGAGCCGCCTGTGGTATGACGATACGCCTGCGCTGGAGCCGTTCCAGCTCACCAGGGAATGGAACGTATCAGGAGGTCTGCTATAATGAAAAAATTTCGCCCTTCCCGCCGGGATTACCTGACGGAAAACAGCACGGACCCTGCGCTGCGCACCATATACCGTATCCGGCATTATGTCGGCTGGCTGCTGGCGGCCGTTTCTATTTTATTTGTCGCGCTGAACCTTCAGCTGTTTACCCCGGCAAGCCTGAAAAATATCCGTTCCTCCCTGCAGGCAGCTTCTCTGGTTTCTGCCGGGGACACGACGGTGATCTCGTATCCGTCCGGTTCTACCAAATGCATCCTGCCCTTTGGCAACGGCATCGCCATCTGCTCGGACAATGCATTGAATTTCGAGCTGCCGAGTAAATATTCCCAGATGGAAATGACCCTGACCTATGCCAATCCGGTCATGCGTGCCTCGAACCAGTACCTGCTGGTATTTGACCGCAACGCATACCGTTTTACGGTGACCAACACACTTTCCGAGCTGTATTCACAGACCATGACGTCTCCGATTACCAATGCGGATATTGCCACCAACGGCAGCGTCGCCATCGTCACGGACGAAGCAGGCTACAAAAGTGCGGTCACGGTCTACAACATTGACAACGAACAGCTGTATAAATGGTCCTCTCCCGACTATTATATTATGTCAGCTGTACTTTCTTCTGACGGGCGCAGGCTTGCAATATTCTGCTTCAAACAGGATGGCCTTACCCTGACCTCCCGTCTGTTTTTCACCGACATCAGCTCGTCTGAAAGCCCGGAAAACGGTGTGGATATGAACAGTAACCTTGTTCTCGGCATGAAATTCCTGGGCAACAACACCGTATGTGCTGTCTGCGACAATGCCACTTATGTTATTTCGCGCAGCGGCCAGATCCGGTATCAGACGGAATACTCCTCGGATGACCTGATTGCATTCGACCTTGCAGAAGACTGCGTTGCGCTGGCAACGGAGGCCTATTCACAGACCAGCCGTGCGGAAATTGTCCTGATCAATGCCCGTGGAACAGCATCCCGCAATCCATTGAGCCTGTCGACTGAGCCGGATTCCATCAGCTATTGTGACGGACGTCTTGCAGTTCTGACCGGCGATAGTGTAACCTTTTACTCCAAGAGTCTGCGTGAAATTGACCAGCAGACCAACCTTGCGGGCGTCTCCCGCATTTATATGCGCTCCGGCGGAACAGCCATTGCCCTGTTTAACAGTCAGGCCCGTGTGCTGACCATCGGCAACCCGTTAAAAGACCTGAATTCCGACGATGATTAAGCCGCCGGTACCTTTGAAAGGACGGAATTTGTATGACCACTGTTGACTGGATTATTTTACTTGTTATTATCGTATACGTGATTGCAGGCATCCGAAAGGGCTTTATTGCCACCATCGCCAGTGCTCTTGGCTCTATTGTTGCGCTGGTGGGCGCACTGATTGCCGCATCACAGCTGAAAGCACCGGTAGGTACTTTCCTCGCACCTCATCTGACACAGTCTGTCAGCGAGCATATCCCCGAGCTGAATACCTATTCCGGTTCCGCAAACGATCTCTGGAACAGCATTTCCGGCTATCTGCAGAGCATCCTCACTGCACACGGCATTTCCCTGGACGAATCCAGCGAAGACCCTGCCAACATCCTGCTGAACGCCATTTCACAGGCGGTCGGTGAATCCATGGCATATATTGTCATCTTCTTCGTCGCTTTCATCGTGCTCCGGGCACTCATCCACATGGTGGTTTCCGTGCTCGATCTCATTGCCGGCCTTCCGGTTATCAGCTCCTTCAATGCGCTGCTGGGCGGCGTTGTCGGCCTGATTACCGGCCTGCTGCTGTGTACCATCGTGCTGTGGGCAATCAAGCTGGTTGTTCCATCCGCTTATTCCGATGCCGGTATGCTTTCACCATCTGTTATGTCCAACTCCACCATCGCCAGCAAGCTGGTAGGCTGGAATGACGGCGTTTCCCTGTTTGAAAACGTCCCGTGAAACGATTGATTTGAAAGAAACTGCGAAAGACTGATTATACTATATCACACAGCCTGCGCACTGGCGCAGTGTTACGTTAACGAAGGGCTTACTCTGCCTGTCGGCACGAAATCCCCCTCAAAGAAAGGAAAAATACCCCTATGCATATGCCACTTTGCTCCCGCTGCCACAAGAATGTAGCAGTTGTGTTTATCTCCAAACTGGAGGAAGGTTCCGCATCCAACGAAGGCTATTGTCTGAAATGCGCCCGTGAACTGGGCCTCAAGCCGATTGACGGCTTAATGCGCCAGATGGGCATTACGGAAGATGACCTCGACCAGATCACCGATGAAATGTCCAACATGCAGGCGCTTGCCACAACCGATGAGGACTATGATCCGGGTGAGCAGGAAGAGGACGATTCCTTTGACTTCGGCGGTACACATACTTTCCCGTTTCTGGAAAAAATGTTTTCCCGCGGCAATGATGCCGACCCCAAGCCGGAAACCGGAACAAACCGCAGCAATAACGAAAATCAGGCAGATCTCCGGCAGAAGAAAAAAGAAGCCAAAAAACGCAAGAATCTGTCTGCCTATTGCACAGATTTAACGGCACGCGCCCGTCTGGGCAAGCTGGATGCGATCATTGGCCGGGAAAGTGAGACGGAACGCGTCATCCAGATTCTGAACCGCCGTCAGAAGAACAATCCCTGCCTGATCGGTGAACCGGGCGTCGGCAAGACCGCCGTTGCAGAAGGTCTCGCCATCCGTATCGCCAATGGTGATGTACCTTATAAGCTGAAAAACAAAGAGGTCCATCTGCTTGACCTGACCTCCCTTGTTGCCGGAACCCAGTTCCGCGGTCAGTTTGAAGGCCGTATGAAGGGTCTGATTAACGAAGTCAAGTCGCTGGGCAATATTATTCTGGTTATCGATGAGGTGCACAATATCGTCGGCGCCGGTGATGCGGAAGGCTCCATGAATGCCGCAAACATTTTGAAGCCTGCGCTGTCCCGCGGTGAAATTCAGGTGATCGGCGCGACCACCTTTGCAGAATACCGCAAATATATTGAAAAGGACGCCGCTTTGGAGCGCCGTTTCCAGCCGGTTTCCATCGGCGAGCCGTCCATTGACGACACCACCAAAATCCTGCAGGGCGTCCGTGGTTATTATGAAACCTTCCACGGTGTGCATATTTCCGATGCCATCTGCCATCAGGCGGCTGCCCTGTCGGAACGCTATATCACAGACCGTTATCTGCCGGATAAGGCAATCGACCTGATTGATGAAGCCTGCTCCCGCCTAAACCTCGACAGCCCGGCTACCGCACAGATCCCGGAGCTGCAGGACACGCTGGAGGATATCCATGACCAGCAGGATGATCTGCTGCAGCAGGAACAGAACAACGAAGTCTATGAACGCATGGCCGAGCTGAAAAGCCTCGAGCTGCAGACGGAAAATAAACTGGCAGAGCTGCGCCAGGTTCCGGTACCAGAGCTGACCTCGGAACATCTGGCAGCTGTTATCGAGCTTTGGACCGGTGTACCAGCATCCAAGGTTTGTGAACAGGAATTTTCCCGCCTGATTGGCCTGGAAGACCGCCTGCACCAGCGCGTTGTCGGCCAGGAAAAGGCTGTCACAGCTGTTGCACATGCGGTTCGCCGTTCCCGTGCGGGCATCAGCCCGAAGCACAAGCCGGTTTCCTTCCTGTTTGTCGGTCCGACCGGCGTTGGCAAAACCGAGCTGGTCAAAGCACTGGCCGAAGATCTCTTTGACACACCGGAAGCGCTCATCCGCCTGGATATGTCGGAATATATGGAAAAGCACACGGTTTCCCGTCTGATCGGTTCCCCTCCGGGATACGTCGGCTTCGATGAAGCAGGCCAGCTGACCGAGAAAATCCGCAGGCGCCCGTATTCTGTTGTCCTGTTCGATGAAATTGAAAAGGCACATCCGGATGTCCTGAATATTCTGCTGCAGGTTCTGGATGACGGCAGGATTACCGACGCGCAGGGGCGCACGGTGTCCTTTGAAAATGCCATTATCATCATGACCTCCAATGCAGGCTCTGACCGTTCCGGCGGTTCTGTCGGCTTCGGCAAGACGGTTTCCGAGCAGGATGAAGCCCGTGCACTCAAAGCACTGGAGGAAATCATGCGTCCGGAATTTCTCAACCGTATTGATGATATTATTTCCTTCTCCCACCTCACCAAGGACGATTTCCATGGTATTGCAGCAATCATGCTGAACCAGCTCAAGGAAACCCTTGCAGATACCGGTATCCGCCTGAGCTGGGATGATTCCCTTGTGGATTATCTGGTGGAGGAATCCTTCTCCGTCAAATTTGGTGCACGTAACCTGCGCCGCACCATTGAGAAAAATGTGGAGGATGAGCTGGCAAACCGTATCATCGCATCATGGGAGCGTCCGCTCAGCGGCGCACATGTCACAGCAGATGAAACCGGTGTGCATATCCAGACGATTTAAAAAAGCAAAACCGCCAGCCTCCCTCCTCTGAGGGAGGCTGGGATGGTTGAATGTTCCATCCCTTCCCCTATTCTAGTATTCCGAGGTACATAACTATGTGGAGACCGATTTTAATTGTTATTCTGGTAATCCTCCTGATTCCATCTGTCACGTTGATGCGCCAGGTGGAGGATTTAAAGCGCCGGGGCAAAAAGGAAGAAGCTGCAAAAAAACAAAAAACCCTCAACTGGTTCAGCCGTGCGCTGATCGTGCTGTTTCTCTGCGTCCTTGCCGTCACCATGTATAACATTTACTTTGCAAAATAATTTTTTGCCTTTTTTTCTCAAAATTTATTCATTTTTCTCTTGACAATCTTCCCTTCGGTTGTTATACTAATTAAGCATTGTGAAAAGCCTGCGGGTGTAGTTCAATGGTAGAATGTCAGCCTTCCAAGCTGAACACGTGGGTTCGATTCCCATCACCCGCTCCACTTGATTTTTTTACATCACATGCAGGCACAGACAAAAGACATGTATGCGCCAGTAGCTCAGTTGGATAGAGCAACTGCCTTCTAAGCAGTAGGCCGGGGGTTCGAATCCCTCCTGGCGTACCATTCTAATTGAGTCCCAATGTGCAATTGGTTTATATGGTGGGTGTAGCTCAGTTGGTTAGAGCGCCAGATTGTGGCTCTGGAGGCCGAGGGTTCGACTCCCTTCACTCACCCCATTTTACTTCTTCACGGTGCTTGACATTGTGAAGAACATTTTTTATAAGGGGCTTTCGGTTTCCTGCGAAGCTATGGGGGCGTCGCCAAGTGGTTAAGGCACCAGACTTTGACTCTAGTATCGCAGGTTCAACTCCTGCCGCCCCTGCCAATGCGGTCCATTAGCTCAGTAGGTAGAGCATCTGCCTTTTAAGCAGAGGGTCCGGGGTTCGAACCCCCGATGGGCCACCATGCCGGAGCAAGCGTGATAACGCTTGCTCCGGTTTTTTCTTTACAAAAATCAGCCCGCATATGGAAATACGTGCGAAGTGCAATCATCAGGGACATAGCGCCCGCGAAGAAAAAACGGCAATGCAAAGCCTTTACAGATTTCAAACAGAACACCGTACAGGGCGTTGCCCAATGGCTGGGCACACATGGGAAATATGCCTCTTGCAACTCCCGTCTCCGTGCATTATACTAAAATTAGGAAAAACATTTCAAGGAGGGAGCAACCCATGAATAACGTCATTCAGAATATGCTGGACCGGCATTCCTGCCGCGCATTTACAGACCAGCCGATTGAACAGGAAAAAATCAATGACCTGATTACCGCTGCCCTGTGGGCGCCCTCTAGCAATAACTGCCAGACATGGCATTTCACCATGATTACCAATACGGAAAAAATCCAAAGGCTTGCTTCTGCCGTCCGGGAGGCAGATAGCCGTCCGGCAAATTACAATTTCTTTGCTCCGGCAGCCTTTTTCATTGTATCCGGTGAACGCGATAACCGCAACTGCTTCCTGGATGGCGCTGCTGCTATGGAAAATGTCCTGCTCGCTGCAACTTCGCTGGGTTTGGGAAGCTGCTGGATCAATCAGGTGCGTGACGTATGCGATAACCCACAGGTTCGCGCGATCCTGACGGAATATGGTGTACCGGAAAACCATATTGTCAATGCATCTGCTGCCATTGGCTATGCAGCCAAGCCTGCCGTTGTCCATGAGCGCAAGGCAAATCTTGTTTCAATTGTAGATTAACCAACGATGATATGATATTTTGGGAAAAGGAGGCCACAATGGATTTACAGCAGAAAATCGCTGCCCTGCAGCAAATGATCGATGAATCAAAGAAAATTGTATTTTTTGGCGGCGCCGGTGTTTCAACAGAAAGCGGTATCCCGGATTTCCGCAGTGTGGATGGATTATATAACCAGAAATATAAATTCCCGCCGGAAACCATTCTCAGCCATTCCTTTTTCATGTCGGAAACCGAAGAATTTTATCGTTTTTATCAGGAAAAAATGCTGGAATTGGACGCCCAGCCAAATGCAGCCCATCGCAAGCTGGCTGAACTGGAACAGGCTGGCAAGCTAACTGCCGTCATTACCCAGAATATTGACGGCCTGCATCAGGCAGCCGGAAGCAAAAAAGTATATGAGCTGCACGGTTCCGTCCACCGCAATTATTGCCGCCGTTGCGGAAAATTTTACGATGCCCGTTATGTCAAAGCCTGCGGCGGCGTACCGAAATGCGAATGCGGCGGTACTCTGAAGCCGGATGTCGTGCTGTATGAAGAATCTCTAGACGATCGGTGCATTACAGACAGCATCAATGCCATTGCACAGGCCGATATGATGATAATTGGCGGCACTTCCCTGGCAGTTTACCCGGCTGCAGGCCTGATTCAGTATTTCCGCGGCAAAAACCTTGTTGTCATCAATAAGGGGCAGACACAGCGCTCCACCGGCGCCAATCTGACCATTGACGCACCCATTGGCAAAGTGATGAGCCAGATTATAGTACGATAAAACCAGACAAAGAAAAGACGCTCTCCGAATTTCCAGAGAGCGTCTTTTTATATTCGAATCATTACGTTTTTTTAGTAGTCGTATACTTTTCGCTGATGTATCCGGTCTTTCCGTTATACTTGATCTCATACCAGCCATTCTGCAGCTTATAGGTTGTCACAGCGGTCCCCTTTTTCAGCACGCCCAGCTTCTTGCCGTTCTTATTGGCTGCTGCACGTACATTCAGATCTGCCGTGGTATACACCGTCTTGGTTGCCTCCTCCGGCTTTTTGGTGGTCATATACTTTGCACTGATGTACGCAGTCTTGCCGTTATACTCAATTTCACACCAGTCATTCTTGGTAGATTTCACTTCCACAGCAGCATTCTTCTCCAGCGTGCCGAGCTTCGTTGCCGATGTATTCGGTGCTGCACGCACATTCAGCTTGCTCGCTGTCACATAAGCCGTTACCGTTGTATCTGCATTGTTCAAAAATCTTTTGTATACATAGCCAGTCTTATCCTTGTACTTGACCTGAATCCAGTTACCAGAATTGCCTAGCTTTTCTGCCGTTGCGTTTTTCGGCAGAACGCATACAACCGAAGCGCTGTTATCTGGTCCGCTGCGGATATTCACTGCGGTATTTGCCGTGACATCAGCTGCCCATGCATTTGCGCACACTGCAACAGCTGCGGCAGTCCCCATTAATGCGCATTTCCATTTCTTCTGCATCGTCATGATAATCCCTCCCATTTTAGTATTTTGTACAGTTTGTCCGCCCTACGCGGCGGTTCTATCATCTATTTATATTGTAACATGCTATTGTTTACAAAACAACATCGCCATCGTTACAATTCCACACCAAATCTCTTTTTTATCGTATTTTTTTGTTCAAAATATAAAAAAATAATATCTTTTCGTGATGGCTGTCCAGCAGGAACGCAGCGGGTGGTGTATGGACAGAAAAACAAAAGATGCCCTCCGGGTTTCCAGAGGACATCCTTATGTATGTGAAGCAGGGATAGCTTTTTTACAATTGTATACTGCACCTGGCTGGTGCCAGTTCCGTATTCTTATTTCTTATAATTATATAGGAAAGTCACAGCCTGTGCACGTGTACATGACGCATTCGGAGAGAACTTTGTTGCACTGGTGCCGCTGGTAATCTTGTTCTGTACTGCCCAGCGAACGGCCCCATAATACCATGCACTGCTGCTGACATCCGTAAACTTTAAGCTGCCGGAAGATGCCAGCTTTCCCTCTGCATTCCACAGGAAGGTGACAATCTCTGCACGTGTACACACAGCATCAGGGGAGAATTTCGTTGCGGATGTACCGCTGGTAATTCCCTTATTCACAGCCCACAGTACAGCTTGATAGTACCATGCGTTGGAAGATACGTCTGTAAACTTGCAGGAACCGGTAACCTTCGGCTGCCCTGCCGCATTCCACAGGAAAGTGACTGCCTGCGCACGTGTGCAGGATGCATTCGGTGAGAATTTCGTCGCGCTCGTGCCTGCGGTAATGTTATTGGAAACGGCCCACTGAACAGGCGTATAGTACCATGCACTCGAAGGAACATCGGTAAAGGAAGTCGGTGTTACCGATGTGGTGGGCTTGGTCGTTGTCGTATACTGTGCGCTGATATATGCCGTTTTACCGTTGAACTTGATTTCATACCAGCCGTTGCTCAGGCCGTAGGTTTCCACCGCGGTTCCCTTGGCCAGAGATCCCAGTTTTGTACTGCTGGAGCTTGCTTCCGCACGCACATTCAAAACTGCTGTTGTATAAACAGTTGTCGTGGTGGGTGTTGTCTCTGCCGGCTTGGTTGTGGTCATCTCCGAGGTCCGGACAAAACCAACGCTATTCTTATAGGTAACGGTATACCAGCCGTCTACTGAAGCTGTCGCGGTAACACCCTCGCCTTTTGCCAGCGTTCCCAGCTTGGTTCCGCTCGTCTTCGGTACGCTGTAAACCGTTACCGCAGCCTTCGCATAAACTGTCCGCTGCTGGAAGCCTGTGGACGTCGGCTTTTCCGTTGTCGTGTACTCCGCGCTGATGTAACCGGTCGTGCCATTATACTGGATCGCATGCCAGCCATTGCTGGTGGATATAACCTGCACAGCAGCGTTCTTTGTCAGCGAACCAATCTTTGATGCCGATGTACTCGGTGCAGAGCGCACATTCAGTGAGCTTGCCGTAATATATACGGTTGTTGTTGCCGTTACCTGGTCATCTACATATTTATTATATACATAACCAGTCTTACCATTGTACTGAATCTCAACCCAATTTCCAAAGGTCCCCAGCTTTTCTGCCTGTGCGTCCTTCGGCAGGACACATACAATGGAAGCGCTATTATCCGGCGCACTCCGGACATTCACCGATGCATTGGCTACAACGTTAGACGCCCATGCACTTACACACAATGTAGCAGCAGCGATTGCCCCTGTCAGCATACATTTCCATTTTTTCCGTATTTTCATGTTGATTCCCCCATTCCAGCATTTTGCTGTATATTAGTATGTTGACATTATATCATTTTTTTATTTGCGAAGCAAGAAAAATATGGTCATAATTCAACTATATTCTTGAATATCCTTAATTTTTTGTCCAAAATGCAATACTTTGTTAGAGGGATTGAAAAGATTTACTGTAAAATAAAATCGTATATGGCAGTTTGCAAAAAGAAATACAAAAAAATCGACATCCTTCCGGGCTTAAAACGCCTTCTGAGAATGCCGATTTTTACTTTCAGTTTTTTGCGATATTTGCCGCAGTTTACTTCATTTCATAGAATACTTTGAAGCCGTTATATGCTGCAAACAAATCCAGCTTTGCAATCACTTCAAACGGTGCATGCATACTCAGCACCGGAACACCGCAGTCCACAGTATCAATATTACGGTTTGCCATAAACATGGCAACGGTGCCTCCGCCGCCCTGGTCGACCCTGCCCAGCTGGCCAGTCTGCCAGATGACGCCGTTCTGATTGAATGCATACCGCATCTTTGCCATCAGCTCCGCAGTTGCATCGGAGGAACCGGATTTGCCACGGGAGCCGGTGTACTTTACCAGTGCAACGCCGCAGTTTACACGGGCATCATTGCGTTTTTCAGAAACCTGCGGATAATTCGGGTCAAATGCGTTGCAGACGTCCGCAGACAGGCATGTCGAACGCTCGATGCATTCATCAAACAACGTATCATCTGCACGGCACAGATCTCCCACCAGCGTGTCAAAGAAGCGGGACTGCATACCGGTTACGCCATCAGACCCGATTTCCTCCTTATCCACCAGAATGGCCATAGCAGTCTTCTGCGGAATCTCCTCGAGATCAAACAGCGCCGTTGCAGCCGGATACGAGCAGACACGGTCATCATGTCCATACGCGCCCACAAAAGAACGGTCAAATCCGACGTCAGACGCCTGGAATGCCGGCACACAGCTCAGCTCCGCCGACAGGAAATCTTCCTCCGTGATGCCGTATTCCCGATTCAAAAATTCCATCACCCACAGCTTGATCTTGTCAGATACCTCAATTTCTGACTGGGACGGCTTGGAACCTACCAGCACATTCATCGCTTCTGCCTCAATGCCCTTCATCATGGTCTTACCCATCTGTTCCGTTGCCAGATGAATCAGTAGATCGGTGATGACAAAAACCGGATCACCCGGCTTATCTCCAATGCGGACATCAACAGATTCCACGCCATTTTCCGTCACACGGCAGACAACGCCGCGAAGCTCCATCGGGATTGTCGTCCACTGGTACTTCTTGATACCGCCATAATAATGCGTCTTGAACAACGCCATACCGCTGTCCTCATACAGCGGAATCGTACGGATATCAATACGCGGCGCATCCAGATGCGCTGCCGCCAGATTGATGCCGCTTTTCATGCCGTCCTCTCCGACAACAAATAGTATAATTGCTTTATTTCTATTTATTTTGTAATATTTATCACCAGCATGCAGCGCGGTTCCTCGCTCATAAGCGGAAAATCCCTTTGCCTCTGCCATTTCCCGCAGACGGCGGACTGCATCCCGTTCGGTTTTTGCTTCATCCAGAAAAGCCTTATAGCCTTCCGCATAGTCCATCATGGCAGCCTGATCCGCGTCACTCATGCGGTCCCAGCCTGTCTTTTTGTCATAAAACAGCTTGTTTTCCATAAAAACGTTCCTTTCCGGAAATTTGCGGCTTTACCGCAGGATATCGTCATAAATCCGGTGCACCTGTGCATACAGGCTGTCCAGATCGGCGTCATTTTGAATGACATAATCGCATCTCTCTCGAAAGAATACATCTTCCTTTTGTGCATCAATCCGCAGTGCGGCATATTCTTCCGTGATGTTGTCGCGCACCATAATACGGGCAATCCTGGTTTCCCGCTTTGCCAGCACCGCACATGTTTTATCACACAGGTTCGCCATGCCGCCTTCAAACAGAACTGGTGCATCATAAATACACAGCGGACAGCCTTGCTTTTCATATTCTGTAAACGCATCGCGTGCTGCCTGCCGGATATACGGATGGGTAATCGCATTCAACTGCTGCAGTTTAGCCGGGTCGGCAAATACAATTGCTCCCAGCTTCTTTCTGTCTAATTTCCTATCTGTAGATAATACATCTAAAAATACAGATTGTATTTCATCCAGCATTGGTTTGCAGGTATCGCAAAGCGTGCGGTAAGATGCATCAGCATCTACTACACCGCAGCCAAGCTGGATAAACGCCGCGCTGGCTGCACTTTTTCCTGTACCGGAGCCACCAGTCAATCCAAGAATTTTCATGCCTGCCCCTCCGTCAGATCGATAACATGGAATCCTGCCGCCTTTTTAATGCGGTTGGAAACCGCGAGACCAATACCGGAGGCCGGAGGACACTGGGCGAAGATCTCTGTACAATTGGTTTCATCAAACCGGCGCAGTGCATCAAAAATCTCTCTTGCCTGTTCCGCTTCGTCATTGGCCGGGCCAAAGGTTTCCACAACCGCTCTGCCGCGGAATTGTTCCGCACAATCATCAAAACACAATACACCAGAGTTTTCCCCAAGCTGTGCATAAATATAATCCGCACTGGCTTCCGGGGTGCCAAAAACAACAGTAACCGGAGCTTTCGGTGCATAATGACGGTATTTCATGCCCGGTGCAGATACCGTTTCTGTATCGTCAATTTTTTCTTCCAGTGCGCGGTCAACATCCACAACGCCCAGCACACGTTCCAGCTGTTCCAGTGAAATGCCACCTGGCCGGAGCAGCCTTGGGCGTTCCCCGCACAGTGAAATAACCGTGGATTCCACCCCCACAGAGCAGGCGCCGCCATCCACAACAGCCGCAATTTTTCCGTTCAAATCCTCCATAACATGCTGTGCAGTGGTGGTAGACGGACGTCCGGAGGTATTGGCAGATGGCGCTGCAAGCGGGACACCAGCCGCCCGGATAATTGCCTGTGCCATCGGATGCGACGGGAAACGAATACCAACCGTATTTAATCCGCCTGAAGTTACCATAGGTATTCTATCCTGTTTTGGCAGAATAATTGTCAGAGGGCCGGGCCAGAAGGCTTCCGCCAAAGCCTGCGCTTCCGGCGGAAATTCCGTGGCAATGCCAGCTATACTTTCCAAATCCGCAATATGGACAATCAGCGGATTGTCCTGCGGGCGGCCTTTTGCTTCAAAAATACGGGCAACTGCCGCCGGATCAAGGGCATTTGCAGCCAGTCCATATACGGTTTCCGTGGGAATTCCCACAACTTCGCCGGCACGTAACAATGCACCGGCCTGTTCCAGCGCCGTCGTATCCTCTGACGGACGCAGAAGCCTGGTTTGCATATTATAACCTTCTTTATACATTTTGTATATTTTATTTATGAGTATACAATTATTTATTGTTCCATCTTTGCCAGCTTTTCTGCCTGATCGGTTGTAATCAAAGCATCCAGTACCTCGTCAATGTTGCCATCGAGGAAGCTGTCCAGCTTATAGATAGTCATTTTAATACGGTGTTCAGAAATGCGGTTTTCCGGGAAATTATAGGTGCGGATACGCTCGGAACGGTCGCCTGTACCTACCTGGCTCCGGCGTTCCGCTGCAATGGCGTCGTCCTGCTCCCGCTGCTTGATTTCGAACAACCGGGAACGCAGTACCTTCAACGCCTTGTCCCGATTCTTGAACTGGCTTCGTTCATCCTGGCATTCCACCACCATACCGGTTGGCAGATGGGTTACACGGATCGCAGAAGAGGTTTTGTTGATATGCTGTCCACCTGCGCCAGAGGAACGAAACGTATCAATTTTCAAATCCTTCGGGTCAATGGTCAGCTCGACATCGTCCACCTCCGGCAAAACCGCTACTGTCACGGTTGACGTATGCACGCGTCCCTGCGATTCTGTCTCCGGTACACGCTGCACACGATGCACGCCGCTCTCATATTTCAGGCGTGAAAAGGCGCCTTCGCCGTCTATACTGAATGTAATCTCACGGAATCCCCCCAGCTCGGTTTCGGTATCGCTGATCCGTTCGGTTTTCCAGCCCTTTGTATCCGCATACATGGTATACATTCGGTATAGGGACGCTGCAAACAATGCGGCTTCTTCTCCGCCAGCACCGGCGCGGATCTCCATAATTACACTGCGGTCATCGTTCTCATCCTTCGGCAGCAGCAGGATTTTCAGCTCCTGCTCCAGCTGCTGGATTGCCGCACGGCTGGCAGACAGTGTTTCCTGCGCCAGTGCACGCAGTTCGGCATCGCCTCCAGCTTCCTCCAGCAGCTCTTTTGCATCCGCTTCTTCCTGGCATGCACTGCTGTATTGGCGGTATGCCGCGATAATCGGCTGCAGGCCGCTCTGTTCCTTGGCAAGTGCAGCAGCTCTTGACGGGTCTTCATATAATTCCGGACTGGCGAGCAGGCTTTCCAGCTCGTCATACCGGTCAGCAAGCCCTTCCAGTTTTTCCAGCATAAATATTCAACTCCATGTAATATTTTAATGATATTATACGTTCTATAGTTTATACAAATAGTATAAACTATTTTATATTTTACTTATTTCCAACCCACAGACCAAAGCTTATCTGTAAATCATCCTCGCCTGTCAGCTGAATGGATAAACACTGGGTTGGTTTCTTATGGCCAAACAGGCGGTCTAAGGTAAACTGTTCCAGCTGATACAGATTTTCCTCACAGAAATATGCTGTACTGCCATTTTCAATTTTCAACGTATACGTAACAGTCCCATTTCCACGAATGACAGCATTCTGCCTGGTATCCACCAGATACAATGCCTCGATATCCTGATTCACCAGCGCTCGCAGCCCCGTAAGGAATTGCGGTGCATGGGCTTCGGCAACACGCAGCTCTGCCAGCTGAAAATGGTCATTATCCGTGGCATACAGGCCACAGGGTACAGAATAGCTTGTCATACATCTTCCCTCCTGTTTGTATGGTTTACTGATCTCTATCACCAATATCCGCTCAGAAGCAGCTTGATAACGGAGAAATATTCCCGGATATACATCAATGTACGTGCTGCCGGATTTCCCGCCGGCGCGCCGATGACAGATGGAGCCAGCCCGCAGCTTTTCATAATATGCCGGATACGAAATAGATGAAATCCACTGGACACCACCGTAACATGCTCCGTTCCCCAGTTCTTCTGCTCACAGATTGCCATGGCGTTTTCGATATTTTGAATGGTATTGCGGGATTGGGACTCCAGCGTAATGCGGTCCGTATCCGCGCCATGCTCTGCCATCCAGCGGTACATGACCTCAGCTTCCGGCTGGTCTTCATCATCTCCCTGGCCACCGCACACGATGACCTGTGCATCTGGATACTGCTCCATTGCCTCCATACCGGCAACCAGGCGATTCTGCAGGTTTTGTGTCGGCTGATCCCCACGCAGCCCGCCGCCCAGGACAAAGAGCACCTCTACAGGCTCCTGTGGCTCTGACCGGATGCCGGACACAATCATGCCTTCCACCACTGCAAACGAGATGACCCATAGGATAAATACCATATTGCCGATATTCACCAGCCATTTTGCGGCTTTTCCCTCCAACCCAGGACGTTTTTTCAGGTTTATTAGCCCCCACATGGCGCCAGTGCAAAGACACAGTGTCACAAAAAACAGCAGACCGAACCGCCATGTGGTCGTGGCAAAGGGCGCACAGATCAGGCTGGCAATCAGGCTCAGGATGCACAGAATCTGATACAGCTTTTTCATAGCATCTCTTCCAGCTGTGCGGAGAGCGCCTCCCACTGCTCCATCAGTTCCATCAAGCTGGCTTCCAGCTCATCCTTCTGGTTGGAAAGCTCGATCAGCCTGCCTGCATCACTGGCGGCCTCTGCCATTTGTTCATCCAGTGCCGCGCTCTGTTCCTCTGCACTTGAGATTTCGCGTTCCAGCTTGGCAATTTTCTTTTCCAGCTGCTTGGTCCCGCCCTTCGGCTTTGGCTTTTCCTTTTTGGGCTTCGGTACAGCTGCAGCTGCCTTTTCTGCTGCTTTTCGCTCACGGAATGCGAGATATTGTTCGTAATTTCCGGTAAAATCGATCATTTCACCGTCCATCAGCACGATAATCCGGTTTGCAAAACGGGATACAAAATACCGGTCATGCGATACAAACAACAAAGTTCCCGTAAAGCCTTCCACAGCTTCTTCAATCCATTCACGGGACAGGATATCCAAATGGTTGGTCGGTTCGTCCAAAACCAGCATATTCAGCTGGTCATACATCAATTCACACAGACGCAGACGGCTTTTTTCTCCGCCGGACAGCTTGGATACCGGCTTCAGCTGTTCTTCGCCGGAGAACTGGAACCGTCCCAAACGGTTTCGCGCCGTCTGCGGCGTGACATTCTTCTCATAAATCAGGGTATCTACCAGCGTCCGGTTTTCATTTTCAAAATGGACAACCTGCGGCAGATATGCCGGCTTCAAGCCGTCACCCTTTTTAATGGTACCGGTATCGGCGTCCTCCAGACCAAGGATAATGTTCAATAATGTCGTTTTGCCGGTTCCATTATCGCCTAAAATCGCAATCCGTTCACCATTTTTTACATTGAAGCTGATGTCATGCAAAACCTGCCGTCCATCAAAGCTTTTGCTGATGTCACGTACCTTGAGTACATTTTCTGTCTCATAATTCGGGTCGCCGAACTGCATGTTCATCTTCTTCTGCTGCTTGGGACGATCTGCAACTGTCATGCGTGCAATGCGTTTATCAATGGAAAACGCACGCTTATGCATTTTTTCCGTGCCCCACTGATGCATTTTACGGGACTGATCCTGCAAACGCTTTAGTTCCTCCATCTGATTTTCATGCAGCGCCATGCGCTGGGCAAACCGGAGCTTGCGTTCCTCTGCATAGTAGCTATACGAACCGGCGTAGAAATCCGCATGTCCCTCAAACAGCTCAATGATGCGGTCACAGCACTGGTCAAGGAAATAACGGTCATGAGATATGGTAACGACCGTTCCCTTATACTCATTCAAAAAATTGCCCAGCCATTCCACGGCGTCCAAATCCAAATGGTTCGTCGGCTCGTCCAACAGCAGGATGTCGGTGTCCTCCAAAATAATACGTGCCAGGTTGACGCGCGTTTTCTCACCGCCGGACAGGACATCAAACCGCTGTTCCCGCATTTCCTTCGGGATTTCCAGGCCATTGCAGACCTTATCCACTTCAAAATCCAGTGCATAGCCGCCCATTGCTTCAAATTCTGCCTGCAGCGCACCATACTGCCTGAGCAGATTGGAATCGTCATTCTTTTCCATGCGGCGTTCCAGCTCTGCCATGCGGCTGCGCACCTCATCCATGCGATGGAACGCAGAACGCAGAATCTGTTCCACCGTATCCTCCAGATCATACACCGGAATCTGATCGATCATGCCCACGGTACGATCCTTGGCAATGGAAATCGTACCGGTTTCATAGGGCAGCTCACCGGTCAGCACACGAAACAGCGTGGTTTTTCCTGCACCATTCGGGCCGACAATCGCTACCTTTTCCCCGGGGAAAATATCAAAGGTGATATCATATAAGATTTGATTTTCCCCAAAATATTTATTCAGTCCTGAAATACTGATATCTGCCAAATAAGGATTCCCTTCTTTCTTGTTGATGTTGTTTTATCTCAGTCCATATACCGATATTGGAAACGAAAAGACCGCGCAGAGAGCGCGGTCTTCTGCTGTCCAAAAAATTTATGCCTTTTCCGGCTCCTCGAAGTTCTCACCGAAGGTTTCTACCGTAACACGCTTCATCACCTGCGGCTTCAGCGGCTTGTCATTGAAGTTGGTGCGTACAGAAACGATGCGGTCACAAACATCCATACCCGTGATGACACGGCCAAAGGATGCATACTGGCCGTCCAGATGCGGCGCATCTTCTACCATAATGAAGAACTGGGAACCTGCAGAATTTGGGTTCATCGCACGTGCCATGGACAGAATGCCACGGGTATGCTTCAGTTCATTGTTAAAGCCATTCATCGGGAATTCACCCTTGATGCAATAGCCAGGGCCACCCATACCAGTACCTTCCGGGTCGCCGCCCTGAATCATGAAGCCCGGAATAACACGATGGAAAACCGTGCCATCATAGAACCCCTTGGATACCAGGCTGACAAAGTTGCGTACTGTGTTCGGTGCAGTTTCGGCGTACAGTTCAATCTGAATTTCGCCGCCATCTTCCATTTCAATGGTGACAATCGGATTTGTCATGGAATTATAATCTCCTTTTTTCTTCGCGTGGAGGATCGGTTTCCTCGCACGATTCATAATACGGAAAAGGTGCCGACAAAGCCGACACCCGCAGTTTTGTATGTTACTATTGTAGCAAATCCATTCCCGTGTGACAAGAGTTTCCTGTGAATTTCAAGCATTTATACCATACATTAATATGGCTTTACCGGCATAATAATTGCTGCAACAATATAAAAAATCAAACCGGAACCGCTGGCAAGCACCAACAGCAATGCAATCAGTCGAATAATGGTCACATCCATATTGAGGTATTCCGCAATGCCTGCGCAAACGCCGCAGATCATCTTGCCCTCTTCCAAACGGTATAACCTCCTGGGTTCCATACATATGCCTCCTTTGATCCATGTATTATTTTCTCTTGCGGGGTGCTGGCAATTCCGGTGCCATTGCCCGGATTGTTTCCCGGAGAAAGTCTCCATCATCTATGTTCTGTACCAGCAGCATTGCCTTTGCACCATCATACGGCAATTCCATCGGCGCATACGGCATACAGCTTTTGGCTGCCTGGACCGGCTTGAATAACAGCCTGTCATCATAAACGCCGCCAAAGATTTTCCCCTGGTAGTACAGGATATATTCGCCCATCATGGAACGATATGTCACATCATCCGGAAGATTGATTTGATCGAGAACATATTGCAGATATTCCTTTGACGATGCCATAGGCTTCCTCCTCCCTGTCCTTGATGGTAAACAAAAAGCAGTAACCGCCTGCCTTACCACCACCAGTTACTGCTTTTGAAACGAATCTGTGGCATAACTGTGTCGCAGCTAGTACCCTTTGCTTATATTGAGTATATCCGTTATCTGCAAAATTGTCAAATATCTTCTTCCAGTTATCCACAGCCTGTAGATAAATCTGTGAACCTTTTGCTGCACTTTAAAGCTATACTGGCTTTATCCAGAAGCTTCCGGTATGGTTGTCAGCCTGCACAATAACCGTATATGTTCCAGCTTTGTCCAATGTTACATTTAAATCTTCCGTGTCATGGATTTATTTTCTCTGCCAATATATTCAGGCCATTCATCATCAACAATTGGCTTGAGTTCTTCCAGTCCCTGAGATGCAGATTCCTATGCGTCTGCGCTTTCTGCATTTTCCTCTTTCGCTGTCAATTCCACCGAAATGCTGCCTGCATCGCAGTCAAACGTGAGCACGTTAACGCCGATAGCGCCCGGAAGCTGCGCAGAAACCGTTTCTGCAAATCCGTCGCGTTTGAGCATCTGCTTGCCATTGACAAGGACATTGATCTCGCCGGCATCTATCGTGCCAGTCACCTGTCCGATGGTCGAACCGTTCTGCAAATCCAGTTCAATTCCTCCGGCATCGCATTCCAGCTTCACCGGCCCCAGCGTCCGGCCAGAATAGGTAATACCGCCGGCATCTACGTCCAGCTCCAGGCGGTTGGTATCAACATTTTTCAGTTCCGCAGCGCCTGCGTCTACATTGCATTTCACCGTCTGCGTTACCGTCAGATCCGTGATGGCAACTGCTCCGGCGTCCACATCAATATCCAAATAAGCAATCGCAACATCCTGTATATTCAGCGTAATCGGCGCCGGTTTCGATTTCCACCACCAGCCGCTCTTCTGTTTCTGCGAAATCGTCAGTGTATCTCCTTCCAGCTCCCATGTGACATCACTGCCGCCCGTCAGGCTGCATGTATCACTGCCAGTCTGTACGGTACACTGAGCAGCATCTATATCCAGAACCAGACGTTCAATCTGCATATGGTTGTCTATGGCTTTATCCACAGCTTCCTCCTGATACTGGATGAAACGCGGCATAATAGAACCATCTTCCGTCGAAATATCCCCAATTCCCATGCAGGCTGCCGCAATACAGCAGGCGATGCCTGCAATCAGTAAAAATAGTACCACTATTGTCGATTTTTTCATAAAAAAACCCTCCTTTTTTCAGATTAAAAATGTAAAATACCCCGGAAAAAACCTACAATTCCCCGAAGCAATGCCGGAAATGTTGTGCGGAACAAGTATACCGTCAAGCGCCACAGCAGGATTCCCAGTGCAGCGCAGATCAATGCAACTCCCAAGCTCAGCAGTGCAGTCGGCGGATTGGAAACCATCGTGACCCCCGCCAGAATAGCAAAGGTAATCGCACACACCCATGCAACAAGGTCAAGCACCGGAACAACCAGAAAAATAGCAAAGACGACGCAAACCAATCCAATTAAAATTCCGCCTATACCGCCGACAATGCCAACACAAACCGGTGCAATGATGCATATGGCAAAAATGGCCAGGACAATCAAAAGAAGCTTCTGTCCATTGTCCATGGTCTGAAAATTATCGCGCATACGGCGCACATGATCTGTTCTTTTGGTGCTGTTGCGCTGCTTCCGGTCCCCGGTATCCTGCCGGGACGGTTCTGCCATGTCCTGATAGTCCCGCAGAATGTCCGCTGCCGCCTTTTCCGGCGCCCCTAAATTGTGCAGAACCTCCTGCTCGTTTTCCGGTCCGGCTTCATCAAAATAATTTTCATAATATTCTACAGCCCTGCGGCGTTCCTCCTCCGGCATATCGCGCAGCGCCTGTTCCAGCCGTAAAATAAACTCCCTCCGATTCATCTCTCTTCACCTCCAAACAATAAGGATTCTATCCCATGGCAATATTCATGCCAGTCTCTGCGATAATCGGCCAGCTGCTGCCGCCCCGCCGGAGTAATAGCATAATATCGTCGGTTTCTTCCGTCAAAGGCCCGGTCATATACAGTCAAATCGCCATTTTTCTCCAGGCGGCGCAAAACCGGATACAACGTGGATTCCGACACATTTAATTTGCTGCGCACCTGTTGGGTAATGCGGTAGCCATAGGCGTCCTCTGCTTCAAGAACAGACAGCACAACGGCATCCAGCAGGCTGGCGGAAATCGGAAAAGACATGCTATCACCTCCTTATTTTTATAATATTATATGACATATAATATTATAAGTCAAGCTACAATATGGTTACAGGATTTTCCAAATAAAACGTCTGCCCCTTGTTTCCACATCCCCCAAAAATTTTTCTCAAAATTTTCCTATTCCTGTGTATAACTTCTGGCAGGAAGGGGAAAATATTCCTGTAAGATGATTACAAATAGATTTATTTCCTCAAAATATCACAGATAATCATCCAAATTTTGATTACTCCTTGTACACTGTCATTTTGAACAGTCAAATCTCTCAAAATATCCACGCATAGATTCTCCCCAAAATCCTATATTTTACAATTTTCGCCCGATATTTTGTGTACAACCCTGACTTTATCCACAAATTCACAAGGTTATCCACCGATTTTCACGGATTTATGTGGATAACTCTGTGGAAATGTGGATAACTATTCGTATAACGGCCTTTTGTCAATGGCATAGAACATAAAATTTTACAAAAATGGAGGAACTCTTTATGTCAGATACCAGAACCGAACAGGAAAAAGAACCGGATACCGGCTCGATTACAACACATTCCACACGGGGAAATATCCATTGTATTACAATCATTGGTACCATAGAAGGGCATCAGGAAGCTCCCGAAACAACAAAAACTACAAAATACGAACATGTTTTGCCGCAATTGGCTGCAATTGAAGAAACAGAAGATATCGATGGACTGCTCATCCTTCTGAATACAGCCGGCGGAGATGTAGAAGCCGGCCTTGCAATTGCTGAACTGATTGCCGGTATGAAAAAACCAACGATCTCTCTTGTCCTCGGCGGCGGGCATTCTATTGGGATTCCGTTGGCTGTTGCCGCTCAGCGCACACTGATTGCGCCTTCCGCTTCCATGATGCTGCATCCCGTCCGAATCAGCGGGACTGTCATCGGGGCACCGCAGACCTATGAATACTTCCGCCAGATTCAAGGCCGGATTACCAAATTTATTGTAGCCAATTCTTCTGTCGACGAAGACGTCCTGAGCCATCGTATGATGGCGACCGATGCGCTTGCTACGGATGTAGGGACTGTACTCGGTGCGCAGGAAGCTGTCGATATCGGACTGTGTGATGCGGTGGGAACACTGCATGACGCCCTAACATGGCTGCATGAGGCCGTGGAAAAAAACAAAAAAACGGATTGATTTTTCACTTTTTACCTTGGAATGCCATGATTCCGTTGGCACGTTACTGTACAAACCCCACTTTCTCTACAAGCGTCAGAGAGGGACTCTTCTGGCGAATCCCTCCCCAACACCTCTCCCAGCCCATCGTCTGGTGTGGGTGGACAAAGCTGGAAACACCAAAAGCTTTGTCCGCCCTTGTTATGCTGTGCACAGAGCGTTGCGTTGCTGCTAGTACCGCTTCTTTTATTGGATAGCATGCCAATGCGATGGTTTTATACGCTGGGCGCTTACGAATATGAAAAAATCCCTCCGGAGAAATCCGGAGGGATTGAAAAGCAATGTTGTGTCTGTCAAACAAACCGACGGACTTGTATGTCCGGCGTGTTTGCTGTGCGCAGGCGCGCACCAGACATTTCTTTTGCCAAGCTTTTCTTTTTGCAAAGAAAAGCGGGAATTACTTAGCAGCCTTAGCAGCCTTGATGGTCTCGATCATCATCGGAACAACCTTGAACAGGTCGCCTGCGATGCCGTAATCAGCTACGTCGAAGATCGGAGCGCTCTCAGACTTGTTCACTGCGATGATGCACTCGGAATCCTGCATGCCTGCCTTGTGCTGGATTGCACCGGAGATACCCAGTGCGATGTACAGCTTCGGATGTACAGTCTTACCGGTCTGGCCTACCTGATGGTCTGCAGTCAGCCAGCCGCTGTCGATTGCTACACGGGAGCCGCCTACTACGCCGCCCAGTACTTCTGCCAGCTCTTCTGCCAGCTTGATGCCGCCTTCTACGTCCTTGGAAATACCACGGCCTACGGATACGACTACATCAGCGCCGATCAGGTCTACCAGCTGCTTTGCTTCCTTAACGATCTCTACTACCTGGGTCTTCAGCTCGTTGGTCTTGACTTCGTACTTCTCAACCTTTACTGCTGCTGCCTTTGCTTCGTCATATTCGCCCTTCTTCAGAACGCCCGGACGTACGGTAGACATCTGCGGACGGAAACGCGGGCAGATGATGGTTGCCATCAGGTGACCGCCGAATGCCGGACGGGTCATCTTCAGGTTGCGGTCGTCCATCTTGATTCGGCCAGCCTTTACCATCTGGTCTACGTCCAGTGTGGAGCTTTCCTTCAGGAAGTCAACATACTTGGAAGTCTCTACATCCAGATGGGTGCAGTCTGCTGTCAGACCGGTGTGCAGACGAGCTGCGCAGCGCGGACCCAGATCTCGACCGATATTTGTTGCACCAATCAGTACGATTTCCGGCTTCTTTTCCATAATTACATCGCAGATTACGTCTGCGTATGCATCTGTTGTGTAATCCTTCAGGCACGGATCATCGCACAGGATTACCTTGTCTGCGCCATATGCGCCTATTTCCTTTGCCAGGCCTTCTACATTGTCGCCCAGCAGCAGGCCTGCCAGCTCTACGCCCAAGTCGTCTGCCAGCTTGCGGCCTTCGGATACCAGTTCAAGAACAGTGTTCTGCAGCTCGCCCTGACGCTGCTCACAGAATACCCAAACGCCCTTGAAATCCTTCATATTCTCTCCGGAATTCTTAAATTCAGCCATTTGTTGTTTCTCCTTTCAATTAAATGATGTGCTTTGCCAGCAGCTTGTCAACCAGTACGTCAACAGTCTTCTGGTCAGCGCCTTCGAGCATCTCGCCCTGTCCCTTCTGCGGAGGAGTAAAGGATGCGAAGATGTTTGTCGGAGAACCCTTCAGGCCAATTGTATCCAGCTCAATCAGCGGATCGTCCTTCAGAGTGTTGAAATCAAATACCTGCATCGGCTTGCTGTAGGTTTCAAAAATGCCGCCTACGCTCATGTAGCGCGGGGTGTTCAGTTCCTTGATTGCAGTAATCAGGCACGGAGTCTGCGTCTTGATGGTCATGTAGCCATCTTCCAGCATTCTCTTTACAGTTACTTCGCGGCCTTCTACCTTGATATCTGCTGCATATGTAATCTGCGGCAGACCCAGCTTTTCTGCGATCTGCGGACCTACCTGTGCGGTATCGCCGTCGATTGCCTGACGGCCACACAGTACGATGTCGTCATCTTCAATACCGATCGTATTGATTGCTGCTGCAATGATCTGGGAGGTTGCGAAGGTATCGGAACCGCCAAATTCACGGCCGGAAATCAGTACGGACTCGTCAATGCCCATTGCCATGATCTCACGCAGCATGCCTTCTGCCGGAGGAGGACCCATGGTAACTACGATGGTCTCGCAGCCTGTCTGATCCTTCAGGGCCAGTGCTGCTTCAATTGCGTTCTTATCATCCGGGTTGATGATGGTAGCCATAGAAGCACGGTCCAGTGTGCCGTCCGGCTTGACAGCTACCTTACCAGAAGTATCCGGAACCTGCTTTACGCATACGATAACTTTCATGATTCTGTATCCTCCCTATTCTTACTTGCCCAGTACGTTACCGGAGATGACAACTCTCTGAATTTCAGAAGTGCCTTCGTAGATCTCAGTGATCTTGGCATCACGCATCATGCGCTCAACCGGGTAGTCATTGGTATAACCATAACCGCCGTGCATCTGAACTGCCTTTGTGGTGTACTTCATGCACGCTTCAGATGCGAACAGCTTAGCTATTGCAGCATCCTTCGTGAAGCGCTTACCTTCACTCTTGGCAGCAGCAGCAGAATAGGTCAACAGACGAGCTGCATTTCTTGCAACTTCCATGTCTGCAATAACGAACTGTGTGTTCTGGAACTTGGAAATCGGGCGGCCAAACTGTACACGGGACTTGGTGAAGTTGATTGTCTCTTCCATAGCGCCTTCGAGAATACCCAGTGCCTGTGCAGCGATACCGATACGGCCACCGTCCAGCGTATTCATAGCGATCTTAAAGCCCTGGCCCAGCTTGCCCAGCAGGTTTTCCTTCGGGATAATGCAATCCTCAAATACGATTTCTGCTGTCGGGGAACCATGCAGACCCATCTTAACCTCATGGCGACCTACAGAGAAGCCCGGGAAATCCTTCTCTACGATAAATGCAGAGATGCCCTTGGTGCCCTTGGACTTATCTGTCATTGCGAATACCACGAATACATCAGCAACGTAGCCGTTGGTAATGAAGATCTTGGAACCATTCATCTTCCAGTGATCTCCGCAATCCTCGCAAACGGTGGTGCCCTTAGAAGCATCAGAACCAGCGTCCGGCTCGGTCAGAGCGAATGCGCCTACCTTGTAGCCAGTGGTCAGCATGCCCAAATACTTCTTCTTCTGTTCCTCTGTACCGAAGTTGATGATCGGGCCACAGCACAGGCCGTTATGGGTAGCAACAATATCACCGGTAGAAGCGCACTGCTTGGACAGCTCTTCTACTGCAATTGCAGCAGAAACGTCATCAGCGCCTGCTCCGCCGTACTGCTTCGGTACGCACATACCCATTACGCCATAACGGAACAGCTGGTCAATGGTATCCTTTGGATACTCAGAGTTGCGGTCCGTATCAGCTGCGATCGGCTTGACTTCTGCTTCTGTGAACTCTGCGAGAGCCTTCCGAATCAGTTCTTGCTCTTTGGTCAAGTTGAAGTCCATCTTATATTCCTCCAATTTCACTATAATATGTGTTTTGAATAACACCCAAAGAAACTAAAAAGTTAACATATACCTTATCAAAATTAGTATAACATATTCTCAAAAGTTGTGCAATACTTTTTATAATGTTATTAAAAAAAGCATTTTGCATTTATAGTTCACCAAAAAATTATAAAAACATGACATTTTGGACGAATCATCTGCTTTTCATGCTTATTTTCTTCACCGACTTACATAAAGCGCATCTATTTTGCTCCGAATATTTTCCACTCTTTCTCACACACTTTTTTACATTCTTTTCTATTTTATTTTCTATTGCCCAAGTACAAATCAAAATCATTTCTCTTTTGAATCTCTATCCAAAGGATTGCATCATAACAGACAAAAAAATCCCTCCGGAAAAATCCGGAGGGATTGAAAAGCAAATGTTGTATCTGTCGGACAAACCGACGGACTTGTATGTCCGGCGTGTTTGCTGTGCGCAGGCGCGCACCAGACATTTCTTTTGCCAAGCTTTTCTTTTTGCAAAGAAAAGCGGGAATTACTTAGCAGCCTTAGCAGCCTTGATGGTCTCGATCATCATCGGAACAACCTTGAACAGGTCGCCTGCGATGCCGTAATCAGCTACGTCGAAGATCGGAGCGCTCTCAGACTTGTTCACTGCGATGATGCACTCGGAATCCTGCATGCCTGCCTTGTGCTGGATTGCACCGGAGATACCCAGTGCGATGTACAGCTTCGGATGTACAGTCTTACCGGTCTGGCCTACCTGATGGTCTGCAGTCAGCCAGCCGCTGTCGATTGCTACACGGGAGCCGCCTACTACGCCGCCCAGTACTTCTGCCAGCTCTTCTGCCAGCTTGATGCCGCCTTCTACGTCCTTGGAAATACCACGGCCTACGGATACGACTACATCAGCGCCGATCAGGTCTACCAGCTGCTTTGCTTCCTTAACGATCTCTACTACCTGGGTCTTCAGCTCGTTGGTCTTGACTTCGTACTTCTCAACCTTTACTGCTGCTGCCTTTGCTTCGTCATATTCGCCCTTCTTCAGAACGCCCGGACGTACGGTAGACATCTGCGGACGGAAACGCGGGCAGATGATGGTTGCCATCAGGTGACCGCCGAATGCCGGACGGGTCATCTTCAGGTTGCGGTCGTCCATCTTGATTCGGCCAGCCTTTACCATCTGGTCTACGTCCAGTGTGGAGCTTTCCTTCAGGAAGTCAACATACTTGGAAGTCTCTACATCCAGATGGGTGCAGTCTGCTGTCAGACCGGTGTGCAGACGAGCTGCGCAGCGCGGACCCAGATCTCGACCGATATTTGTTGCACCAATCAGTACGATTTCCGGCTTCTTTTCCATAATTACATCGCAGATTACGTCTGCGTATGCATCTGTTGTGTAATCCTTCAGGCACGGATCATCGCACAGGATTACCTTGTCTGCGCCATATGCGCCTATTTCCTTTGCCAGGCCTTCTACATTGTCGCCCAGCAGCAGGCCTGCCAGCTCTACGCCCAAGTCGTCTGCCAGCTTGCGGCCTTCGGATACCAGTTCAAGAACAGTGTTCTGCAGCTCGCCCTGACGCTGCTCACAGAATACCCAAACGCCCTTGAAATCCTTCATATTCTCTCCGGAATTCTTAAATTCAGCCATTTGTTGTTTCTCCTTTCAATTAAATGATGTGCTTTGCCAGCAGCTTGTCAACCAGTACGTCAACAGTCTTCTGGTCAGCGCCTTCGAGCATCTCGCCCTGTCCCTTCTGCGGAGGAGTAAAGGATGCGAAGATGTTTGTCGGAGAACCCTTCAGGCCAATTGTATCCAGCTCAATCAGCGGATCGTCCTTCAGAGTGTTGAAATCAAATACCTGCATCGGCTTGCTGTAGGTTTCAAAAATGCCGCCTACGCTCATGTAGCGCGGGGTGTTCAGTTCCTTGATTGCAGTAATCAGGCACGGAGTCTGCGTCTTGATGGTCATGTAGCCATCTTCCAGCATTCTCTTTACAGTTACTTCGCGGCCTTCTACCTTGATATCTGCTGCATATGTAATCTGCGGCAGACCCAGCTTTTCTGCGATCTGCGGACCTACCTGTGCGGTATCGCCGTCGATTGCCTGACGGCCACACAGTACGATGTCGTCATCTTCAATACCGATCGTATTGATTGCTGCTGCAATGATCTGGGAGGTTGCGAAGGTATCGGAACCGCCAAATTCACGGCCGGAAATCAGTACGGACTCGTCAATGCCCATTGCCATGATCTCACGCAGCATGCCTTCTGCCGGAGGAGGACCCATGGTAACTACGATGGTCTCGCAGCCTGTCTGATCCTTCAGGGCCAGTGCTGCTTCAATTGCGTTCTTATCATCCGGGTTGATGATGGTAGCCATAGAAGCACGGTCCAGTGTGCCGTCCGGCTTGACAGCTACCTTACCAGAAGTATCCGGAACCTGCTTTACGCATACGATAACTTTCATGATTCAGTTTCCTCCCTATTCTTACTTGCCAAGTACGTTGTTTGCGATTACCATGCGCTGTACCTGGGAAGTGCCTTCGTAGATCTCAGTGATCTTGGCATCACGCATCATGCGCTCCATCGGGTACTCACGGATGTAACCGTAGCCGCCGAAGATCTGCAGCGCCTTTGTGGTAACGTCCATAGCGGTCTCAGCAGCGTACAGCTTAGCCATTGCAGCTTCCTTGTTGTACGGCAGGCCATTGTCCTTGTTGAATGCAGCACGGCGAACCAGCAGACGAGCAGCCTCGATCTTGGTCTCCATGTCAGCGATCATCCACTGCAGGCCCTGGAACTTAGAAAGGGTTCTGCCGAACTGTACACGTTCCTTCATGTAAGCAACTGCCTGGTCCATTGCGCCCTGAGCGATGCCGAGTGCCTGGGAAGCGATGCCGATACGGCCGCCGTCCAGCGTAGTCATAGCGATCTTGAAGCCCTGGCCTTCCTTGCCCAGCAGACGGTCTGCCGGCAGATGCAGGTCTTCGAATACCAGCTCGGAAGTCTGAGAACCACGGATACCCATCTTATGCTCGATCTTGCCGATGGAGAAGCCTGGGTCGTCCTTGTCAACGATAAATGCGGAAATGCCGCGGGTGCCCTTGCTCTTATCAGTCATCGCGAAGATAACGTAAGTGCTTGCAACGCCGCCGCCGGTGATAAATACCTTGGAACCATTGATGATGTAAGAACCATCTTCCTGCTTAACAGCGATTGTCTGCTGGCCAGCAGCGTCAGTACCTGCGTTCGGCTCGGTCAGACCGAAAGCGCCAGTCTTTGTGCTGGAAATCAGCGGACGCAGCCACTTTTCCTTCTGCTCCGGTGTGCCGTACTTGAAGATCGGCCAAGCGCACAGGGTAGCATGAGAAGAAATGATACAACCAGTGGTGCCACAGAAGCGGGATGCTTCTTCAATAGCGATAGAATAGCAAATCGTGTCGCCGCCGGAGCCGCCCAGTTCCTTCGGGAACTGAATGCCCATCAGACCGTATCTACGCATCTTTTCAACGGTCTCGTGCGGATAGCGCTCCTGCTCATCGATTTCTGCAGCAATCGGCTCAACTTCGTTAACCGCGAATTCACGGCACATCTTCTGAACCAGTGCCTGCTCTCTAGTAAGCCTAAAATCCATACCAGTAAACCTCCCAAAAAAATGAATTCCAACTGAAAATCTGCAATGATACCCTTTAACTGATCTGGCTTTCGGCTAAAAAGTACAATGCATCTTCTGGAATGCGGGTTAATTATATACATTACACACATGTATACGTTAATATTATAACTGTTCTCACATCTTTGTCAAGAATTTCACGCACTATTTTTGTATGAAAGTTTCAATTTACCAAGAATTTACTCACTTTTTTTTTAACTTTTGACCATCCCATGAAAACACATATAAATCATTTAAATGAAATATACAAATAGTGTTCAAAAGAAAAAAAACAGGCGGAATGCACGCGTGCACATTCCGCCATAAACTGGAAAAAAATTTTTCGATATACCGGGTCTTATAGATTTTCACACTGCTCCATCCACAGCGCGCTGACCGCATCAGACGGCATTCTCCAGTCGCCGCGCGGGGACAGTGTAACAGTACCGACCTTTGGGCCATCCGGCAAACAGGAACGCTTGAACTGCTGGATAAAGAACCGGCGTACAAACGTAGTCAGCCACTTCTTGATGGTGGCGTCATCATACACGCCGTCAAACGCCTTCTGCGCCATGCGGAAAATCTTCTTCGGCTCCATGCCGAAACGCAGCAGATAATACAGGAAGAAATCATGCAGCTCATACGGGCCGACCAGTTCTTCTGTCTTCTGGGAAATCTCCCCATCCTTCGGCGGCAGCAGCTCTGGAGATACCGGTGTTGCCAGCACATCGCGCAGGACGCGCCCGGTTTCACCGCCTGCACGCTCTGCTTCGTACGCAGTCAGATACCGTACCAGTGTCTTCGGAATAGAACCATTGACGCCATACATGGACATATGATCTCCGTTGTAGGTTGCCCAGCCGAGCGCCAGCTCGGACAGATCTCCGGTACCGATGACCATGCCGCCGGTCTTATTCGCCAGATCCATCAGAACCTGTGTCCGCTCACGTGCCTGTCCATTCTCAAAGGTTACGCTGTGATCTTCCATCTCATGACCGATATCAATGAAATGCTGGGTGACCGATGCGCCGATTTCAATGGTCTTGCAGGTGGTTCCATACGCGGCAGCCAGCGTCAGCGCATTGTTCTTGGTTCGGCTGGTGGTGCCGAAGCACGGCATAGTCACTGCAATGATATCCTTACGGTCGCGTCCGAGCATATCAAATGCATGGACGGTGACAATCAGCGCCAGTGCGGAATCCAGACCGCCGGACAATCCCACAACTGCTGTCTTTGCATGGGTATGGCGGATACGGGTTGCCAGACCAGTGGCCTGCAGGGTCAGGATTTCCTCACAGCGTTCCGCCAAATCGCTTTTGTCTGACGGCACAAACGGCGTCTGTGCAATCGGACGTGTCAGCTCAGTATGCCGCAGCTCCATATCAAACCATACGCGGGATACATAAGACTCACGGAACGTATTCTGGCGGCGGCGTTCATAATTGAGACGTCTGACGTCGATTTCCGAAATCGTCAACCCTGTCACAAACCGCGGAGACTGCGCCATCAGTGTACCATTTTCCGCAATCACATTGTGCGCCGCAAACACAAGGTCAGTCGAGGATTCACCCTGACCGGCGTCGCAGTAAACATAGCCGCACAGGCCCCTGCCCGACTGGATACGCACCAGGTCGCGCCGATAGGCCGCCTTGCCAATGATTTCATCCGATGCAGACAGATTAAAAATGATGGTTGCGCCCGCCTGCGCCAGCTCGCTGGACGGGGGATTTGCTACCCACAAATCTTCACAGATTTCCGCAGAAACCGCAAAATCCTCCATTTTCTCACAACAGAAAATCTGATTCGGATCCAGGCAGAACTCCTGTCCCTCCCAATTCAGATATTCTTCCGTATCGTCATCTGCTTCCGTAAAATGGCGCAGCTCATAGAACTCTGTATAGTTTGGAATATTGCGCTTGGGGATCATGCCGAGAATCTTGCCCTTATGCAGGAACGCCGCACAGTTATACAACGTCCCGCCTACCTGTACCGGCAGGCCAATGATGGTCAGCATATCCATGTCTGACGTCTGCTCTGCGATGCGCAGAAGCTGTTCTTTTGCGCTATCCAGCAGGATATTGTGTAAAAACAGGTCGGAACAGGTGTAACCGGTCAGGCACAGCTCCGGAAAACCAATCACCTGTACCCCCTTTTCATTTGCTTCCTGACACAGGGAAATAATATTGTCCGCATTCCATACGCAGTCTGCCACATGGATTTCCGGCGTGGCAGCCGCTACCTTGATAAATCCATCTTTCATGTTTGCACCTCAAAATTTGATGATGCTCCTATTATACCCCACTTAGACACAATTGAAAATATGTAATTCTGTCAGGAAATTGTTTTTTCCGGTTTATACCATCATTACTTCCACCTCTCCGTCTCCTTCTGTGAAGACAGCAAGCCTTCGCGAGGTTTTCCTTGTTCCGGTCTGGGGATCACGGTCCACAACAACATCACAGCTTCCAGCAGCAATCCGCATGGAATTTTCCACAGCATAGCTTCCAACGGAAACATAGATATCGCCATCTGTAAAATTTTTCACCTTCCATTTCAGCCCGGTCAGCTGCATGTCAAATTCTGTCACACTTCCGGCAGTACATGGCTTGCGCTTACAAAAAATCACTTTTATCACCTTTCGTATAATTATTTTATAAATATACGAATTATAATAATTTCATTGCGCACATTGTCAAGGGAACAAATTCCATGGCTGTGGATAACCACAAAAAAGCACTGCGGGAGGATTCCCACAGTGCTTCCCATTTTACGTTACGCCGCATCCGAGTCGCTAGAATGCGAATCGGTATCCTCTTCAGAATCCGAGCTGCCAGCGTCTTCTTCTTCCGCCGCATCTTCGTTATATTCCGGCGGGGTTGTATCATCGACTTCAAAATGTACCGGACGTGTTGCATTTGTTATCGGCAGCATGTCATTGCCTGCCTCCTTCAGCTGGCTGCTGATCGACGGCAGTGCTTCCACTGTCTTTTCCTTGCCATAGGTATCATGCATCAGCAGAATAACATCATTACGGGAGGAAATGCTGACCTCGTGTACGGCATAATTCACGATTTCGTCTACACTGTAATTGACGCCTTCCGAATCGTGATCATAGGCATTCCAGTCATAATATTCAAAGCCCCGGCGTGTCATTTCCGCGACAATATTATCATAGCAGCCGCTGCTGTTGACCAGGCCGTTGCTGCCGCCCGGGAAACGGAAGCCTTGTACACGGTAGCCCGTCAGCTCATAAATTTTATCATACGCCTGGGCAAAATCCTCCAGATATGCTTCGGTAGACGCATAAATCTTGCTGTATTCATGTTCATTTGCATGAATGCACAGGGTATGCCCCTCATCGACAATGCGCTGCAGGATTGGTGCAGTTTCCTCGTCAATTTCACTGGTGACAACGAAGAAGGTTGCCTTTACCTTCGCTTTTTTCAATGTATCCAGAATGTCCGGCGTATTGGTCGAGGACGGGCCGTCATCGAAGGTCAGATAACATACCTTTTCATCACTGAGGACATTGGGTTCACTGACCGCATCAGCATACATACCCGGATATTCCTTTGCATAAGACGGCAGGGAATCATCGTCCTTGATCGCAAGATACTGCTTCGACTCCTGCTGGCTGGCCGGACCTTCCTTCTGTCTTGCTGCAATGCCATCGTCCTCTGCCACAACAGCGGAACCGGCATTTTCCGGATCTTTTGTATGCTTGGACAGCGCTTTCACAACAGACACAACCAGCACAATTGCAACGAGCAGGAGAACAATGGCAGTACACATGCGCATCAAACGCTTTTTACGTCTGCGGGCCTTGGCCGCCTTGCTGTTCTTCTTTTTCTTCTTCTTTTTTGCCGGAGATGTCTTCTTGCCAGCCTTCTGGTTTAGGTTTACCGTGGCAACAGGCTGATCGGGCCGGCGGCGCTTGGAGCTTCCCTCCAGGATTGCTTCCCGCTCCTGCTGTTCCAGATCTTCCTGTGTTTCCGCAGGCTTTAATTCCTTCTTTTTGACAGGCTTTTTCTTTGGCGCTGCCGCCGCTGTTTTCTTCTTTTCTGGCTTCGGCTGTTCTGCCTCCGCAATCTTCTCCGGCTCTGCAGCCGCTTCCTCGTCTGCCGTTTCGGCAGATTTTTCCAGCTTCTCGGACTGCTCCGCCGGTTCTTCTTCCAGCTCTGTAGGGGCTTCGGCTGCTTCCGGCTCTTCTACTGTTTCCGGTTCCTCTGCTTCTTCCGGCGCTTCGTCTTCTTCCGGCGGCTCTTCTCCGCTTGCCGCCGCACGTTCAATCAGTTCATCAACAGACAATACCGGCTCTTCTACTGTTTCCGGTTCCTCTGTTTCTTCCGGCTCTTCCGGCTCATCTGCAGTTATATTGAACTGTTCCATCAGCTTCTGCAGATCTTCAAAACTGCTTTTTGCCTTCTGATGCTTGTCCTGAGAATCATTCGGCTTCTGGTCCATTTCATTATCCATACAATTATCTCCTCTCCGTGGGATTTTTAGCCGCAGTGTCCTTTACCCCGCCATCTGCGGCCCTTCACGCCCCCGATGTTGACCATTATAACGAACTCTATGATAAAAAACAATATTTTCCGCGAATTTTCGACAAAGTTCTCATTTGCAGCACAATAATGCAGATCCCCATACTCCCCGATATTATTTATATTTTAAACCAAAAAACAGCATTTTTTACGGTCTTTACATTGTCCGCATGTCATGATACGATAATGTTATTCCAAAACACACAGAAGGTTTATTCTAAATTGTATATTCTACTTTTTATTATACTTATTGTATAGAAAGGACGGTTATGATTATGTCTATTACTTATGCATCTCTGACAGAACAGGAACAGGGTCTGGTTTTCACTTCCTTCTCCCGCGCAGATGCCCTGCGCCTTGGTATGCTTATCAATGAAGTGTCCGCCGACTACCCGGAGCCAATCGCTGCTGAAATCACAATCAACGGCCTGGTTGTCTACCGTTATTTTCAGGACGGCTCCCTGCCGGACAGTGAATTGTGGCTGGAACGCAAGCGTAACGCGGTAGAATTGATGCAGATGGGTTCTCTCCGTTTTGGCTTCTGGCTGGAAGAAAACGGTGAGTCCCTGGAAAGCCGCAAGCTGAACCCGAATGAATATGCGCCTGGCGGCGGCGGTATGCCGATTATCCTCCAGGGTATCGGTGTCATTGGCTCCGTCTGTGTCTCCGGTGAACCGAATCATCTGGATGATCAGTCTATCGTTGTAACAGCACTGCAGCAGCTTAAAGCGGAAAAGGAAGCATAAACCGCTTCTATATCAAGTCTAAATGCCCATTGTTTTCACACAGTGGGCATTTTTGTTTCTTTTCCTGCTCATTTTTTGGTTGATTCCTGTTGTCTGGACGAGTATAATAGAGATATCTCACTGTGTCAATAAAGGAGTTATTATGAAGAAAAAAATATTCTCTCTTGGCCTCGCTGCCGTCATGCTGGCCGGCCTGTTAACCGGCTGTGGAGACACCAAAAAAATTATAGCATCTGAAACATATGAAGTAGAAAAAAATCCTTCTGTCACGGTCGATGGTACATGGATTGTCCCGGGCACGGACCGTGAGCTGCAATTTGATGGCGATGGAACCTATACCAGTACCATCTCAAAATCGATGAATGGAAATTATGCATATTATAAAGACGTTGCAGGCTTTGAGCTTGCGGATGCATTTAACAGCATCGAATATGTTGTGCTGTCTGATTCGGACGGAGAAGAGCAGATTTTCGGCGCGGTCCTCGGCGATATTATAATCGGCTACTGGAACCAGGATAACTGCTATTACTTCCGCGAGGATCGCCAGATCATTCCTGAAGAAGATTTCCTCGGTACCTGGACAGATGCCTCTGGCGGCAAGTATACCATGACCCTGGATACTGATGGCACCGGCAAAGTCGGCTCCGAAAAAAATCTGGAAGACTGTACCTTCCGCTATTCCGAAGAAACTGGTTACCTGACAATCACCCAGAACGATAAGGACAAGGACTATGTGGTTGGCATGTACGAGGGCTATCTGTTCCTGATGCTTGCCGGAAATTACTACACCATGTATATGTACCAGCCGGCATAAAATTGAAACTATTTTTCTTCAGCTGCTTTCCACGAAGGCAGCTGTTTTTTTGTTCTGCTTCCCCCTTTCCCTGCATACGATGCCATGATAACAAATCGGGAAGGAGAAACATTGATTTATGTCTACAGGTAACCTGATTGTACAAACCCGTGCGGCCCGCGGGGCGGTTCCGGTCGTTGGTGCGTCTGTCACCATATTCTGCCCGGACTCCGGTGGGACGCTCCAGCCTTGTGTATCGGTCCGTACCAATACCAGCGGTTCCACAGAATCCATTGAGCTAGAAGCGCCTTCTCTGGAGGATATGGATTCGGAAGATGTTCCACCACATGCGGATTATCGTGTGGATATTGACCATCCGGATTATCGTCCGGTTACCATCACGGATGTTTCCGTATTTTCCGGTGTCACAACAAACCTGCCGGTTACGATGATACCGCCGCGTACCCTTCAAGAGCTCAATAAACGCATTGTCATTCGCAGCCCGGAAACCGGACCAAGCGGATCGGGGACAGAATCATGACAGATTTTCCATATGTACCAGAATATATTACCGTTCATCTTGGCCCTCCCAATTCATCTGCACGCAATGTAACGGTTCCTTTTCTGGAATATATCCAGAATGTCGCTTCCAGTGAATTGTATCCCACCTGGCCGGAAAATGCCCTGCGTGCGAATATCTATGCACAGGTATCTTTCGCCCTCAATCGCATTTATACCGAATGGTACCGATCCCGCGGCTATGATTTTGATATTACCAATTCCACAGCTTACGATCAGGCATTTGTGGAAGGCCGGGATATCTTTGAAAATGTCGCTGAAATCGTCAATGAACTATTTGATCATTATCTTGCCCGCCCCGGCTTTATCCAGCCATTGTTCTCCGCATACTGCGATGGCAGGCGGGTACAATGCGAGGGGTTGAGCCAATGGGGTACGGTTGCCCTTGCCGAACAGGGCCTGACGCCATACGAAATCCTCACACGGTATTATGGCAATGACCTGGATATCCGTACTGCGCCAATTCGTCCATTGGTGCAATCCTATCCCGGCACCCCCCTGCGCATCGGTACGGTTTCCAATTCCGTGGAAATCATGCAGGGACGCTTAAACCGTATTTCCAACAACTATCCGGCTATTCCGAAAATTTATCCGGTAAATGGCATCTTTGATCTGGATACCTATAATGCCGTGGTTGCATTCCAGCGGATATTTAATCTGACGCCGGATGGTGTCGTTGGGCCAGCCACTTGGGCGCAGATCACCTCTGTTTACACTGCTGTGCGTAATCTTGCGGAGCTAAATGCAGAAGGCATCACCCTGCAGGATGTAACCCGTGAGCTGCCGAATCTGCTGACAGAAGGTATGCAGGGTGCCGAAATCCGTCTTCTGCAATTTTATCTGCGTACTGTAGGTACCTACAACGATGAAGTTCCTGTCATTGAAATTGACGGTTTCTTTGGCCCTGCAACCCGGGAAGCCGTCATTGCGTTCCAGCAGTTTTCCGGACTGACACCCGATGGCATTGTAGGCCCAAACACATGGAATGCCCTGATTGCAGCCTATGAGCAAATTGCCGCCACCCAACAGGCAACTGGTGATGTGTCTCTCCCGCCAACTGCCACGCTCGTGCTCGGGTCGCAGTCCAATGATGTATTTCGTTTGCAGCAGAATCTGAACCGGCTTGCCGCCTTTTATCCCGAAATCAACCCGATTCCGCAGACCGGATATTATGGTGAACAAACCCGGAATGCCGTGATGGCATACCAGCAGCTTTTCGGCCTTCCTGTAACGGGAAACGTTTATCCCTATACGTTTTATCTGATCGAAGTATCGGCGAACCAGGCAGAAATGAATGGGAGCTGAGGACGTGGCTCCCGCCGCTACGGCTTACGCCGTGCCACCTCCCTCATCCGAGGGAGGCTTTTCTGCTGCCCCGCTGCAGTCATATCCCAGTAAAAAAACCGCCCCGGTTTCCCGAAGCGGTTTGAAAATCTGAATCGTTTACTTGATTACATCCGTGCCCATGAAGCCGCGCAGTGCTTCCGGTACGGTAACAGATCCATCTGCATTCTGATAATTCTCCAAAATAGCAGCAACCGTACGGCCTACTGCAACACCAGAGCCGTTCAGGGTATGCGCATACTGCGGCTTGCCCTTTTCATTGCGGCAGCGGATATTGGCACGGCGTGCCTGGTAATCCAGGAAGTTGGAGCAGGAAGAAATCTCTACATATCTGCCATAGGACGGCATCCAGACCTCGATATCATAGGTGCATGCAGAGCTGAAGCCCACATCACCTGTGCACAGAATCACAACACGATATGGCAGACCCAGACCCTGCAGAACCCGCTCTGCTTCATTGGTCAGGTTTTCCAGCTGATTCCAGGAATCCTCCGGCGCAGTGAAGTTAACCAGCTCAACCTTATTGAACTGATGCTGACGGATCAGGCCGCGTGCATCGCGTCCTGCCGCACCTGCCTCTGCACGGAAGCAGGCAGAATATGCAGTATAGCGGATCGGAAGCTGATCTGCCGGGATGATATCATCACGGAACATATTGGTAACCGGAACTTCTGCGGTCGGGATGAGGTACTGATCTGTATTTTCCAGATGATACATATCCTCTGCAAATTTCGGCAGCTGGCCGGTACCGGTCATAGATGCCGCATTTGCTACGAACGGCGGCAGAATTTCCGTATAGCCGTTGTCGCTATGGGTATTCAGGAAATAATTGATAACAGCACGCTCCAGGCGGGCACCTGCACCCTTATAGAAATGGAACCGGCTGCCGGTAACCTTGGAAGCGGTATCCGGGTCCAGAATACCCAGATCCTTGCCGATATCCCAATGTGCCTTCGGTTCAAAATCAAACTTTCTCGGCTCACTCCAGCGGCGCAGCTCCGGATTGCAGCTGTCATCCACGCCTTCCGGCACCTTATCAGCCGGAACATTTGGGATGGTCAGCAGGGTATCATGCAGCTTTTCTTCTACCTCTGCCTGCTCTGCATCCAGCTGCTTTACTGTCTGGCTCAGCTCCTTCATCTGCGCCAGAACCGCACTGACATCCTCGCCAGCCTTCTTCAGCTGCGGGATAGACTTGGATACTTTATTCTGCTCCGCCTTCATCGCTTCAACTTTGCCGATGATTTCACGGCGCTTCTGGTCAAGTTCCAGAGCAGTGTCAATTTCTGCATCATAGCTCTTGCCGCGCATTGCCAGACGGGTCTTGCATTTTTCTGTGTTTTCACGGATAAATTTTACATCTAACACGTTTCATTATTCCTTTCTATATTTATCGGAATCAAATTCCGATACAAGATTGCTAATACTTTATTCTTCTTCTGCATCCAATATGCTGCAGATCTCCGCATATTCCTTTGCCGCATCCCCGGTCAACGGTTCTGTTTTTTCATCCGTCAGGATTTCACGGGTATATGCCTTGTCCATTGCCGCAATGAGTTCCAATGCTTCACTATCCTCACCCATGCGATATGCCTGCTCCAGCTGCCACAGCTGGTTCAATGCATCTATAGCTTTCTCCTGTTCTTCTGTCTTGGCTTTCAGCTCTTCATTTTCTTTTTTGCTTTCATCCAGCTGGCTTGTCATGGCGTCAATGGTTTCCTGCATCTGATCTGCCTTCGCCTTTGCACCCTTGACTGCATCTGTCTGCTGGGTCAACTGTGCGCCCAAATCCTCCAGCTGCTGATTGGCATGCGCCTGCATGACATAGCTTACCAGAATCAGAACCAGTGCAACACAGAACAGGCCGACAATATAAAATACAAAGATTTTCCGGCTTTTTTGTCGGCTTCGGTCAATCGACACTGTTTCCTCATAGATTTTGATATCTTCTTCGTTGGTCTTTTTTTCTTTGCTCATTGAAAGCCTCCATCAAAGGATTACCGCGGACAATGCATTTGCCAGCCGCTCCAGATCGTCATCACCGTAATATTCCAGTGTGATCTTTCCTTTGTTTTTCTTATGGTCAATATGAACCCGGCGTCCCAGCGTGCCTTCCAGCTTCCGCTGGACCTCTTCGTAGTAATCCGGCTGAAATTCCTTTGTGGACTGCTCTGGCTTTTCCTTCTTCGGCTGATTCAGCCGCTTGACATAAGCCTCCGCCTGACGGACAGACATGCCGCCTTCTATCATACTTTTGGCAGCTAACAGCCGTTTTCCGGCATCCTGCACTGCAAGCACAGCGCGGGCATGTCCACTGGACAGCTTCCCTTCTGTCACCAGCTTGCGCACATCATCATCCAGAGACAGCAGCCGCAGGCTGTTGGCAACTGCAGACCGGGAACGCCCCACACGCTCTGCTACCGTTTCCTGCTTCATGCCAAACTGATCGATCAAAGCCCGATAGCCTTCTGCTTCCTCCATCGGATTCAGATCCTCACGCTGCAGGTTTTCAATCAACGCCAGCTCCATCATTGTCTGGTCGTCGGCATCAATAACCATGGCAGGAATGTTGTCCAGCCCGGCACGCCGTGCAGCGCGCCAGCGGCGCTCCCCTGCTACAATCTGATAATAGCCATTGTCGCCCTGACGGACGGTAATCGGCGCCAATACACCATGAATACGGATGCTGTTTTCCAGCTCCTGCAATGCTTTTTCATCAAATTCCCGGCGCGGCTGTGCGCGGTTCGGTTCGATACGCCGAAGCGGGATATTCCGGAAGCCATTCTTTGGACGCACTGGTGCAGCACTCGTCGGCGGAATTGCCGCATCCAGGTTTTCTTCGCCAAACAGCGCGGAAAGACCACGTCCCAAGCTTTTATTTGCCATGCGTTTCTCCTTCCTTATCCTTCATTTCTGCGCAGAAATTCCTGAGCCAATGCCATATATGCCTCCGCGCCGCGGCAATAACGGTCATATGCCGTGATCGGTTCGCCATGGCTCGGCGCTTCGGATAAGCGCACATTGCGCGGCACAACGGTTGCAAATACCTTTTTGCCAAAGTGTCGCTTAACTTCCTCTACCACCTGGATGGACAGGTTGGTTCTGCCGTCAAACATCGTCAGCAAAACGCCCTCCATCTTGATATTCTGGTTCAGTCCGCGCTGTACGGCACGCACTGTTGTCATCAGCTGTGTCAGACCCTCCAGCGCGTAATACTCACACTGCAGCGGCACCAGGAAAGAATCCGCAGCACACAGGGAATTGAGCGTCAGCAATCCCAGTGACGGCGGGCAGTCAATAAAAATAAAATCATATTCCTCCCGCAGCTGGTCCAGCACCATCTTCAAACGGTATTCACGGCGATCTAATTCAATCAGGTCAATTTCGGCACCGGCGAGATTCACATTCGCGCCGATGACATCTACCCATTTTGTCTTGATGACAGCTTCTTCTACCGGTGCATCACAAACCGTCAGCTCATATACACTGGTTTTCAGGGAACGTGGATCAATACCAAAACCGGAAGTCGCATTGCCCTGCGGATCGAAATCGCACACGAGAACCTTTTTGCCCTGTTCAGCCAGAGCAGCCGCAAGATTCACGGCAGTTGTTGTTTTGCCAACACCGCCTTTTTGATTTGCAAATGCAATAATTTTTCCCATACGTGGTTTCCTTTCCGGATAACATTCTATTTCGGTCTTTATTATACCACGATGTTTCACGTGAAACAACCAATTTTGCGGCATGTTACACAGTTTATTTCCATATGATCAGCATATCACCAGAATAGAAATGAACTGTTTCACGTGAAACATTCTATCACTATATTTTATATATTAAAGAAGGGTTTCCCATATCATAACAGAGCATGATACAGTTAGCACA
>JAJPXP010000012.1 GCA_021205365.1 Clostridia bacterium
CCTCCTTATCCTAGTGAATTTATTGTATTTATAATAATATGGATTTTTCAACTTGAACAGAAGCAAAATCCGTCAGGGGATATCGGAAAATACGAAAACGATTCAAGCGAGTTTTCATTGACAGTAGGAGAAAAATAAAGTATACTTGCAAAAACAAAGCATAGTAAATACGTAGGAAAAGGAGGAAATGATTCGCGAAATTTTAGAAATAATTCATGGAAAACTGCTGGAAAAGGAGCAGAATGATGAAATTGAAACAGCTATTTTGCTTGCAGCAGGCAGTAAAGTATCATTCCATTTCTATCGCAGTCTTCATTCAGCGAATCCATTTCCTCGCTGGAACGGGAACTGGGTGTCAACCTGCTCAAACGAACGAATGTCGGCGTTGAGCCGACAGATATGGGAATGCTGGTACTGGGCAAAGCAGATATCATGTTTGTTGCACAAGAGGAGATTCTTGAAGCCTGCAGTAGTAGAAAATATATTGGAACAGTATCGGTTAACTGCATACCGGGCATTTATTACCGCATCCTGCCGCAGACCATTCAGGTATTGAAAACCATTCGGGATGGTGTAGTGCTTTCTGTCGCGACAGCCGAAAGCCGTGATATTGCAAAGAATATATCCGCAGGATTTGCTGAATTTGGCATTGCTATCCGTGGAAGCTATCTTTTTGATTTTCGGGATATCCGATTTACAACATTGTTCCAGGATACCTATCAGCTTTATGTTGGAAAAAAATCGCCGCTGTGGGACAGAACAGAAATTTCCTATGAAGAGGTTCGTCAGCAAAAATACATCGCTTATCGGGAGGAATTTCGAAGGGATAACGGGGGATTAACCGACCTGATTCCGCAAAAGGAGCAGCCGGAGATCGTATTCCGTACCGATGATTTGGACTCCATGAAGCAGATGATTGCCACCGGTGAGTATGCTGCATTCTTCCCAAAATTTATGGCAGCCGGCGATTTCTATCTGGAACATGGATTGATCCGCGCCATTCCGGTAAGCGATCTGGATATGAGTTTTGAAGTGGGATATCTGGAAAGTAAGAAATATAAGCTGTCTGCCATTGATAAAGTCGTAATTGAAGCATTGAAGCGGACAGTCATTCAGTTGCTGGAGCAGGAAACATAGCCTGCCTGCGCTGTATGGAAAGGAATAAAAGAAGGAGCTGAAAAATTATGGCAGCAAATATTACCGTTCAGAGCCCGAAAAAGAGGGATGCTCTGGATGGTCTCAGAGATTTTATTTATAAACATAAGTATAAACTCATTTCCGTGGCAGCAGTTGTTGTATTGCTGATACTGTGGGAATTGGGGAGCATATTTGGATGGTTTAATCCGAAGTTCATCCCGCCAATCTCATCTGTATGGTCGGCATTTACGGATACACTTGCCAATGGATATAACGGCTATTCATTAGGCGCACATCTGTGGGCAAGCATGCGCCGCCTGCTGATTGCAATTGCAGTTGCTTTTATTATCGCTGTACCGCTGGGTCTGTTAGCAGGCGCAAATAAAGTCGTGCATGCTATTCTCGACCCGTTCATTGAATTTTATCGCGCTCTGCCGCCGCTGGCCTATTATACGCTTCTGGTGTTGTGGTTCGGCATTGGTGACATGTCCAAGATCACTCTGTTGACGTTGAATGCCTTTGCACCGATTTTCATTTCTACTGTATTCAGTGTAGAACAGATTCCGCAGGATCGTATCAATGGCGCACGTTCGCTCGGCTCCAACGGTGTGGATCTATTTCTCAATGTTATTTTCCCCTCCTGCCTGCCACAGATCCTGACTGGCCTGCGAACTGCAGTCGGTGTTGCCTATGCAACGATGGTTGCAGCGGAAATGGTTGCGGCGGTTTCCGGTATCGGCTGGTTGGTGCTGGATGCAAGTAAATATGTCCGCTATGACATCGTATATTATGGCATTATTATCATGGGTGCCATTGCGATCCTGATAGATGCAGTGATTCGGCTGATTATCAAGCGCGTAACACCTTGGACACAGACATAAGTGAAAGGAAAAGTATTATGAATTATCATCTGAGAAAGATTTTTAAGCATCTGGGTGCAATGACTCTTGCAGCTGCTATGGCGGTATCCTTGACGGCATGTGGAAACTCTGGCAACACAGCTGGAAGCAGCTCTGAAGCAGGTGACAGCGTACCGGACGAAATCCGTATCGGTTACTGGGCGACACCAAATGCTGAGCTGCTCGTGAAGGAAACGGGAGCGCTGGAGGCATTATATCCGGATATCACAGTAACATGGGTAGAATTTACCTCCGGTGCCGACATCCTGACTGCTATGCAAGCAGGTTCGATTGATTTTTCTACTATCGGTACACCTCCCGGAACAACTGGTATTGCCAATGAATATCCTTTCAAGGTTTATTATCTGGAGGATATCATCGGAGAGATGGAGGGACTGATTGTCCGTGAAGATTCCGGCATCAACTCTCTGGAGGACGTAAAGGGAAAGACAATTGCAACCAGCTTTAGTACGACATCACATTTCAGTTTGTTGAATGCACTGGATAACGCGGGTATTGATGCGGCAGATGTGACAATTATGGATATGGATGCCTCCAATATTTATGCTGCATGGGACCGGGGCGATATTGATGGTGCATATATCTGGGAATCTGTAAAATCTCAAATACTGAATGACGGTGGCAAAGAAATTATTTCTTCGGCAGAGGTAGCGGAGCAGGGGGCACCAACCTGTGAATTTGCTATCGTACACAATGATTTTTATGAAAAGTATCCGGACGTGGTTAAGGCATATGCAGGACTATTGGACCAGGCAGCACAGCAGTATAATGATGAGCCGGAAGAGGCTGCAAAACTGATGAGCCAAGGACTTGGCTTGACAGAAGAAGAAACCTTGCAGGCAATGGGTGGTATCATTGAGCTGACAGAAGCAGAGCAGGCAGAATATTTGGGTGAAGATGGTAAGCTTGTTGACATCATTCAGAAGACAGCAGATTTTCTATATCAGCAGGGCAATCTTGCTTCTGAGGTTGATAGCGAAACAATTCGGAATGCAATTCTGAGCGGGATTCATGAATAAGAAGGTAATAGTATGAGTCAGAATGAAAAACGTCAGGTAAATATGGAATTGAATCATGTTGAGCAGTACTTTTCACAGGGTTCCGGCAGCTTCCACGCATTGGGAGATATTAATCTGAAAATTTATCAGGAAGATTTTATCTGCCTGCTTGGTTCATCCGGATGTGGAAAAACCTCGCTGTTGAACATATTAGCTGGATATGCACATCCCACAAGTGGTGATGTACGTGTTGGCAACGAACCGTTTATAAAGCCAAATCCGGATGTGGGGGTTGTATTCCAGCAGGCAAATTTATTCCCTTGGATGAGTGTCCGTCAGAACATTGAATTTGGCCTCAAGCGAAAAGGTGGTTTTAGTAGAGCGGAGCGTAAGGAGCGCACGGAATATTATATGGATGTTGTTGGTCTGTCTAAGTTTGCAGACAGCCTGCCACATCAGCTTTCCGGCGGTATGAGGCAGCGTGCTACAATTGCAAGAACGCTGGCGCCAGATCCAAAGATTGTTCTGCTGGATGAACCATTTTCTGCATTGGATGCTCTGACCCGAGAGCATCTGCAGCGTCATATCTATGAGATTTGGAAGAAGACAAAGAAAAGCTTCCTGTTTATAACCCATGATGTGGACGAGGCACTGATTCTCAGCAATCGTATTTTGGTGATGCAGCCCAATCCGGGTCATCTGACTGCGGATTTGGAAAATCCACTGGATAAGAGCCATACGGGATTCTTCCGATCCATCCGTGAGACAGACGAATTTTGGAGCATGCGTGAATATCTGATCGACCAAATCACCACGAAAGAAGGTAGCAGCAGCACAGGCTCTCAATTGCATCAACTCAAAACTGTACTGAACTGAAAAAACGGAAAAGATGCAGCACATAGAAACATGTGCTGTATCTTTTGACTTACCGAGGAAGTGCAAACGATTTCACAAAAAACAGGAGCAAGTATGAAATATTTCGAAAAAGCAACGCTTTATTGGAATGATTTTGGAAAAATAAAAAATGTTTTTCATAGAAGGGGTGGAAAGGCGGCGGGGATGAAAACGTATGCACATTCTTTGATTGAACAATTTTATACTTTCTGTCAAAATGAGTATGTAATCAAAAAGATTGATTGCTATGCTTTGTAAAATCTCATAGGAAAGGGCGGATGCAGCAGCATTGTATAGAGGATATGATACAGCAGCATGGTTAGACCGTTATAATCTCTTCTCTTCCAGTCAGCCAGTGGATACAAACGCTGCTGTATAGCTGTCGGTGTAACGCAAAAGCAGAGCAGCTGTTTGATAAGCAGTAGTATGCATGTGTAAATCATACCACTGGCAC
>JAJPXP010000019.1 GCA_021205365.1 Clostridia bacterium
TATCATGAAGTCCAGAGAACAGGGGGAGTTCTTTGGGCATATTGGAAACAGGAAAGCAACCACGCCCGTGGGACCATTTTGTAAACCATGCAAGTGTGGCTGCTGCATAGGCTGCTTGATACAGATTTCAGATATTCGAATTGCCTAAGGAGAATCCGAAAAATATCAAGTAATTTGGGATTCTGTACTATTTGTTGTTAAAATGCACAAATTTCGCTGCGTAAAATTATGAGTCAAAGCAAGAAAATACAAATCGTGCTGGAAATCCGGTCGAAATACCGGAAAAATTCAGCAATATTTTTCTAACGATTATGACAATGATCTCATTATAATAATAGATATAAGTTGTGAAATATAACAAAAGTTATAAGTTACAACAGAGAACGGAACGCAGAACGTGGTAGAAATGCTGTTTTTGCATAGTTCCTTTTGGGAAAAGCCATTACAGTATCCCGGATTGATCCACATACCGGACATTGATAGGTCATTGACACTGAGCAGTCAGTGTATGATGATAGAACGCTAAAGACAAAGAGAAGAAAGGCTAGGTAAAACTATGACAATGAAAAAAAGGTTCATGAGTGTAGCGCTTGCAGGCGCTATGTGTGTAGGTATGCTGGCAGGCTGTGGCGGTTCCTCCGGTTCATCTGCTTCCGGTTCCGGTACTTCCGGCTCCTCGGATGATGCGTATAACGTTTGCGTCATTGTAAAGCTGACAGACGGTCACTTCAACAAGGTTATCGCTGGCGCAAAGGCTTATGCAGATGAGCATGATAACGTTACCGTTGATATCCAGTCTCCGACCTCCGCAACTGCATATGACGAGCAGGCGAACATGATTGAAACAGCTTTGGGCAGCAATTATGACGCGGTTGTCATCGCTCCGCAGCAGTCCGCAGCAGCTGCAACCAAGGTTGCTAGCACAGATAAGGTTGTTGTAGCTCTTGATACCGACTTTGAGTCCGAGAAGAAGTCTACATTCGTTGGCACCGGTAACTTGGACGCTGCAAAGGCTGGCGGCACAGCTGCTGCTGAAGCTGCAAAGGCAGCAGGCGTAGAAAAGCCGACCGCTATTATCCTGACCGGCGTACAGGGCGATGAAACCCATGATACCCGTCTGGAAGGCTACACAGCAGGCATCGAAGAAGCAGGCGGCGAAGTTATTGAAGTTCAGTACTGCGATGCACTGGCTGAGAAGGCTGCAACCGCAATGGAAGGCATCATCCAGAAGTATCCGGATGGCGTTGACATCATCCTGAACACCTGTGATGACATGGCTGTAGCAGCTGTAAAGATTATCCAGGATTCCGGCAGCGCAGCATATGCTGATACGATTGTTTGCGGCTTCGACGGCAACCAGGCTGCAATTGAGCTGATTGAGCAGGGCACACTGGCTATGGACGTTGCACAGCTGGGCTATGATATGGGCTATAAGGCAGTTGAAGCAGCTGTAAGCGTACTGGACGGCAATGAAGTTGAAAGCTTTGTTGATTCCGGTTCTCTGGTTGTTTCCTCTGAAAACATTGATGACTACATCGCTGATATGAAGGATAAGGGCCTGTGGGAGGAATAATCTCCTGATTTCTATGATCAAAAGATAATAGGAAAAGATGAGATATCCCCTGATCGGTTTGGTATCGGTCAGGGGAATCTTTGAAAATTCATTCTCTTTCACGGAAAGGGTGAGTAGTCAATGAGTAGTGAATATGTAGTAGAGCTGCGTAACTGTACCAAGATATTTCCGGGTGTTGTTGCACTTGATAAAATGCAGCTGGCAGTAAAGCCGGGCGAGATTCTGGGTTTGATCGGTGAAAATGGTGCAGGAAAATCAACACTGATTAAGGTACTGACTGGTGTTCATCAGCCGGACGAAGGCGAAATTTATGTCAATGGACAGAAGCTGTCCTTCAAGAATCCGAATGAATCCGCTGCAGCCGGAATTGCCTGTGTATATCAGGAGCTGAATATGGAAAAGCAGCTGAGTATTACAGACAATATCTTTATCAATAAATGGATCAAGGGGTCGGGCGGACTGCTTGATTACAAGACCATGCATAAGAAGGCAAAGGAAGTTATGGCTTCGCTGGGCCAGGATGTTGATCCAACCCAGGCCGCAGGCACGTTTGGCATGGGCGTTCAGCAGATGGTCGAAATTGCAAAGGCAGTTTTGATTGATGCAAAAATGATTATCATGGACGAGCCGACCTCTTCCCTTGGCGAGAAGGAAGTAGAACAGCTGATGGTTACTTGCCGTAAGCTGCGTGACAGCGGCGTTGGCATCGTCTTCGTATCCCATAAGCTGGAAGAATTATTCGAGCTGTGTGACCGCGTTACGGTTATCCGTGACGGACAATACGTCGATACCAGGGATATCAAGGACTGGGACAACGATTCGCTGATTGGAGCGATGGTAGGACGTACACTGGACAATTTGTTCCCGAAGGAATTCGGTACCAAGGGTGAAGTCGCTTTGAAGGCAGAGCATTTGGTAGAAGGCGGCGTTTTGGATGATGTCAGCTTTGAAGCATACCGGGGACAGGTTCTGGGCTTCGCTGGACTGGTTGGCGCAGGACGTACCGAAACCATGCGTGCGATTTTTGGCGCTGATCCATTGGACAGCGGCAAGGTGTTTATTGACGGAAAAGAAGTCAAAATCAAAAGCCCTGCACACGCAATCCAGGCAGGCATTGCCTTCCTGACAGAAGACCGTAAGGGACAGGGCCTGGTACTTGCGGAGTCCATCCGTAATAACCTGATTATGGCAAATCTGAAGGGCTTCTGTAACGGCCCATTCCTCAACCAGAAGCACATTTTGGAAGCAGGAAAGGAAAATATCACTTCGCTGCGCATTAAGACGCCTTCCATCGATGAGATCGTAGGACAGCTGTCCGGCGGCAATCAGCAGAAGGTCGTTATCGGCAAGTGGGTCAACACCGAGGCTGAGATCTTTATCTTTGATGAACCGACGCGCGGCATTGACGTAGGCGCAAAAATTGAAGTATACAATGTTATGAACCGTCTTGTGAAGCAAGGAAAGTGTGTTATCATGGTTTCCTCCGAAATGCCGGAGATTCTGGGTATGTCTGATCGCGTTATCGTCATGCGAGGCGGCAGAGTGATGGCAACGGTAGACCGTGATAGTAAGCATTTTAACCAGGAGAGCCTGATGAAGGCAGCATGGGGAGGAACGTTAGATGAGTAAGAAAAAATTTGGCGGCTTAGGTCAGTATGCCGCTACAATCGGCGCATTGCTTATTTTGTGTGTTATTTTTACGATTGTGTGTGATACCTTTTTGACATATAATAATATTATGTCTGTTCTCAAGCAGTCAATGTTTATTGCGTTGACGGCTGCCGGCATGCTGCTGTGCTTGATTACCGCAGGTATTGACCTGTCAGTTGGTGCAAATGCGATATTCTGCTCCTGCTTGATTGGTATGCTGGTAAATAAGGGCATTACCAATCCGGTTATCCTGATCTTAGTGCCGCTGATTGCAGGTACTGCTATTGGTTTGATCAACGGCCTGCTGCTGACCCGGCTGCATCTGCCGCATCCGTTTGTATCCACACTGGGTATGAAGAACTTCCTGTGGGGCGCAGCTCTGGTAGTAACCGGTTCCCAGATGGTATCTGGTTTCCCAAATTCCGTTATGTGGCTGGGCACTGCAACTGTCGGCGGTTTCCCGATTGGCTATATCGTTATTATTGTTATTTACATCATCATGCATATCATGCTGACCCGCACAGCGCTGGGACGTTCCATCTACTGTGCAGGCGGTAATCCGGAGGCAACCCGTCTTTCCGGTATCAACTCTGCAAACGTCCTGACCTTCTGCTACGTTGTATCCGGCTTGCTGGCAGGACTTGCAGGTATCGTTAACATTGGCCGTTCCGGTACTGCCAATGGTGCAACTGCAATCCAGCCGTATGATACCGATGCAATTGCATCCTGTGTTATCGGCGGCGCATCCTTCATGGGCGGCAAGGGCACGATGCTCGGCACCATGCTCGGCGCACTGGTTATCGCAGCTCTGCGCAATGGCTTCACCCTGCTGGCTTTCAGCTCCGCAGTACAGAACATGGTTCTGGGTCTGGTAATCATCGCTGCTGTACTCCTTGACGTATATCGTGAGGCTATGGCTGCATCTGCTCGCCGCAAGGAAGCTGCTGCAAGGGCAAAGGCATAATTCTATTTTCAGTTTCAAATTCATTCTTATTTTCCTACATGCAAGGGAGTCTGCTCCGGCGGACTTCCTTGTTCCCAATTTCGGAAAACACCATTAATCATTGTCTTTTACAGGGAGGATTGGTTCATGAAGCGAGGATATCACAGCACACAGCGGAAATATTTTAATACAGTTCCGCGCACAGGCTTTCTGGGTCTGGCACTCGGCTATGCAGTCGGATTGTTTTTAACCGGACTGTTCCGGATGGACGGCAGCATACTGCAGATTGTTGGCGCCGTTGTTGGCACAGCGATCGGTTATTGGATTGACGGCAAATATTTTGCGGAAAAGGACGAGCCTGTGGAAGAGATAGAAAGAATGGAGAAACTTGCCGAAGAAGAAGCAAAAAAGGCGGATGAGGACGGATGACGGATTTTCAGACAAAAGCGCAACGTTTTTTATGGAGGACGGAGAAGCAATATCCGCAGCCGTTTGAGGTGCAGCGGGACGTTTCCATTTGTGGAAAAAGCTTTCCTATGACTGCACAGTATGAACAGCAGGACAAACGCTATTTACTGGGCATCAAAAGCAGGATTTCAAGAGAAAATCTCTGTGGAGAAAAATACTTTTTTGATTGCTGTGAAACGCTGGATGAGCAGGCCTTTGCAGAATATAAGGCATTGTTCAAACGTCTGCAGGATGAGCTTGTACCAGCGGATAATCCGGCACATGATTACACCTTCATCAGCTTTGTGCTGTGCACCGCCAATGTAGGAAAAGGGATACAGAAAAAAATCAAGCGAACCAATGATTACCGTCAATACAAATACGGCCAATATGGCTGGAGTGCATTGCGGCTTTGTGTCGTTGACCTGGAAGCAGAAACCTATTATTGCAATGGAATGGGAAAAGGTATCTGGGAATGCCTGACACGCGAAGAGATACCGCAGGAACAGAACAAGCTGTTTGGTTTATTTTAGCGCATATCCGAAAAGTCAAATATTGTGACTCTCTTTGCAAATACAAAATACTTCAGCTAACGCTCACCAGTGGTGGGCGTTTTCTTATGTCTAAAGACAAGCTGCTGGTACATATATCATACCGATTGGAGGGATTGGATGAAGCGTCAAAAGCATCGTGAGTTTGTCTATATTGGAGAGCCAGTACCACAGCTGAAGGAACAGGAGCACGGCGATTTTCTGCTGCTGGTACAGGAGTCGGTTTTGTTTTCGCTGGAGAAGCGGGGGTTACTCAGTCAGGCGCAGCGGGAAAATGCGGTTCAGCTACTGGAGCAGCAATACCGCCAGAAACGGGGGAAATAGAAAATCAAATGGCGTCTGGTGTGGGAGCGGTTTGGCGTGATTGGCGGTGAAAGCGTGGACATTCCGGGCACGATATTAAAGTGACAGCATCGATTTGCACAGAGGCATGGGCTGTGTCTATGGCAGGAAGGAGCAGGATATATGAACCGATATGAGCGTATGTCCGGGGAATGGAAGCTCAAACGTATGCGGAAGCGTATCGCCGCCTACTGCCGGGTATCGACAGACCGTGAGGATCAATCCAATTCGTTTGAAAGCCAGAAGCGGTATTTCCGCAGGTATATTGAACAGCATCCGGATTGGGAGCTGTTTGAAGTATTTGCCGATGAGGGTATCTCCGGCACAAACACAAAGAAGAGAAAAGAGTTCAACCGCATGATTGCCTGTGCCCAACATGGTGCGTTTGATCTGATTGTGACAAAGGAAATTTCCCGGTTTGCGCGCAATACGCTGGACAGTATTTATTATACCCGTGAACTGAAGAAGTATGGCGTCGGCGTCATCTTCATGAATGACAATATCAATACGCTTGACCCGGACGCAGAGCTGCGTCTGACCATCATGGCGTCAATTGCGCAGGAGGAAAGCCGCAAGACCTCAGAGCGGGTGAAATGGGGACAGAAGCGCCGCATGGAACAGGGGGTTGTGTTTGGCAGAAGTATGTTGGGCTACGATGTTCGCGGCGGCAAAATGTATATCAATGAAGAAGGCGCTGCAACTGTACGCCGTATTTTCCATAAGTTCGTCTATGAGGGCAAAGGTACGCATGTGATTGCGCGTGAACTGAGAGAAGAAGGAATCCATCCGATGCATGGGAAAGAATGGCAGAATACGGTCATTCTCCGTGTCATCCGCAACGAAAAATATTGCGGAGACCTCATACAGAAAAAGACCTATACCCCCGACTTCCTGTCCCATGAAAAGAAATATAACCGCGGACAGGAGGATTTTGTCATCCTTCGTGACCACCATGAACCGATTGTCTCCCGTGAGCTGTTTGAACGTGCCAACCGGATATTGGATGCAAAATCGATGTCACAGGAAGGGAAGGCGAAGCACAGCAACCGGTATCCGTTTTCGGGGAAAATCAAATGCGGCTGCTGTGGTTCCAGCTATGTGGCGCGGTATAAGACGCGCAAGGATGGGAGCCGTTATAAGGCATGGAGATGCTTACAGGCGGCAAAGTATGGCGGCGCACACATCGATACGCAGGGAAACCGGATCGGCTGTTCCAGCGCCTCTATCCGAAATGAGGATGCCGTTCACATAATGTATCTGGTGTGCCAGAGCCTGGGGCTGTATGAGAAGAAGATCATGGACCACCTCCTTTGCGTTGTACGGTGTGTTATCGGCATGGAATCACAGAAAGCAGATATTACCCGATGGGAGACACAGCTTGCCGGAGCACAGGAAAAACGGGAAAAGCTGCTTGACCTGTATCTGAATAACATACTGGACAAAGATGAACTGATAACCAAAAGGGACTTTTACGATTGCGAGATCAACCGGATTTCCGAACTGCTGGAGAGCGGAAGCAGGCAGCGGGACATGGCAGAACAGCAGGAGAAGCTGATGCAGGATATTGCGAGAGCGGTTCAAGAGCTGCTGCATGGCGTAGCATACGAAGATGAGTTCTACAAGCGGCTATTGAACAAAATGGTCATATATGACAGGGATACAATTGGTATTTACCTCAACTTGCTGCCGAATCAATGGAAATATACGGCTGTAAAAGCCTGAAAAAACAGGAAACCCTTATTGGGAACATTTCCGATACCGCAGTACCGATATCTGTTAAAATTGCTTTGCCCTGTGCATATGGCTGCGTAAAACGTTGCGTCAGATAACGTGTTGCGGCGCCAAGCTCACCATCCGGGCCGCCCAACTGGGTAATAATCAGCTTTGCCATTGCCGGGTCGGGCTGTGAAATATGAACTGGGTAAATTAACTTCTTATTATAATCCCACATATTTCACACCTCCCATGGCCATGGCTCATCAATCCAGTTCCAGCGTTTGTCAGTACCCGCGTCGAACAGGGTTAACGGGCCAAAATGCTTTTGATAAAGCTCTTCTGCCTGCTGCTGTTTTTTATGCATCATACGGAAATACTGCAAAGCAGTTTCATCCTCCGGATGACTATCCAGATACATGCCGGCGTCGATCATAGCAAATTTATGCTGGCGGAGATCCTGCAGGGCTTTTTCCTTTTCAGTCACAGGAAACGGCCTCCTCTCCAATAAATGGTTTGTCAAGGTCCGCAAAAATCGTACCCCGTGCCAATGCGACATCATCGTTATAAATGTTCTGCCAGACCTGATCCGGGACAAAACCCATTGCCAACGCCAGCAGATTATAGTTCAGGACAAAACCAGGGCCGGATTGTGCATGCTGTGGTGTAACAGCAGATTTTGCGCCATTTGGCTTTTCCATTGCCATAAGTCTCATGCATCCTTTCTGAAAAAAGATAAGTCAAAGGGACTTTCGGTATCATCGTATGCATGATGGGATGTACGGGTGCGCCGCAGGCAGATGACAAAAGATTTCTCAAACAGATATTGACAATTTGATATCATTATGATATCATACAAGTATCAAATACAAGGAGGGAATAGAGATGGATGAAAAGATTCTCAATAATAGAAAAAATGGTATGTCCGCATTGGTTTTGACACTGGTTTTGTATGCGGCGGCGCTGGCGGGAAGCATTCTGTTTCCTATGAAAGGGCATTTTGCCCTCATGGCGGCCTGCATTGTCTGGCTTGCAGTTGGCTGGATTCCGCTGCTCGGTTTAAAGGTTGTCAAGCCGCAGGAAGCGCTGGTGTTAACACTGTTTGGTAAATATGTCGGCACACTCAAGAAGGAAGGCTTTTATTTTGTCAATCCGTTTTGCACCAGCGTGAACCCGGCGGCGAAGACCAAGCTGAGCCAGAGCGGTGATGTAGACGGCGGTTCGAGTAAAGCGTTTACGATTTTCAATGGCGGCGGACACAATGCCAGCGCGGAAATGGCGAATAAAAAGATTTCCCTCAAGGTGATGACCCTGAACAACAACCGTCAGAAGATCAACGACTGTCTGGGCAATCCGGTAGAAATCGGTATTGCGGTTATGTGGCGTGTGACGGATACAGCAAAGGCCGTATTCAATGTAGATAACTATAAGGAATATCTGTCGTTGCAGTGTGACAGTGCTCTGCGCAATATTGTCCGTATTTATCCCTATGATGTTGCACCGAATGTGGATACAACTGGTGATGGTATTGCAGATGAAGGCAGCCTGCGTGGTTCAAGTGAAGTCGTTGCATCGCGGATTCGTGATGAAATCCAGCAGCGCGTTGCAGATGCGGGATTGGAAATTATCGAAGCACGCATTACGTATCTTGCTTATGCACCGGAGATCGCCGCAGTTATGCTGCAGAGGCAGCAGGCTTCTGCAATTATTGACGCGAGAAAGATGATTGTAGATGGCGCAGTTGGTATGGTAGAGATGGCGTTGGAACGCCTGAATGAGAACCAGGTTGTAGAATTGGATGAAGAACGGAAGGCTGCCATGGTTTCCAATCTGCTGGTTGTACTCTGCGGCAGCCATGACACACAGCCGATTGTAAATACAGGAAGCTTGTACTAATATGAGTGCAAAAAAGAAGCAAATCCCACTTCGGTTGTCGGAAAAGCTGTACAATGATATTGCTGCATGGGCAGAGGATGATTTCCGTTCGGTCAACGGACAGATTGAATATCTTCTGACCGAATGCGTCCGGCAGAGAAAGAAAAACGGAAAATATGTTTCAGAGCATTTGGATGAACCAATTGAGCTGGATATTGAATAACAAAGGAGGGACCAATATGATTCTGGTAAACACGGATTATATCACAGGAAAGGAACTGGAAATGCTTGGCCTGGTAAAGGGCAGCACGATTCAGTCGAAGAATGTAGGCAAGGACATCACACAGGGCTTCAAAACACTGGTTGGCGGAGAACTGAGAGCCTATACAGAAATGATGAACGATGCCCGGTCGCTGGCAACCCAGAGGATGATAGCGGAAGCCGAGGCTCTGGGAGCAGATGCGATTGTCAATGTTCGTTACTCCTCTGCTTCGGTGATGCAGGGGGCTGCGGAAGTTATGGCATATGGAACAGCAGTAAAATTTGTATAACCGCTGTTCCATAGAATACATGTCTTTTCACCCAACCCAAAAACCGTCTGCACATGCGGACGGTTTTTCGTTTCTTGGTGCATAAAAAAGCTGCTGGTAAAACCAGCAGCTTTTGGGAGGCAATGGAACGGCCCTTTTCTTTCCTAATCTTCAATTTCACGGTGCAGGACGTCTAAAAGATCCATAATTTCTTCATATGTACCACGGCCATCATGGAAAGCATTTGCCGACGCCGCAGCCAGAGATAACTGGAATGCTTCTACCATATCGTGATTTTGCTGATAACCAACCAGGAAGCCGGCTAACATCGAGTCACCACAGCCTACGGTATTATGTACCTTGCCGTTCATAGCACTGTGACGATAAATTTCCCCAGTTTCTGTTACGAGCACTGCGCCGTCTGCACTCAGCGATACCAAAACATTTCGTGCGCCCATGCTTTGCAGATTCTTTGCATAACGGATAATATCATCCAGATTCTCTGCATTTAAATAGAAAATATCAATCATTTCCTGACGGTTTGGTTTAATCAGGAATGGTTTATATTTTAAGGTGTTTAATAGCAGAGGCCCTTTGGCATCCACAACGATATATAAATCCTTGTGTGCAACGGAACGCAAGATGTCACTATAGATTGTATCACGTGCTCCGCGCGGAACAGAGCCGGATAATACCAAAGTATCGCCATCCTGCAGCTGCTGCAGCTGTTCGCACAGGGCATCGATATCATCCTGTGTGATCAAAGGACCCACACCATGGATGGAAGATTCAATGCCATCTACCATCTGGACATCAATACGGCTGCTGCCGTTTTGCAGTTGTACAAAACTATGATGGATACCATCTTTGTCCATCAGACGTTCAATTTCAGCGCCGGTAAAGCCGCCGACAAAACCAAGCGCGAGATTATCCTGCTTTAGGATATTTAATACATAAGAAACATTGATTCCCTTGCCGCCAGGCATAATACGTTCATAACCTGCGCGGTTTACGCGGCCGGATTGGAAATTTTGTACGGCAACAAGATAGTCAAGACAAGGGTTTAATGTCACGGTATAGATCATAGAGTTTAGCCCTCCTGACAAAATACTTTAAAGATATAAAGAACAAGTGAATTTCGCAACATGCACAAAATATTGTACTTTTTATATAAATTAGTATAACATATCGTCCAAACAAATGCACTGGTTTTTCCAAAAGTTTATCATGTGTTTACAAAGTTTTTTTAGAAAAGAAACATGAAAATATAAGATAAAATCTATTGACAGGAAAAAGGGGGTATGCTATAATATTTCTTGCTTAGCACGAGAGATTCGATCCGGAGAGGTATCGAAGTGGTCATAACGAGGCGGTCTTGAAAACCGTTTGTCCGAAAGGGCGCGTGGGTTCGAATCCCACCCTCTCCGCCACATTTTTCTCAAGTGTACCAAGCCAGCAGCCTTTGGAGAAGTACCCAAGTGGTGAAGGGGCTCCCCTGCTAAGGGAGTAGGGCGCGAAAGTGTCGCGAGGGTTCAAATCCCTCCTTCTCCGCCAAAGCAAAGCACCGATTCCGTGATGGTTTCGGTGCTTTTTTGTTTGTTCTATTCCAGGCTTGCTTTTGCGTTTTTGGCAGGACAGATGTTAAGTATAGATGCATTGCGAATCCCTATTTTGTCGCAATATTCCTGCTGGCGATTTATTTTCTCGATCAATCGGCACAGGGCGATTCTGGTCTCTATATTCATCGGTTCATCTCCAATTCACATCCTCCAGGTATTTTTAACGGTTAATAGAAATCCGCCGGCGCGTCATGCATAAGCAGTGCTGCTATAATATAAGCAAGGATACCGCTGCCGCCCAATATGGTAAAGAGAACCCAGGCCAGACGAACAATGGTCGGGTCCAGTTCAAAATATTCTGCAATACCACCGCACACACCCCACAGCATGCGATTGGAAAGCGACTTGTATAACTTTTTTTCCTGATGCATAATCCTTTTCCTTCCGCCTTATAAAATGATATCAACCAAAGAGAATAAGCCAACGATAATCAGGCCTATGAATGCGACAGACATAAATCCTGCCGCTGCAAAGCCGACAAGAATCAATGGAAGCAAGACAAGCGTGAACAGGATTTTTGTAATTCCCCATGCAGCCTTGATTGCGAACCAAAGCAGTTTCCCAAACACTACGATCAACAAACCTGCAAAAATGAGAGTTATTATTTTAATCACCTCCATTACCTTATTCCGCTATGCTCAGATGTATGTCTTTCTTTGAGCTTGAATATAGTATATAATAACAGAGGAGAAAAATAAACTTCTGGCAGGGTGAAATAATCCCTGCTAATTCCTTTGCAGAAGGGAATCAGGACGAAACGGTAACAGGAGAGAAACATTCCATGGGTAAAATGTCAACCAAGCGAGATAAGAATATATATCAGACCAGCCGTGAAGACGTGCAGCTTACAAGAGCGGCTGCGGCGGAAAAGCTATACATATCGGCTTCCCGGATTGAAAAGATAGAAAACGGAAGCCGGCCGCATCCGGATGAGGTCCTCAAGATGGCAGAATGTTATCACAACCCTTCACTCTGCAATGATTATTGTTGCAATATTTGCGAAATCGGTCAAAAATATGTACCAAAGATTGAGATGAAGGAGCTTTCCCAGATTACTTTGGAAATGCTTGCGGCATTAAACGCATTGTCGAAGGAGAAGGAACGGCTGATTGAAATCACAGTGGATGGAAAGATTACCGGCGATGAGATGCCTGATTTCCTGTCCATTCAGCAACAATTGGAAAAAATGTCGCTGATTATTGATTCTCTTCAGCTTTGGATGAAACATGCTGCAATCTCAGGAGACATTGATACCTCGGCGATAGAACAGCTTGAATCATAAAGATTATATTTCAAAATAGAATGAAGGACCTCTAGGGTGACAGACATCCGATCTGCATGTTGTCATGGGGGATGGTTTGTAAATATACTCCAAATATAACAAATATTTTTTGTGCAACAATGCTGATTTTGAGTAATCTGCTGAAGATGTATTGACATTTTGGAACAAGAGTGTTAAAATTCTATTAATAAAATTGTTGGAATGTTACTGATAATGCAGGCTTGACCAACTCTATCTTGATACTATGTGTTTATTTTATGCGTTTTGTGGGCATAGTATTTTTGATGGGGCTGGTTATTTTTTTTGGCAAAAGGATAGTGTTTAAAAAGAGGGAGCAGGAGATATATGATATGAGGATTAAAAAAGTTATTAACAACAATATCCTCTGCGTTATTGACGAAAAAGGTCATGAAATGATCATTACCGGAAAAGGAATTGGCTTTAAGCGCAAGACCGGTGAACGTGTTGACGAATCCATTGTCGAAAAGGTCTATCGGATGGAAGGGAAGATGGAGCAGAGAAAGCTTCGTGAGTTGGTTGAGCAGATCCCGCTGGAACATTTAAAGCTGACACAGGATTTGATTGAATACATCAGAAGCCAGCTCAATCAAAACCTGAATGAATCTTTGCTGATTACACTGGCTGACCATATCAGTTTTGCAATCCAGCGACAGGAGCAGGGCATTGAGTTTAAGAACCCGTTAAGCGGCTCTGTCATGTGCTTCTATCCGACAGAGTACCGCCTGGGACAATATTGTTTACAGGCGATTGAGGAGAAATGCAACGTACAGCTGCATGAGGATGAAGCAACGTTTATTGCACTGCATATTGTCAATGCGCAATTAAACACGCACATGAGTGACATGCATGATATGACAAAGCTGCTGGATGGCTGCGTTCGTGTGACAGAATTTTATTATCGTAAAAAGTTTGATCGCAATTCGCTGGATTTCAGCCGCTTTATTGTACATCTTCGATATCTGGTACAGCGTCTTTATCAGAATAAGACCTTGGAGGATACGCAGGACCCCAGTGATATCATGTTCCGGGAATTAATCAAGCGTAACTGCAGGGCGCATTATGAATGTGCAAACCGTATAGCTTCTTATATTGAAGCAAATCATGATAAAATCATTTCAGATGAAGAAAAAATTTATCTGACCATTCACCTGAAGCGTTTAAATATGCCGGATGCGGCAGACTGATTTGTTTAAAATTCCGACTGTGCCAGGGCCCGGCCAGTGGAACTTTAAAATACATAAATATAAAACTTTCTGTTATCTTGAGAGGAGTTATATACAATGGCACAAAAGAAAAGCGGACAAATCTTTGCTGCTGCACAGCAGATCGGCAAATCGCTGTTCCTTCCGATTGCGGTTCTGCCATTTGCAGGTATCCTGTTGGGTATTGGCAGTTCCTTTACAAATGAAACGACCATTGCTACCTATGGTCTGTCTGGCATTCTGCACCCGGGCACCATCTTATACAGCATTATGATGCTGCTGAACTATGCCGGAAATGCGATTTTCGGCAACCTGGCATTAATCTTTGCTTTGGCCGTTGCGCTTGGCATGGCGAAGAAGGAAAAGGGCGTAGCAGTTATGTCTGCGGGCATCTTCTATCTGGTCATGCTGACGACCATCAATGTCTTGTTGACGTTGACCGGTTCGATTGTTGATGGACAGATTGCAGATACCGTCAAAGAAGGTGCAATTACCTCGATGCTGGGTATCCAGACCCTGCAGATGGGTGTATTCGGTGGTATTATCGCCGGCGTTATCGCAGCGGTATTGTGCAATAAGTTCTATAAAACCCAGTTGCCGGATGCATTGTCCTTCTTTGCGGGCACACGCTTTGTTCCGATTGTTTCCATGGTATTCGGCATTGTGACGGGTGCAATCCTGTTTGTTGTATGGCCGATCATCCAGGAAGGCATTTTCGCACTCGGCGGTTTGGTACAGGCTTCCGGTTATGCTGGCACCTTTATTTATGGCTGTATCGAACGTGCATTGATTCCATTTGGCCTGCATCATATTTTCTATATGCCGTTCTGGCAGACTGGTGTCGGCGGCTCTGCTGTCATTGATGGCGTCAATGTCATGGGTGCACAGAATATTTTCTTTGCACAGCTTGCTTCCCCGGAAACAACCCAGTTCTCTGTTGATGCCTGCCGTTTCCTGACTGGCAAATATCCGTTCATGATGGGCGGCCTGCCGGGCGCTGCACTGGCAATGTATATGACCGCACGTCCGGAAAAGAAAAAGCAGGCCGGCTCCCTGCTGTTCTCTGTTGCACTGACCTCGTTCCTGACTGGCGTTACTGAACCGATTGAATTTACGTTCCTGTTCCTTGCTCCGGCACTGTTTGCAATTCATGTTGTCTTTGCTGGTCTGTCCTTTATGACCTGCCATATTCTGAACATCTGTGTTGGTACTACGTTCTCGGATGGTCTGATTGACCTGATTCTGTATGGTGTTCTGCCAGGTCAGGCGAAGTCTAACTGGATGATGCTGCTTCCGGTTATCGCGGTTTACTTTGTTCTGTACTTCTTTGTATTCCGTTTCTTTATTTTGAAGTGGAACCTCAAGACACCGGGACGTGAAGCAGATGACGAAGAAGCACATCTGGTAACCAAGGATGAATACCGTCAGGCTACTGGTGTTGGCCTGGCTGGTGGCAAGCCGGCTCCGGCAAACTTTGATGAAAAATCTGCAATGATCCTGAAGGGTGTCGGCGGCGTTGGCAATCTGGTAGATATTGACTGCTGTGCAACCCGTCTGAGATTGACACTGGTAGATAGCGCTAATGTGGATCAGCCGCTGCTCAAGTCTACAGGTGCTTCCGGCGTAGTTGTTAAGGGCGCTGGCATTCAGGTTATTTATGGCCCGTCCGTAACCATTGTAAAATCCAATTTCGAAGAATTTGTAGAGAAGGTTCGTTCCGGCGCAATTCCGGAATCCATGTTTATGGAGTCTGCAGCACCAGCCGCAGAGGAAACCACAGCGGCAAAGGAAGAGGCACCAAAGATGAAGGACGTCCTTCTCGGCGCGCACATGAATGGCAGAATGCTGCTGATGAATGAAGTACAGGATGAAGCTTTTGCTTCCTGCGCATTGGGTGACGGCGTAGCGATCGAGCCTTCGGAAGGCAAGCTGTATGCACCGGCAGATGCAACGATTGTAAATGTATTCGATACAAAACATGCGATTGGTCTTGCTGTTGCGGATGAAATGGAACTGCTGCTGCATGTCGGTATTGATACTGTCAAGTTGGGCGGCAAGTATTTCGAAGCGCATGTCAAGGAAGGCCAGAATGTCAAGAAGGGCGATTTGCTGGTATCCTTTGATATGGACGCAATTAAGGCTGCTGGATATCTCTGCACAACACCGATGATTGTCTGCAATACGGATGATTATTCTGTGATTAAGCCGCTGGCAACCGGTGAAGTCAAGGCAGGACAGGATTTGCTGTCTGCAAAGGGATAAGCAGAGTGCTTTATACCGTCTCATATGTGATATTTATTTTGTAGCTCTCCAATCTCCTATTATATTCCGCCGGGGTACATTCTGTGCCCCGGCGGATTTTTGCTTACTCAAAAAGGAAAGAAGAAAACGCAATCCAAAGGAAATAAAGCAAAGCGGCGGTTTCTCTTTTGCGGAAAAACATTCTATTTTTTGAGCGCAAAAATAGTAAATTTTTCGCAAAAACGATAAATGATTATGCACATTTTAGCAAAATTATAGAACAAAACCAACGTGAAAAGCAAAATAGATAAACTTTGTAACAAAACAGCCTATTTTCATCTCAGCAGCAATCGTCTATAATTTGTTCAGCAGCAGAACAGTACGCGAAATGGATACTGTTCCGTAAAACAAAAAGGCTGTTTAGTCAATGCCGCGGCGGACCGTCTTTTTGTTTTTGTTAATTGTAAGAAGATTAATCTGTAACACAACAGAAAGAGAGGAACTTTTAGGATGAAACTGAAAAGGACAATGGCTATGTTGATGGCTGGCGTTATGTGCGCTGGTGCTCTGGCTGGCTGCGGAAGCTCTTCTGGTGGAGACGGCTCCGCTGCTTCTAACAGCAATCTGCAGAATCTGACCTTTGTTATTGCGGCTCGTGACGAGTTTATGTCCTCCATTGAGGCTGCTATGAAGGCAGAAGCTGAACCGCTCGGCTATAACATCGTTACACAGGACGCACAGAATGACTCTGCTAAGCAGATTCAGTACATTGAGACTGCAGTAAATGGCGGCGCTGAGGCAGTCATCTGTCTGCCGGTTGACGCTGACGGCACCCAGTCCCTGATTGATGCTGTTGGTGATGCAAAGCTGATTTTTGTAAACCGTCCGCCTACGAACATGAGTGAGCTGGCTGCTGAAAATGTAGCTTATGTAGGCTCCGATGAAGATACTTCCGGTTATTTCCAGGGCGAGTATCTGGCACAGTATTTCAAGGATAAGGGTCAGACGGAAATCAAGTACTTTATGATTCAGGGCACGCTGGGTCAGGTTTCCACGACCAAGCGTTCTGCTGGTGTTCTGCAGGCGCTGAAGGACAACGGCATCACCGCTACCGAAGCATCTGCACCGGTAGTTGCTGACTACGACCGTCCGACTGCTCAGGAAATGATTCAGCCGCTGCTGACTTCTGGCAAGGAGTTTGACTGCATCATTGCAAACAACGACGCAATGGCACTGGGTGCAATTGAGGCGTGCAAGGATGCTGGCGTAGAAATCAACTTCCCGATCGTTGGCATCGACTGCACTGCAGACGGCGCACAGGCGATCACAGAAGGCACTCTGGCAATGACCGTATTCCAGAACCCGGTTGGACAGGGCAAGGGCTCTGTTATTGCAGCGATGAACATGATCGCAGGAAATGACCTGGACGCTGGCATGGAAGACCTCGGTACAATGGATGATTCTGGCAATGACTACAGCAGCCACGTATTCTGGGTACCGTTCGAGCCTGTAACGACAGACAACGTAGCAGATTATATGTAATTTGATCTGGTGCGATGATCTGATATCCAATGTTTGATAATCAGTTATCATTTTCTCTTTTTATAGTTGACTTATTCTCTTCAAATAATTTGATACCTGCAGCTGCCTGTTTGGGATTTTAAGGCGGCTGTGAACGCGGCAAAACAGCCGCTGCCGGTTCCCCGCTGGCAGCGGCTGTTGTTCTTTTATAACAGTCTTGCGGATAGCAAATTTGATGAAAAAATAGCAAACATGCAACAGACAGCCGAAGTGCAAAAATAGCCGGGACGCAAACGTGCGCTCCGGCTGTTTGTATGGATCTGGGTTAAAATCTTTCGATATCGTAGCCTATAATAATATTGCCGCTCTGGTGCTGGGTGCGGTAGGTTTTGGGCGTACAGCCTACTTTGCGGGTGAAGACATTGATAAAGCTGCTGGCAGAGCCGTAGCCCACTTCATAGGCAATTTCTGCGATGGATTTGCGTGTGTGCGTCAGCATGCGTTCTGCTTTTTCCAGACGGGTATTGATGATATATTCCGAAGGGGAATAGCCTGTCTGCTTTTTGAACAGATGCGACAGGTAGTACGGGCTGAAATTGGTCAGCTGGGATAGATCATCCAGTGTAATGGGATCACCGACATGATGCAGGATGTACTGGATTGCCTGATTGATCGGGGAATCCTCCTGGATCGGCGGGGCTGCAGCAAGCGAAAGCTTGTATAAAAGCTGTGTAATCCATGCGGAAACCTGGAATGGAGGCTGTATGGTGCCTTTTTCGTGCAATACGGCGATATCATACAGCTCTTTGCCGATTTCCATGTTGGATTCCTGACGGAAAATCGGGCTGCCGTTGAGGTCAATCAGATAATTGGTCAGCACATGGGAATTGGAGCCGTCAAAATGGATATAGACAAATTCCAGATCATCGTGCGCACGGTAATAATGCGGTCTGTTGCAGTCCAGCAGCAGGATATCGCCCTTGTGGATGGTGAAGGATTTGCCGCCGTAGCGCACGTCCATTTCGCCGTGGCGCACAAACAGCAGCAGCGCCTCCGGGTAGCTCTGGCGGTCCATATAATATTGACTGGTGCAGTAATAGTGCCCGCACCAGGTCATGTAAATCAGGTTTTCCCTTGCAAATTCCGATGGCTGAAAGGTGGAGCAATGGGACTGCGGAAGGATTCCGGGATCAACGCTTTTCATAATTTGATACCTCGATTTCTTGAAAAGCAAATGTGATGAATTTTATAGCAACGATGCGTATTTACGGTTTCATATTTATAGATTATACTATATCCAGAAAGAACACAAGAAACAAAAACACCAAAGAATAAAGCAGAAAATTGGTGGTTTTGTCTAAAAACTGCCTGGGTTTTGCAGCTAAGACAAAAAAGAGCAAAACCGGAAATGTTTTCCCTCGTTAAAACCGTTCGGCAAAACAGGACGATTTTATAAATCATGTATGAGAAGAAAAAACAATTGATGCATTGAAAAGGAAAGGACGTAAGTATTATGTACATCGGCGAAAAGAAATTTGAGAGAGAACCATTCCGTTGGGGTATTGTAGGCGGCGGCTCTACCAGTGGCGTAGGCTACAAGCATCGTCTGGGCGCAATGCGCGACAACACTTCCTTCGTACTGAAGGCAGCTGCATTTGACGTTGACTTCGAGCGCGGCAAGCAGTTCGGCCTGAACCTGTGCATGGATGAGGATCGCCTGTATCCGGACTACAAGACCATGTTTGAAGAAGAGGCAAAGCGTGAAGACGGCATCGAGGCTGTTGACGTAGCTACCCCGAACTTCCTGCATTATGAAGTTACCAAGGCTGCTCTGGAAGCTGGCCTGCATGTTATCTGCGAGAAGCCGCTGTTCTTCGAAGTAGAGCAGGGCGAAGAAATCAAGAAGCTGGCTGAGGAAAAGGGCAAGATCGTTTGCGTAACCTACGGCTTCTCCGGTTTCGAACTGCTGCAGCAGATGCGTGCTATGATTAAGAATGGCGACATCGGCAAGGTTAACATGATCGACCTGCGCTATGCACACGGCTTTGGCTGCGACGCAGAAGCTGACGTAAAGGCTGAAGGCCAGAAGTGGCGCGTTGACCCGGCTAAGGTTGGCCGTTCCTTCGTACTGGGCGATCTGTCCACTCATACCTATTACATGTCTGAGCTGATCTGCCCGGATGAGAAGCTGAAGCAGGTTCTGTGTGACCGTCAGGCATTCGTAGGCTCCCGCTATCCGCTGGAAGACAATGCTTACGTTCTGATGCGTTACGAGAGCGGCGCTGTAGGTCGTATGTGGGCTTCGGCAGTTAACGCTGGCGACCATTCCTCCCAGCACATCCGCATCGTTGGCTCCAAGGCTTCCCTGGAGTGGAATGACATGCATCCGGACGAACTGCACTATCAGGTACAGGGCAAGCCGGAGCAGATTCTGTATCGTTCCATGGACTACCTTGCACCGGAAGCACTGGAAGACGAGCGTCTGGGCGCACTGCACTACACCGGCCTGATTGATTCTTGGTCCAACCTGTACAAGCGCTTTGCAATTGCTATGGACGCAAAGGACCGCGGCGACGAAGAGACCCTGAAGAACCTGGTATACCCGGATCTGGAGCACGGCATCGAAGGCATCAAGTGGATCAACGCTTGTGCTGAGTCCGCTGACAAGGGCGCTGTTTGGGTAGACGTGAAGTAATTTAAGATAATTCGCTTACATCTTAAAAAATTCTCATACAACTGTTTGCCGGAGTGTGCTAGGATGCGCTCCGGCAAACCCCTAATATTTGGAGGATATATATTATGAAACTTTCTATCTGCACCGATGTATTCGGCAAGATTCCTTTTACTGAAATGCTGGACAAGGTTGTAGCATACGGCCTGGACGCAATCGAAATGACCGCAGGCGGCTGGGGCGGCTGCAACTTCATTGAATGTGCTGAAGATTACATCAATGACGACGCAAAGCGCGAAGCATTCCTCGCTGAGATTGAGAAGCGCGGTCTGGCAATTTCCGCTCTGAACTGCTCTGGCAACCCGCTGATCGACACCCCGATGGGCCATGCACATTCCAAGACCATGCGTGATACCATGGTACTGGCTGGCAAGATGGGCGTTGACACTGTTGTTACCATGTCCGGCCTGCCGGCAGGCGCACCGGGCGACAAGACCCCGAACTGGTTCGTATCCACAGTATCCTGGCCGGAATATGACGGCTTCAACTACATGGTCGAAGGCGTAAAGTACCAGTGGGAAGTAGCTGCAGAGTGGTGGAAGGAAACCTGCCGCATTGCAAAGGAAGCAGGCGTAAAGAAGATCGCAATCGAGGAGTTCCCGGGCGCACTGGTTCACAACGTTCGCACCTTCAACAAGCTGTGTGAAGTAGTAGGCGAGGATTCTGATGTACTCGGTCTGAACCTTGACCCGTCCCACCTGATGATTCAGGGCGCTGAGCCGATTGCTGCTGCACGCGCACTGGGCGACAAGATCTTCTATGTACATGGCAAGGACGCTCGTCCGGAGCAGTACAATGTTGATGTTGACGGTCTGCTGGAGAACCTGCCGGTTGACTGCTCCAAGGATCGTACCTGGAACTATGTAGCAGTAGGCTGTGGCCGTGACCTGAAGTGGTGGAAGGAATTCTTCTCCGTATGCCATATGATGGGTTATGACGGTTATGTATCTCTGGAAATGGAAGACCTGACCATGAGCGTTGAAGCTGGTCTGGAAACCTCCATCGATGCACTGAAGGCTACCATCAGCAGATAATTAATTTCCTTTCTATACCTTTTTATCGTATTGTCATTTTGCTTTAATACTTAGATGCCGGAGCTGGTTTTCCAGCTCCGGTTTCTTTTTTTGTGCGGAAAGGTATAGAAAAGTCCGGCGTGGCGGTGGTATGGTGGAAGATAGATGCATTTATTTGCTTTTTTGTGAAAAAGCGGAAGATAGATTTTTCTTACAGTATTAAGAAATAAAAATACATGCGTGTTGTGAAATGGGATGAGAAAAAATGCTTTATTTTCAGATAGATAAAAGGATGATATTTTTTGAAAAAATAAGATAAATAACCATAAAATACATAAAAATTACAGATTAATCGAAAAAATTGACATATTTTTTGAAAATATTCATCGATTTTGCGCTAAAATATTGCGCGCATGTATACGTTGCAGAAATGTAAATTATGAAAGCAAAATTGAGCAATTTTTACGCAACGGCAATCATTGTATATATCTGAAAAGGTGATATAATTTGAAACACAAGGAGGGAGAGTGGAGCGGGCTTGAAATATGCTATCAGGCCTAAAAATGGGAGTATGAGAACACATATAGATGTTTTACAAAGTTGAGCAAGTATGAAGATATGAAAAGGAAGTGTGAGAAAACTCATGGCATTTACATTTATTACCTTCGTCGGCTTTACCATTCTGGTTGCGGTCATTTCTTATTTGAAGACAAAGGGTGACGACCAGACCACAGCTGACGGCTATTTTCTGGCAGGCCGCGGTCTTCCGGGCTTTGTCATTGCAGGTTCGCTGCTGCTGACCAACCTGTCGGCGGAGCAGCTCGTTGGTACGAACGGTCAGACATGGTTTGTTGGTATGAGCCCGATGGCGTTCGAGATCGTTGCTGCACCGTGCTGTATTGTGCTGGCGCTGTGGGCAGCTCCGCGTTACCTTAAGAGTGGTATCACCACAATCCCGCAGCTGATCGGTTTGCGTTTCGGACGCAGCACGAAGCTGTGGTTCTCCATCGCATATATTATTCTCTATCTGGTAGTCCAGATCCCGGTTATCCTGTATTCTGGTTCTCTGGTATTCGAGAACATCTTCCATGTATCGGATATGTTTGGACTTTCCACCTTTGGAGCGGTCGTTGTTCTCTGCATCATTATCAGCGTCGTTGGTTCCATCTATGCAATCTTCGGCGGTCTGAAAGCAGTTGCTGTATCGGATACCGTAAACGGCGTTGGCCTGTTGATTGGCGGTTTCATGATCCCGTTCTTTGCACTGCATGTACTGGGCAATCTAGCAGGCCATGACGGCCTTGCAATCGTTGACGGCTTCAAGTACCTTGTACAGAACTATCCGGAAAAGCTGAACTCGATCGGCAGACTGAATGCAGAAGCACCGGAAGTTCCGTGGATTACCGTATTTACCGGCCTGATCTTCCTTGGCCTGCAGTCCTGGTGCACACATCAGTCCTTCATTCAGCGTGTTCTTGCAGCTGAGAACCTGAAGGAAGCACAGAAGGGTGCTCTGTACTGCGCATTCCTGAAGATCATTGGCTTTATGTATCTGGCTTTGCCGGGCGTTATTGCATACGCTATGTTCGAGATCCAGGGCAGTCAGGTTGACATGATGGACGCTGCATATCCGCAGCTGGTTACACAGGTTATCCCGGCTCCGCTGATGGGCTTCTTCGCAGCTGTTATGTTCGGCGCAATCCTGTCGTCCTTCAACTCCGTACTGAACTCTGTCAATACCATGTTCACCATGGATATCTATAAGGAATACATCAATCCGTCCGCTTCCGAAGATCATCTGGTTAAGGTCGGCAAGAACATTGGCATCGTATTCGCTGTTGCAACGACTATCGTTGGCCCGATGGTATACTTCTTCCCGGCTGGTCTGAAGACCTTCCTTGATTCATTTGTTATGCTGATCGGTCTTCCGGTTCTGTCTGCGGTATTCGGCGGCTTCTTCTTTAAGTATCTGCCGCAGTATGCAGCAAAGCTGATTATGGTATTCCATGTGATTTGCTATGGCGGCTTCCTGCTGCTGTCCCCGAGCTATGCTCTGTTTGGCGCTGGCGACGGCACAATCCATTACCTGTATGCAATCCTGATCCTGTGGCCGATTGAGCTACTGATTATGGCTTTCCTGAACAACAGAAACAAGAAAGCGCATCCGGAGCTGCAGGCTTGGACACAGGAGGATGTTCATGCAGTTGACCTGACTCCGTGGAAGTATGGCAAGGTTTGTGCAGTAGCAATTGTCATCTGCTGCATCATTGTTTACGCTGCATTCTCTCCGCTCGGTTTCGGAGCATAATAAATTCTCCTTATTATTTTGATTACATCCTACATCATTTTTTTGAAGGCGTAATCGGAAAAGCCGGAACATCCGGCTTTCCGGATACGCATGGTCGAATCATATTGATTTTGACCTACTCTCTCCACAACACTCCAAAACAGGAGGGCCCGCCGCCCAGGAACCGGCGGGCTTTTCTGTTGCCCGGAAAAAGAAAAGCTCTGCACCAATGATTGTGTGCGGTGGAGAAGCAAAAACAACAATCAATAGAAATGAACAGTAGCCCCGCATTCCGTTCCACAAAATTATTTAAATTTCTTTCTATTTTCATATTGACTTTAGTTTTATTTATGTTATACTCAATTATATTAAAGTTAATAAGAAAGGAGGATTGAATTGGAGATTGATAAAATTCCGCAATGGATACTTGCTTTGGAGCAAGAGGATGCCACCTTTTTGAAAAATTTTGTTTTAAAATCCGGTTCATTAAAAGAAATTGCCAAATTATATGAAGTATCATATCCGACGGTTCGGCTCCGGTTAGACAAACTTATTCAGAAGATCGAATTAAGCGACCAGAAAGAAGAAGAACCTTTTTCCACTTTCATCAAGGGGCTTGCGGTTGACTCACGGATTGATTTGGAAACCGCAAAAATCATCATCGAAAAATACAAGAAAGAAAAGGACAACCAAAAATGATTGATTTAATTATTGCATTTGTTATTGCTGGTGTATTGCTTTTTGCCGAGTATCTTCTCTGCACGAAATTAAAAAATCCCCTTTGGGGAGGAATTATTCCCATTCTCATTCTGGCTGGAAGCATTTTTGTCTTTGCAAGCGGAAGTATACCATTTACTACAAAGACCATTTTCCCCTTTGTTGTAGTTAATACAATCTTTTGGTTAGATTGGGCAGGCGGTAGAGAAAAGCGAAAGAAACTGCAACAGGCAGAAATGGACAAAATGAAAGCAAAGGATATTTAACATATAGCAAAACCAGTCGAACCAGCGGGCGGTCAAGATGAACGGGCTGCGCCTGGTTTTGCAGACAGGCAGCCAAGAGGCGACAGCACTTTAAGCTGTCGCACCTTAACTGTCCAACTTTTTGGGGTCACTTCAGTATGTGCTGTTCATCTTGATCGTTGACTGGCCCGGCTAGCTTTTCTATTATTCTCATAAACCATCATTTGTTACTCTGCATCATGCGCTCTCTTTCTCAAAAGAATATAGCTTATAATTGAAATTGGTAAGAACACTATACCAAAAATTAAAACATGAAATATTCCGCTTGGATAGGGGGCAATCCAACCCTGTAGATAACCAGTTATCATAGAGACCGGCATAAAAGCAATTCCAACGGTATTAAGCCAGTCAATATAAAATGGGGCTTTTGCCGCTGACAACGACCTCCCTATAAAGTAGCCAGCAATTCCTACTGCTTGAATAATCATTGAACCCCAAACAGTTTCCATTGTTTGTTCAGCATACCACCCGCCAAAAGCACAAAATAGGCCAATAGCAATAAACGCTGTTGATGAAATATATAATATTCTGCTTGTGATTTCTCTGCTTTTTTCGCCTTTGTCTTTTGTTGGTTCAATGCCTTTTAGAATATAGTCGGTTGTAACTTCAAAAAACTCACTCATTATAATTATTATTTCTAAATCGGGGGTGCTTTGTTCGCATTCCCATTTAGAAACAGCTTGTCTTGAAACACCGACCTTATCTGCAAGTTCCTCTTGTGATATTCCTTTTGCTTTCCTTAAATATTGTATTCTGTCTGCCATGCTCATTGTCATCTCTCCTTTCTTTGCATGGACTAATCTTAGCAGAATTATCAGTTGCATAACCACCATTCAGACATGGAAATGAGGCAACTGGCAGTTGCGTGGATGTTTATAGGCGGAAAAAGTAAAAAAATACTCTAATGCAAGCTCTGTTTCATCGTTCTCTTGTGCTATATTGTATCACAATGAAGTCTGCATTTCTATCAGTCTGGTTCTTGCTTTTTCGGAATAGTGAGGTGACTGTCTATTCTCTTGTTCATGTTACTTTACAGCATATGGGCATTGGCGCAGGGCTTGGTTCTGTTATCATCAGTTTAACTGAAATTAGAGCCGTGATCTATGACCACATCGTCCTGTGTAAAGCCAGTGTACACTTTGCCGGGTTCCAGCGTAACGCCTTTGATTTCAGCCAGTTCGGAAACGGTGACAAAGGCATAGCCCTGCTCCTGCAGCTCGTCTATGGCCGCCAAAACGCCTTCCACCGTAGTTTCATACAGGTCATGCTCCAGTACAATTGCGCCGTCCCTGGCGTTGTCTATGATACGCTGCCGGATGACGTCTGCATCGTCGTGGTATTTCCAGTCCAGGGAATCAATATTCCACAGGATAATCGGCAGGCCAAGCTCCTTCATAGAAGCAATGACAGCATCGTTGTATGCGCCGCCGGTGGGCCGGATCAGCGTCGGTATCTGCGGATATTCCGTTCTGATAATAATTTTATCTTTTTGCAATTCCTTTAACGTAAGGCTTAGTGTTTTGTGAGAGATATTCCCTATCTTTCTTTTCAGTTCGTTATACAGAATAACTTTATATTCAGCTATCCAATATAAAATAATCATTTTATACTCTCCTTTGGGTTAGTACCTAACAAAAATGTGCGTACTTTACAACAACATTATATTTACCTATACTTTTCTTGTAAAGGGATTCAATACATTGGAGGTAGCTAGGATGAAAAAGAATATTCTTGTTTTAATTGGAAGCCCAAGAAAAGGGGGGAATACGGATACTCTGGCAAATGCCTTTATTGCGGGAGCTTTGAAAGACGGGCATGAGGTTGAAAAGATCACACTGCAAAACCATAACATAAACGGCTGTTTGGGATACGATTATTGTATGAGAAATCATGGAGAGTGCATACAGAAAGATGATATGCAGATGATCTATGACAAATTAAGCAAATCAGATATAATCGTATTGGCTACACCATTATATTTCTTTGGTTTTTCCTCTCAAATGAAAAAAGTCATAGATAGATTTTACGCGCTGTTAAGCCGGAGCTTACCAAACAAACAGTCTATATTGCTTACTGCTTATGGAAGTCAAGACAGCCATGAAATTGATGGGCTTATTGCTCAATATAAAATGATAGCATCTGCATTAAATTGGACCAATTTGGGTGTGGTTTCTGCAAAAGGAGTCTTGAAAAAGGGAGATATTTTGAATCACCCGTCAATATCAGATGCAATGAAATTAGGAGAAAATCTTTTATAATTTGATTTTATGGAATTAATAGAAAATCCAGCCGGACCAGTCACCAGCGGACGAAGCCCGTTCTCTTGACCGCCCGCTGGTGAAGCTGGGCTGCTATATCAATGTGATTTCATCTATCTTCAACCGTTTCAAACAATTTACGGCAGAGTAGTCCTATAACAATTACAAGCATTGCTGAGATGTAGAATGGAATGTAAGAGTATTTCCCGATATGTTCAAAGACAAAACCGTAGATGAATTGTCCAATCGGATTGGAGCACATGCAAATGCAAATAATACATGAAATAACTTTACCGATCAATTCATTGGGGGTCAATATCTGAACATAAGACATCATCTGGATTTGGAAAAGGGTCGTTAAAATCATCAGCACGCTACATGCCAATGTCAATATAATGAAAATAGCCATAGAAGAATGCAGCGCATTCAATGCAATTCCGCAAATCAGAATACATAAAGCACTACTCAGGATGTAATAGGGAATGGTATGTGCATGCAGCCGTTTGGACAATAGTCCTGCGAATAGCCCGCCTAAGATGCTGCCGATTGCAATAGCTCCTTGAGAGTAACCATAAAGTCTGTTTGCTACACTTGGCGTGAAGCCCAACTCTTGTGTGAATAAAACGGGTAAAGCAATGTTGAACAGGGAGCAGAGGAGCAGGCTAATCATTCCGTACGAAACCGCGATTTTAAGCAAAATTGGCTTTTTCCGGATAAGGAATTGAAAACTCTCCCTGATGTCCTGAAAGCCTATAATGAGAATATTCCTCTCTGCTTTCTGTTTCTGAAATGGGATATGAATGAAAATCTCCATGACAGCCGAAGCAAAGAAGCAGGCAACGCTGATATACAAAATAGGAGAAAGTCCGATGGATGCAAACAGTAGCCCGCCTAATACGGGCCCTAACATATTTGCAAGGGAACTTATCATATTCACGATTGAGTTTGCCTGTATCATGTGTTCATTGCTGACAAGGGCAGGGATGCTTGCCTGCACTGCGGGCTGATATGCACCTTGTATCGCGTAAAGAATGAACATAGTAGCTGCAATGAGAGGTACGATGTTCTGGCCGCTTACTGTTACGGAAAAAAGAAACACCAATGCGGATGTACTGAAATCCAAAATCACCATGATATTTCTCTTGTTTACTCTGTCGGCGATCATGCCCCCGACAGGGAAAAGTAAAATCATGGGAATGTATGAAATCGCCGATATTGTTCCGAACAGAGCGGATGAACCCGTCTGGTTAAGAAGATACAATGGTAGTGCAAAACGTAGGATTTGATTGCCAAATAGTGAGATGATTTGTCCGACTGCCATTAGAATAAAATCTTTAGAAACAGCTGGGGTTTGGCTTGTCATAAATTCTCCTCCTTATGATTACATTACTTCCTTGGAAGCAATATAATCATAACGCTATTTTACTTCTGTGTCAACAATAATTTCTTCCTTGGAAGCAAATGAAAACAGCCCCTATCACATAAGGGCTGTTTTCATATGAATTCAGTTTTATAATCGATTGATAATACCAGAATGCGTATCAATACCCGCTTTTTCTAATTCGCTGTCTAAATGTTCGCTGTACTGCTTGAAAAAATTCATCATACTTGCATATGTGTCTTCCGTTATACCGTCAAATATTTCCCTGTCCCTCTGTTGAAATTCTATGTCCAATGCCTGATGGATGGAGTAAATCTTTCTTCCCTTATCGGTAAGAGTAAAATAAATTTCTTTTTTGTTGTTCGGGCTTTTATAGGTATCCAAAAGATTTTTTTCAATCAGTTTTTTGGTAAGCTTTGTCACACCGCCTGTGGTCATATTAAATGCGTCAGCAAGCTTTGTTACATTTGAGTTTGGATTATCACCAATATATTGAATACAGTGGATTTCGGATGGTTTGTATTCTTTTAATCTGCGCTTGATATGGATGCTTTCCAGACACATCTTTTTTTGCAATGTGTCCCAACAAATATGTAAAATTTCTTCTCCTCTGTTCATAATCCAACCTCCTTACCTATGTGAAATTATAGTGGTTTTTTACTTTTTGGTCAACATTTTTTATGCTGCAACAAGGGCATAAAATTTACAGTATAGTGAAATACCTGACTGTGGGATTGTACAGGTTGCTCTATCACGCACAGGCATTGGTATAGGGCTTGTTTGGTGCTGCTTTAACTGAAATTAGAGCCGTGATCTATGACCACATCGTCCTGTGTAAAGCCAGTGTACACTTTGCCGGGTTCCAGCGTAACGCCTTTGATTTCAGCCAGTTCGGAAACGGTGACAAAGGCATAGCCCTGCTCCTGCAGCTCGTCTATGGCCGCCAAAACGCCTTCCACCGTAGTTTCATACAGGTCATGCTCCAGTACAATTGCGCCGTCCCTGGCGTTGTCTATGATACGCTGCCGGATGACGTCTGCATCGTCGTGGTATTTCCAGTCCAGGGAATCAATATTCCACAGGATAATCGGCAGGCCAAGCTCCTTCATAGAAGCAATGACAGCATCGTTGTATGCGCCGCCGGTGGGCCGGATCAGCGTCGGTGCTTTGCCAGTATAGGATGCAATCAGTTCATTGGTGGAAGAAACCTGCGCATAACCGCCGTCATCGGTCTCGGTATCCAGCCGGATGTGATCCATAGTATGGTTTCCAACTTCATGTCCTTCTGCCAGATAACGATCCATCATGGAATGGAAATCCTTCACACGGTAGCCGCACAGGAAAAAGGTTGCATGGACATTGCGCTCTTTCAGTTCGTCCAGCAGACGTTCTGTGCGTCCGCCTTCATTTCCTGTCGGGCCGTCATCAAAGGTGATTGCCATATATTTATCGCCCTGCGGAAGGGACGTTTCCAATTCCGTGGACGGCGGCTCGGCAGTGTTTTCTGTAGCGCTTCCCTCTGGCACTATGGCTGAACCGGAAGCATCACTGGATGTCGGGGTTGTTGTGTTGCTGCCTGTACCGCATCCCGCCAGCATTACACCCAGCAGCAGGGAAGCACAGGATAACAGAATTGCTTGTCTCCATTTCATAAGATTTCTTCCTCTCTTTTTGTACTTGGGTCTATTATACCACAGATAGCGGAGAAAGGGATGATATTGTCTCAAAAGGCTCTCTCATTGGATTGGGAGAGCTTTCATTAGGCGCTTATGGTTCGGAATCCCCAAAAAAGAACAGGAGCCTGCATTAGCAGGCTCCTGCGGAATAATTGATTTTACGTTGTGAACATCTGGGATTAATAGTGACGGGCTTCGTACAGATGATCCTGAATTCTCTGATATGCTTCTTGTACTTCCTTCTTAGTGGAAACAGAAGCAACGCCTACACGCCACCAGTTTTCATAACCAGCAGACATGGACTTCGGCAGAACCTTCATGTCGATCAGAGTAGAAACAGTCTGCTTCTTTGCATCTTCGATAGCAGCCTTCAGTTCCTCAACGGTCTTTACGGTGTAGGTCTTGCAGCCGTAGGATTCTGCAATACCAGCATAGTCAATTTTCATAGCTGGTCCTGAATCCATACCATCAAACTTGGTGCCTGAAATATGCATATTCTTTTCTGTAGCGCGAGGATAATTGCCATGAGCAACCTGCAGATTATTGATGCAGCCATAGGAAGCATTATCAAACAACATAACATTTATTTTATATCCGTACTGAATGGAGGTAATCAACTCGCCATGCATCATATCAAAAGAGCCATCCCCACACATTGAGTATACTTCCTGATCCGGGCAGGCGATTTTAGCACCCAATGCGCCTGCAATCTCATATCCCATGCAGGAATAACCGTACTCCATATTGTAGGTATTCGGTGTGCTGGCTCTCCAAATACTCTGCATGTCCCCCGGTAGGGAACCTGCTGAAGCAACTACAATTGCATTGGAATCAACGGTATGATTGATCATACCCAAAGCAGCAGTCTGTGTCATTGTAGAACCGATAGCTTCAATGTAATGTTCCACAGCCTTACGATTGCTATCCTTGATTTCCGGCACATATGACGCAGCATCAACATATCTGGTATTGTCCAGACGTTCAACCTCTGCCCACCATTCCTTGCGCAGGGCAGCAACTTCAGCCGCATACGCATCAGAAGTATGGTAGCCGATCTCATCCAGTTTTGCGCTGATTGCAGTCAGGGCCTCATTGGCGTCTGCAACAACCGATGTGGCGTCCATCTTCAGGCACTGGAACTCAGACGGGTTGATGTTAACGAACTTGGCATTGACATCATACAGCCACTTGGAAGCGGTGGTAAAGTCGGTATAGCGGGTGCCGACACCGATTACAACGTCAGCCTCGTGCGCCAGCTTGTTGGCAGCAATACCACCTGTGGTACCCAGGCCGCCGAGGTTCAGTGGATGGGTCCATTCAATTGCGGACTTGCCGGCCTGGGTCTCGCCAAATGCGATGCCATACTTCTCAGCAAATTCCTTGAATACCTTGTGCGCCTCTGCATAGCGGACACCGCCGCCGCAGATCAGAAGCGGCTTCTTTGCATCCTTGATTACTTCAACGGCCTTCTCAATGGAATAATTGGAAGCCGGGCGGCGCTCGATGCGCCATACGCGCTTTTTGAAGAAGTCAACCGGATAGTCATACGCTTCGCCCTGAACATCCTGTGGGATAGAAACTGCAACAGCACCGCAGTTGCCAGGATCAGTCATGACACGGAATGCAGAGATCATGTCAGTCATGATCTGCTCCGGACGGTTGACACGGCCCCAGTATTTTACAACAGCCTGGAAAGCATCGTGAGCGGAAATAGACAGGTTCTGCGGCTGTTCCATCTGCTGCAGTACCGGGTCAGGCTGACGGGAAGCGTAGATGTCGCCCGGCATCAGCAGTACCGGAATGTTGTTGGCAGTTGCAGTTGCAGCAGCAGTAACCATGTTGCAGGCGCCTGGGCCTACAGAAGAGGTGCAGACGAAAGCCTGCTTGCGGCGCAGCTGCTTTGCAAACGATACAGCAGCCAGAGCCATGCCCTGCTCATTCTTACCCTGGTAAACTTCCAGATCCTTGATTTCTTCTTCAATGCCATTGCAGTAGCCAACGCAGTTGCCATGGCCCGGGATCATGAAGATACCACGGATAAATTTGTGCTCTACCTCGTTACCATCCATGTCGATGTAGCTGACATACTGGTTCTCAAGGAAGCGGATGCACGCCTGACTGGCAGTCAGACGGACGGTCTCCATGTGTTTCATTTCAAAACCTCCTTAAAACAATAAAATTATGTTCTTATTAATAACTTTTACAATGCATGACTTTTGGCCTTTTGATGGAAGTCAGAAATGGTTATCGAAAAGTTACCAATTTTTCGAAAGAAATTCTTTGGCTTTCATGACGATTGGGGTCTGCAGGCATATCCGCAGCGTATCCCAGCGCCAGAATATTTACCGGTTCCCATTCTGGCGGCAGTTGGAGCTCTTCTTTTAAGATTTCTGGATTAAAATAGCAAATCCATACGGAACCAAGTCCCAATTCTGTAGCTTGTAGCATCATATGGTCTGTCAGGATAGAAGCATCAATACTTGTTGTGACCATGCCATCAAACGGTCTGGTCCATGCCTCAGATCTGTCTGCACAAACCACAATTGCGGTTGGTGCACCATAAATATTTGCAGCTTTTCCAATCCGATTAAGTTCAGATTTGCTCTGTACAACCAATAATCTTACTGGCTGCTTATTTGCAGCAGTAGGTGCTACATGAGCGATTTCAAGAATCTGATCAAGCTTTTCCCGTTCAATTGGCTGGTCAGAATATTTTCTAACCGAATATCGTTTTTTTGCAATATCAAGCAATGACAATGTAATCACTCCTTTTTACTTGAAATATTGGTTAACCATGTCTATAATTATAAAAGAAAAATTCAAAAGAGCAAGAATGCACTTTAAAGTAATATACTACCCAAAAAGAAAGTTTGAGGACTTAATATGAAAAAAAGTAACATGGTTTTTCATTGCCCTGTTGAGGCAACCGTTTCACTGATTGGCGGAAAATATAAAGCAGTCATTCTCTGGCATTTAATGAACCAAACCTTACGATACAGTGAACTGCATAGAAAAGTTCCGGATGCAACGGATAAAATGCTTTCACAGCAGCTTCGCGAATTGGAAAGAGATGGTTTAATAACTCGAACAGTATATCCGGTGGTTCCGCCTAAGACAGAGTACAACCTGACTGAATTTGGCAAATCACTTTCAGCGATACTTGATGAAATGTGCAACTGGGGAGAACATTACCTTATCAATATCAATCAAACGCCATGCTGTTCTCAAAATAATGAATGACTGTATGAAACCATTGTCTATAGAATAAAGTAAATATAAAAACAGGAGCCTGCATTGGCAGGCTCCTGCGGAATAATTGATTTTACGTTGTAAACATCTGGGATTAATAGTGACGGGCTTCGTACAGATGATCCTGAATTCTCTGATATGCTTCTTGTACTTCCTTCTTAGTGGAAACAGAAGCAACGCCTACACGCCACCAGTTTTCATAACCAGCAGACATGGACTTCGGCAGAACCTTCATGTCGATCAGAGTAGAAACAGTCTGCTTCTTTGCATCTTCGATAGCAGCCTTCAGTTCCTCAACCGTCTTTACGGTGTAGGTCTTGCAGCCGTAAGCAGCAGCGACAGCAGCGTAATCAACGGACATAGCCGGACCGACATCCATGCCGTCGTACTTGGTGCCCGGTACATGCATGTTCTTCTCAGTGGTACGGGAGAAGTTGCCGTTACCAACCTGCAGGTTGTTGATGCAACCGAAGGAAGCGTTGTCAAACAGCATGACGTTGATCTTGTAGCCGTACTGAACAGAGGAAATCAGCTCAGAGTGCAGCATATCGAAGGAACCGTCACCACACATTGCATAAACTTCCTGATCCGGGCAGGCGATCTTCGCGCCGTAAGCGCCGGCAACCTCATAACCCATGCAGGAATAACCGTACTCCATGTTATAAGTATTCGGTGTGCTGGCTCTCCACAGACCCTGCATGTCACCTGGCAGGGAGCCTGCAGCAGCGACAACGATTGCATTGGAGTCGATTGTGTGGTTGATGCAGCCCAGAGCAGCAGTCTGAGTCATCTTGGAACCGGTGCTCTCGATAAAATGCTCAACAGACTTGCGGTTGTCATCCTTGATTTCCGGAATGTAGGACTCAGCATCAACATATGTAGCCTCGTCCAGGCGCTCGATTTCGTCAAACCATTCCTTGCGCAGGGCAGCAACTTCAGCCGCATACGCATCAGAAGTATGGTAGCCGATCTCATCCAGTTTTGCGCTGATTGCAGTCAGGGCCTCATTGGCGTCTGCAACAACCGATGTGGCGTCCATCTTCAGGCACTGGAACTCAGACGGGTTGATGTTAACGAACTTGGCATTGACATCATACAGCCACTTGGAAGCGGTGGTAAAGTCGGTATAGCGGGTGCCGACACCGATTACAACGTCAGCCTCGTGCGCCAGCTTGTTGGCAGCAATACCACCTGTGGTACCCAGGCCGCCGAGGTTCAGTGGATGGGTCCATTCAATTGCGGACTTGCCGGCCTGGGTCTCGCCAAATGCGATGCCATACTTCTCAGCAAATTCCTTGAATACCTTGTGCGCCTCTGCATAGCGGACACCGCCGCCGCAGATCAGAAGCGGCTTCTTTGCATCCTTGATTACTTCAACGGCCTTCTCAATGGAATAATTGGAAGCCGGGCGGCGCTCGATGCGCCATACGCGCTTTTTGAAGAAGTCAACCGGATAGTCATACGCTTCGCCCTGAACATCCTGTGGGATAGAAACTGCAACAGCACCGCAGTTGCCAGGATCAGTCATGACACGGAATGCAGAGATCATGTCAGTCATGATCTGCTCCGGACGGTTGACACGGCCCCAGTATTTTACAACAGCCTGGAAAGCATCGTGAGCGGAAATAGACAGGTTCTGCGGCTGTTCCATCTGCTGCAGTACCGGGTCAGGCTGACGGGAAGCGTAGATGTCGCCCGGCATCAGCAGTACCGGAATGTTGTTGGCAGTTGCAGTTGCAGCAGCAGTAACCATGTTGCAGGCGCCTGGGCCTACAGAAGAGGTGCAGACGAAAGCCTGCTTGCGGCGCAGCTGCTTTGCAAACGATACAGCAGCCAGAGCCATGCCCTGCTCATTCTTACCCTGGTAAACTTCCAGATCCTTGATTTCTTCTTCAATGCCATTGCAGTAGCCAACGCAGTTGCCATGGCCCGGGATCATGAAGATACCACGGATAAATTTGTGCTCTACCTCGTTACCATCCATGTCGATGTAGCTGACATACTGGTTCTCAAGGAAGCGGATGCACGCCTGACTGGCAGTCAGACGGACGGTCTCCATGTGTTTCATTGGAATTTTCCTCCTCATGCAATTCTTACACAATTCTCACATTGTTTTGAATATATTCTTATTGTTTAAAATAAGCTTTTTTGGATTAATAGCCGGTCGGGCACTTCCAGATGTGGTCGTTGGCGTCGTCAGCCAGCAGCCACAGATGCTCCTCATCATCGATGCGGGTCTTGTCCCACGGATCGCCCGGCAGGTGACGGATGCCCCATGCATAGCAGCAGGAGTAGCCCGGTGCGGTAACCTGGGAATGCATCTTGTCGGTGATCAGGGCAGCGCCGTTGTGATGGGTTTCATACAGCTCGCCGTTGCCCCAGCCTGCGCCAAAGCCCATCGGCTTGTCGAAGCGGTAAAAATAAACTTCCGGCTGCGGGTGATGGTGCGGCGGGTAAGAAGTCCACTTGCCCGGCAGGTTGACAACTTCGCCCAGAACCATGTTGGAGTACGGAGCGATGTCCAAGTCGAAGCAGGTGCGGACGTCACGTTTGCAGCAGCCCTGCAGCTCGCCGTTCGCGCTGCGCGCCCAGGTATCGGTGTCTTCCGGACGGAACAGCTTGTTCGGGAATTCCGGAGCAACCTTGTCGTTGAGGGTCTTCTGGACGTAAATGCTGGATGTGCCCTTTGCAGTGATGACAATCTTGGTTCCCTTGTGAACCAGCAGGCACCACGGGTTGTAATCGAACGGGTTCGGACGAACCATATCAACGCTTTCATCGTCCCATGCCATGTTTACGTCACCGTCGAACAGCAGGCATGCAACTTCCTTGTCGGCCTCTTCGATGGTATAGGTATCGCCAGCCTCCATAACCAGGAGTGCGACGTCCATCATGCCGGCCTTGCCTTCTCCTTCATCAAGCCGCAGGTATTCGTTGTAGCCGCGCTTGACATCCTTGTCCATGTACATTGTAAAACACACCTTTCTCTATGCCCGGGTTATCAGGCGATCACTTGAAGTACAATGCTGCAAAAGAGCGCACAATTCCCTTGTTGCATAATTTGTAGTTATTATATCATGACATGTTGGTATTTTCAAGAAGCATTGTTGGTATTTTCAAAAAGCAATTTCATAAAACTGGATAAAATTTTTGTGCAGATTTTCCAGAAAAAAGGAAGGGGTGATGCCGGATAGTTGTCAAATTAGCGGATAATACAAAATGCAGTCATTTTGGGAAATAATTTACAGTTTTCAAAGATGGAAAATCTTGTGAATTGAGTCTTTGGGTGTTATAATAATATTAGTTACTATAATATAATTAGTGTGAATCAACGAACAAGTGAGACCGCGTTTTTCGGTAAGTGACTATGTAAAAATGGATACGATCCGATTCGTGAGCGGAGATCTGCGGAAGGAGGAATCCTGATGAAGCGAGAATCCCAACCAATATCCTATGATTGCCCGATGGAGGCAACGCTGGGGCTGATCGGCGGTAAATGGAAAACGCTGATTTTGGACCACTTAACGGGCGGTGCACTGCGATTTGGTGCATTGCAGAAATGTATGCCGAAAATTACGCCAAAAATGCTGACGCAGCAGCTGCGGGAGCTGGAAGAGGACGGGCTTGTTTCCAGGCACGTTTTTCCGGTGGTACCGCCGAGGGTGGAGTACGAGTTAACCGAGTTTGGACAGACGGTTCTGCCCGTTCTGGAAGCCATGGGCGACTGGGGGAGGATGTATCTGAAGCTGCAGCCAGCAGAATTACAGCATACAACCATGCGGCAGACGGTTGTACAACAGACAAAATTGCAGTAAACATCATAATATGGATGGGAAGCCCTCGCGGATGCAATTCCGGAGGGTTTTTCCATTGCGCAGAAAAGGAAAAAGCCCTCCGGGATTTCCCAAAGGGCTTACCTTACTGTCTCTGCCCGGTTTGGACAGCTTTTGTTTATTCCCATATGATACGTACGTTGTGAGCGCGGCAGAACTCGATGAACTTGGGCAGCGGCTTCTGGTCAGTAATCATCGTTGAGATGTCCTGAAGGCGGCAGAATGTAACAGTCGCATCATGCCCCAGCTTAGAGTTGTCTGCGATCAGAATAACATTGGAAGAGTGTGCAACCACGCCGCGTTTGATCTCGGCTTCCAGGAAGGTTGTATTGCTCATGCCGGATTCGACCGTTACACCGGTAGCGCTGAGAAACGCCTTGGAGATGCGCAGGTCAGACAACGCCTGCTGTGCGCCAATGCCAACAAAGGAACTTGTAGCCGCATTGAACACACCGCCCAGGGAGATCAGGTTGACGTTGTCATACTTGGCCGCCTCCACCATAGCGGGCAGAGAATGGGTAACAACGGTCAGCTTCATGCGCGGCGGCAGATGGCGCAGGACATTCACTGCGGTGGAGCCGGAGTCGATAAAAACGGTATCGCCTTCACGGATTTCACGCACGGAAAGCCTGCCAATGTAATCCTTGGCGGACGGATTCAGCCCGGAACGGACAGGCAGCGGCATGACGTCCTCCGGCAGCACAGCGGTCACGCCGCCATACACCTTGGTAATATGTCCACGGGCCTCCAGCTCATTCAGATCCCGGCGGATCGTGTTTTTGGAGACACTGAAGACCTCACATAGTTCATCAATGGAAACCGTCTTTTTGGAAAGTACATATTCTTCAATAGCATTTAGTCTGCTGATTTTCATATCGGAAACCTGCTTTCTTTGGAACAACAACCACAAAACACAATAGTATTATACCAGAAAAAGAAACAAAAAGGAATCAAGTTTTAAAAAAATAATGAGTAAATTTTGAGACGATTATCGAAAGAGTTCCTGCAATGATTGCACCAAAGGAAGATGACTTTTGAGGAGCCTATTGGGCAAATGTTGGTGGATCTTTTTCTCATCCTGAAAAAATCTATGAAAAACGGCGGCAGAGCATTGCAATCTGTTGGTAAAAATGATAAAATCAAAGAAAGTGTGGCATGGTGCGCGAAATGGATAAAACGTCCACCCTTCTGCGCCCATGTGAATAATTCTTTAGAATTAAGGAATAGGTAGGTGTATTTAATGCAGAAAGCAGAAAAGATGCAGGCTCTCCGTGAATTCGCAGCTGAAATCCGTGTTGAGACCCTGAAGACCATCGGTTCGCTTGGCTTTGGACACGTCGGAGGCTCGATGTCTATTGTCGAGGCTATGGCTGTCCTGTATGGCGATGTGATGAAGGTCGATCCGAAGAACCCGCGCTGGGAGGATCGTGACTGGTGTGTACTGTCCAAAGGACATGCAGGCCCGTGCGCGTATGCAACCCTCGCCCTCAAGGGATTCTATGATCTGGAGCAGACCCGCACGCTGAACAAGCCGGGTACCAATTTCCCGTCCCATACCGACCGTACCAAGACTCCGGGTGTTGACCTGACCACCGGCTCTCTGGGCCAGGGCATGTCCACTGCTACCGGCGCGGCGCTGGGCAACAAGCTGGATGGCCGCGATAACCATGTATACGTATTCGTCGGTGACGGCGAGTGCGATGAAGGCCAGGTTTGGGAAGCAGCTCAGTTTGCAGCACACTATAAGCTGGACAACCTGACCTGCTTTGTAGATGACAACAAGAATCAGCTCGATGGCGCTGTTGCAGACATTATGTCCCATGGCAAGGGTCTCGGCGCCAAGTTCGATGCGTTTGGCTGGAATGTCATTAACGTTGAAAACGGCAATGACATTGAACAGATTTATGATGCTGTTCAGGAAGCTCTGACTGTTAAGGGCATTCCGACTGCAATCATTCTGAACACCACAAAGGGCAAGGGCGCTACATTCGCAGAGCCGTCTGCCGCTCACAGCTCTCAGCCGTCTCCGGAGCAGTGGGAAGAAGCAATCGCTGCAGCAGAGGCTGAACTGGCTGCTGTCAAGGCTGCAAAGTAAGGAGGGCGCACGAAATGAGTTTTACTTTAATTGGAAAGCATGAAAAGGATAGCCGTGCTTGCCGCGATGCGTATGTACAGGCTATGAGCGAACTGATGGAAGCAGATCCGTCTGTTGTCCATGTTGACTGTGACCTGAAGGGCTGTATCAATACCAAGAAGCTGGATAAGTTCGGACGCAGCATCAACGCTGGCATTGCAGAAGCAAATGCAATGGGCATTGCTGCTGGCCTGACTGCTACCGGCAAGAAGACCTGGATGCATTCCTTTGGCTGCTTCTCTTCCCGCCGCGCATTTGACCAGGCATTTATGTCTGCTGCATATGCAAAGCTGGGCGTTAAGGTACTGGGCTCTGACCCTGGCGTATGCGCTGCATTCAACGGCGGCACCCATATGCCGTTTGAGGACTGTGCTCTGTACATGTCCGTTCCGGATGCCATCGTCATTGATACAGTTGACTACGCACAGGTTTACTGCCTGACAAAGAAGCTGACTGCTGTGGAAGGCCGTGTGTCTTACATGCGTATGATCCGCAAGGGCTTCACCACCGTCTATGCTGACGGCTCCGATTTCGAAATCGGCAAGGGCGTTACCCTGAAGGAATCCGACAGCGACGCTGCTACCATCATTGCTTCCGGCATCATGGTAGACGAGGCGCTGAAGGCTTATGAGAAGCTGCAGGAAGAGGGAATCACCGTTCGCGTGATTGATATGTTTACCTGGAAGCCGATCGATGAGGATCTGATCGTGAAGGCCGCTGAGGAAACCGGCGCTATCGTAACCGCAGAGAACCACAACTGCACCTGTGGTCTTGGCTCTGCTGTTGCACGCGTTCTGTCTGCTAAGGCACCGACTCCGGTAGAGATGGTTGGCGTACATGACCAGTTTGGCCAGGTAGGCGCTCAGGCATTCCTGCAGGAGGCATATAAGCTGACTGCTGACGAGATTATTGCAAACGTCAAGAAGGTTATTGCAAGAAAGTAATTTTTGAATACATCAGGAGCCGCTTCCGCGAGGAGGCGGCTCTTTTTGCATGTTCTTGTGCTTTTTCAGACAAAATTATAAATTTACAGGAACGTTACAACAAAATGCAGAACCGACGGTTTTTCTTTTTACAAAATTGACAAGCAGATTGTTAGATTTTGGTGTAGTTTCGCCGAAGTGAAAAAATAATTGACCAACTTACACAAAACATTTGACAAATACGCCGGTATCATTTATCATGAATAACATAGGAGAAAAGCCTATTGCCTGTCTCTGCATGGTGTGACAATTTAGGAGAGATTTCATACCGCCTTTTTGTGTGGGACAGGTGCAACAAAATCATGGAGGTGTTGTGATTATGTTCACAAACAAGGATATCAAGCTGGGTATCTGTCCGATCGGCTGGACCAATGACGACATGTGGGACCTGGGCGATGAGAACACTTTCCAGCAGTGTATTTCCGAAATGCGTTTGGCAGGCTTCACTGGCTGTGAAGTTGGTCATAAGTATCCATCAGATGTGAAGGAGCTGAAGGAGGCTCTGGATCTGCGTGGTATGACCATCGCTTCCAAGTGGTTCTCTTCTTTCCTGGGTACTAAGCCGTACGAAGAGACCTTTGAGGAGTTTAAGAAGGAGATCGAGTACCTTTCTTATGCTGGTGCAACTGCGATCAATATTTCCGAGCAGTCCTACTCGATTCAGGGTAATCAGGAACTGTCCATTTTTGAGAACAAGGCTCTGTTCAACGATGACGAGTTCATGCAGATGTGTGAAGGCTTGAACAAGCTGGCTGAGTATGCAAAGAGCAATGGCATCCGTGCATGCTTCCATCACCATATGGGCACCTGTGTACAGACTCTGGAAGAGACTGTCCGTATGCTGGAAAACACTTCTGATGACCTGCTGCTGTGTTATGATACCGGTCACTGGACCTTCTCTGAAGTAGACCCGCTGGCTATTCTGGAGAAGTTCCCGAACAGAATCGGTCATGTACATCTGAAGAACATGCGTAAGCCGGTTCGTGACCAGGCAATCAAGGAGAGCTGGTCCTTCCTGAAGTCCGTTCGCAACGGCTGCTTCACCGTACCGGGCGATCCGGAGGGCTGCGTAGACTTCCCGTCGGTTCTGAAGAAGCTGGATGACATCGGTTACGAAGGCTGGATCATGGTCGAGGCTGAGCAGGACCCGGCGAAGGCTAACCCGTTCAAGTATGCTAAGATGGCTTACGAGTACATCACTGCTGAGATGGCAAAGTAACTGGAACATAATCACGATTGGGCGTGAGGAACTGGATACCTTGTGGCATAGCGCCGCAGGTATCCAGATTTCTGGACTGTAAAATAAGTATAGACAAGGAGAGAACAGGTCATGGCAAATTTAAAGTTTGGCGTAGTAGGTTGCGGCCGTATTGGTAAGCTGCATATCAACAACCTGCTGAATAGCATCGAAGGCGCTGAGGTTGTAGCAGCAGCTGATCCGATGCTGGACAAGTCCGGCGCACGTGAGTGGCTGGCAGCAAGAGGTATCACCAATGTTTCCACCAATTATATGGATGTTGTTACCAGCCCGGATGTAGACGTGGTCATGGTTTGCTCTTCCACGGATACCCATTGCGAGGTTTCTATGGAAGCAGTAAAGGCTGGCAAGGACGTATTCTGTGAGAAGCCGATTGATTATGATATCGACAAGATCAAGGCGCTGCTGGCTCTGGTAGAAGAGAAGGGCGTGAAGTTCCAGGTTGGCTTCAACCGCCGTTTTGACCATAACCACAAGGCAGTTGCTGATGCCGTAAAGGCTGGCAAGATTGGTGATCCGCACTATATCAATGTATCTTCCCGTGATCCGGAGCCACCTCCGGCATCCTATGTCGCAGTTTCCGGCGGTATTTTCTATGATATGATGATCCATGACTTTGATATGGTTCGTTATCTGTCCGGTTCTGAGGCTGTTGAAATTTCTGCGGTTGGTTCCTGCCTGGTTAACCCGAACCTGCAGGAAGAGTCCGGCATTCCGGATGTTGATACGGCAGTTGTTACCATGAAGCTGGCAAACGGCGCTATCGCTACCATCAACAACTCCCGTCAGGCAGTTTATGGCTACGATCAGCGTGTAGAAGTATTTGGTTCCAAGGGCATGGCAGCAGATCAGAATGATTTGAATTCGACTGCTACCATCACTACGGTTGACGGTTCTGTTTCCGAGAAGCCGAAGTGGTTCTTCCTGGAGCGTTACAATGATGCATTCATTGAGCAGGTCAAGTATTTCATCGACTCCATCGTAAATGACAAGCCGACGGTTGTTGGCGCTTATGATGGCCTGCGTCCGGTACTGATGGCTGCAGCAGCTACTGAGTCCTGCCGCAATGGTGGCGTTTGGGTTAAGGTTGCTGAATAATTTCCAAATTTGCCTTGCAAAAGCAAAATAGAGAAGGCGTCCTGCTCACGCAGGACGCCTTTTTTGTGCGTATCATATCGCCGCTTTGCGGTAGCTGCTGGCGGCTGTGTTTAATTAATATCCTTGAGCATTTCCAGAGATTCTTTCGCCCAGTTCAGGTCAATGGTCAAAAATCCGTTGCTTGGGGTATACAAATATTCCCGGACATCATGCGCTAGCTTTTGATAGGTTGTCGGCGGCAGGCGCAGATACTGCTCGGCACCATCTGGATGTACCAGAACAAAGACGAACCGTCCGGAAGTATCAATGCTGTGGAAAACCACATCAACGACATCTACATTGTCCCGGGTCAATTGCATAATCAGGATCAACTTAGTCATTTCCAGCGCCCGGTCATCCAGATGACGTTCGAGTACATTGACTTTTTCACGAAATTCGTTTGGCGTATGGGTTGTGCGTAAGGTATAATGATTGAGTTGGGAAAAATCTGTGGTTTTATCCTGAATTTCACCATCCGGCGCAAACCAGATCATAAATTCATTTGCCACATCATGGTATAAACATGGATGCAGTACCAGAGAAGTTTTATTACAATTGGGACAGGTCCATTCAAAAACAGATAAATCTTCTACACGGCGGCGCGCATCCGGGTCCTGTGCAACATTGATGCTGGTCCACATCGTCAGCGGGCCATCTTCCCCACACTGTGGACAGGTAAATATATTATTCTGGGATTCAGCCATAACAAAAAATCCTTTCATTCGGAGGTTAACGGATATGAATGTATTTGAACTACCGGGAAGATTACCGGAAGAAGAACTGACAGAAATTTTACTGGATGGGGCGACACGGATCGAACGGATCGTGTCCAATGGTCAGACGTCTGACTGGTACGATCAGGAAGAGGATGAATGGGTCTGCATCCTTTCCGGTGAAGGGGAACTGGAATATGCAGATGGCAGCCATCAGCGTTTACATGCAGGTGATACAGCATGGCTTCCAGCGCATATGCGTCATCGTGTGAGCTATACCAGTGAAAAATGTATCTGGTTGTGTATATTCCGTCCGGCAGAATAAATCAGTTGATATCTGGCAGGTAATGCAGCTTTAATAAAGCCTTACCTGTTTTGGTGGCTGCAATATTATCATAAAAATGTTCAATCTGCTGACGGGTATATGGTTCTTCCCATGCATTGACTAGAAAATCTGCTTCCAGCAGAATCAGATGATCTATACCATCAATTGGATGATAAACATGATGGTGTGCGATCAGCCAGCAGATACGTTCCACGTCTGCCTCGGGCAGGGCAAATGGCTGCAGGATTTCGCGGGCAACGGCAGGCCCTTCGATCTGCTGATATTTGCCGGAGCTGGAACCGTGGATATGTTCTGCGTTATGGATGCCGATATCGTGAAGAGCGGCGGCAGTTTCGAGAATAAACCGCGTATGTTCATCCACCTGCTCTGCTTCTGCGATCATGCGGGAATAATTGTGGACTTTTAACAGATGATGATTGCGTGCAGGGTCATCGCCGTTATAGGCGCACGCTGCAAAGAGAATTTTGGATACAGTGCTGTAGCTGTCCATGGGATAGGACTCCTTTTTGTTTGCATTATGTCATATATTGCATGTCTGAACAGGCCACTTGAAGAAGGCAGCAGGCTGGCTGACGTAAAAAGTCAGAATCCCCGATTGGAGCGACAATCGGGGATTTTTGTCTTGATTCAAACAGCGGGGAGCGGAAATTAACCTTCGTAATCGTCCTCGTTCTCCCAGTTGTGCCACACGTGCTGTACGTCGTCGTTCTCTTCGAGGTTGTCCAGAAGCTTGCGCATCTGTGCCATATCCTCTTCCTTCTCCAGTGTGATGGTGTTGGACGGAACCATCTGGATTTCTGCCTGAGCAAATTCAAAGCCGGATTCCTCCAGAGCAACACGGACTGTGGAAAAATCCTCCGGGGAAGTATAGATCTGGAAGCAATCCTCATCTGCCTGGAAATCGTCAGCGCCTGCATCCAGAGCAACCATCATGGTTTCATCCTCATCCAGATCACCGCGCTCAATGATGATAACGCCCTTCTGCTCGAACTGCCAGGATACACAGCCGGCGTTGCCGAGGCCTGCGCCATACTTATCAAAATAGTGGCGTACATCAGCTACTGTACGATTGCGGTTGTCCGTCAGCGTTTCACAGATGACAGCAATACCGGACGGGCCATAGCCTTCGTAAGTATTCGCTTCGTAGCTTACGTTGCTCTGGTTGCCCTTGTCAAGCATACGCTTGATATTATCATTCGGGACGTTATTTGCCTTAGCCTCTGCAATGCAGTCACGCAGCTTGGCATTGTTATCCGGATTGTTAGAGCCGCCTTCCTTGATTGCCACAGCCATTTTACGGCCAATCTTGGTAAAGATAGCAGCTTTTTTTGCGTCATTTGCGCCCTTTCTCTTGGCGATATTATTCCATTTAGAATGTCCAGACATTGGGTAGTACCTCCATATGATATCAAAATCATCATAATTTTTATAAAATATACGTTGTATTCAACATCTAATTATATCAAATGTATGTACGCTTGACAACCTCTGATTTTTAGAAAGAAAACTTTGTGCTGAAAAAACACCGTATATTTCCAGTTGATTCGTCCATACTAAGGGCAAAAGGAAACGAGGTGATTGTAAATGTCTCAGAATCAGAACCAGCAGAATTCCCAGAACCGGAACAACCAGAATTCCCAGAATCAGAACCAGCAGAATTCTCAGAACCGAAACAACCAGAATTCCCAGAACCAGAACAATCAGAATTCTCAGAACAGCTGGAATTGTGACAATTCCCAGCAGTCTCAGCAGAATGCGCAGAATTGCCATAAGCAGGGAAAGAATCAGAAGAACAGCCGTAACAAGAACAATTCTTCTGCATTCTAAGCAAACAAAAAATGAGGAAGACCACCCGTATGGATGGTTTTCCTCGTTCCATTTTAATGCTGTTTTGCCCACTTCTGCGCAGCTGGCAGCAGGACCGCGAACAGCTCATTTAAACGGTCATATCCGCCCTTTAAATATAGCCAGCCAAAGAGCGCTTCCACAGCGGTGGCCAGTGCATATTCCCCAGGAGAAGAGGATTTTGGAACGGTTTTCGGCTTGGCGTTGCGCCCGTGGCGGAAGACCGCCTGTTCTTCTTCGGTTAACAGGGGGACGATGGCATGTGCGCCAGCGGCCTGTGCACCGGCACAGACCAGATGGATGGTTTCCCGATGTAAATTACGGCTGGTGACCAAACCGGAGCGAATCAGATAGCCGCGGGCCATGATTTCGTATACGCTGTCGCCCATATGGGCAAGGGCAAGGGAGCTGCATTGCTTTAATGCATGCTCGTCCATGATTGGATGGAAAAAGTCAGTCATAATCAAATAAACCTTTCGTTCCGGTAAATATGCTATAGAAATAGACAGATAAACCGGAAAATTTTTTCAATGTTCACAAAAAGATATTCCATTTTCGTGAGAAACAGGGTATAATAAAGGGGAAATAAAACATCTGTTGCAAATCATTTTCTGATGGATTGTTTTCTGGCGGATCACAAAAGAAATTCCATTTATGTGTGCTGAAATTTTTTGCAGTATACAGTATTTTATGTATTCGCATTTCATTATAGCGCATTTGCGCCGGATTGCAAGTAAATGGTGCAATGTGGTTTTTTAGGAAGGACGAAAAGTACGATGGCAATTCTACATATCACGGATGAAAATTTTGAAGAAGAAGTATTGAAGGCGTCTGTTCCGGTTTTGATTGATTACTGGGCAGATTGGTGCGGGCCATGCCGTATGCTGGCGCCGACTATTGAAGAATTGGAAAAGGAATACCGTGGAAAAATTCATGTTTGCAAAATTGACATCGATCAGCAGCCTACGCTGGCGCTGACGCACAGAATTATGTCAATCCCAACCATCTGTATTTATGTGCATGGCAAGGAAGTCAAGCGTCTGATCGGCCTGCAGGATAAGCCAGAGCTTGTGGAGGCAATTGAAGAAGCACGGAAAGCCTGACATTGTTTGGATAAATGAAGAGGAGCAGAAGCAATCGATAGGAAATCAAATCGGTTGCTTCTTTTTTTGAACGGTCAGGGGCAGGTATGGCGGCGGCATCTGCGATGAGGTGGAATATCCATACCGGGTATTTCAATAAAAGTTTACAGCTTGTACACAGAGAACCGCTTGTATTTTAGATTTCCGTATGTTTTAATAAAAGACATAGAAAGGCATATATTTCTATTTTCAGAGGGGGTTGGCTGACGTGGGCAGATCAGGCGGAGGCGGCGGTGGCAGCTTCGGCGGAGGCGGTGGCTTCAGCGGAGGCGGACACGGCGGCGGTTTCAGTGGAGGAGGACGCAGTGGCGGTGGCTTCGGCGGATTTAGCGGGAGCGGACGCAGCGGAGGAGGCTTTGGCGGCCCATCACATGGCGGCCCAGGCTTCGGCGGACCACCTCCCAGATATGACAATGATTTGGGCCGTATGATATATGGCGGCATGATGTACGAAATGGGCAGACGCAGCAATAGAAATAACGGCGGCGGTGGCGGAAGGCCGCCCCGAAATGATAGAAACAACAGCGGATGCCTGACGGTAGCGTTGTTTGCCTTTATTGCTGTATTGGTTATTGTTTTTGTGTCTGTAATGGTTGGCGCAGCAGACAGCGGTGATATTACCAAATCAACGGTAGAACGCAAGGCATTGCCGGCCGGCTCGGTAACGGAGACCGCGTACTATACCGATGAAGCCGGGTGGATTATTGATTCCGGTGAGCTGACACGCGGCATGAAGTCATTTTACAAGGAAACCGGTGTGCAGCCATATCTGTATATCATCGAGGATCTGAATGGCGATACCAGCCCGAGCACCAGTGAACTGGAAGATTATGCAGAAGAGCTGTATAACGAATTATTTACCGATCAGGCACATTTTCTGCTAGTATTCTGCGATGATGGTGTGGGCAGCTATAACTGCGGCTACTGGATTGGCGGGCAGGCATCTGCTGTGTTGGATGATGAAGCAATCCGTATTCTGGCAGATTATCTCAATACCTATTATTATGGCGATATGAGCGATGAGGAGTTTTTCTCCACCGCCTTTGCAGATGCCGGGGAACGGATTATGACCGTTACCAAATCGCCATGGCCGACGGTAATCGTTGTCATTGTTGTGGCAGCCGTGATTGTCATTGTATTGCTGCTGGCATATACATGGTGGAAAAAGGCCAAGGAACAGAAAAATAAAGAAGCAAAACAGATGGAGGATATCCTGAATACGCCGTTGGAAAAATTCGGCGAAGAGGATGAAGCCGAAAATCTGGCAAAGAAATATCAGTCAAAGGACGAATAGCCGGGAAACGGGAGGAACAATATCATGGGTATTCTTTCAAGATTCAGTGAAATTATTCAGGCCAATGTCAATGCAGTTCTCGATAAGATGGAAGATCCGTCTAAAATGATCGATCAGTACCTGCGGGAGCTGAGTGACAATCTGGCAGAAGTGAAAAGGGAAACTGCCGGCGTTATGGCAGAAGAAGCACGTACCAAGCGTCTGGTAGATGCGAACCAGGCGGAGATTTCCAAATATGAAGAGCTGGCAAAGCAGGCATTAAGGGCAGGCAATGAAGGGGATGCCAAGGTATTCCTTGCCAAGAAGCAGCAGCTGGAAAGCTCTGGTGCAGGGCTGCAGACGGCATATGCAGCAGCACACGAAAATGCTGTCAAGATGCGCCAGATGCATGACAAGCTGGTAGCGGATATTGAAACACTGAAATCCCGCCGTGCTACGATCAAGGCAAAGGTTTCTGTTGCCAAGACGCAGGAGCGTTTAAACAAGATCAGTTCTGCATCGGATAAGGCAAACGGCGCAATGAGTGCATTTGACCGTATGGAAGACAAGGCAAATCGTATGCTGGATGAAGCCAATGCGATGGCAGAGCTGAACACAGAGCCGGTGGATGAAGCGAAGGCATTGGAAGAAAAGTATCGTGCAGGCGCTTCGGATGCATCCGTAGATGCTGAACTGGAAGCTCTGAAAAAGTCCATGGGGCTGTAATGCAGGAGAACAAATAGAAACAGCGGAGGTATTTTGCCTCCGCTGTTTTTTATGCCCGTGTGGTTTTCCTTATTCGCTGAACGTGATCGAATGATATGTACCATCAAAATACAGATAGAAGTGGTTCGCCTCTGTCGGAGTTTCCGATACTTCAAAGGTCAGATGGGTTGTCACAGTGCTGCCCGCTTTGATTGTACCGGAATAAACCAGATCATTGTTTGCCTCAAGTACCACGGTACCCAGGTAGCTGAATTGATTCTCCAATGCCAATCCGCTAAAGAGCGTGCCAACAGGGACATCCTGCGTGCTGTTATTGGACACTTCGATGACAGCATCCAGCATTTTGTTGTCTGTGGTCTGTGGGCTGAGGGAATAGCCGCCGCCTGCTTCAGAAACAGCCTTGACAGAATCTGTTATTTTCGCAGACTTTAAAGTCAGGGAAATACCGTCCGTGTTGGTCACTGGCGTGCCTTCGGTGAGGGAATCTGCTTTTGGAAGCAGATCACCGAGTGCGGCACTGTAAATTTCACTGGATTCCGGCATCATAAAACGGACATCCAAACCAGACCAGGAGATATCTTCCGGGAAAATCAGACAGTAATGCAGGCGTGCAGATTTCCCACTTGCCAATGTACCGGCGGTTTCCATATCGGTACCATCTTCGGTTTCTGTCAACATGATGCAGTCACCGTATATATCGTCATCTTCAATACAATAGAAAAGCAGATCTTCCTGCAGATTCAGGTCATCGTCACCGGTGTTTTCTATCGTTGCAATACAGTCCAGATAAAGATGATCTTCATCGTCATCTGAAGTATATGAAACGACGGAGCTGTCCTCTGCCAGGGTCATCGGAGCTACAGCGCCGTCATAGGAGAGGGAAACCAATTCGACCGTAATCGAAGATTTGTTATCTGAGTAGGTTTCGCCCAGAGTAAAGGATGCATCCGGATCCTTTTTCAGCAGCTTTTCAGCGGCATTCTGCACGATCTCTTCGCCGCAGCCTGTCAGTCCCAACGCCATGCTTGCAGCAAGCAGCAGTGCCAGTAATTTTTTCTTCATTGGATTTTTGCCCAGTCCTTTCGATTCTTTTTTACGAGCAGCAGGCTGTACCTTCCCGCTGTTCTTCCATTGTACCATTCCGCGGGTGAAAACACAATGAGAATGTGCGCTTGTATCTTGGCATGAGCGCTTCCAGCCGTTAGGGATGCGGGACAACAGTACGTGGAGATTCTTGGTGGGAAAAGTATTTTGCGTTTTTATCAGAAAAACCATATCCTGCATAGTATGGGGGAGAAACCCAGCATAGCAGCTAAAATGCTGGAGAAAATAAAAAAACGGGCTTTCCCATTTGAGAAAGCCCGAATATAGTCCAAATAAGGAAGGATTACTCAGCGTCAACCTTAGCCATGTGCTCAACGAGCATCAGCAGCTTGTTGGAGTAGCCCCATTCGTTATCGTACCAGGAAACAACCTTTACGAAGGTGTCGGTCAGATATACGCCTGCGGTAGCGTCGAAGATAGAGGTGCGAGCGTCGCCCAGGAAGTCAGAAGAAACAACTGCGTCCTCGGTGTAGCCCAGGATGCCCTTCAGGCCGCCTTCTTCAACCGGAGTCTCAGAAGCCTTCTTCATAGCGTTGCAGATGTCTTCCTTGGTAGCCGGCTTAGCCAGGTTGCAGGTCAGGTCAACAACAGAAACGTCCAGGGTCGGTACACGCATGGAGATACCGGTCAGCTTGCCGTTCAGCTTCGGATAAACCTTGCCTACTGCCTTTGCAGCGCCAGTGGAAGACGGGATGATGTTGCCGGAAGCAGCACGGCCGCCGCGCCAGTCCTTCTTGGACGGACCGTCAACGGTCTTCTGGGTGCCGGTGGTGGAATGAACGGTGGTCATCAGGCCTTCGGTGATGCCAAATGCCTCGTCCAGAACCTTAGCGATCGGAGCAAGACAGTTGGTGGTGCAGGAAGCGTTGGAAACGAAGGTCATGTCCTTGGTATAGGTGTTCTGGTTAACGCCCATAACGAACATCGGGGTGTCATCCTTGGACGGAGCAGACATGATAACCTTCTTAGCGCCGCCATCAATGTGAGCCTGAGCCTTTTCCTTGGTCAGGAATACGCCGGTGGACTCAACAACGTAATCAACGCCAGCCTCGCCCCACGGAATCTCAGCCGGATTCATGCAAGCGAAGAACTTAACTTCCTTACCATCAACGATGATGGAATTGTCAGTGTATTCGATAGTTCCCTGATACTGGCCATGCATGGTGTCGTAACGCAGCATGTAAGCCATGTAATCCGGAGTCATGAACGGATCGTTGACAGCAACGAAATCGATGTTCGGATTAGACAGACCAGCACGGAAAACCATACGGCCGATACGGCCAAAGCCGTTGATACCTACTTTGATACCCATAGTAGTAATATCCTCCTTATTGAATATAAAATATCCTGTTTTACTGGAACGATTACATTATACACGGAAAGCGACTATTCTGCAATGACAGATTTGTATAAAATGCAGTCGAAATCGAAAAAAATTTCATAGCTACTGTTCAGGATAGCGCCGTTTCTGGTATAATGTAGGTAACTTTTTGTCGAATGCTGCCAGTTCATAAGGGAGAAAGGGGTGAGCAACCATGGAGACAAAAAGAAATGATACAGACAACATGAAGAATCTGCAGAGCATAAATACGGAATTAGACGTTTTTTTTGATGGACTTCCGCAGGATGTGGTGTATGCGGCCTGCAAAGGGTTGGATGCTTTTCTGCATCCGATGGCATATGTTTCTAACCAGCTGATGCTGCTGCGCCAGACGGAATCCTGTAAAAATATGATGGCGGATGTGGGCTTTTATTCACTGGAGGGTATATTGCCAGAAGCGGTGTGTGAGACAATCCGGCAATGCATCCAGACGGGGACGGAGCAGAACCTCCCGGTTTCCCTGCAGGAGCGCAGGTGGGAGCTTCATATTGTTCCTGCGGGGCAGGGAGCGCTGCTGGTTTTTGCGTCTTCCGCACAGCAGCAGGTGGGTGTGACGCTTGCTGCGGCGCGGCTGCGTGACAGCGCACAGAATCTGATGGTCCAGGCGGATCTGCTGGGCATGAAAGGGATGCCGGATATGGCAGCCCAGCTGCGCCAGCAGGCGATGCGCATTCTGCGGCAGGTGAACCATATGCAGCTGCTTGCCGGTTCGCCGGAACCGATGCACTGGAGTGAATGCAGTGCGTGCGAGCTGATGCACGATATTGTACGTCAGCTGGAACAGAAGAAAATTCATGTGGCTGTGCGGGAGCCGGAGAAGGATATTTTGTTCCGGGCGGATAGGCGTCTGCTGTCTGCTGCCTGGCTGACGCTGATATCCAATAGCCTGCGTCATGTTGGCACAGATGCACATTTACTGTTATCCGCAGAAAAGGTTGGAAACAGCATTTCCTTCGGTGTGACAGACGACGGCGAAGGCCTGAGTGAAGAAGCACTGGAGCGCATGAACAGCACCTGGCAGAAGCAGGATGCGGTTTTTGGCAGCTGGGGGCTGGGCATACCGTATGCGAGGCGGATTGCCGCCATGCACAGCGGGCTGCTGCTGTTCGTCCGTGGGAACGAGTGCGGCACTTCTGCGTATATCCGTATCCCACTGCATACTGCAGAGGTGGATGCTATGGAAAGCGGATCGGGGTACCGGGCTTTTCTGGCATCCGGTATCAGTGCGGCGGACATTGAGCTGTCTGATGCACTGGAGGCAGAGGCGTTTATGAAAAACTGAAATAGTAAGAAAGCCGGCAGAGAGGGAAAAAGGATCTTTTTTCCCTCTCGCTGTTTATACCGGAAAACCGGAAGTCGGGCCAGCATGTATTTACAGTTTACCCTGAAAATGCCGGCTTATTCCCCTGTTTTTTTCAGGAAAAAAACGGAGAAAAACGAAAAAAACCGAGAGTTAACCAAAATGACACAGTGCTTACAAGAAATTATAGAAAATATTTGTTGATTTCTGTTATTTTTTTTGCAAAATTCCTTGCGTTTCTGGTAGGAATGTCGGTATAATCTAAAGTATAGTATTCCGCCCTTTGGAAGGAGAAGGAATCTACGCGAGATGGCCGTGCCTGATTTGCGGGGGGACGGCTGTCCCGCAGATAAATTTGTCTGCGGTGCGGTGACAGGCCGCACAAAATGAACAGAGAGGTGAATCCATAATGGCGTACACGTTTCGTGGCGGTATCCATCCTGGAACAAAAAATGATCCGGGATTCAAATCCGCAACAAACACAAAGCCGATCGAAGTCCTGAAGGCACCTGACAAGGTCATCCTTCCTGTTTCGATGCACATTGGCGCACCGGCAAAGCCGCTGGTGAAAAAGGGTGACATCGTTGATATGGGTCAGATGATCGCAGAGGCTGGCGGTTTCGTCAGCGCTCCGGTTCATGCATCGGTATCCGGCAAGGTTATTGATGTTGCGCCGGTGCTGCATCAGAATGGTTCTAAGGTTCTGTCTATTGTGATTGAAAATGACCATGAGGACAGAGTGCATGAGTCAGTCAAGCCGAAGGATTTTGAGGCAATGACCAACGAGGAGCGCATCCAGGCAATCTGGGATGCGGGCATCGTAGGACACGGCGGCGCAACCTTCCCGACGCATGTTAAGATCAAGTCCGGTATCGGCAAATGCGATACCATCCTGATCAACGGCGCAGAGTGCGAGCCGTACATTACATCTGACCACCGTCTGCTTCTGGAGCGTCCGGAAGAGATCGTGGAGGGCGTTCGTTATCTGGTAAAGATCATGGCCGTCAAGCAGGCTTATATCGGCATCGAGCTGAATAAGCAGAATACATTTGCAAAAATCGAACAGCTGCTCAACAATGACCCAGTCATCAAGCTGGCACCGCTGGAGTGCCGCTACCCGCAGGGTGCAGAAAAGCAGCTCATCAATGCTGTTACCGGCCGTGAGGTTCCGTCCGGTAAGCTGCCGGCTGACGCAGGCTGTGCAGTGTTCAATGTTGACACCGCAGGTGCCGTATACCGCTGCTTCGCACAGGGTATGCCGGTTATCCGCCGCGTTGTTACCATTTCCGGCTCTGCAATCAATGAGCCGAAGAACCTCGAAGCACGTACCGGCACCCCGGTTACTGAACTGATCGATGCCTGCGGCGGCTTCAAGGCAGCGCCGAACAAGCTGCTGGCTGGCGGCCCGATGATGGGCGTTCCGCAGTTTACCACTGATGTACCGGTTCTCAAGGGCACCAACGCATTCCTTGCTTTCTGCGGAGACGAGGACAAGCGCGTCAAGAACCCGACCTGTATCCGCTGCGGACGCTGCGTAGGCGTTTGCCCGATGCACCTGACTCCGGTTTACATGAACATGTACGCATCCAGAAACGACCTGGAAGGCTGTGAGGAATACGACGTACTGGACTGCATTGAGTGCGGTTCCTGTGCATATGTATGTCCGGCACGCATCCCGCTGGTACAGCAGTTCCGCGTTGCAAAGATGCGCGTTCAGGACAAGCGCAGGGCAGAAGCTGCCGCCGCGCAGAAGTAAGGAGGGTGCAACGGTATGTATGATTTTAGCAAAGTAGTAATTACATCCTCCCCTCATATTAAGAGCAAAGAGGATACCAAATCGATTATGGCGGACGTGCTGATCGCGCTGGTCCCGTCCCTGTTTGTATCGACATATGTATTCGGACCCCGTGTGGTTTTGATGACTGCGATTTCCATCATTGCCTGCATGGTATTTGAAGCAATCTACGACAAAATCGTAGGCAAGGAAAATACAATTACAGATCTATCAGCCGCTGTTACCGGCGCGCTGCTGGCATTTGTTTGCCCGGTAACACTTCCGTACTGGATGCTGATTATCGGCGACGGCATTGCAATTATTTTCGCTAAGTGCCTGTTTGGCGGCCTTGGCAAGAACTTCATGAACCCGGCGCTGGCTGGCCGTGCATTCCTGCTGGCATCCTGGCCGGTAGCGATGACCACCTGGGCTGCTGCACACAGCAAGATCGGCCTTATCTCCAACTCTCAGGAGACACTGGATGCGATCTCTCAGGCTACTCCGATGGCAATCCTCAAGGGCACCGCAGAGGGCGACCTGCCGAGCATCATGAGCATGTTCCTCGGACAGTGCGGCGGCTCCATGGGCGAGGTTTCCGCAGTGGCCCTGCTGATCGGTGGCGTTTATCTGCTGCTCCGTAAGGTTATCACCATCCATATTCCGGCAGCATACATCCTGACGGTTGCTGTGCTGACCTTCCTGTTCCCGTCGGGTGATCTCGGTCATGTACAGTCCATGCTGTACAACGTACTGGGCGGCGGCCTGATGCTGGGTGCCATCTTTATGGCTACCGACTACAGCACCACACCGGTTTCCAAGAAGGGCCAGATTGTCTTCGGCATCGGCTGCGGCCTGCTGACCGTGATGATCCGTTTCTTCGGCGGTTATCCGGAAGGTGTCTGCTACTCGATCCTGCTGATGAACACAACAGTATGGCTGATTGATAAGTACACCCGCCCGACCAAGTTCGGCGCACCGGCAAAGCAGAAGAAGGAGGGCTAATCCATGGCTGGCAAGCAGAAAAATGAATTTGTACAGCTCGGCGGCATCCTTTGTGCAATCACTTTGGTTGTTGCACTGGCCCTCGGCGCTGTAAACGCAGTTACGGTAGATAAGATCGCGGAGATCAACCAACAGAAGATATTAGATTCTCTGGAGCTGGTTATGCCGGGCGCAGAAGCGGAAATGATCGACATTGCGGAAGGCACTACTGTAACCACAGAGACCAAGAACGCTACCTCTGTTGAAATTTTGTCCGCTTACAAGATGACCAAGGACGGCGCTGACGCTGGCTACTGTGTAGAAGTTGGCCCGACCGGCTTCGGCGGCGTAGTCGATACCATGGTTGGTATCGATGTAGATGGCAATGTTACCGGTATTTCCGTCATCTCCGCATCCGCTGAGACACCGGGTCTGGGCGCACGCTCCACGGAAGCAGATTTCCAGGCACAGTATACCGGTCTGGTTGGCACGGAAGTTGCTGTTGAAACCGATGGCGGCTCCATTGAAGCACTGACCGGTGCTACCATTACCTCCCGTGCAGTATCGGAAGGCGTTGTAGCAGCTGCATTGTTCGCAGCTCAACAGGGTTAAGGAGGCCATATCATGAGTTTTGGAAAAAATCTGAAAGAGGGTCTGGTTACCAATAACCCGGTACTGGTCCAATTGATTGGTCTTTGCCCGACACTGGCAACCACAACCTCTATCGTTAACGGTATCGGCATGGGTCTTTCCGCGACTGCCGTACTGATTTGTTCTAACATTGTAATTTCGCTGCTGCGTAAGATTATCCCGAATAAGGTTCGTATCGCAGCATACATCACCGTCATTGCGGGCTTCGTAACCATGGTTGACCTGCTGCTGCAGGCATTTATTCCGTCTTTGTCGGCTTCCCTGGGTACGTTTATCCCGCTGATCGTAGTAAACTGCATTATCCTCGGACGTGCCGAGGCGTTTGCTTCCAAGAATTCTGTTGGCAAGTCTGCGGTTGACGGCATCTGCATGGGCCTTGGCTTCACCTTCGCCCTGGTTTGCATGTCTATTATCCGTGAACTGCTGGGCGCTGGTACCATCGGCGGCGGTGCAATCACCGTATTTACTCAGCCGGCTACCATCATGATCCTGCCGGCAGGCGCTTTCCTGACCCTTGGCTGCATCATCGCTGTTATGCAGAAGCTGCTGAAGAAAGGAGAGTAATCAACAATGCTGACATCTATTTTATCGATTTCTCTCGGCGCAATCCTGATTAACAACTTCATCATGTCCCAGTTCCTTGGCTGCTGCCCGTTCTTCGGCGTATCCAAGAAGATCGACACTGCAGTCGGCATGGGCATGGCTGTAACCTTCGTTATGGGCCTTGCGTCCGCTGTTACCTGGCTGATTAACACCTTTGTTCTGATTCCGTTGGGACTGGGCTTCATGCAGACGGTAGCATTCATCCTTGTCATTGCAACGCTGGTACAGTTCGTTGAAATGTTCATGATGAAGTCCCTGCCGTCTCTGTATCAGGCGCTTGGCGTATTCCTTCCGCTGATTACCACCAACTGTGCGGTTCTGGGTGTATCTCTGCAGAACATTCAGAATGGCTACAATTTCATTGAGTCCATTGTATACGGTATCACCGGTGGCCTGGGCTTCACCTTGGCGATCGTACTGTTTGCTTCCATCCGTGAGCGTCTGGATGCATCCGCTGAGTGCCCGAAGAGCTTTGAGGGCGTTCCGCTTGCACTGATTTCCGCTTCCCTGATGGCAATGGCATTCCTGGGCTTCAGCGGTATGAAGATCTGGTAATCCCGACTGTCAAAGAATAGGAGTGAATAACAAATGATGACTATTGTTTTTGCAGTGCTGGTTCTGGGCGTTATGGGCTTGCTGTTCGGCCTGATCCTTGCATTCGCATCCAAGATCTTTGCGGTCGAGGTTGACGAGCGTATTCCGGCAGTGCAGGAGTGCCTGCCGGGCGCAAACTGCGGCGGCTGCGGCTATCCGGGCTGTAATGGCCTGGCTACTGCAATCGTTGAAGGCAAGGCACCAGTAAATGGCTGCCCGGTCGGCGGCGCTGCTTCTGCTGCCAAGATTGCAGCAGTTCTCGGTGTAGAGGTTACCGAGAGTGAGAAGATGGTTGCACATGTACATTGTTCCGGTGACTGCAATACCGCAAAGAACCGCGCAAATTATGAAGGCATCGAGGACTGCCTCGGCGCTGTACGTGTTGCAAATGGCTATAAAGAGTGTGCCTTTGCCTGCCTGGGCCTGGGCACCTGCGAAAAGGCTTGCCCGTTCGATGCAATCCATGTTGTGAACGGTGTAGCGAAGGTTGATGCTGAAAAGTGTGCGGCTTGCTCCAAGTGCGTATCTGCATGCCCGAAGCATATCATCAGCCTTGTACCGGAAAAGAACCCGATCCGTATCGACTGCTCTTCCAAGGCGAAGGGAAAGGAAGTTATGGATGCATGTTCCGCCGGCTGTATCGGCTGCGGTCTGTGTGAAAAGACCTGTAAGTTTGATGCCATCCATATGGAAGGCGGCATTCCGGTTATCGACTACGATAAGTGCAAGAAGTGCCAGATGTGCGCAAAGGCTTGCCCGCGCCACATCATTGAGCCGTGGAACACCCCGGAAAAGGTAAAGGAACTGCAGGAGTTCAAGGCAAAGCAGGCTGCTGCTAAGAAGGCTGCCGCTGAAAAGGCCGCTGCTGCCAAGAAGGCTGCAGAGGAAAAAGCTGCTGCTGCAGAAAAGTAATTCTCAGACTAGAGAGCTTTTTTCACAATTTTTGAAACGATGAGGAGACGCCCATGAACAACAATCGCAAACACAATCATTCCCGCATCCGCCGCATGGTGGCCGCAGTCTTGGTTGTGGCTATAGCGGTTGTCTTCGTGGGCGTCGTTCTGGTTTTTCAGTGCCTTTCGTTTGATGAAGACGGTGCGCATGTGGTTGACCGCTATGGCGTCCTCGCCATGGAAGAGGGAGATCGGCTGGAGGATACGGGAAGCACAGAGGAACCCCAGGAATCCAAAGAGCCGGACGCGCAGCCGGCGGAGGAAACGGTCACGACCCGTGCCGCTATGCTTTCCGCGGCTTCCATTGCAGATGCGGATACCACGCAGCAGCTGATACAGCTGGCAAACGACGGTACGCTGGACACCGTGATTGTCAATATCAAGGACAGCAGCGGTTATCTGAATATTTCTGTCGATACCAATGCAGTCGAGAATGTGGAATATATCACGGAAAATGATGCAGATGCGCTGGAAACCGCCATTGGAACGCTGCATGATGCAGGCGTATATGTCATCGGGCGGATTTACTGCATGCATGACCAGCAGGCGACAGCGCAGAATGCGGACCTTGCCATGCAGTTTGAAGGCGGCGGTACGTGGCTGGATTATGACAATACACGCTGGCTCGATATTACCAACCGCGATGCGGTGGATTATATCAGCGACATTGCAGAGAGTGCAGTGGAGACCGGTTGTGATGAAATTCTGCTGGATGAATTTACATTCCCGATGAGAGGACATCTGGATCGTATCGATTTTGCAGATTATCCGTCGGAACAGGCAGAGATTCTTCAGGATGCCCTGCGTGATATTCAGAAAGCTGTTGGTGATGAAGTTCCAGTCAGCCTGACAGCGGATTCTATTTCTGCATTGACCGATCTGTCCGACAGCGCGACAGAGGATGGCATTCCTGCTGGTGATGTTGCAGAGCTGCTGACAGCGGCAAGCCGTATTTTGGTTCCGGCAGACAGTGCGGATGAAGCGGCACAGGCTGTGGATGAAATCCGGCAGATTGCAGCAGAGGCGGTTGTCCTCCCGGTGCTGGACAGCATCCAGGAGTGGATGGAGTATGACGGAGATGCCGTACTGCGTGCAGTAGATAATACCGCACAGGCGATTGCTGTCATGAACGGTGAGGAAAGCGCGGAAGACGATTCGTCCGACTACGAGGATGAGAATGATTATGATGCATATAATTATAACGACGATTCGTATGAAGATGAGTCAGACGAGGACGATTCCTCCAATGGTAACGGCTATTATAATGAATATGACGAAAGCTATAATTATCAAAATGAATGGTAAGCATTGCTTTTCTAAAAAAATTCCGGCTGAATACAGCTGGAATTTTTTTATGCCCGGAAACTGCTTTGGGGTTTATAAGAAGCGGCTGGAAGGGGGAAGCGGCAGCCGCATGATGCGGGAGAACAGCAAATTCCTGTAAAATTTATGCATAAAATGTTCTACGTTTACAGAAAAGTAATGAATTGCGCGAAGAAATGCCGTATAATAAGGATAATATGAAATACCAGAGAGTGAAAGACTCCCGAAAAATCAGGAGGGAAAACGAATTATGAGCAAGAAGATTCTGATTGTAGAAGATGACGGCAATATCCGTGAGCTTCTGCGTTTGTACCTTGAGCGCGAGGGATATGAAATTACCGAAGCAGCTAACGGGGAAGAAGGCGTTGCACAGTGGCGTAAAATCAATCCGGACATGATTCTGCTGGATGTTATGATGCCGATTATGGATGGCTGGCAGGTCTGTAAAATCATCCGTGAGGAAAGCAAGGTGCCGATTATTATTCTTACGGCAAAGGGCGAAACCTTTGACAAGGTCAATGGACTGGAAATGGGCGCGGATGACTATATTGTAAAGCCGTTGGAAATGCGTGAGGTTGTTGCACGTGTCCGTGCGGTATTCCGCCGGTTCGCGCCGGAGGACAGCGGAAAAATTTCCTTTGACAAGCTGACGGTAGATAAGCAGGCATATGACCTGATTGTGGATGGCAAGCGGGTGGATGCCCCGCCGAAGGAAATTGAACTGCTATATTTCCTTGCGTCCAGCCCGAACCAGGTATTTACCCGTGCGCAGCTGCTGGATGATGTCTGGGGCTTTGATTATTTTGGTGATACCCGTACGGTTGATGTGCATGTCAAGCGTCTGCGTGAAAAGCTGGAAGGTGTCAGCGACAAGTGGGAGCTGAAGACCGTCTGGGGCGTAGGCTATAAATTTGAAACCAGAGACTGATGAAAAATATATTTGTCAAAAACTATATGGCATTTGCCATGCTGATTCTAATCAGCTTTACCTTTGCCGGCGGTGTATTTATGGCACAGGTCAGCCGGTATTCCGTGCAGGAAAAACAGGAGCAGCTGGGCACAACAGTGGATTATATTGACACCATTGTGGAGAATAATCTCGTTTTGATGGAGAGTTCAGACTACAGTACATTTTTGCAGACGTATCTGGATCAGCAGTCGGCTGTCAGCGGCTGTATTATCCTGCTGACGGATGAGGAAGGCAATGTCAATGTGCTGTCTATGCCGCAGGAAAATCCGGAGCTGGAAGCGGAAATGCCAGGGGCTGTCAGTGATGCACTCGTGAATACAATCCGCGAGACCGGTTCGTATTTCGGCACAGGCAATATCAGCGGACTGTTTTCCGAAAATTATTTTATTGCCGGCAGCCGATGTACCAAGGAAGATGGCAGTGTTGCGGCGCTGGTCATTGCGGCAACACCATCGGCGTCCACTACCGGACTGATGAATACCATCATGCGCAGCTATTTATTCATTGTTTGTATCACATTGATTCTGACGTTGATTATCAGCTGGTTCCTGTCGGATATGCTGACACGGCCTTTGAAAGGCCTGGTTTCCGCTGCAAAAAAATTCGGGCGCGGTGAATTTGACACCCGTGTGTCCGAAAACAATAATTGTGTTGAAATTGATGAACTAGCGGTGAGCTTCAATAATATGGCAACCTCCCTGCAGCAGCAGGAGGAACTGAGCCGCGGTTTTGTTGCCAATGTATCCCATGAACTGAAAACCCCGATGACCTCGATCCGCGGTTTTGTGGATGGCATGCTGGATGGCACGATTCCACCGGAAAAGCATAATCAGTATTTGAAAATTATTTCCGAAGAAGTTGGGCGCTTGTCCCGTCTGGTTATCCGTATGCTGGACGCGGCAAAGATTCAGGCGGGTGAACTGATTATCACACCGGCGCCATTTGATTTAGCGGAAATGGCAGCGCGGGTGCTCATCAGCTTTGAAAAGCAGATCAATGATAAAAAGCTGGAAATGGATGTGGAGCTGGCGGACAATCTGATTGTCAACGGCGACAGCGACCATATTTACCGGGTTATTTATAATCTTGTAGATAATGCTGTAAAATTTGTCAATGACGGCGGCACATTGACGATTCGCGCGGAACAGGAAGGGACGATGAGTTTGTTCCTGGTTCATAATACCGGATCACAGATTCCGCCGGAAGATCTGCCGCATGTCTTTGACCGGTTCTATAAGGTGGACCGCAGCCGTAGCAGCGACCGTACCGGTGCCGGGCTGGGGCTGTATATTGTCAAATCCATTGTCAATTTGCATGGCGGTGACATTTCTGTGCGTTCCTCCAGTGAAGGCACCGAGTTTGCCTTTACCATGCCGCTGGCACCAAAGCCGGACGGACACGAAAGGAATAAGAAGGCAGAATGACAGAATATCGGTGCAGTGAAAACGATTGCGCCGGTATTTTTGCGATGGAGTCACATAAAAAACACAAAAAATGTGCTGAAAACGCAGACAATGACAGAAGTTATGCAAAAAAGGTCAGGTTCACAAAAACTTAACATTGGTGACAACGAATAATCATATTCTTGTTGTAGAATCAGGATAGAACAAAGGAGGATACTCTTATGGACGAATTGAATCGAAACACAGAAAATGATGAGTCCCAGCACACTACGCCGTTCCAGACGCCGGTACGCGGCGCGGATGAGCAGCCGGGAAGTGGATATACCAATACAGGCAGGACATATGGACAGACGCAGAGCAGCGGCACGTATAGCAATACCTACAGCAGCGATGCGCAGGACAGCAGTTCCTATCGTACACAATCGAACAGCTCCGGCAGCTATGGGGGCGGCGGCAGTACACCGCCTCCGAATGGAAATAACGGTTCTTCCTACCAGCAGTGGAGCGGAGGCGGGAAAAAGCCTGGAAAGCCGAAAAAGAATTCCAATTTCCCATGGAAACCAATTATTGCAATTGTCGTTGTGGCAGCCATTGCGTTTGGCGGAGGCTTGCTGGCAGGCGGCAATGTGAAGCTCCCGACAATGGGGACTTCCACTTCCTCTTCCAGCAGCACGGATACCGGAAGCGGGGTTTCGTCAGATTCTACAAAGGTCAACATCAGCAGTACAGCGCAGGATCTGGGAAGCTATTCTGAGGTATATGAAAAGGTTTCCCCGTCTGTTGTGGCAATTGTTGTAGATGAAATCCAGGCGGGCAGTGAATCCTCTGGTTCCGGCGTCATCATGAGTGAGGACGGCTATATCATCACCAACAACCATGTCGTATCCGGCGGCGATATCTTTACAGTCGTTTTGGATGACGCAACCACCTATCAGGCAACGCTCGTGGGCACCGATGAACAGACAGACCTCGCTGTACTAAAGATTGATGCAACCGGATTGACGGCTGCTGAATTTGGCGATTCTGATGATGTAAAGGTCGGTGACCGTGCGTTTGCGATTGGCTCCCCGGGCGGCATTGAATACCAGAACAGCTTTACCGGCGGTTTTATTTCTGCAATCAATCGCAATGTCACCATCAATGACCGCGTGATGTCTTTGATTCAGACGGATACCGCCATCAATCCGGGCAATTCCGGTGGCGCATTGATTAACTCTGCAGGCCAGGTCATTGGCATCACCTCTTCCAAGCTGAGTGCTTCTTCTATGGATAGTGCATCCATCGAAGGTATGGGATTTGCAATTCCAATGAGCACCACGAAGGAAATTGTGGATGAACTCATTGCCAATGGGCATGTAACCGGGCGCCCGGCAATCGGCATCAGCGGCTATGATCTGGATGAATCCCGCGCAAGCTATTTCAATTTGCCGCAGGGCGTTTATGTATCCAGCGTGGATACAGCCTCCGATGCTTATACAAAGGGCATCCAGGCGGGAGACATCATCACTGGCGTCAACGGCGAGGAAATCACAGGCATGTCGGATATCAATGATGTCAAGAGCGATCTGTCCGCTGGCGATACCATTACGCTGACGGTTTACCGTAACGGAGCTACGCAGGATATTACCATTACATTGATTGATGAAGCAGACCTGTCCGGCGAGACTGCAGACTCCAGCTCAGACTCTTCTTCTAACAACAGCAATAGCTACACCAACCCGTACAGCGGGTATGGATATAGTTACACAATCCCGTAAAACATACAAGGCGCATTCGTCGCAGGACGGATGCGCCTTTTTCACGCGAGCAGCAAAGCCGAAGGAAAAGGCGGCTGTTGTTCCTATACAAATGCTGCGTGCAGGAAATGACACTTTGATTGCCGAAATTTGGTTGAAACTAACAAAATAATTGTAGTTTTGTACAATGGCGTTGAAAAACAGCTGAAAAAACGGTATGATAACAGTATATATTTTTATCTGTACACAAAAATTGACGATACTATGTTTTTTCGAGGTGCAACATGGCAGTATTAAGATGCTATACTGAAAAACGCAGTGGATTCGACAGTGCATCCCAGTCACTGTGCAGCAGCATGCGTGAACTGCTGGAAATTCCAGCACTCACCTATGTACGAGAGCTGTGCCGGTACGATGTGGAAGGCATTGATGCGGAAACCTATGCGAAGGCAAAGAACATCGTGTTCTCTGAACCGATGGTAGACGATTGCTACGACGAGCAGTATCCCATGCCGGAAGGCGATTATCGCATTCTGGCAGTAGAACCGCTGCCGGGTCAGTATGACCAGCGTTCTGATTCCTGCGCACAATGCATTCAGCTGATGACACAGGGAGAACGTCCGAAGGTAGCAGCGGCACACATCTATGTGCTTGGCGGCAAGCTGACGGACGCAGATCTGGACAAGATCCGCGGTTATCTGATTAACCCGGTGGATTCCAGGGAAGCTTCCAAGGAGAAGCCGGAAACACTGGCTGCAAATTATGCAATCCCAACTGAGGTTGACACCGTAGAAGGCTTTATCTCTATGGATGCTGCAGCACTGGAAGAGATGCGTACCCGTCTGGGCTTGGCAATGGAGCTGGATGACCTGCAGTTCCTGCAGACCTATTTTGCAGGAGAGGAAAAGCGGGATCCGACCATTACAGAGGTCCGTATGATCGATACCTATTGGTCTGACCATTGCCGTCATACCACCTTCCTGACGGAGATTGACAGCAGCAATATCGAAGATCCGATGGTAAAGGCAGCATATGAGCGCTATCTGGCAGGCCGTATCGAAGTATATGGCGAGGAAAAGGCTGCAAAGCGTCCGATTACCCTGATGGATATTGGCACTGCCGGTGCAAAGGTGCTCAAGAAGCGCGGCAATCTGCCGAATATCGATGAGAGTGAGGAAATCAATGCCTGCTCCATCCGCATCGATGCAACCGTTGACGGCAAGAAAGAGCCGTGGCTGCTGATGTTTAAAAATGAAACCCATAACCATCCGACGGAAATTGAACCGTTCGGTGGTGCAGCTACCTGCCTTGGCGGTGCAATCCGTGACCCGCTGTCCGGCAGAAGCTATGTATATCAGGCAATGCGTGTGACTGGCGCGGGTGACCCGACGGTTCCGCTGAATGAAACACTGGAGCACAAGCTACCGCAGCGCAAGCTGTGTACCACCGCAGCAGGCGGTTATTCTTCTTATGGCAACCAGATTGGTCTGGCTACCGGCCTGGTACATGAAATCTATCATCCGGGCTATGTCGCAAAGCGCATGGAGATTGGCGCTGTTGTCGGCGCAGCTCCGGTTGAAAATGTGATCCGTGAAGTGCCAGATCCGGGTGATATTGTCATCCTGCTGGGCGGCCGTACCGGCCGTGACGGCTGTGGCGGTGCAACCGGCTCCTCCAAGAGCCATACCACCGAATCTCTGGAAACCTGTGGCGCAGAAGTACAGAAGGGCAATCCGGTTGAGGAGCGCAAGATCCAGCGCCTGTTCCGCAATCCGGAAGTTACCCGTATGATCCGCCGCTGCAATGACTTTGGTGCGGGCGGTGTATCTGTTGCCATCGGCGAGCTGGCAGATGGCTTGGATATTGATCTGAATGCTGTGCCGAAGAAGTATGATGGCCTGGATGGCACAGAACTGGCGATTTCTGAATCGCAGGAGCGTATGGCAGTTGTTGTTGCCAAGGAAAATGTGGAAACCTTCATCCGCATGGCAAACGAGGAAAATATCGAGGCTACGGTTGTCGCGACTGTAACCGATACCAATCGTCTGCGTATGACCTGGAATGGCAAGACCATCGTCGATGTATCCCGTGACTTCCTGAATACCAACGGCGCTTCCAAGCATACCAAGGCACATGTAGCTTCGCTGCCGAATCCGAGCATTGAAGCTCCGGCTGAGGGCGAAACCCTGAAGGAAAAGCTGCTGAACCTGTCTTCCCAGCTCAATATCTGTCTGGAACGCGGCCTGACCGAGCGCTTTGACGGTTCCATCGGCGCAAGCTCTGTCTTCATGCCATATGGCGGCAAGAACCAGCTGACCCCGACACAGGTCATGGCGGCAACGCTGCCGACTGCCGGGCAGTGCTCTACTGCATCGGTTATGGGCTTCGGCTTTGACCCGTATTTTATGGAACAGAATCCATTCCTCGGTGCATCCTGCGCTGTCATTGAATCCATGGCACGTCTGGTAGCAGCGGGCTGTGATTACCGCACCGCTTACCTGACCTTCCAGGAATATTTTGAACATCTGAACCGTGACCCGGAGAAGTTTGGCACACCGTTTGCAGCCCTGCTGGGTGCGTATGATGCACAGGAAAAGCTGGGACGCGCGGCAATCGGCGGCAAGGACTCCATGTCCGGCACCTATGATGATATGCATGTACCGCCGACGCTGGTATCCTTTGCGATCGCTCCGCAGGAAGCCGACCATCTGGTTTCTCCGGAATTTAAGGCGGCAGGTCATCCGGTTTATTTCTTTGATGCTGCTTATAACATGGATGGTTCTCCGGATTATGACACCATCCGTTCCACTTGGGACACCATTCAGGAGCTGATTGATGGAGGCAAGGTTGCAGCATCGTGGGCACTGGCATCTGGTGGCATTGCAGAAGGCATTGTCAAGATGTCTGTCGGCAATGATATTGGCTTTACCTTTGCACCGGACTTCCAGCCGGAAGCACTGTTCCTGAAGAACTACGGTGGTATTCTGATCGAAGCTACCGAGGAGCTGGAGAACATGCCGCTGTGGCTGGTTGGTGTGACAACTGCGAAGCCGGAAATTGAAGCATATGGCGAAATCATCGCACTGGACGAGCTGAAGGGTGCACTTGAGGGCACGCTGGAAAGCGTATTCCCGACCCGTGCGGAAGCATCGGATGATAAGATGGTGAAGCCGGCCTGCACAGAGCGCAGCACCAAGGCGCCGGCAGTGAAGACGGCACGCCCGGTTGCTGTTATTCCGGTATTCCCGGGCAACAACTGCGAATATGATACCGCAAAAGCAGTTGAGACCGCTGGCGGCGAAGCGAAGATTGTCGTTGTCCGCAACCTGTCTCAGGATGCGCTGATGCAGTCTGCAGAAGAACTGGAAGCTGCGATCCGCGGTTCCCAGATGATGATTATTCCGGGCGGATTCTCCGGCGGTGACGAGCCGGATGGTTCCGGTAAGTTCATTGCATCGTTCCTGCGTGCTCCGGCAATCAAGGACGCGGTACACGATCTGCTGAACAATCGTGACGGCCTGATGCTGGGTATCTGCAATGGTTTCCAGGCGCTGATTAAGCTGGGCCTGGTACCATATGGTGAAATCCGTGATTTGGATGATACCTGCCCGACGCTGACCTATAACCTGATTGGACGTCATCAGTCCCGTTATGTACAGACCCGTGTAGCGTCTGTGAAATCTCCATGGCTGTCCTCCTGTGGGGTAGGTGATGTGCATTCCATTGCAATTTCCCATGGTGAAGGCCGATTTGTAGCTCCGCAGGCTGAGATTGACCGTCTGGTTGCAAATGGTCAGGTAGCATTCCAGTATGTTGACTTCGATGGCAATCCGTCCATGGATATTGCATTCAACCCGAATGGCTCCATGTGCGCAATCGAAGGCATTACCTCTCCAGATGGACGTGTCCTCGGCAAGATGGGCCATACCGAACGTTATACCAAGTATGTTGGCCAGAACATCTTTGGCGAGAAGTACCAGCCGCTGTTTGAGAACGGTGTGAAGTATTTTAAGTAAGATTGATAGCTGAATAGAAGCAAAGCGCACCATGGGAAACCGTGGTGCGCTTTTGCGTGTGTCTTGAACATAGAAAAGCATCTTTGAGGCAGATGCTTGACAGGAATTGCTGTTTCATGCGATGCTGCACATAGAAAAAGAGAGGCACACCCGATAGACGGTGCGTCCCTCACAGGCTAATCAAAGAAATGACTGCTGTGTGTGGAAAGCTAGGCGGTCATTTCTTTTGGTTCTGAAAATACAGAGCAATCAGCATGATAATCATAGAACCAAAACTTGCACAGTACAGAAATCATCCGTTCCACAATGCCAGATGACGGGTCTAAATGAAAATCGTTTGAACCATAGTATCTATCCTAATGATGTGCCTTACAGCTATTCTTACCAAAACTTCTTCAAAACTTGTTCTGAAACAATTGGAACTTTCCGCAGTTTGAGGTATAATGTAGATACGAATGGAACGGCGTGCAGATGGGGAACCGCCTCCAAAGTGGAAATGGGAGCGGCTCCCGTATGCGAAAGGCGTAAGCCAGCCGGCAGGGGCGCTGTCCCGCGGGGTTGATACAGCGCTGATTTCCGCCTGTTCCAGCATATGACGTGCGGGGCGTCCATGTTCGCTCCCAATCAGGAAAGGAAAGAGTATTATGATTAAGTTATCTCCGTCGATTCTGTCTGCTGACTTTGCAAACCTGCAGCGTGATATTGCAGTTGCAGTAGATGCAGGCGCAGAATATGTTCATGTTGACTGCATGGATGGTCACTTTGTACCGAACCTGACCATTGGTGCACCGGTTGTCAAGGCTTTGCGCAAGGCTACCGATGCGGTGCTTGATGTACATCTGATGATTGCGAATCCGGACCAGTATCTGGATGATTTTATCAAGGCTGGTTCCGATATTATCACCGTTCATTATGAATCCAATGGCGATACCCTGGAGCAGGTTCGCAAGATCAAGGCTGCCGGAGTACGTGCCTGTGTATCGGTAAAGCCGGGTACACCTGCAGATGTTCTGCTGCCGCTGCTGCCGGAACTGGACATGGTTCTGATCATGACAGTAGAACCGGGCTTTGGTGGTCAGGGTTATATTGACGCATGTACCGACAAGATTCGTCAGATTCGCAAGGCAATTGATGAAAACGGCTACAAGTGTGAGCTGGAAATTGACGGCGGTGCAAAGCTGGCCAATACACCGGATATCGTAGCAGCTGGTGCAAATGTCATCGTAGCAGGCTCTGCTGTATTTGGCGGCGATATTGCCGGCAATGTCAAGGGCTTCAAGAAGATTTTTGATGAGTACAAAAACGACTATTTTGCATTCTGATTACATAGAAAACGAAACAAAGACCTGTCTTATGCTGGCAGGTCTTTTTATGTGTGGAAATACGGCGTGCGGCTGCTGAAGACGGTTGGAAATAAAAGGAAACGCCGTATTCTTATATTTGACGTTCGAAAGGATTTGCGCTATAATACCGAGTATTCAGGCAAAAAGTCTTTCACATGATTGAAATGTATGATTTGGAGTAATTTTAGATGAAAAAAGCGAATCAATACGGCAATGAGAGCATATCCGCACTCAAGGGTGCTGACCGTGTCCGCAAACGTCCGGGTGTTATTTTCGGTTCGGATGGGTTGGATGGCTGTCAGCATGCAGTATTTGAAATCCTTTCTAATTCAATAGATGAAGCGCGTGAAGGTTTCGGCAATGAAATTGTTATCACCCGTTTTGCAGATCATTCTATTGAAGTAGAAGACCATGGCCGCGGCATTCCGGTAGATTATAACGCCAATGAAAAGAGGTATAACTGGGAGCTGGTCTTCTGTGAATTATATGCCGGCGGCAAATATAAAACCATGGACGGGGAAAATTATGAGTTCTCCCTGGGCCTGAATGGCCTTGGTACGTGTGCAACACAGTATTCCTCTGAATATATGGATGTTACCGTACGCCGTGATGGCACGGAATACACCCTGCATTTTGAAAAGGGTGAAAATAAGACCGGAACCAAATCCGGCTTTAAAAAGAAAAAGTATGGGAATAAGGATACCGGTACGATCATCCGTTGGAAACCGGATTTGGAGGTATTTACAGATATTGCAGTACCGGAATATTATTATCTGGATACGCTGAAGCGCCAGGCGGTTGTCAATCCGCATTTGAAGTTTATTTTCCGTAATGAAACGCCGGAAGGCATGGTGGAAACTCAGTTTTGTTATGAAAACGGTATTACCGATTATGTAGCTGAAATTGCAGAAGAGAAAAATCTGACGTCCATCCAGTCACTCAGCAGTGAACGCAGCGGCAGAGACCGTTCGGATAAGCCGGAATATAAGGTGCTGCTGAATTGCGCTTTTTGTTTTTCCTCCAGTATTTCCCGCCTGGAATATTATCATAACTCTTCCTGGCTGGAATATGGCGGCTCGCCCGATAAGGCGGTACGGTCTGCGTTTATTTCTGCGATTGATGCGTATTTGAAGCAGAATAATAAATATAATAAAAATGAAAGCCGGATTTCGTTCCAGGATGTCTCTGACAGCCTGATTCTGGTTACCAATTGCTTTTCCACCTATACGTCCTATGAAAACCAGACAAAGAAGGCGATTACCAATAAATTCATTCAGGAAGCGATGACAGAGTTCCTGCGTTCCGGTCTGGAAATTTACTTCATAGAGAATAAAGCGGAAGCAGATAAAATTGCAGATCAGATTCTGATTAACAAGCGTTCCCGTGAACAGGCGGAAAAGGCGCGTTTGAATATCAAAAAGAAGCTGTCCGGCAATCTGGATTTGGCCAACCGTGTGCAGAAGTTTGTTGACTGCCGTACAAAGGATGTCACACGCCGTGAATTATATATCGTGGAGGGTGACTCCGCGCTGGGCTCCTGTAAGCAGGGACGTGACTCAGAATTTCAGGCAATTATGCCGATCCGCGGCAAAATTCTGAATTGTTTGAAAGCAGATTATGATAAAATTTTCAAAAGTGATGTCATTACCGATCTGTTGAAGGTTTTGGGCTGTGGTGTAGAAGTACAGGCAAAGTCCAATAAAGAGCTTTCCACGTTCTCTCTGGAAAATCTGCGCTGGAATAAAATCATTATCTGTACCGATGCCGATGTAGATGGATTCCAGATTCGGACCCTGATTCTGACGATGCTGTATCGTCTGACGCCTACGCTGATCGATGAAGGTTATGTTTATATTGCAGAATCACCGTTATATGAAATTGAATGCAAGGGCAAATCCTATTTTGCCTTTGATGAGAGTGAAAAGGCTGTGATTCTCAAGCAGCTGGAGGGTAAGAAATATACCATCCAGCGTTCCAAAGGTCTCGGTGAAAATGAAGCGGACATGATGTGGGAAACCACGATGAATCCGGAAACCCGCAGGTTGATCCGCGTTATGCCGGAGGATGTGGCTGCTACCGGAGAGATGTTTGACCTGCTGCTGGGCGAAAACCTGTCCGGTCGTAAGGAATATATCGCGGAAAATGGCTGGCAGTATCTGGAGTTTGCCGATATCTCCTGACTCTTACTTCTCTTTTTAGGGAAAAGAGAAGTAAGCAAGAGAAAACCCTGCGTGCGCTCCCGCGCAGGGCAGGGCGTTCGGTCAAATGCGACCAAACGCTGGCAAAATAAAAGCGTGAGAGCTTTCTAGGGAAAGAGAAGTAAGCAAGAGAAAACCCTCCGTGCGCTCCGCGCAGGATAGGGCGTTCGGTCAAACGCGACCGAACGCTGGCGAAAAGAAAAGATTCCCTCTTTGAGGGCATTAACATAGGCTATATAAATAATGAAAGGAAAGGTAGATTTCCTACATGCCAAAGAAAAAGAAAAAACAGGAGCCAAAGAAGGAATACCATCCACTGGAGCCGTCTTCCCAGCGCATTACTGAAACGCTGCGGGAGAATTATATGCCGTATGCAATGAGTGTCATTGTATCACGTGCCATTCCGGAGCTGGATGGCTTTAAGCCTTCCCATCGAAAGCTGCTGTACACCATGTATAAAATGGGCCTGATGGGTCAGGCCCGCACCAAATCCGCCAATATTGTCGGACAGACCATGAAATTGAATCCGCATGGCGATGGCGCCATTTATGAGACAATGGTCCGCCTGACGAGAGGCAATGAAGCGCTGCTGACACCATTTGTCGATTCCAAGGGTAACTTTGGCAAGGTATATTCCCGTGATATGGCATATGCTGCATCGCGTTATACCGAAGCCAAGCTGGATAAAATCTGTGCGGAATTATTCCGTGAGATTGACAATGATGCAGTCGATTTTGTCGATAACTATGACGGTGAGCTGAAGGAGCCGACGTTATTGCCGACGACCTTCCCCAATATTCTGGTATCTGCCAATACAGGTATCGCAGTCGGTATGGCAAGCAACTTCTGTGGATTTAATCTGGAGGAGGTCTGCCGGACAACGATTGCCTATATTGAAGACAACAGCTGTGATTTGATGGCGACGTTACCGGCGCCGGATTTCCCGACCGGCGGTGAAATCATTCTGGATCGTGCACAGATGCAGAAGATTTATGATACCGGACGCGGTTCCTTTAAAATCCGGTCCAAATGGCAGTATGTGAAGAAGGAAAACCTGATTGAGGTATACCAGATTCCATATACGACCACAATTGAAGCGATTATTGATAAAATTGCAGATCTGGTAAAGGGCGGCAAAATCCGTGAAATTTCTGATATCCGCGATGAAAGTGATCTGTCCGGTCTGAAAATTGCCATTGATTTGAAGCGTGGAACAGACCCGGATAAGCTGATGGACCGTCTGATGCAGATGACACCGCTGATGGACAGCTGTTCGTGCAACTTCAATGTGCTCATCGGTGGCATGCCGCGGGTGCTGGGTATCCGTGGTATTCTGGAGGAATGGGTAAAATGGCGCACGGAATGCAAACGCCGTACCATCCGCTATGATCTGGCAAAGAAAAAGGAAAAGCTGCATCTGCTGCTTGGCCTGAAAACAATCCTGCTGGATATTGATAAGGCAATTCATATCATCCGCCATACCGAAAAGGATGCAGAGGTTGTACCAAACCTGATGGAAGGCTTTGGCATCGATCAGCCGCAGGCGGAATATATTGCGGAAATCAAGCTGCGCCATATCAATAAGGAATATATCCTCAAGCGCATTGAGGAAACAGATGGGCTGGAAAAAGAGATTGCCCGTCTGGAAGGCATTTTGAAAAGCGATGCCAAGGTGCGCAGACTGATTATCCGTGAGCTGGAAAATATCATCAAAAAATATCCGTCTCCGAGAAGATCGGAAATTCTGGAAGCAGATAAGCTGGAACAGTTTGATGAAGAAGACCACATCGAAGACTATACGGTACATCTGTTTTTATCTCGTGAGGGTTATTTCAAGAAGATCACAGCCCAGTCACTGCGCGGCGGCTCCGACCAGAAGTTCAAGGAAGGAGACGGGCTGCTGCAGACCTTAAATTCCACGAATAAACAGGAAATTATGTTCCTGACAGATAAGCAGCAGGCATATAAAGCACATATTTATGACTTTGATGACACCAAGGCAAGTACGCTGGGTGAATATCTGCCCGCAAAGCTGGCAATGGACGAAGACGAACATGTTGTCTTTATGCTGCTGCCGGGGGATTATACCGGAAGCATGGTCATCCTCTTTGAAAACGGCAAGGCAGCACGCTTTGAAATGTCAAGCTTTGCGACCAAGACCAACCGCCGCCGCCTGACCGGAGCTTATTCGGACCGTTCTCCGGCAAAGGCATTTTTCCATATTGTGCAGGACAGTGATATCACGATGTTTGCAACAAATGGACGTGCCTTGACCATTAATACGTCGATTATTCCGGTAAAATCGACCCGCACAACCGTTGGCGTACAGGTGATGGTGCTGCGCGGCACACATACCATTACCCATGCATGCTATACCATGGAAATGTCCTTTGTACAGCCCAAACGGTATATTTCTCATTCGATTCCGTCGATTGGCGCACTGCTGAAGGATGAGGATAAGGGGCAAATGAGCCTGCTGTAATGGCAGGAGAAAGGACAAGGCAGGAGGCTGCCGGACCGTTGAACCATTGTATATAACGAAAAGCCCCCGGGAGCAGCGTCTCCCGAGGGCTTTGTTATGGACGCAAAGGCGTCCGGTTATTCAACTGTTACGGATTTTGCCAGATTTCTCGGCTTATCAACATCACAGCCGCGTTCAATTGCAACATAGTATGCGAACAGCTGCATCGGAATGACAGTCAGCGTGGAGGTGAAGATATCATCTGTATCCGGAATATAGAATACCTGATCTGCGATACCTTCCACATCGGTGCAGCCTTCCTTGACGATAGCGACAACGTAAGCGCCACGTGCCTTGACTTCCTTGACGTTGCTCACCAGCTTTTCATACAGCTGATCCTGTGTTGCAACGGCAACAACCAGCGTACCCTCTTCGATCAGGGAAATGGTGCCATGCTTCAGTTCGCCGGCTGCATATGCTTCGGAATGCACATAAGAGATCTCCTTCAGCTTGAGGGAGCTTTCCAGCGATGCGCCATAGTCAATGCCGCGGCCAATGACAAAGACATGCTCCTTGTCTGCATGCTGCTTAGCCAGCACCTTGAGTGCTTCCTCGTCTGCGAACATGTTTTCGATCTGCTCCGGCAGTGCTTCGAGTGCCTTGCGCAGCTTCGCTTCGGTTTTCGAAGAAATGGTCTGACGGATCTTGCCAAACTTGAGGGCAATCAGATACAGGACAGCTAACTGTGTGCTGTAGCCCTTGGTGGTTGCCACTGCGATTTCCGGGCCTGCCATGGTGTACAGCACATCATCGCTCTCACGGGCAATCGAACTGCCAACTGCATTGACAATGGACAGAACGTGTACATCGTTTGCCTTTGCTTCGCGCAGGGCAGCCAGCGTGTCAGCGGTTTCACCCGACTGGCTGATTGTGATGCACAGGTCATTGGGGCGGAGGATCGGACGGCGGTAACGGAATTCGGAAGCCAGATCGACTTCAACCGGGATACGGGTCAGCTCTTCAATCACATATTTGCCCACAATACCTGCATGCCATGCAGAGCCGCAGGCAACAATATGAATACGGCCAATGTTCTTGATCTGTTCCTCCGTCAGGCGGATTTTATCCAGACGGATGTCATCGCCGTCGATACGGGAACCGATGCAGGTCCGCAGTGCATTGGGCTGTTCCTTGATTTCCTTCATCATGAAGTAATCATAGCCGCCCTTTTCAGCAGCGGAAATATCGTAATCTACCACGTACACATCGCGGGAGATCGGATTGCGGTCCATATCCAGCAGTTCGACGGAATCTGCCTTGATGATGGCAATTTCATTGTCATTCAGCAGATAATAATTGCGGGTATGATCCAGAACCGCCGGGATATCCGATGCAATATAGTTTTCATGCTCGCCCAGGCCGATAATCATCGGGCTGTCCTTCCGGACTGCCAGCAGGGTGTCCGGATAATCGGTGCACAGGATGCCCAGTGCATACGAACCGCGGATTTTACCCAGAACCTGAATCAGCGTGCCAACCAGATCGCCGTCATACAGTTTGTCAAACAGCTGTGCCACAACTTCGGTGTCGGTTTCCGAACGGAAAACAACACCCTGCGATACCAGCTCTTCCTTCAGCGGGATATAGTTTTCGATGATACCATTATGAACGACGGTAATACGTCCGCTCATACTGGAATGCGGATGGGAATTGATGTCATTTGGTGCACCATGGGTTGCCCAGCGGGTATGCCCGATGCCCAGTGAGCCGGGGATGCCGCCTGCTGCGTCCACCTTTTCGCGCAGTGTAGCCAGACGGCCCTGCGATTTCATCGTACGAACCTTGTCAGAGAAGACTGCAATGCCAGCAGAGTCATAACCGCGGTATTCCAACTTCTGAAGACCTTCCAGCAGGAAGGGAGCAGCCGGCTCATATCCGGCATAGCCTACGATTCCACACATGATAGTTTACCTCCGAGGTATATAGATTTTGAGCATATTGTATTTCCCTCTGTTCATCCAGTCACCTGTATGGTTTATGGAAATACCTGCGTCCGTATGCCACGGACGGGAAGCATCCGCCGAATTTTCGATCACTTCCACCTCGTCAGCTACCCTGCATGGCAGCTCTGGCGCTTGTTTCCCGCCGGCACAAGATATTTCTGCCGGAATGATGTCGCTGAATGCAGCAGCGTCGGGGCAAAGACCCCTTTGTTCACTGCAACATTATATCATGTTATGCGGCAGATAGAAAGGGTCATGATTGCCAATTCACGGCGTTTTCGGAAATTCTACTTGTAAATTTTTTTTGAAACGGGATCAAAAAGAAGTAGTAAAGCACCCGCTGGCGGGATATGGCCGCAGGATACGTGGTGCTGCGGGCAGGAACAGAAGTAAAATATCATCTATTGACTTTTTTGCGGCAGCGGTATAGAGTGTGATAAAGAGAAATAAAATACGGGCAAATATCATGAAAGGGTTGAACGGTTTGGAAATAATAAAAATTCTTTCTGGTCCGGTTATCGGTGCTATCATCGGTTATTTTACCAACTATATTGCCGTAAAGATGCTGTTCCGTCCGCTGCATCCGGTTTATCTGTTTGGAAAACAGCTTCCGTTTACACCGGGCATTATTCCCAAAGGACAGAAACGCCTTGCGCACGCCATTGGCAATGTGGTTGGCAATACCCTGCTGACCGAAGAGGATCTGCAAAGTATGCTGCTGTCAGATACCGTGCAGGACCAGCTGCGAAGCGGTATTGACGGTATGCTGCAGGAAAAGGCGGATGTGCAGCTGAAGCAGTTCTGCCTTGGCTTTACGGATGAAACAGGATATGATGCTGGACGGGCTGTTATACAGGAAAAGATTAGGGAAGCCGTCGCAGAACGTGTGCTGGATATGGGATTGGGGGAAATCATTTCCCAAAAGGTACTGGAAGCTGTGCGCGAGAAGGTGTCCGGTTCCCTGATTGGCATGATGCTCAGCGGGGATATGCTCAACAGCTTTGCAGGGCCAGTCCGTGACGGTGTGGACCGGTATCTGGAGGGGAATATTGATGCACTTCTTGCGCCGCAGGTATCCCAATTATGGAGTGAAGCGGAACAAAAGAGCCTTGGCGATGTCGACCAGCTTCTGGACGATGCCAATATCAGGCTGACGGATGTTGTCATGAAGCTATATGAATCCCTTGCGGCACAGAAAGCAGCCGGTATGCTGCAAATGCTGCAGCTGGGTAAAGTAGCTGAAAATAAAGTTATGTCCATGCAGCCGGAAGAGCTGGAAGAGCTTGTGATGTCTGTGATGAAAAAGGAACTGGGCGCTGTCATCAACCTCGGCGCACTGGTTGGCTTTGTCATTGGACTGCTCAATCTGATTTTCTGAGAAACAGGAGGAATGGAACGCTATGTATGAAGAAGAACTGCGCGGCAGGGCGGTGCTGATCTGGCTGGATGACAATGCACCGGTGCTGAAAACCGAATATATTGAAGAAATGATGCTGCAGGCACCGCAGGCAACGCTGGAACAGACAGCGCGTTCCGTAGCACGCCAATTCGGGCTGCGGGGCACGCACTGGACGCTTTGTCAATGCTCTTTTGGAAAAGAAGGGGCACAGACCCATCCGATTTCGGATGCTATCTGTCTGGGTGAGCTGCGGCTGCCGCTGACACTGGCGCTGGTAGATGATGAAGAAATGAAAAACCAATGCCATGCGCTGGCAGAAAAACAGGCATAACAGAAGGGGAACCGATAAATGAAATCGATTGAACTTCATATTCCGGCGCTGTCAAAGCCGGAAAATCAACCGAAATGGCTGCGCCATCTGAATACCGTCAATCATCACCGTATGCTGGTATGCCAGCATTGCTTTAAAGTCGGGCTGTACCGGCAGGGGCTGATGCATGACCTGTCCAAGTATCATCCGGTTGAATTTATAACAGGCGCCAGATATTTTCAGGGCTTCCGCAGCCCGAACACAGCAGAACGGCTGGAAAAGGGCTATAGCACTGCATGGCTGCATCATAAGGGACGCAATAAGCACCATCTGGAATACTGGATTGACTATTCCCTGGATGAGGACAGCCCGCTCGCCGGTATGAAAATGCCGGTGAAGTATGTTGTGGAGATGTTTTGTGACCGTGTTGCAGCATGTAAAACATATCAGAAGGAAAAGTACACCAGTGCATCCCCATTGGAATATTATGAAAAATCCAGGAGCCATTATATCCTGCATCCGGAAACCCGGGCGCTGCTGGAAAAAATGCTGACCATGCTGGCGGAAAAAGGGGAGGAAGAAACCTTTGCCTATATCCGGCATGAGATTTTAAACAAGTAAAGAACAGGAATTTGAGAATGAAAAAATCCCGCAGGAAGCGGGATTTTTTGCTGTTATAATACATAATTTTGAATTGCTTTTGCTACACCATGCAGTTCGTTGGTATCGGTTACGACATTGGCAATGTTCTGGATATGCGCCGGAGCATTGCGCATTGCGACCCCCAGACCGGCTGCCTGCAGCATTTTCCGGTCGTTGTCACTGTCTCCGCATGCCATGACCTGTTTGCGGGTCAGTCCGAGATGCTCTGCCAGATACAGCAGGGCAGTGCCCTTGTTTGTACCCTTCGCGTTGATTTCGATGTTTTTGAGTCCGCAGAAGATAGAGGGTTCGGATTCAAACGCACCAGTTTCCTGCATGTCCTGCATCCAGGAATCCAGATCGGCGATATCGCCATAGACAATGGATTTGTATACTGTTTTTTCTGCAAGCATATGCCACTGTTCCCGCGTCTCAATATAGCGGTAATTGCCCATATCGATGGGCGGCATGCGGCCGGTAGTGCGGTAAATTTCATCGAAAAATGCGCGGCACTGTTCGCCATACCATACGCAGCTTTCGCCATAGAAGCTCGGTTCGACGTGATGTACTTCGCACAGCTCCAGCAGAAGTTTGAGGTGCTGGACAGACAGAGGATGGCGGTAAATCGTTTCGCCATCGGAAGATGTAATGCGTGCGCCGTTTTCTGTGATAATCCAGTCGACGCCGCCTGCGGCCTGCGCATGCGGCAGGGAATCGTGTACAGAGCGTCCGGTACACAGGACAATCGATACACCATTTTGACGTGCCTGCTGCAGTGCTTGGCGTTCGGATTCGTGAACCAGGCTGTCAGAGCCCAGCAGCGTGCCGTCCAGATCCAGAGCAATGAGTTTGATATTGGAATGATACATTTTCCTCACCTATCATCCGCCGGAATCCGGCGGGATTTTTTCGCCTATAGTATAGCATGGAAGAGCATATGTGTAAAGCCAGCAGGATTTTCAGAAAACAGGTAGAAATTTGTCGATTCATGCGGTATACTGGAAGAACAACAACTCTGTGGGAGGAAATAACATGAAAAAGCGGTATTTGTTGCTGATACCGGTTGCGGCGTGCATTATTATGTGTGCCGCAGCGATTGGATATATTCAATTTCATCCGGATCGTGCGCCAGCGGGCGCTGCATTTCTGGTCAATGCTTCACAGGCAAAGCAGGAATTAGATACCGGAAGCGGGGAAGAAGAAGTGCCGCAGGAGGAGCCGAAAGAGCTGACGGCAACGCAAAAGCGTGCACAGGAGATAGTGGCAGATATGACACTGGAACAGAAGATTTACCAGATGATGTTTGTCACACCAGAGGTTCTGACGGATTCCAGAAACAGTGTTGTCCGTGCCGGTAATGCTACGAAAGCGTCTATAACAGCCGCGCCGGTGGGTGGCGTCCTGTATACCAGGCAGAACCTGCAGGGCAAGGATCAGACCAGCGTTATGCTGGAGAATACACAACAGTATGCAAGAGAAGCCGGAGCTGGCATTCCCGTGTTTACCGGAATCGGGGAAGAAGGCGGCAGCTATGCACCGGCAGCTGCTGTTCTGGGCACAGCCGCAGTGAACGCTATGTCTGCATATGGGGAAGCAAACAATAGTGAAGAAGCCCGCAGTGTCGGGCAAACCCTTGCAGCTGCAATCAGTGGTGTGGGGTTCAATGTGGATTTTGCACCGGTAGCAGATGTACTGTCCAATGAAAGCAATACAGAACTCGAGAACCGTACATTTGGCAGTGACCCGGCAGTGGTGTCCAATATGGTGAGCAATGAAATCAGCGGCATGCAGGAAAATGGTGTGATGTCTGCTATTTCGCATTTTCCAGGGGCGGGCAGCACGGCTTCCAGCACAGAAAATGGAACCGTGACGACAGAACGTTCGCTGGAAGAATTTCAGAGCAGTGACCTGACGGTTTTTGAAGCAGGTATTGAGGCGGATGCTGCCTTTGTTGTGGTTTCCAATATGACTGCACCGGCATTTGATACGGTGCCATGTGCCTTGTCGTCCAAGGTCATCACGGATCTGCTTCGGAAAGAAATGGGCTATGATGGCATCATTATTACCGATAAGCTGACGGATGCAGCCATTACTGGTGCCTATTCCAATGGAGATGCTGCTGTGCAGGCAGTACAGGCAGGCGCAGATATGCTGTTGTGCCCGCCGAGCATCAGCGATGCTTATTCAGCAATCTCAGAGGCTGTGGCAAACGGGACGATTACGCAAGACCGGATCGACGAGAGTGCGGCACGCATCCTCACGGCAAAGCTGGAATACGGTTTAATGAACTGAAAAAGTAAAAAGCCCAGACGGTTGTCTGGGCTTTCTTCCTGTAAGTCAGTCTGCAATAATTTCAGCCTTGCGGTCAAGCAGGTCATTGCTCAGCAGCTGAGCCTGCACATTCTCAAAGCCGATACGGTTGATGGTGTCGGAGAAGCGTTCCCCGGCGATTCCCTGGTCGCGGAACAGCAGGATGCATTTTTCTACGATATCCAAAACCTCGTCCTGGGAGGTAAAGATTTTCTCCAGCGGCTTGCCCTGTGCAATCTGCTTGCCCCAGCGTCCGCCGATATAAACGCGGAAACCATAAGTCGAGTTATCGCGTGCATGGAACGGACATTTGCCGACACAGCGTCCGCAGTGGTTACACAGCTCCGGATCAGCATACATCTTGCCATCGACAATCTTCGGCACATGGATGGGACATGCCTTTTCACACAGGCACCGCCTGCAGCCATGGCATTTGTATGGATCAAAATCCGGTACGCGCTGGCCGATAATGCCGACGTCATTCAGATTCGGCTTGACACAGTTGTTTGGACATCCGCCGACAGCAATCTTGAACTTGTGCGGCAGGGTGACAGCGCTGTAGCCCTTGAAGAAGCGCTCATGGATTTCCTCAGAAAGCGCATACGAATCCAGCAGACCGTACTGACAGGTAGTGCCCTTGCAGGAGACAACCGGACGTACCTTCTTGCCGGTGCCGCCGGTTTCCAGGCCGGCTTCTGCGAGAAATGCACGCATGTCATCAATCTTGTGAAACGGAACCTGCTGGATTTCCATGGTCAGGCGGGTCGTCATACAGACCTCGCCGTTACCAAATTTGTTTGCGGCATCAACAATGCGCTGCATTTTGTCAGCAGTGATTTTGCCGTTCTTGGTGATAACACGGCAGTTGAACAGGTCAGTTCCCTTGCAGTGCAGGCAGCCCAGCGCTTTGACACGCTTGACTTCATCCTGGGAAAGGGTTGCAGGACCCATTGGGGTCAGTGTAACACTCATTTTAGGTATACCTTCCTTTGAAATAGTATGATGGATCTCAATAACGTTCTGTTTTAATATTGTAGCACCGAACAGAAAAATTAGCAATTATAACTGAATTGAAAACATAATTTTTGTAATACATGACAAAAATCGTTGATGTTTTTTTATAAAAATACGGG
>JAJPXP010000043.1 GCA_021205365.1 Clostridia bacterium
GCTACCTCAACGCCATGGAACTGCTCTGCCATCTTTGCCATCGTACGCTGGAAAATAATTGGCTCACCTACTGCATGACCCAATACAACACGGTCACCGTTTTTAATAAGAGAAACAGCCTCTTCCGGCGCCATGGTATGCTCTTTATAATATTCCTGCCATCCCATTATTATATATCCTTCTTTCTTCAGTTATGCTGAAACATGGTATATCTGAAAACGGAATGGGTGAATGTTTCAGATATGCCTTAATAAACTCCGGAAAACCTTCTTATGGTAAAAATCCACAGGGATAGGAGAGGCATGTCCATGCTGCATACGGATGAAAAATAACAACAATGGTTATTTTCTCTCCGCGAATACAAGCAGCATGTCCATCCTCCCCTTATCTATTTCTTAAAATGCTTTTTTGTAAATATCCAGAATATCTTCTTCTGTCAGTTCAACATAGTTGTTGTTCAGCAAACGCTGCTGGGTTTCCAGTACATTCTTTGCAAATACTGGCAGCTCGTCAACAGTAACGCCGTGCTCACGCAGCGGATCCTTCTTGAGGACATCGTCCATCAGCTTGTACAGGGCTTCCAGAGCAAATACCGGCTCAGTGTCCAGATGCTTTGCTAGGATTTCTTCCAGCTGATTCAGCTTGCCGATCGGCTTCTTTGCCTGATACTTGCGCATAACGTCAGCAAACATCAGCTGGTTTGCCTGACCGTGCGGGATGTGATGTACGCCGCCGAGCGGATAGCTCAGTGCATGAACTGCTGCACAGCCTGCATGGCCAAATGCGATACCTGCAAAGTTGGAAGCACGCAGGAACTCCGGTGCATTCTTCTTCCAGCCATTCTTATCGCCGCTGGCAACTGCTGCCTTCCAGCCGTTCAGGATCAGATCCAGAGCACGCTCAGAGAACAGCTCGCTGATTGCACAAGCGTTCGGGCTGAGGAAAGACTCAACTGCATGAATCATTGCATCAATAGAAGATGTTGCAAATACGCCATACGGCAGGCTTGCCAGCATACCCGGGATCAGTGCTGCTTCTGTAGCAAACATTGCCGGAGATACGATGCCCTGCTTGATACCCTTGGTGGTACGGTTGATGATAGAAATGTTGGTTACTTCACTGCCGGTGCCGCAGGTAGTCGGAACGATAACCAGCGGATGTACCTTGGACAGATCAGCCATGCGGTCATACAGGTCATCTACCTTATCCTCTGCATTTGCAACAGCAATAACCTTTGCGATATCGATGATCGTGCCGCCGCCAACTGCAATAATGCGGTCATACTTCTTGTCGCGCAGCTCGTCAAGGATAGCATCAACCATAACATCGGTCGGCTCACCTACACCGTACTTTTCCTGGAACAGTGTCTGGCAGCCCAGCTCCAGTTTTTCAATGACCGGGCTGTAAATGTATTCGTTGGTCAGAATCAGATCATTTGCGCCCAGATTTGCTTCCTTTGCATAGGTACCAAAATCTGCATACTCCGCAACAGCGGGAATTAACTGAAATGCTTTCATTGTTGTGCACCCTCCAATCAGATATCCGGGAAATACTTTGCGCCCGGTGCAGTTACCCACTCATATTCCGGTACGGTGGTGGTAATGATGTTCTTGTCGTCCTGCAGACGGATGCACCACAGATAATACTCTGCGTAACCCGGTGCTGCTGCCTGAGAATGGGTTACATTTTCCGGCATACCAGTCAGGTCATTGTTCTTTACCTTGTAAGCGTCATCGCCATACTCAGCCAGGCCATAGCCGTTTTCCGGCAGGAACTTGTAGTAGTACAGTTCCGGCTCAACATGCTGATGCGGTGGGTAAGAAGACCACTTGCCCGGGAAGTGTACAACTTCACCGATGAAGAAGTTGGTCTCAGGGCAGTTGGAACGGTCAAAGAAGGTACGAACCATACGGGTGGATGCTTCGTTCATCTGGCCAGCGCCACGCTCCTCGTTTGCACACAGGCAATCTTCCGGACGCATCAGCTTTGCTTCAAAGCTGCGCTTGTTCTCGGTGCGTGCCATTGCGATTTCTGCATCCTTGGTGCAGGTGATGGTAACTGCGGTATTCTGCGGAACATGCAGCACAATTGCGCCTTCATGGAAGCAATCCTTGCGCTCAACAGCTTCGGTCTTGCCGTCCCATGCGAAGGTAACAGCACCGCTCATCAGATCATAAACAACTTCCTGTGCATAATCAAAGTTCATAACGTCGCCAGCAGTCATCTTAACAACGCCGAACTCCATTCCCATCATTTCCGGATTCTCTACTGCGGAAACCATCTTGTTGTAGCCCTTCTCAAACGGACCATTTGCAGTGTATTTCATAATCGCTTGCTCCTTTTGAATGTTTCAGGTACAGCAAAGCCGCCCGCTCTATTTCTGGGGCGGCTTTGCCGGATAGGTATAGGTGTTAAATATATAGAAGAATATAATCAAGTATTGAGTTTGTAGCTCTGCATTTGGGATTTTCCACACTGCGGCAAAACCGCAGTGTGGAGATGTGAGAAAAGTGTAAGTGCATTTAGAGAATGTATCACAATGCAGAGGATGTTGGAGATGTTTGCAATAACAAGCTCAATACATTCTCAACTAACTCTAAGTATAGTCCTGAAGGGGGAAGGAGAATCCCCCTTCAGGAACAGGAGAGAGAAATTCTTGGAGAGTTTCTCAGGAGATGTGTGAGCGTATTTATTAATACATTCTAGCTTCTGCCAGATGTGCATCGATGCGCTTACGGCCTTCCTGAACAGCCTCAGACTTGGAAGTAGAAGCTACACCAATGTGCCACCAGGACTCATAGCCTTCAGCCATGGTCTTCGGCAGAACCTTAGCATCGATGATGCAGGAACCAGTTTCCTTCTTTGCCTCCTGAACAGCCTTGCGGAATTCGTCCGGAGTCTTTGCATAGAATGCCTTCATGCCGTAGCCTTCGCCAACCTTGCCGAAGTCAGTGTAGCAGTACTTGCCGTCCAGCTTGCCGGTTTCCTCATTGCGGTAACGCATTTCGGTTGCCAGGGAGCCAACGCCGTTGCCCATCTGCAGGTTGTTGATGCAGCCGAATGCAGTGTTGTCGAATACAACGACTGTAATCTTTGCATTTTCCTGAATAGCGGTCGGGATCTCAGAGTTCAGCATCATGAAGGAGCCGTCGCCTACCAGTGCGTAAACTTCCTTCTCCGGCTCAGCCAGCTTAGCGCCGAATGCGCCAGCAATTTCGTAACCCATGCAGGATGCGCCGTATTCCATGTTGTAGGAATCCTTCGCATCAGTTACCCACAGACGCTCCAGGTCTGCCGGCAGGGAACCTGCTGCTGCAACAACAATTGCATCGTCATCAATCTCTTCACGCAGGATACCAACTGCATTGGACTCAGTGATGGTACCGCCGATATCGTTAACGAAGTCGTTCATGATCTTTTCGGTCCAGGACGGTACACACGGAACGAACTTGCCTTCGCCGAAGCCTTCGCCATGATACTGTACGCCCAGAACGCTCAGGCGCTCCTTCTCCCAAACCTCACGGATTTCCTGAATCTCGGTGGTGTAGCCGGACTGATACTGCTCAGCCTTCAGCTCTTCCATGATAGCTTCCAGTGTTACCTTTGCATCGCCTACGCAGCGGGTTGCATCCAGCTTCTCAGCATGGAACTCGGAAGTGTTGATTGCCAGAATCTTGATGTCCGGATTGCGGAACAGTACCCACTTGGAACCAGTTACGAAGTCATTGAAACGTGTGCCTACGCCGATTACCAGGTCAGCATCCTTGCACAGTGCGTTTGCTGCCAGACCACCGGTTACGCCTACGCCGCCAACGGAGAGCTCGAAGCTGTCCGGCAGAGCGGAGTGACCTGCCTGAGTCTGAGAAACCGGAATGTTGAATTCCTTAGCGAATTCCATAACGGTCTCGCCTGCTTCGGAGTAACGAACGCCGCCGCCGGAGATCAGGAGCGGCTTCTTGGAAGCCTTGATCATTTCAACTGCCTGCTTGATTTCGTAATCATCAGCACAGCGGCGGGAAATGTGATGTACTCTCTTCTGGAAGAAGTAATCCGGATACTCGAAGGACTCGCCCTGTACATCCTGCGGCAGGCTGATGGTAACAGTACCACAGTTAGCAGTGTCGGTCAGAACACGCATTGCGTTAACCAGTGCCGGCATCAGCTGCTCCGGACGGCTAACACGATCCCAGTACTTGGAAACCGGCTTGAAGCAATCAGAAGCGGTAACACTCAGATCGCTCGGGCTTTCCAGCTGCTGCAGAACCGGGTCCGGCTGACGGGTTGCAAAAGAGTCTGCCGGGAACAGCAGCAGCGGAATGTTGTTAACGGTTGCAGTCAGAGCAGCAGTTACCATGTTGCAGGCACCCGGTCCGATCGAAGACGAACAAGCAATGATCTTGCGGCGGTTATTCTGCTTTGCGTAAGAAATAGCAGCGTGTGCCATACCCTGCTCGTTACGGCCCTGATAAACTCTCAGATGACCCGGATCTTCGTCCAGGGCCTGGCCCAAGCCAACTACGATGCCGTGACCAAAGATGGTAAAGATGCCATCTACGAACGGCTCTACTTTGCCATCCATTTCGATGTACTGCTGATTCAGGAACTTAACAACTGCCTGACCAACTGTCATTTTTGTTTTGCTCATAATGTGCTTCCTCCTCTGAAAAACCTGTTATTTTCTCCTCACCGCCCTGCGGTGTCTTTGTTTTTGATGGTTAAAGTATATCATTTTCACCAAATTCCGTCTTCTAATTTCTTGTTTTTTCGTTTTTATGACGATCTCCCATCTGTTTTTTCAAGTCCTTGCTGTTATTTGGCACATATTTTTCGGTTTTTACCTGCAAATTTTTTAATTCTTGCTTTTAAATGCCTATACCCCCTGAAATAAAAAATTTGAATTTTATTCAATATCCTGCGATTTGTTGTAAAACCGCCCTTTCACAGGCCTTTTTTCCCACCGAATGCAGAGCCGCAAATCCGTGCAACATAACAAAATTTTTTACATTGTTTTTCTGTTTTTTTGGCGATATAATAAGAATATCGAAAATTAAAATGAGGTGAATATTTATGGGACAGCAACAGCCGCTCAATGCGCAATGTTTTGTAAAAAAAGCATTCCTGCCATTGTTTTCAAAAAAAAATGATCCACAGCTCCTGTATGTCTGCAAAATCAGCCCGGATGTCAGCAACCGCCATCCGCGTATTATGCACTCCCATGACGATCTGGTGGAGCTGGTATTGATTTACAGCGGTGCAAGTGAATACTTGATTCACGATAAAAAATATGCTGTCAAAGCAGGCGATCTGCTCGTTTATAATTCCAATGTTGTACACGACGAAAACTCTACACCGGATTCCGAGCTCGGCTTTTTCACAATCGCCGTCGGTGACCTGAATATGCTGGATCTGCGCCCCAATGCCCTGATTCCCGACGATGCAGGCTACCTCTTCCCAACCGGTCATCATTTTGAAGAACTCCGTCAGCTGTTTGAAATGATGTTCCGCAACCTGTCTGAAGGTGAGCCCTATGCGGAACGATTTTGCAACAGCCTGATGCATGCACTCCTGGACAGGGTGCTTTGCATTGTAAATGCGCCAACCCCTGGTATTGCACCGGAAATGCCGGAAGTTGACGAACCCAATATCCTGGGCAGCCGTGTGAAAAAATACATCGACCAGCATTATACAGAACCAATCACACTGCAATCCATGGCAACTGACCTGCATGCCAGTCCATGCTATCTTTCTCATGTCTTCAAGGATATGAGCGGCTATTCCCCCATCCAGTATCTTCTGCGCCGCCGCATTGGCGAAGCACAGACATTGCTGATTACAACGGACTATCCTGTTACACAAATCGCAGGCATGGTCGGTTATGATACACAGAGTTATTTCAATATGCAATTTACAAAGAATGTCGGCATATCACCGAAAAAATTCCGTCAAAACTATATTGTTGCTGAAAAAGAGATCAAACCAGCCGTTAAAAGAAAACCGAAGAAAAAAAGCAAATAAATATAGTATATTGGGATATATGCAAAGCCCGCCTGCAAAATGCAGACGGGCTTGCCGTTTCAGTAGAGATAAAATTTATATTATGGAATAATGGAAGAAAGTCAAAATTATGCGTCCATTTCGGAAACCTTAACCCATCTGCCTTCCTTAGCAGAAGTAGCCATTGCTTCCAGAATCTTATCTACCTCGTGACCATATGCCATGTCAATGCTAACATCGCGGTCTTCGGTGATTGCAGTCAGGATATCATGCGCCTGAACGGACATAATTTCATTGTAAGCAATGCCCTGCTCGTCGGTGCCGCAGAAGTTTGCGTAATCGCCGTTGCGGGTGTTGCCCTTGATTACCTTGTAGCCGCGTTCCTTCGGATCACAATCATTGGAGTAATACAGCAGCTCGTTGATACGGGTCATTTCAAATTTAACGCTGCCCTTGCTGCCCTGAATTTCATATGCAAGGCTAACCGGACGAGCTACAGAAATACGGCTGGAGGACATAGAGCCAATGCGTCCATCCTCATACTTAACGATAACATAAATCTGGTCATCGGTATCGATATCCAGGGTCTTGGTGTTATCACGAGCATCCGGGCGCTTGTTATACGGAGTATCCCAGGAAGCAAAAACTTCTACGATCTTCTTGCCAACGATCATGTCAGACAGGCTGACAATATGTGCGGTCAGATCGCCCAGTGCGCCGGTGCCAGCGGTTGCTGCTAACTGTCTCCAGGTTGCCGGAGTGGTCGGATCTGCGCAGTAAGAGCAATCGAACTCGCCGCGGAATGTAACGAAATCGCCCAGCTTGCCCGATTCCATCAGTTCCTTTGCCAGGATGTTTGCCGGGCATTTGGTGTAAATGAAGTCAACCAGGGTCTTAACGCCTGCTTCCTTAACAGCGTCAACCATCTTCTGGCCTTCTTCCAGTGTATTTGCCATCGGCTTCTCGCACAGAATATGCTTGCCTGCCTTAGCTGCTTCGATTGCAATGTCAGCATGGGTAAAGTTCGGTGTTGCAATGATAACCAGATCAACGTTCGGATCGTTGACAACATCATGCCAGTCAGTGGTAACCTTCTTATAGCCAAAGCGCTCTGCAGCCAGCTTTGCAGCCTTCTCATTTGTGTCTGCTACGATCTCAAATACCGGCTCAACATCATGATATGCCTGACGTACATTGGTCAGACCGATCGAATGAAAGCTACCCATCCAGTTGGAGCCGCAAAGGCCAATTCTTACTTGCTTCATAATAATATTCTCCTTTACCATAAATATGTATTACTAATATTTTAATATAAAATACAATTAGATATCGTATCCAATACCCTTGAGGTATTCTACGCTTGCCTTTACATTAGCAAGGCTGTTCTCTACATTGCGCGGATCGCATTCCTGCTCAATGGTGATGTAGCCGTTGTAGCCAATCTCAGCCAGAACATCTGCAATTGCACGATAGTCCAGCATGCCCTTACCGATCGGGCACATGGAACCCTTTGCACAGCCTTCAAAGAAGCGGATATGCTCGCCCATAACCTCGTCATAAACCTTCTTGTCGATGTCCTTGAAATGTACATAATCCAGACGATCCTTGTACTTTCTCAGCCATTCAACCGGATCCATGCCTGCATATGCCAGATGACCGGTATCCAGTACAAAGCCAGCCATTTCATTCGGGATCTCTTCTGCCAGACGGTCAATCTCATCAGCAAATTCGATATAGCCGCCGCAGTGCGGATGCAGTACCGGACGTACGCCATAGCTGTTTGCCTTCTCACACAGTCCCTTAAAATGGGAAATCAGCTTGGCCCAGCCAGCATCGTCCAGACGCGGAGAGCGATCAGAATGACCTGCTCCATAGTCTCGCTCATCAGAGCTGTAGAAATCCATAACCGTCAGGTACGGAGTAGGCCAACGCTGGCCATCCTCGCGCGGCAGCGGCGGAAGCTTGGTAATCAGGGAACAGATACCGTCAACCTGCTTCAGCAGCTTTTCATAGTTCTCATCGCTATACATATCATCAAAGATTGTACCCGCAACAATGGAAAGGTTGTTCTTATTCAGTTCAGCAGTTACACCTTCGATATCATCGGTCGGAATCCAGCCGTTCGGTCCAAGCTCAATGGCACGATAGCCTGCTTCATGTGCTTCACGCAGGACACGCTGATAGGTTGGAAGATTCGGATTTGTGATATCATCGACACCCCAGCAGCACGGTGCGCCGCAAATTTTAATACCCATTTGTATTCCTCCTTATTTTTCTGCTTCTTTTTTGGTTCGTCATGTTGTTTTTCATTTGTACGTGTGAATGTATCTTTCGATGGTTATAGTTTATCAATTCGACCGATATTTTTCTTTCAATATCTTTCTTTTTTGTAAAAATACACAAAACAAATTTTTAATCCTCGAAAACCGGGATTTTTTTCACAATTTTTTCTATTTTTTCAACGATTTTTCGGTTATTTTTTGCCAGATAAATTTTCAGGACGTGTTCTGATTTCCCACAATTTTTAAATTTTCCGCTTTTTGTCTCCCAAATTACCCCGTTTTCATCCCCAGTGCATCGTATGCGCTGGTACTTTTATGCTGCGGATTTCTCTTGCTGCTCCAAAGAACGCCGATATATGGAAATTTTTACATATCTCATAAAACGCAAGATCTTCTATTTACATTTCCACATTACATATGATATTTTTTAATTATGAGATTGGTGTCTGTCATGTTGCAGGAGGTGTTTCAATGAAAAACAGCAACGCGTTTCCAACCGCAACATTCGTAAATACACATTTTGTAGATGAAAAATATCATGAACGGCATTCCCAGCTGATCCACCGGCATGACGACGTAATTGAATTGTTGTACGTAATGCAGGGATCTGGCAGCTATCTTGTGGGTGACCACAGCTATGTTGTACAGCCAGGGAGCCTCGTAATCTGTAATGCCAATGTGCTGCACGGCGAGCCTCCATTCCAAAAGCACAACTTGCAAAGCTACTGCTGCGTACTGTCCGGTCTCCAGCTCCCCGACCTTCCTCCCAATACATTAATGGGAGGTTCCCTTCATCCTGTATTGTTTTTTTCACAGGATAAGGCCGACATCGAAAATATTATGCTCACGATGCACTCACTGAACACACAGTCCGATGAATACCATCAGGTATGTAATCTGCTTGCAAATGCTCTGCTGAATATTGTATATATGAAACTGCAGAAGCGTCAAAAGCCAACCGAATTCAATCAAAAAGGCAATGAGGACTTTATTCAGAACATCACACAGTATCTGGATGAACATTATATGGAAGCAATCTCCCTGCAGGATCTGGCGAGCATCTTTCATATGAGCCACTACTATTTTTCTCATATATTTAAAATCGAAACCGGCATTTCTCCTATGAGATATGTTATGTACCGCCGAATCGGTGAAGCACAGAACATGCTGATGAATACCGAAATGACCATCGGAACGATCGGCGAAACGCTCGGCTTTGGCGACAACTGCCACTTTAGCTCGATGTTCAAAAAATATGTGGGCATTACACCGACACAATACCGAAAGCATTTCCAGCTCCAGCGCAATAGCCAAGAGGAAGGTTCGTAATGAATCTTCCTCTTGTTATTTTTTCACAAATTTCAATGATCTGTTTTGTAGGGCACCGCAAGAATTTACAAATCAAAGCTGATTTTCGGCGAATTTAGGCGAAAATCACAACAAGAAAATCCTAACTATTTTCAAAACTTCTTTCTATAATAAAATCATAAAGCATTCATGAATGTAGCAAAGCAAATATCGACAAAAAGAAGATTTAGAGATTCAAAACGGCGTTGTAAAATGCCGCAGCTGACAAAGGGAGAAAAGGCCAAGGGTGGTTTTAAGCGCAACCTACTTGTTTCGATTAATAACCTGCTTTTCCAGGCAACTCTGATACTGTAGACTGGCATCTAGTCCATTCTACATCTGCTAAACAGATGATTATCACACTGTATGCGTTCAATCCGATCATCATCTGAGGCATTGCAGTTGTTGTCCTGCTGTTCTGCAAGCCGGATTAAGATGATATCAAGATTAGTCCGAAACCGCAGGACGCGATCCCACGGTAAACTGTAATACAAGGAGTGTTTTCAATGAAGAATATTAAAATTGGTGCCTGCGATTGGGCCCTCCCGGGTTCCGGTCTGTATGCAACGCAGATTGCTGCATCTGTCGGTTTAGATGCGCTTTCTTTGAAAATCGGTCTCTATGAGAATGATTATCCGATTACACAGCCCGAAATGCAGAAAATCTACCTGAGCGAACAGCAGAAATACGGAATTGAGTATTGTGCAATTGCTTTGAACGATTTTGACAATATTCCGATGCATGCTCGCAAGGGCACAAAGGAATATGACATTGTATGGGATCTGCTGAAGCGTGCGGTTTCCACCGCAAAGGCGCTCGGCGTACAGATCATTCAGGTACCTGGCTTCGCTGCCAGCGAGGTGAAAACCGAGGAAGACATGGAGCACAGCGCCCGTGCATTCCAGTATCTGTGTGATGCTGCTGGTGAAGCCGGCATTTCCGTTGCTGGCGAGAACCTGATGACCCCAGACGAGTTCAAAAAGATTCATCAGATGGTTGACCGCAAAAACTTCTATCTGTATTTCGACAGCCAGAACTACAACGTATTCCGTGGTTATTCTGAAACAGATATTCTGGAAGGTCTGTATCCTTATATGTGCAACCAGCTGCACGTCAAGGATGGCGATGTCATGAGCGGCGGCCTTCTGGGTTCGGGTCCGTGTGACTTCTTCAGCACAATCGACTGGCTGGACAAGCATGATTACACCGGATACATTCTGCTGGAGAACTATTATGACCAGCTTCCGCTTCGCTTGCAGGACGAAAACCCGTATGAACTGCTCCGTCAGGATATCGCAATCCTGAAAAAGGCAATTCAAACAGCATAACATTTGTCAATCATTTTACAAACGATCAAGATAAGGAGACATTATTATGAAAGTAGCAGTAATTGGCGCAGGACGCATTGGCCGTGTCCACATCGAAAACATCAGCACCGGCGTTCGTGAGATGGAGATCAAGACGGTTGCTGATCCGTTCCTGAATGATGACGCTATTGCATTCTGCAAGAGCTTTGGCGTTGAAAATGTTACCAAGGACGTTGATTCCGTTTTTGCAGATCCGGAAATCGAAGCAGTTCTGATCTGCTCCTCCACCGACACACACGCTGACCTGATTATCCAGGCTTGTGAAGCTGGCAAGCACATCTTCTGTGAGAAGCCGGTTGACCACGATGTAGAGCGTGTACGCACCGCTCTGGCTGCTGTTAAGAAGGCTGGCGTTAAGCTGCAGATCGGTTTCGTTCGTCGTTTCGACCACAACCATCGCGGCGTATACGATGCAGTACGCAGCGGCAAGATCGGTACTCCGCATATCCTGAAGATCAGCTCCCGTGATCCGCAGCCGCCTACGATCGAATATGTTCGCCGTTCCGGTGGTATCTTCTATGATATGATGATTCATGACTTCGACATGATCCGCTTCCTGGCTGGCTGCGAAGTTACCGAAGTTTACGCAAAGGGTGCCGTTCTGGTTGACCCGGCAATCGGCGCAGAAGGCGACGTTGACACCGCACTGGTTACTCTGACCTTCGAGAACGGTGCAGTCGGCATCATCGACAACAGCCGTCAGGCAGTTTACGGCTATGACCAGAGACTGGAAGTATTCGGTTCCGAAGGCTCTGTTCAGGACGAAAACGATATTCCGAACACGGTTGTTGTATCCCGTGCAGATGGCACTACCTACGGCACCTGCTACAAGGTAATGTGGGATCGCTACACCCAGGCATTCATTGATGAAATGAAGGCATTTGCAGATTCCGTTATCAACGATAAGGTTCCGCCAGTAACCGATCTGGATGGCCTGTATCCGGTACTGATGGCAGCAGCTGCTAACAAGTCCATCAAGGAAGGCCGCCCGGTTAAGATTTCCGAGGTTGAGTAAGATCATTCCAACTGGAACGATTCATACACACGTGTTTTCGATATGTCAATATTGACATATACCCTTGTCTCCCATGTCCGGCAAAAATCCCATAGGCCGGGCATGGGATCATGACAAATGAAGAAAGGTCTATAGAAAGAGGATAAAAATATGATTTGGACTATCGCTACATTCCTGTTTTTTACAGCATTGGTAGCTGTTATCTCCTATGTCAAGACCAAAGGTGACGATACAGAAACTGCGGAAGGCTATTTTCTTGCAGGACGCGGACTTCCGGGTCTTGTAATTGCCGGTTCCCTGCTGCTGACAAACATTTCAGCAGAGCAGCTGGTTGGTACCAACGGTCAGACATGGGCAACGAACATGAGCCCGATGGGTTATGAGGTTGCTGCTGCATGTGCTTGTATCGTAATGGCATTGTTTACCGCTCCCCGTTATCTGAAGAGTGGTATTGCAACCATCCCGCAGATGCTTGGTCTGCGCTATGACAGATCCACACAGCTGTGGTTCGGTATTGCTTACATTGGCATGTTCCTGCTGATCCAGATGCCGATCATCCTGTACTCCGGATCTCTGGTATTTGAGAACATCTTCGGCGTATCCGCAATTATCGGCGTAGATAAGTTTACATCCGTATGCATCCTTTGCGTTGTCATCACAATTATCGGTTCGATTTATGCAATTGCAGGTGGTCTGAAGGCCGTTGCAGTATCTGACACCATCAACGGTGCAGGCCTGATTATTGGCGGCTTCATGATTCCGTTCATTGCACTGCATGTACTGGGTCAGGCATCCGGCGGCTCTGGCATGGGCGACGGCTGGCATCTTCTGACACAGAACTATGCTGAAAAGCTGAACTCTATCTCTCCTGCAAACGCTGTTGCTCCGGAAGTTCCGTGGCCGACCATCGTTCTCGGTCTGTTCTTCCTTTGCACCCAGTCCTGGAACACCAGCCAGTCTTTTATTCAGCGAGTTCTCGCTGCAAGAGACCTGAAGGAAGCGCAGAAGGGTGCTCTGATGTGTGCATTCATGAAGATCCTTGGCTTCCTGTATCTGGCACTGCCAGGCGTTATCGCTTACGCACTGTTTGAAGTACAGGGTAACCAGATCAGCATGATGGACGATGCTTACCCGCAGCTGGTTCTGCAGGTTGTACCGGCACCGCTGATGGGCTTCTTCGCAGCCGTTATGTTTGGTGCAATCCTGTCTTCGTTCAATTCCGTACTGAATTCCATCAACACCATGTTCACCATGGATATCTACAAGAAGTTTATCAACAAGGATGCTGACGATCTGAAGCTGGTTTCTATTGGCAAAAAGGTTGGTATCGTATTCGCAGTCATCGCTACCTGTGTTGGCCCGATGATCTACTTCTTCCCGGCTGGTCTGAAGACCTTCCTGGATTCCCTGACCATGCTGATTGGTCTGCCGGTAATGTCCGCAGTATTCGGCGGCTTCTTCTTCAAGCATCAGCCGAAGTGGAGCGCACGCTTCATCCTGATTTTCCACATCGTATGCTACGGTGGATTCATGCTGCTGGCTCCGTCTTACGAACTGTTCGGTGCAGGCACTGGCGACATCCATTACCTGTATGCAGTATCCATCCTGCTGCCACTTGAGATCATTATCATCGGCCTGTTGAGCAAGTACAACAAGAACAAGAATCCGGAAGACACTGGCTGGGTTCAGGAAGACGTTCAGGCTGTTGATCTGACTCCGTGGAAGTATCGCTACGTTGCAGCTGCTGTCATCTTTATCGGTGTTGTAATCTGCTACGCTGCATTCTCCCCGCTCGGCTTCGGCTCATACTAAACAGTTTATTAATACTCTCTATTTTTTCATAAAACTCTCATTCAGTAATCGGCGTTTCTCATTTCGGGGAGCGCCGATTGCATTTTAACAGAAATTTATTTTTTTTCATCTTATTTTATTGTATAATAAAAACATCATTAAAAAAGGAGATTTACATATGGAAGCTTCTATTCTCGTTACCGTCCGTTATACCGTCAAAGAAGGTCTGCGCGATACTTTCTATCAGCAGATCGTAGAACAGGGCATCGATACTGCATCCCGTGCGGAGGCAGGCAATTACAAATACGACTACTATTATCCGCTGGACTCTGACCGCGATATCTGCCTGCTTGAAATCTGGAGCGATGCAGAAGCACAGAAAGCACATGCGGAAACCCCGCATTATCAGCAGCTGTCCAAGCTGAAGGCTGCTTATGTTGAGCAGGTTCAGCTCAAGAGCTATTCGATTGGATAATAGAATCCGTCATTCTTTCAATCCACAAACGAAAAAAGAATGTCTGTCTCCACAGCTGTGTGAACAGGCATTCTTTTTTATTTTAATATGCAATCAATCTGATCGGTTATCGTATCGTTATTCAAATCCCCGGATTCGCTCTACGATGGAACCTTTTCTCTGCATACTATGATATGCAGCCAGAGGAATCACGGCACACAACAAAGCAATTAGTAATGCTGCGGCTGCAATTGGCAGAATCGGTACAACAAACGGCACATCCCGATAGTTCATCGACTGATACAGCACATAGGTGACACCCAAGCCTATCGTCAGTACAACGCCCAGCGATGCACCTGCATACAGCAGTCCCTCGCGGATGAGCAGCCACCTGACCTGTTTTCCTGTCATACCAATACTCTCCATCACAGAAAGCTCAACCTGCCTGCTCTGGATATTGCCCACAGAAGCGTTCAGATAATTCATCATGCCGATGAATGCAAGCACAAACGCAATACCAACGCCAATGCCCATCATATTCCCCTGCGCCTGCTTCACTTCTTCCAGTGCCTCAAGCTTGGACTCATGGTTAAAGTCCTCGTGATATGGACTGGCGTCAATCATATGCAGGATATCTCGCTCTGTCGCTGCATCGTACTCCTCCTGATATTTCACACGGACCTTCGACATATAAGGATTCTCGACGATCCCCTTCACGAAGCTGTCACTCACGATCATAGTCGGCGTCGTTCCCAGCATATTAGCATAATAGGTGTCTGCCGTTCCGCCTTGGATCGTCATCTGAAATACCTGATCCTTCTGTCCATCCAAATAAAATGATATCGGTTTGCCGATCATCTTTTCTTTGTCCAACTCGAGCCAATCCATAAATAGAATACACGTATTTCCCGCAAGAAAGTTTGCTTCATCTATCGGCTGTTCCAGCGTTGCATTCAGGCATTCAAATTCCTGCTTATCAATACCGACAAGGAATGAGCAATACTTTTCCGGATGCTGCTGGTAATCCTCTTGGTCGTAGTCGTCCTCCATCCACATATCATAAAATTCCCGCATCCAGTAATCCGCAAAGTCGGGTTCCCACGGTACAACGATTTGCGCATTGACAATCGGGTGCACTTCACTAATCCCTTGATTCTGCCGTAATTCTTTTAAAAAGCTGTCGTCAATCAGAGGTTTCCATTTGTCTTTTGTTTCCATCTGCATCGTATCATTGCTAATAATCATATCTCCATCCATATAATCAGAAACAATGGTTCGCGGGCCTTGGCTCTGCACGAGCGTCACCATGCACAGGAAAAATGACAAGCAGATACCGAGCGCAGCAACAACGATCACCGTCTTTTTCTTGTCTCTTCCCATCTGCTCACGTGCCATCCGCCAGAGAAGACTTCCGTTTCCTGTTTTTCGTGAAAGCCTCTTCCTTGCTTTCGACCGATAGCCCAGCGCTTCAATCGGTGTGACTGCGGTTGCCATTTTTGCCGGCTTCCTGCTTCCCACATAGATGGTCAGCACAGCAATCAGAAGGGTTAAAAGGAAAATAACCGGATGAAAGCTAATGTGGATATCATTTTCGCGGATACCAAGGGTTTTGACAACAGTTGGAATCAAGCCAAATGAAGTTACAACACCGACAAGTAAGCCAATCGCAATTCCAACTGCCCCAATCAACAGCATCTGTTTCTGTACCAGCCGATATACCTGCTTCTCCGTCATACCTATCGTTTGCAGCAAACCATAATACCGCACATTGCCGGAAACAGACAGATAGAGAATATTGTAAATCAGTAGATAAGCACTCACACAGATGACGAAAATCAGGCCAAGCAATCCCAATAAGATCTGTACGGAGTTTGCAACCTCTGACGTCAGCAAAAACCGCTGCTTTTTGCCGAGCTGTAAGCTCTGCTCCAAAGCATCCAGAGTTTTTTGTGTGACAATCCGAGCGTTCAATTTCAGATATAAAAATCCACGTCCAGGATCTTCCAGCGTAAAGCCGGACTGGTCAAAAAATGACTTGGAAACATAAAAAACCTTTTTGTCTCCGTAGCCGTCCCATATGCCGGAAATCGTAAATTCCTTTGTATGATCGCCGTTGTTGTCATAATACGTAACGGTGAACGAATCACCGACATCCAGTCCCTCAAAACCACAGTCCTTTAAGGCCTCCTGCGTTGTCATGACCTCGTTGTCCTTCTTCGGATAGCTGCCCTTTACCTCGTTCATTGCAGGCTCCTTGATGGTATTCCACATCGTCTCATCCGACCATATGAACGTCGAGTGAAGTGTACTGTCATATTCTGTACTGACTGCCCATGCAGCAAAGCCCTCTGTACCAATCTGCGCAATATTCGGGTTTTGCTCGCAGGTTTTTCTCTGTTCTTCCGTAAATCCACCATACAGAAATGCGTCAAAATCTCCGCCATTTAAGCGGATATTCTGCACCCGCTGCATTTGCATCCATGTCCCGCCGACGGTCAGAATGGTAAACAGCATAAACGCGGACAGCGCAATCGCCAGAATCATGATGCCGTTTCTGCGTTTGTTGCTGACAAGCGAACGCTTTGCCATGCGCGTAATGACAGCGCCATTATTATTTTTCAGCATAACCGGCACCATCCTTTACAATTTTACCATCTTCAATATGGACAATCCGGTCTGCCAGCTGCGCAATATCGTGGTCATGAGTAATCAGGATAATGGTCTGCTGGAACTTTTTTGCCGCCAGCTTCAACAGTCCCATAACATCATGGCTGGTTGCCGTATCCAGATTTCCCGTTGGCTCATCCGCAAGGATAATCGCAGGCTTGGAAGCGATTGCCCGTGCAATGGCAACCCGCTGCTGCTGGCCACCCGATAAAGTATGCGGCAATGCTTCACGCTTTTCTTCCAGCTTCAGAAGATGCAGGATTTCATCCACAAATTCCCGGTCAATATGACGTCCATCCAGTTCAATTGGCAATACAATGTTTTCATATACATTCAAATCGGGTACAAGATTGTAATTTTGAAAAATAAACCCGACTTTACGGCGGCGGAAAATTGCCAGCTGCTCCTTGTTCAATTCTGCCAAATTCCTTCCATCAATCCAAACAGAGCCGTCTGTCGGTATATCCAGTCCACCCAGCAGATGCAGAAGCGTACTCTTTCCACTGCCTGACTTTCCGATAATCGAAATAAATTCCTGTTCCTGTACAACAAAATCCACACCGTCCAGTGCTTTCACTGTATTTTCCCCGAGTTTATAATATTTCTTTAGATTTCGTGTTTTCACAGCTTCCATTGAGAATGCCTCCTTTTTTGTTTCTGAGGTAAGCATACCGTATAAAAATCACAAACTGCTCTCAATTTTTAATTATCACAATAATGTGATGATTCATTCGGCAGATACACCCGGAAGTCTGATCCCTGTCCCAGAGCAGAGCGAACCTCAGCATATCCTCCCTGAAGCTCTGCAATCCGTCTGGTCAAGTACAAGCCAATGCCGATTCCCTCCAAATCATGCACCTCTGGTTCCCGGTAAAAGCGCGTAAAAATTTCAGCCTGACGTTCCTGGGCGATACCTTTGCCTGTATCCTGCACACTAATTTTTGTGAACATCTCCTGTCTGGTCACAGCAATGTGGATGTCCCCGCCTGGTTCTGTATATTTCACTGCATTATCCAGCAAATTGAAAACCGCTTCTTCCGTCCATTTGGGATCATGGAAAAGCCTGATTTGTGTATCGCAGTCCACCGATAACCGAAGCCGTTTTTTCTCCGCCTTCGGTACAATCGCAGCGACGGCATGTCCCAATGTATCAACCAGCCTTGCGTTCTGCTGCTGAATCTGCATACTGCCGGTTTCCAGCCGTGACATTTTTATCATGCTCTGCAACAGGAAATCCAGTTTTTCTGTCTGGCGTTCCATATTGGTCAAAAACTCTCTTTCCCGGGCAGATTCCGATTCTGACTGCAAAATTTCCAGATAAACCTTGATATTGGCGATCGGTGTTTTTGTCTGATGGGAAATATCTGAAATCAGCTCTTTGATCTGCTGCTTTTCCCGCAATACCTCTGTATTTTTCTGTTTCCAAACATGGGCAACACGCTGCAGTTTTTCACTTACTTTGCCCCAGAGTGTGTCCTCTATTTCTTCTAAGCCTGTGATCTCCTTTTCCGATAAAATACAATCCAGAAATTGTTCCAGCCGATCTGCAAATAAATATACCTCATGCTGCAGCCGCCACAGCTTCCATGCAAACAGGGCTGCTATCAAAACAGCACCTATTGTTATGATTATCCATCCAGCCATTGATATCCCATCCCATACACATTAGAAATATATTTGTGGTTTTCATCTTCGATTTTCTTGCGCAGTCGGTTAACATTGACAGCCAGTGCATGTTTATCAACAAACTGTCCGCCGCTGTCCCACAACCGTTCCAACAGAATATCATAAGTCAATAGCTGTCCGGTATGAGAGCTTAGCTCATGCAGCAGGCGAAGCTCTGTCGGCGTGAAAGGCTGCTCCCGCCCATTTACAGACGCTTTTGCCTGATCGAAATCGATATATAAAAAGCCATCGTCAAAAACCCGGTTGTTTGATTCCATATTCCGCTTTAAAATCACAGCGATTCGTTTCAAAAGGATTTTCATAGAGAAGGGCTTGGTCACATAATCCTCTGCCCCTAGCTCATAGCCCTTTAAAATATCCTCTTCCAGATCTCTTGCTGTGAGAAAAAGCACGGATGCTTTCTTCTTATCCTTCATCCACGCACAAAAGGCAAACCCTTCCCCATCCGGCAAATTGACGTCCAGCAGCACCAATTCAGGTTTTTCTGCCAGATAGACCTCTTTTGCTTCCTGCAGGCAATGTGCAGAACAAACAGAATAGTTTTCTTTCTCCAAAGCATACGCAATACCACGATGCAGCTCCCAATTATCTTCTATTATCAATATTTTTTGCATGGTCCTTCCCTTTCCTTTGTACTTATATCATATTGTAGCATACAACGGCAGCATATGTGAAACTATCACAGGATTGTGATAATTCACCCGCTTTCACAAATCTACAGTTGAACCTGTTTTTTCTTTGCAGTACAATATTACTATATGATCTCCAAGGAGTACAGCTATGAAATATGATTTTACTTCTATCATAGACCGCCGTGGTAAGGATGCCATGGCAATAGATGGCATCGGTAACATGCCTGGTTTTGCACCGACTGCACCAAAAGAGGGCTTTGATATCATCCCCATGTGGGTAGCGGACATGAATTTTGCTACTGTCCCGACCATTTCAGAAGCGATCATTGCACGTGCAAAGCATCCGGCTTTCGGCTACTTCCAGCCCACAGAGGAGTATTTTGCTTCGATCATAAAATGGCAGGAAACCCGCAATGGTGTCACCGGTTTATCAAAAGAATGCATCGGCTATGAAAACGGCGTTCTGGGCGGGGTTATTTCCGCACTGAACTGTGTCTGCTCCAGAGGTGACAGGGTACTGGTACATTCCCCTACCTATGTTGGTTTCACCATGTCTTTAAAAAAGAATGGCTATCGCATGGTCCGCAGCCCGCTCAAATTAGACGAAACAGGTGTCTGGCGCATGGATTTTGAGGATATGGAACGCAAGCTGTCCGAAAAGAAAATCCATGCCGCCATCTTATGCAGCCCGCACAATCCCAGTGGACGCGTATGGGAACGCTGGGAACTGGAAACCTGTATGAAACTGTTCAAAAAGTACGATGTATATGTCATTTCCGATGAGATCTGGTCTGATCTGATACTGAATGGCCACAAGCACATACCAACACAGATGGTCAGTGCAGATGCACGCCAGCGTACCGCCGCAGTCTATGCACCGAGCAAAACCTTTAATCTCGCGGGCCTGATTGGCAGCTACCATATCATTTATAATACATGGTGGCGCGACCGTGTAGAAAGGGAAGCTTCTCTGTCCCACTATAATGACATGAATGTCCTCTCCATGCATGCCCTGATCGGCGCCTACAAACCGGAAGGCTATGAATGGGTAGATGAGCTGTGTGCCGTACTGTCTCAAAATATCAATTATGCCTGTGATTTTATCCATGAGCATTTTTCCGGTGTGGAAGTCTCCAAAGCCGAGGGCACCTATATGCTGTTTATCGACTGTGCAAAATGGTGTGAAGCACACGGCAAAACGCTGGGCGAGGTAGAACAGGCCTGCTGGGATGTCGGCGTTGCCGTTCAGGACGGACGCATGTTCCATGGTTCGAGCCATATCCGTATGAATCTGGCGCTCCCATTCAGCCGTGTACAGGAAGCATTCCGCCGTCTGGAGCAGTATGTGTTTGTGGAATAATCAGAGGCGGTGATAGGTTCTCCGTCGAAGCCAAACACATTGTCGGAAATACGAGACTTCGGAAAGCTTATTCCATCATTGAGCAATTTGATCCTGTTTTTTTCCTCTTCTCTTTTGCAGTCTTCTGTGTTATAATGTATAAAAATTGTTTGGAGTATTTCCAAACGGATTCAAAACAATTGAATAAGAATAATCGGTGCCTCTGCCTGCGGCTTTCGCGCAGAGACAGAGGGTAAAAGGGAAACAGGTGCAAATCCTGTACGATCTCGTCACTGTGATGGACGAGCACGGAGCAATTGTGCTTCGGCACGGTCACTGGCTTTTATGCTGGGAAGGCTGTTTCGTGCGATGACCCCTGAGTCAGGAAACCTGCCGCTTATTGGTACAGGAATTTCTATTCCAGATCACGAGGTATTGATCGTACTGTTTTTGATACTGCGTTTGGCAGAGGATGGATTTGTATGGCTCTTTACTGTTAAAGGGCCTTTTTCTTTTCATGCTGACAGATTGGAGTATATTTCTGTATCTTCCTGTATCCAATTGTTTGACACAATTTATTTAGGAGGGTTACATAATGAAAAAACTAACCGCTGTACTGCTCGTTCTGTCTGTAACCGTGGCTATGCTTCTGGCAGGCTGTGGTTCCAATGCATCTAACGACAACCAAAGTGCTGGTTCTGCAGGCTCTGCATCATCCACCACTGCTACCGGCTCCGGCGAAGCTGCCGCAGATGACGATGAAAACTACGACACCGGTAATGCTTCCCTGGATAACATCCGCAATCAGGATGACATCGGTGACAACGAACTGCTGGTACTCAGCTTCGGCACCAGCTACAATGACAGCCGCCGCCTGACCATCGGCGCAATTGAGGACGATCTGGAAAATGCATATCCGGATTTCTCTGTCAGAAGAGGCTTTACTGCAAATATCATTATTGACCACATTCAGAAGCGCGACGGTATTCTGATTGATGACGTGGATGCTGCTATGAATCGTGCTGTTGACAATGGCGTTAAAAACCTGGTAATCCAGCCGACCCATCTGATGAATGGTCTGGAATATGACGAGCTGGTAGAGCAGGTTGGTCAGTATTCCGACGCATTTGAAAAGGTTGCAATCGGTGAACCTCTGCTGACCAGCGAGGACGATTTCAAGCGCGTGGAAAAGGCTATCACCGAGTGGACCGCTGAGTATGATGACGGCGAAACCGCAATCTGCTTCATGGGCCACGGCACCGAGGCGGAATCCAATGAAGTTTACCAGAAGATGCAGGATCTGCTGGCAGCTGACGGCTATGACAACTACTATGTAGGTACTGTTGAAGCAGAGCCGTCTCTGGATGACGTTCTGGCAAAGGTTCAAGCTGGCAACTACAAGCGTGTTATACTGGAACCGTTGATGGTTGTAGCTGGAGACCATGCGAATAACGATATGGCCGGTGATGAAGAAGATTCCTGGAAGACTACGTTTGAGAATGCCGGTTATGAAGTAACCTGCCTGCTCCGCGGTCTGGGCGAGAATGAAGCTATCCGCCAGATTTATGTTGAGCATGCACAGGCAGCTATTGATTCCCTGAATCAGTAAGCGTAAATTGTAATACGTAAGGGGCGGCTCGGGGCAATCTCGTGCCGTCCCTTTTTTGAAAGGTGAGACAAAAACTATGACAAAGACAAAAGTTTTTTCTGCTATTATGGCTTTTGCTATGATGCTGTCTGTTCTGTCCGGCTGTGGCGGAAACACCAATGGGAACCCGGCTACTTCCGTGGATACCGGATCCGCTGAAAGCCAGGTTGCCACTGCCGATGAAATGACCACACAGGAGGAAGTTGTGGAAGACGGCATGGAGCCCATTGCCGGCGATCAAGTGAAAGATGGTGTATATGATGTCACCGTGGATTCCAGCTCCAGCATGTTCAACATCACAGAATGTGAGCTGACTGTAAAAAATGGTGAAATGACTGCGGTCATGACCATGGGCGGTACCGGTTATCTGTATGTTTTTATGGGGACCGGTGAGAAAGCTGTCAAAGCGGCTGAAAGCGAATATATCCCATTTGAAGAGAAGGACAGCGGCGAGCATACCTTTACTGTTCCAGTAGAAGCGCTGGACAAAGGCATTGCCTGCACTGCGTTCAGCAAAAATAAGAAAAAGTGGTATGACCGCACCCTGGTATTCCGTGCGGATTCCTTGCCAATGGATGCCTTTGCTGAGGGTGTGATTACTACACCGGAAAGCCTGCATCTGGCAGACGGTACTTATACGGTTCATGTTGCACTGGAAGGCGGTTCCGGCCGCGCAAGCGTGGAATCTCCGGCTGAGCTGACCGTGAAAGACGGCGAGGTAACAGCAAAGCTTATCTGGAGCAGCTCAAACTATGATTATATGAAGGTAAATGGAGAACAGTATAATCCGGTAAATACAGAGGGAAATTCTGCATTTGAGATTCCGGTTACTGCTTTTGACTATAAAATGCCGGTTTCCGCAGATACCACTGCCATGAGTACACCACATGAGATCGAATATACCCTGTATTTCGATTCTGCCACAATTGAAGCAAAATGAGACGACTGAAAAAATGTCTGTCCCTTGTGCTGGTGTTCTGCCTGTGTCTAGCTGGCTGCGGTACAGCCTCCATATCGCAGCAAACTGGCACATGGTCAGAAATGGAATCCATTGGCAGTATGGATTTGCAGTATGCCAATCAGTTCCGTGTGGATTACTATGAAGGCGGTTTTTCCCTCATTACCATCCGTGATACCGATCAATTCCTGGTTGTCCCCAAGGATGCTGACATACCGGAAGGACTGGGCAATGGTATTACCGTGCTGCAGCAGCCAATTGAAAATATCTATGTGGCGGCATCCTCTGCTATGGACTTATTTGGCGGGCTGGATGCAATAGACAACGTCCGTATGACCAGTACCAAACAATCTGACTGGAGTCTGCCGGAAGTACAGCAGGCAATAGAGGATGGGGATATCCTCTATGTCGGGAAATACAATACACCGGATTACGAACAGGTCCTTTCAGAAAACTGCGGCATGGCAATTGAATCCACGATGATTTATCACAATCCCGAAACCAAAGAACAGCTCGAAAGCCTCGGCATTCCGGTCATGGTAGAGCATTCCAGCTATGAATCTCATCCATTGGGACGCATGGAATGGATCAAACTCTATGGCCTGCTTCTGGGAAAAACTGAGGAAGCAGAAGACTTTTTCAACCAGAAGGTAAACCAGTTGGACACCATTCTGACGGAAGAAAGTTCAGGGAAAACCGTTGCATTCTTTTATATCAGCTCCACTGGTTATGTCAATGTACATAAACCCGGAGATTATATTTCCAAAATGATCGAACTGGCTGGAGGAAGCTATGTGCCTACAGCGGATGATTTGAAGGTGGAAGAAAATGCGCTGTCCACCATGAACATGCAGATGGAAGCATTTTATGCAGCTGCGCAGGATGCGGACTATATCATCTACAACAGCACGATTGACGGTGAACTGGATACCATCGACCAGCTGCTGGGAAAAAGCTCCCTGCTCGCAGATTTTAAGGCAGTAAAAAATGGAGATGTCTGGTGCACAGAAAAAAATATGTTCCAGCAATCCACAGGCGCCGCAGATATGATTTCTGATCTGCATGCCATTGTTACCGATGAAGCGGATAACAGTGACCAGCTTACCTTTTTACATCGTTTGAAGTAACAGGAGGAATGACATGAAACAGAAGCGTTCTGTCCGATATGCCATCAGCTATGTTGTGCTGGCAGTGCTTCTCTGCGCTTTGCTCGTCCTGAATCTGAATGCAGGCAGTGTCAATCTGTCCATCGGGCAGGTGCTTCGTATTTTAACTGGACACAGCACAGAAAATACAGCGATTATCTGGGAAATCCGCCTCCCCCGCCTGCTTGCAGCAGCAATTTTAGGCGGAGCACTCTCTGTTTCCGGTTTCCTGCTGCAAACCTTTTTTGCCAATCCGATTGCTGGCCCGTTTGTACTGGGTATTTCTTCCGGTGCAAAACTGGTCGTTGCTCTGGTTATGATTTTTTTCCTGGGGCGCGGCATTATCTTAGGCTCTGCTGCATTGATTCTCGCTGCTTTTGTCGGTTCGATGATTTCCATGGGCTTTATTCTGCTGATATCAAGCCGGGTGAAAAAAATGTCTTTACTGGTTATCAGCGGTGTTATGATCGGCTATATCTGCTCTGCTGTGACAGATTTTGTCGTTACCTTTGCAGATGATTCCAATATCATCAATCTGCACAACTGGTCAATGGGCAGTTTTTCCGGCATGAACTGGGGCAATGTCAAAACGATGACAGTGGTTGTAGCTGTTTCCCTGATTTTGACCTTCCTGCTGTCCAAGCCAATGGGTGCTTATCAGTTAGGCGAGGTTTATGCACAAAATCTTGGCGTCAACATTAAGCTGTTCCGGGTGGAACTGATTGTATTATCAAGTATTTTATCCGCCTGTGTCACCGCTTTTGCCGGACCGATTTCCTTCGTCGGAATTGCAGTCCCGCATCTGGTAAAAAGCCTGTTCCGCACAGCAAAACCAATTGTCATCATTCCCGCCTGTTTTCTCGGCGGTTCTGTGTTCTGCCTGTTTTGTGATGTCATTGCACGGACAGTATTTGCACCGACAGAACTCAGTATCAGCTCAGTCACTGCTATTTTCGGCGCACCAATTGTCATTTGGATGATGCTGCACCGCAACACACGGAAAGGATAAAACGCAATGAAAGAAGCGATTCTTCATACGGCAAAGCTTACTGTCGGCTACAACAAAAAAGCGTTAATCCATGATATTGAAATCGCTGTCCGTCCGGGACAGATTTTAACCTTAATCGGCCCAAATGGCGCTGGAAAATCCACAATTTTGAAGAGTATCACGCGCCAGCTGGAACCGATTTCCGGTACGGTGTGGATTCAGAACCAATCGATCCAGCAAATCCATGAGCGGGATTTTGCCCAGACAGTGTCGGTTATGATGACCGGCTGGACAGAACCAGAGCTGATGCTTTGTGAAGAGGTCGTGGAATCCGGCCGTTTTCCCTATACTGGGCGGCTGGGGCTTTTATCTGCACATGACCACAATAAAGTAAAGGAAGCCATGGAGCTGGTACATGTGACAGACTTAGCCGGACGCAATTTCAACTGTATCAGTGACGGGCAGCGACAGCGCGTTATGCTCGCCAGAGCAATCTGCCAGGAGCCGGATATTCTTGTTTTAGATGAGCCGACTTCTTTTCTTGACATCCGGCATAAGCTGGAGCTGTTATCCATTCTAAAGGAACTAGTACAGCAGAAGCAGCTTGCTGTTATCATGTCCCTGCATGAAATTGATCTGGCACAGAAGATATCAGATTATGTCCTGTGCATCAAACATGACCGGATTGACCGCTGTGGAACACCGGAAGAGATTTTTACTGCGGATTACATCCGTCAGCTGTATGGTGTCAACCACGGCAGCTATAACGGTTTTTATGGCTCTCTGGAGCTGGATGCACCCAGGGGTGAACCGCAAATTTTTGTCATCGGCGGTAGTGGCTCCGGTATTCCGGTTTACCGGAAATTGCAGCGTTCCGACATCCCCTTCATCGCAGGCATCCTGCATGAAAATGATCTGGATTATCCGGTTGCAAAAGCATTGGCTGCTGAGGTAATCACCGAAGAAGCTTTTGAACCAATCCGTGAACCAGCAATCTGGAAGGCAACCGAAGCGATAAGCAGATGCTCCAAGGTTATCTGCTGTCTGGAGCACTTTGGCTCCGGTAATCAGGGAAACCTGCGGCTGTTAGAGCTGGCAAAGCAGCAGCATAAACACATCACAACAATGGTTATAGTATGAAGAAAGACGCCGATATCCGGCGTCTTCTCTATTTTGATGTCTTTTCGCAACTCTTCTTTGAATCGCCCAGCTTTTCTTATATATCCTGTTTTCACTTCAGCTTTACAGCTGGAACGAACGATGCTACAATAATACTATTCTGTCAACAGAAAATACTTTTAGAAAGGAAAACCTGTATGCTCTCCGTTTTTTCCTATGCATTTAACGCAATTGCACCGATTCTGCTTCTGATCCTCCTGGGCTATTATCTCAGGATAAAAGAGGTCTTTCCCCTCAGCTTTTTTAAGACAGTGAACCGGTTTGCCTTTCATTTCTGTTTTCCAGCGCTGATGTTTGTCAATCTCTATTCTCTGGACAGTATCCGTGAAATTGATATAAAGCTGGTAGCCTATCTGATGACAAGCCTTGTCATCATTACCATAGTTGGTATCATCCTTTCGCAGCTGATTACCGATGTTCGAAACCGAAAAGGCGTTCTGATTCAAGCCGGTTTCCGTTCCAACTTCGCTATCATTGGGCTGCCACTATCCGAAGGGCTTCTCGGCCCTTCCGGAAGTGCATTGTGTGCGACACTGCAGGCACCGACTGTCATTTACTTCAATGTGGTTTCCGTTCTTGCCTTGACCATTTATTCCGACGATGCAACATTTCATGTCAAAAAACTTCTGGCGAACGTGGCAAAAAATCCTTTGATCCAAGGCTTATGCGCTGGGGTAATTGCCCTCATCATCCGTGAATGTATCCCTTGCAATGCCGACGGTTCTCTGGTATTTTCGCTTTCCGGAACCCTGCCATGGCTTTATACGACGCTGGAATATATCGCTCGCATCGCGACTCCGGTCTGCCTGATTATGCTTGGCGGACAGTTTAATTTTTCTGCTGTCCATGGTATCCGGAAAGAACTGATTTGCGGTGTTTGCATGCGTTTGATTCTGGCTCCGGTGCTGGGCTTCGGCATGGCATTTGCCGCTGTACATTTCGGCCTGTTGGATTTGTCTCCCAATGCCGTCGGCGTCATGATTGCAGCGTATGGGTCTCCCATTGCCGTATCCAGCGCAGTGATGGCACAGGAAATGCATGCGGATGATGTCCTTGCGGGACAGATTGTCGTTTGGACTTCCCTGCTGAGCATGATAACCATTTTTGTTATGGCAGTTCTGTTCCGTTCCATGGGAATACTTTGATAATCAACGAAAAACAGTGTCTGTATATCAGCTGCGTTCTGAAATATTCCTATCGGAATAACGTCTATTGGAAAGAAAGGTGATCTATCGTGAAACGCTGCATTGTATTGACCGGAATAGCATAAAAATTTTATTTCAGGAGGTTACTATGTCTATTCCGGAAAACACGCTTTATCCCCGCACCGGAGATACGCAAACAATTTATTTAAAAAATGCCATTACGAATCCCAACATCACCGTTGGTGATTTTACAATGTACAACGATTTTGTGCATGACCCTGTGCAATTTGAAAAGAATAATGTACTTTACCACTATCCTATCAATCATGACAAGCTAGTGATCGGAAAATTCTGTTCCATCGCATGTGGCGCACGATTCCTGTTTACCAGTGCCAATCATACACTTCATTCATTATCTACCTATCCATTCCCTCTATTTTTTGAAGCGTGGGGATTGGATAAAAAAGATGTTACAAGCGCATGGGACAACCGTGGAAATATCGTGATTGGCAACGATGTATGGATTGGATATGAAGCCGTGATACTATCCGGCGTAACGGTTGGAGATGGAGCAATTATTGGCTCCTGTGCCGTAGTTACAAAGGATGTACCACCATACACCATTGTTGGAGGTGTTCCCGCCAAACCAATTCGGAAACGCTTTTCTGATGAAACCATTGCCCATTTGATGGATCTTCAATGGTGGAACTGGTCATACGATAAGATTGCACAAAACATCGAATCAATCCAGTCAGGCAATATAGAAGCCTTGCAATAATTCATTTACGCGAATAACATCATATTACAGACCACAAAAACGGCGCAGATTACTCTGCGCCGTTATCTTTTTCCACTATATTATTTTGCGTTGGACAGCATCAGCTTAATACGGTTTTCCTGATTGATACGGGATGCGCCCGGATCATAGTCAACGCTGACAATATTGGCATTCGGATACTGCTCACGAATCTTACGGATCATACCCTTGCCTGCAATATGGTTTGGCAGACAGCCAAACGGCTGGGTCAGCACAATATTCGGAACATCTTCCTCAATCAGCTCGACCATTTCCGCCGGAAGCAGCCAGCCTTCTCCCATTTTAACACCAGGACTGATAATCTTCTGGGATAGCTTGCGTACCTTATCAAATTCCATCATTGGACGGAAATGCCCATCCTTTTGGATTGTACGAATCATATCCTTCTGCTTATCCAACAGGAAACGGTATACTGCCTGCATCACAGCCGCACTCTTGACAGAACGTCCATACAGCTGGAAGTCAATGATACCGTTATAAATACAATACAGGCAGAAGTCCATCAGGCCAGCCAGAACCGGTTCTGTTCCTTCACCCAGCAGGAACTTTTCCAAATTGTTATTACCCAATGGGGAAAATTTTACATAAATCTCACCGACGATGCCAACCCGCTTCTTAGAACCAAAGTCCTTGAGTTCAATCTGGGCAAAACGCTTGCAGATCAAAATATACAGCATCTTGACATGGCTGTAATGGATGAATTTATCTGCCTGGAAATCCTTGGTGATTTTCCGTACCAGATCATCCACTGCCTTGTCACAGTCACCCTTGCACACTTCATATGGACGGCACTGGTTATAGATATGCATGATGAAATCGCCTAGCAGCACGCCATACGCAACCTGGATAAATGCCTTCGGTGTCAGTTTAAAGCCCGGATTTGCATTCTTTTCCAGGCCGGAAAAGTTCAAGGAAATGACCGGAATATAGCCCATACCGTTTTTAATTAGTGCCTTGCGCAGCAGATGGATATAATTGGATGCACGGCAGCCACCGCCGGTCTGGGTAATCATAACAGCAACCTTGTGCAGGTCATACTTGCCGGATTCCAGCGCATCAATAAACTGGCCGATAACCAGCAGCGCCGGATAGCAGGTATCATTGTGTACATTTTTTAGACCGCATTCTGCAATCTGCGGCCCTTCTGTTTCCAGAACCTCCATATTATAACCATAGGTTTTCATAATAGAGGTAATCAGCTTCAGCTGTACTGGCAGCATATTCGGAACCAGAATGGTATAATCCTTTTTCATGTCCTCCGTAAATGGAACATGTGGAAGCTCACGATTTTCCGGCATTCTTTCTTCCCTCCTCTACAGCAGCAATCATACTGCGGATACGGATCTTTGCCGCACCAAGATTGTTAATTTCGTCAATTTTCAACTGTGTATAAATCTTTCCGCCTTCTTCGGTAATAGCACGCATTTCATCGGTTGTGATCGCGTCGATGCCGCAGCCGAAGGATACTAGCTGGATAATCTGTGCATCCGGTCTGCGAACCGCCCAGTTTGCAGCGGCATACATACGGGAATGGTACGTCCACTGGTTTAGGACATTGACAACCGGCATTTCACCCAACGGCGCTACTGCGTCCTCGGATACAATGACCATGCCATAGGACTGAATCAGGCGGTCAATACCGTGGTTGATTTCCGGGTCAATATGATATGGACGGCCTGCCAGAACCGCAATTTCCAGACCATGCTCCTCTGCATAGGCAATCGCCTTTTTGCCCTCTGCGGCAATATCAGCATAGTAACGGTCCAGCTCTGCATAAGCTGCCAGAGCAGCTTCCTTCACCAGGCGCTTGTTGATATGCTTATATTTTTTTGCAAACAGCTCTGTCGCAGACTTGATAAAATCCTTTTGCCGTCCAAGCTCATAATATGGCATCATGAAGTCAACATCCTTCAGATGATTCATATTCGCAATCAGCAGCTCCGGATAATAGGCAACGACCGGGCAGTTATAACAGTTTGCCGTTCTGTGTTCATCCAGATTATAAGTCATGCATGGGTAGAAAATGGAATCCACACCCTTGCTGAGCAGGTTTTCGATATGTCCATGAATCAGCTTTGCCGGATAACAGACGGTATCCGATGGAATGCTGTTCTGGCCGAGCGCATACATAGAGCGTGTGGATACATCCGACAATACCACCTCAAAGCCAAGCCTGGTCAGGAAGGTATGCCAGAACGGCAGCAGTTCGAACATATTCAGGCCAAATGGAATACCAATTCGTGCCTTTGCCTTGTCCGGCAGCTTCTTGTCCCGATATTCCTGCAAACGCTTGAGTTTATAATCATACAGATTCGGCAGCTTAAGCTTGTCACCGCCGCCCAGCGGACGTTCACAGCGGTTGCCGGAGATAAACTTACGTCCACCCGGGAACATAGAAACAGTCAGAGAGCAATGATTGGTACACATACCGCACTTTACGGTATTGGAGGTATGGATAAAGCTCTGCAATTCTTCCTGAGAAATCAGGGAGGACTGTTCCTTCTTATTTGCCTGTGCATGCAGAGCCGCGCCATATGCACCCATCAGACCTGAAATTGCCGGACGGGTTACATTTCTGCCAATTTCCATTTCGAAGGAACGCAGAATTGCATCATTCAGGAAGGTGCCGCCCTGTACAACGATATGCTTGCCCAGATCATCCGGGGAATGTGCGCGGATAACCTTATACAATGCATTCTTCACAACACTGACAGACAGGCCGGAGGAAATGGCGTCGATGCCAGCGCCATCCTTCTGTGCCTGCTTGACAGAAGAGTTCATAAATACAGTACAGCGGGAACCGAGGTCAATCGGATGCTTGGCAAACAGACCCAGACGGCAAAATTCCTCGATGCTATATCCCATGGAACGCGCAAACGTTTCAATAAAGGAGCCGCAGCCGGAAGAACATGCCTCATTCAGGGAAATATTATCAATACAATTATTGGCAATCTTAAAGCATTTGATGTCCTGCCCACCGATATCAATAATAAAATCAACATTCGGCTCAAAATGACGCGCTGCCTTAAAATGTGCCATGGTCTCAACAAGACCAAAATCAATACCAAAAGCGTTCTGGATCAATGCTTCACCGTAACCGGTGACAGCAGAACCGGCAATTTCAATTCGGTCACCGCACAATTCATACAGCTTCACCAACTGTTCGCGCACAACATCGACCGGATTGCCTTTATTCGGACTGTAATAATTAAACAGCAGCTGATGATCTTCTCCAATCAACACGAGCTTGGTCGTAGTGGAGCCGCAGTCAATGCCAAGATAAGCCTTGCCTCTGTACATTGTTACATTTTCACGCATGATATCGCTGGAGTTATGACGATTCCGGAACTCTCTGTATTCCTCCTCATCACGGAACAGCGGGTCCAGTGTAGCCGTCTTGACCGGCTCACCTGCTGTCCGTTCCAGTGTATCCAGCAGTTCATCATAGCTATATTGTCTGCTATTGGTATCCTTTGCATAAACAGCGGCACCTGCTGCAATCGCATACGGCGCCAGCGCCGGAAAGTGCGCATGTTCATCCGACAGCTTCAGCGTTTCCTGAAAACGTTTTTGCAACCCTTTAAAGAAGAACAGCGGGCCGCCAAGAAACAGGACATCGCCTTCAATATCACGGCCCTGCGCCAGACCTGCTACCGTCTGGTTCACAACTGCCTGGAAAATCGAAGCTGCAACATCCTCCTTTCGTGCGCCTTCATTCAGCAGCGGCTGGATATCGCTCTTAGCGAATACACCACAGCGGGATGCAATGGTATAAATCCGGTCTGCGTTCAGGGACAGACGGTCCAGCTCATTCGGCTGGACATCCAACAGAACTGCCATCTGGTCAATAAAGGCTCCTGTGCCGCCTGCACAGGAACCATTCATTCGTTCTTCCAGCTGACCAGTTAAGAAAACAATCTTGGCATCCTCACCTCCAAGCTCGATGACAACATCGGCCTTCGGTACAAAGGTGCCAACACACTTACGGGTTGCAAATACTTCCTGCACAAAGTCAACACCGCTTGCCTTGGCTACACCAAGTCCTGCTGAACCGGTAATTGCTGCACGGATCGATGCTTTTCCAATGACCTTCTTTGCATCACGAAGCATTTCACAGGCTTTTTCACGTACTTTGGAAAAATGACGTTCATACTTCTGATACAGAATTTCCAAACGGCCAGTCTTTTGATTTTCTCCGGCCGCCACCATTTTTACGGTTGTAGAACCGATATCAATTCCTAAATACACATTCATATAATAACCTTTTTCCTGCATCCTGACCAGTATTTCAGGACCGCATGTCAAACAGAATTTTAATAAAAAACCATTAACATCATCTTAATCATTTTCACTGGAATAGTCAACATTTCTCCGATGCCTTCCACACAAAATTTGATTATTTTACAAAATCGAAACACTCCCGACATCATTTTGGAAACTCTTTGCACAATAAAATAAAAGAAGGCTGGCAGTCAAAACCTGCCAGCCCGAAAGCCTCTTATGGAATTAATCATGCAGCTTGGAATAATCCAGCTTACCCTTTTCATTCATCGGAAGCGAGTCAATAATACGAACAATGCCCGGAATCATATGTGCCGGCAGATGATTTCTTGCAGCGGCACGAATCTGTCCCGGTGTCATCTCACGGTTAATTGTAACATATGCTACCAGATTGCCGTATCGCTCTACAACACCACAACCGGTAACACCCTTGATACGGGTCATGCTGTTCTCAACATCGCCCGGCTCCATACGGTTGCCCTTTACCTTAATCATACTGTTCATACGGTTGCTCCAGAACAGATACTTTCCATCCTCTGTTTTAAAGCCGATATCACCAGTACGATATGCACGCTTTCCATCTATTTCACAGTATCCGCCCGGAATGCCGCTGCGATAGCCCGCTGTGATACTGTCACCGACAAGAACAATTTCACCTTCTTCACCATCTGCAAGAACGGTGTCTCCCTTCATAACACGGATATCCACCGCAGAGGTATCCACCTGGCCAACCGGAATACGGTCATCGCACATGTCATCCGTGATCTGCGCCGCACTGACGTTACAGGTAGCTTCGGTTGTACCGTATCCATTGAATACACACAGGTTTTCATCGAAACGCTTGAGCAGGCGGCGAACAGTACCTGGATGCAGCGATTCACCGGTTAAGTAAACAACTCGGAGCTTCGGCATCATATCACGCTTAAAACGATCACTGCGCATCAAAAATTCTGCCATTGTCGGTGTCGTAACAAGCAGCACCGCTTCGCTCTTTTCAATATGCGGATACAGCTGTTCGATATGCTTCTGCTGTTCCGTATCGGTAGTAACAAGCGTACGACCATGGGTCAGGGCATAATAAATATCAACAAGGGAAAGGTCAACAGAGAACATCATCATGTTCAATACCGAACCTTCCATTTCCGGCGTCAGCGGAATGATCGTGTCAATCCACTGAATGAAATGATTCAGATTTTTCCGCGTTACCTGAACCATTCTCGGTTCCTTCGCATCTCCGGAACTGATAGAGATCATATAAGCAAGCTCATTTTCGTCAATGCTCTCCGGCAGGACAACCTCGTTTTTCGGCGGATTGCCAGACAATGTAATAATATTTTCAGTCGGAGCGTCTCCTGCACCCGCAAACCCACGTCCAACCGCGCAAAGAACCATATCTGCATCAGCCTTAGCTGCAATATTTTTTCTGCGTTCGGCAGGCTGCTGCGGGCTGATCGGAGTATACGCGGCACCTGCACGAAGACATGCCAGATATGCAATCAGCATACTGAATTCCTTATGTCCATAAACAATGACGCGCTTTGCTCCGCGAGCTACAAGATGCTTAGCCAGATTTTCACTTCTGCGGTACAGATCTCCATAAGTGATAGAACCTGCTGATGAAATAACAGCTGTCGTTTCCTCAGGATTGGTAAAAATCGATGAAATATCCATAGCTATCTCTCTCCTGTCCATAAAATAATAATACAAAACAACATAACACACAAACGAAATCAATCATAGTTAAAATATATCATGTTAAGCGGTATCTTTCAACCGAAATCCATCTTTTTTCCCTTAATTTCTGATTTTTATATAAAAATATCTTGACAGAAACAGTAAAAAGTATTAGGATAATCCCATCAAGTAAATATCCTTATCAAGAGTGGTGGAGGGACCGGCCCTATGAAACCCGGCAACCTGCTGATGCAAGGTGCTAAATCCGGCGGCATATCAGATCGAAAGATGAGGGATCATTCGGCGCTCTGTACTCCGCAGAAGCGCTTTTTCTTTTGTTTACAATAAAAATATCGAATAGAAAGAGGAATTTTTCATGGGCAAGTATTTATTTACGTCCGAATCCGTTACGGAAGGACATCCGGACAAAATCTGCGACCAGATTTCTGATGCAATTCTCGATGCCATTATCGAAAACGATCCGACTGCACGTGTTGCGTGCGAAACGACTGTAACCACTGGCATCATCTCCATCATGGGTGAGATTTCCACCAATACTGTTGTTGATTATGCAAAGATCGCACGTAAGACCGTGCGCGAAATCGGCTATGACCGCGCAAAATACGGCTTTGACTGCGACACCTGCGCTGTTGTAACCAACATTGATGAGCAGTCTGCCGACATCGCAATGGGTGTTGACAAGGCACTGGAGGCCAAGGAAGATGCGAACCTGGATCTGACTAATGGCGCCGGCGACCAGGGTATGATGTTTGGTTATGCCTGCAATGAGACACCTGAGCTGATGCCGCTGCCAATCTCTCTGGCTCATAAGATGGCAAAGAAGCTGACAGAAGTACGCAAGGACGGCCAAGTAGATTACCTGCGTCCGGATGGCAAGACACAGGTTACTGTAGAATATGATAAGGCAGGCAAGCCGCTTCATATTGACACCGTTGTTCTTTCCACCCAGCATGGCCCGGATGTGTCGCTGGATCAGATTCGAGAAGATATGATTCAACTGGTTATCAAGCCGACGCTTCCTTCTGACCTGTTTGATGAAAATACCCGCATTTTTGTCAACCCGACCGGCAGATTCGTCATCGGCGGCCCGCAGGGTGACTCCGGCCTGACCGGCAGAAAGATCATTGTTGATACCTATGGCGGTTCTGCACCGCACGGTGGCGGCGCATTTTCCGGTAAAGACCCGACAAAGGTTGACCGTTCCGCTGCTTATGCTGCACGTTACGTTGCAAAGAACGTCGTTGCTGCAGGCCTGGCAGACAAGTGCCAGGTACAGCTGGCTTATGCAATTGGTGTTGCACAGCCGGTTTCCATCCGTGTTGAAACCTTTGGTACCGGTACATACGAAGACGACGTGCTGGAAGCTGCAGTGGAAAAGGTATTTGACCTGCGCCCAACTGCTATTATCCGTGATCTTGATCTGCGTCACCCGATTTACCGTCAGCTGGCCGCTTATGGTCATATGGGCCGTACGGATCTGAATGTTGCATGGGAGAAGACGGACCGCGTCGATGCACTGAAGGCTGCTATTGCCGAATAATTTATCACAATATAACGCTACCCGCATCCCTTGGGATGCGGGTTTTCTTTTTGCCCATTTACAGAAAAACAGGCTGTGGAGCAATCCACAGCCTGCATTTAAGAGAATCGAGAGATAATTTTTACGTTCTAACCGCATTCTTTCTCATATCAACTACTACAGATACTACGATGATGAGGCCCTTGATAACCTGGGTCAGGTTGTCGTTAGCGCCCAACAGAACGAGGCCGTTGTTGATGATACCGAGAATCAGGATACCGGACATAACGCCGGACATCTTACAAATACCACCAGTCTGGGATGTACCACCGATGGTAGCAGCAGCGATTGCGTCGAACTCGTACTGCAGACCGTTGGTAGACGGGTCAGCAGAACCGGTACGAGCTGCCAGCATAGCGCCAGCCAGACCAGATACCAAACCACACCACATATAAGTAAGGATCAGGTTCTTCTCTACGTTGATACCAGCTACACGAGCTGCCTGACGGTTGCCGCCGATAGCGAAAATATTCTTACCAAAACGGCACTGGGTCATCATGAACCAGGAAATAATGAATACGATCAAGAAGATGAATACAACCATCGGAATGCCAGCAACCTTGAGAACTGCAAAGTTACGGAAGCTCTGATCCAGGTTGGATACCGGAGAGCTGGAGTACATCTTAGCAAGTGCTCGACATATCAACTGTGAACCAAGGGTTGCAATGAACGGATGAATATGTGTGCAAGCTACCAGCCAGCCGCAGATGATACCAACGATGCCGCCGATAATCATAGCAACAACGATACAAAGGATAGCCGGTAGATGAAGACCGATCAGACGGGTCGGCAGGTCAGCCTGCTGTGCCAGAGATGCGGATACTACTGCTGACAGAGCTGCTACAGCGCCAGGACCAAGGTCGATACCAGCGGACAGAATACACCAGCAAACACCACAGGTGATGATGCCCTTAACGGACTCGGAAGATACCAGCGTGGTGAGGTTTGCTACAGTAAAGAATGCCGGACGTACAGCGGTCAGTGCAATTGCCAGAACAATAAGTACAAACCACATTGCATTGTCGGACATAAATTTTTTGAAATCAAAGCCCTTTTTTGTTGCTTCCATTATAGAGTCTCCCCTTTCTTTATTGAGCAACGGCGAAGTCGTTCTTCTCGCCATGTGCATAGGTTAACAGTTCCTGCGAGTCATATGGATCGCCACCGTCACGATTACGCGGAATGATACCCATCATATGTCCCTCATACATGACCAAAATACGGTCAGCCATACCGGATACCTCCGGAAGCTCGGAGGAAATCATGAGGATTGCCTTACCTTCACCCGCAAGCTTGGTGATAATGGCATGGATTTCAGACTTCGCGCCGACATCGATACCACGGGTCGGTTCGTCTACAATCAGGATATCCGGATCAAGCAACAGCCAGCGTGCCAGCAGAACCTTCTGCTGGTTACCACCAGACAGGTTCATGATTCTCTGTCTCATAGACGGTGTCTTGGTACGCATTGCCTGATTCCATTTCACTGCGTCAGCTTCCATCTTCTTATGATTCTGGGGGAAACCATAATTTTTCAGACTTGCCATTACAGTATTTTCTGTAATATCGAGCAGTCCAAAGATACCATTGCCGCGACGGTCCTCTGTCAGAAGGCCGATGCTGTTTGCGATAGCGTCTTCAGGGCTCTTAATGTTAACTTCCTTCAGACCATCTCCCCTATCCAGGTAAATCTTGCCGGCAGTTCTCTTGCGCATGCCGAAGATAGTCTCAACGATCTCCGTTCGGCCTGCACCTACCAGACCTGCAAAACCAAAGATTTCGCCGCGATGTACTTCAAAGCTTACGTTTTCAAAAGACTTACCGGAAGCCAGATCTTCAACCTTAAGGATAACGTTACCGATTTCACAGTCAACCTTCGGGAACATGTTGCCTACCTGACGGCCTACCATCATTTCAACAACCTTATCTACGTTCAGGTTTGCTGCACGGTCTGTACCAATGTATTCACCATCACGGAATACGCTGATGTCATCACTGATGCGGAAGATTTCTTCCATTTTATGGGAAATGTAGATGATTGCTACGTTCTTGGACTTCAGGTCAGCAATGATGTCGAACAGATGCTCTACTTCAGTCTCTGTCAGAGCGGAAGTCGGCTCGTCCATAACTACTACCTTGGTGTCATAAGATACTGCCTTTGCAATTTCTACCATCTGCTGCTGTGCAACCGTCAGATTGCGCATCATGTCATCCGGATTCAATGCGAGCTTCCACTTTTCAAACAGCTCAATTGCTTCCTTACGCGCTCTTGCGTGATCACACATCAGCTTGTTCTTCATCGGGAATCTGCCGAGCCAGAGGTTCTCGCATACGGTACGATCCGGTACTGGAGAAAGCTCCTGATGAATCATGGTAATACCAGCATTCATCGCCTGGAGCGGACTCTTGAACTCGACTTCTTTTCCGTTGAAAATAATTTTGCCAGAGGTGCACGGCTGAATGCCAATCAGGCACTTCATCAGTGTCGATTTACCTGCACCATTCTCACCCATCAGAGTGTGAACGGTACCGGGGCGAACCTTCAGCTGTACGCCTTTCAGAGCTTTAACGCCCGGAAATTCCTTGACAATGTCATGCATTTCGAGGATATATTCTTCACTCACGTTTTGTTCACCCTGCCTTTCCTACCTTCTTGATAATTGGGGGCGCCAGACATCGTCCGACGCCCCCAACGTCTCAACTTAAATTACGTTGTTATACTTCTCTCTCTTGTATAACGTTTGCGATTAGAGATAATCAGCTACGTTGTCAGCGGTTACCGGCTCAAACGGGATCCAAACGATAGAATCGCTGTAAGATTCACCGGTATCATCCTTGACAAACTCGGTGCCTTCATTAGCCGGCTTGCCAGCCATCAGATTCAGAGCAACTTCTATGCCGCCCTTACCCTGACCAGTTGGGTTCTGGAATACAGTCATAGCCATCTTGCCAGCCTGTACAGCAGCAGCGCCGTCTGCGGTGCAGTCGATACCAACGATCGGGAAGGAGGATGGATCGACATTGGCAGCCTCACAAGCTTCAACAGCACCCAGTGCCATTGCATCGTTGTTGGAGATAATGCAGTCAAACTGCTGACCGGAAGTCAGAATCGGGCTAATCTTGTTCATAGCCTCTGCGCGGTCATACTTACCAGCCAGATCAACTACGGAAGTAGCATTGATGCCGTAATCCTTCAGAGCCTGCAGAACACCTGCACAGCGCTTGATCTGGGAAACCTGACCCAGTTCGCCCTGAAGCAGTACATACTTGATGTCGGTCTTTCCCTGAGCCTTGAAGTACTCAGCCAGATACTCACCCTGGTAATAGCCGGAGGTATCCTCGTTGGAACCACAGTAACCAACATTCTCTGCATTCAGAACATTCAGATCAGATGGCGGACGGTTTACAAATACCAGCGGAGTATCGCCGGCAGCGTCTACCAGAGACTGTGCTGCATCGGAATCAACCGGTACAACCAAAACTGCAGCGTCGCCGCCGTTTACAGCAGTCTCAATGTACTGAATCTGCTTTGCAGCATCGTTCTGTGCGTCCTGAGAAGTCAGCTTAACACCTGCAGCCTCTGCTTCCTTCAGTGCAGATGCTTCCAGAGTGGACAGGAACTCGTCACGGCTGGACATAACCAGCGTCATGGTACCATTCTCTCCGGATCCAGTGGATTCTGCGGAACCGGAATTGCTGCTGCCACTAGAGCCGCAGCCTGCCATCATGCCAACGCAAGTAGCGCCAACAAGCAGCATAGCCATCATTTTCTTGAGTTTCATAGTTTCTCTCCTCTTCTTTTTTGCTTCGCATGTTTGGGATTACATGCTCAGCTTTTGATGTATTAAGAATATCACTCGAATGTTACAATTGCAAGACTTTCCGTATTTCTTTTGCCCCAAGCTAAAGATTTCATGCAATTCTTCCAAGTTTATTCTTATTTTTTTGTGCAACATAAACATTCACTTTATTGCTCAACTACAACGCTATTTTTTCTTGTTGATTCTTTTGTGTACTTTTTACATCATTTTATTGTTTTTTATTGGTATTTTTCCTAATAAATTGTTATTATTTCATATTCCATTTCTTTTTCTTGCTTATTTTCGTCAAAGATTATTTGTGCAATTTGTCTTTTTTCTGATAATTTTCCGGATTTATTTGTCTTTTCTCCCTTTTTTTAGTATCAAAAAATTGCTGTTGCTTTCTGTTTTTCTTACTGTTTTTTTGAAGTTACCATATTTTTCACAATTGTTCTGAATCTGCCTTAATATGCGCTCTCCCATTTCGCCTCCTTTGCCTCCCGGCATCCCATTTCATCGGTGTTTTTCCCGCGTGTTCCTTGCTTTTTATGCTCTAAACGTTTATACTTATAAAATAAAGGAGGTTCCCATGAAAATTAAAACAATACTCATATATATATGCATTATTGTCGTTGTCCTCTGTGGGTGTGCCTTTGGTGCATACAAATATTTCTTCGGCAACCTGACACATGACGATTCTTTCCAATATGCAGTCAGCGATGCTGTCGACCGGCTTGCGGTCAAATCTTATAACGATCTGGAGCATGCCAATATCAAAAATATTGCAATCTTCGGCATCGACAGCAAGGACAGCGATAAAGGCCGCTCTGACGCGACCATGATTCTTTCCATCGACTACGAGCACAATAAAATCAAGCTCTGCTCGATTGCCCGTGATACCCTCGTATATATCCCTGATAAGGATGTCTACGAAAAATTCACACATGCTTACGCATATGGCGGGGCCGAGCTTGCGGTAAAAACCTTAAATACCAATTTCAATCTGGACATTACCGATTATGTTGCCGTCAATTTCAGCGAAATGGCCGATATTGTCGATATGCTCGGCGGCGTCGAGGTTGATTTGTCTGAAGACGAAATCAAATACATCGGTAACAATGCGTCTGCATCCGGCCTGACTGCGGGAAGCAGTGTTACTCTAAACGGTGAACAGGCAGTATCCTATTCCCGTATCCGCTATCTGGACAATGATAATGTCCGTGCAAGCCGTCAGCGCGAAGTTCTGAACAGTATTTTCAACAAAGCCCGCAACATGTCTGCAACGCAGTATCCCGGTCTGATCCGTCAGGGCTTGGGTCTGTGCACGACATCGTTAGATTATACTGAAATTCTGAATTATGCGCAGGTTCTCCTTTCCGATGATCTGACTTTGGAGCAGAATGCGCTTCCGGGTGATGATCTCGACGCTTGGGGAGGAATTATGTCCTCCAGCGGTGCATGGTGCTATATTTATGACCTGCATGACGCATCGGACAAACTGTTTACCTTTATTTACGAGGATATTTACACCAATTCGGATGTTACGCTTCCGGAGGCTACGGTTGACAAAAGCTTTGTAGATTAAAGTATGTTGCTGCCCTGCATTGCAGGGCAGCTTTTCTTTGTCATCTTCTAAATTACTTTTGGATATTTCCTTTGTTTTTCTTTACAAAAGTGTAGTGTTTTGGTACACTTATGAGAAAGAGTTGGTTGGATGCTGGCAATTGTTTGGCCAGCATTCTTGTGAAACAAGAAAGGAGTCACATTATGTCCTACGGTATAAAGTCTCCTGCAAGATATATGCAGGGTAACGGTGAATTGGCTAATCTCGGCCGCAATGTTAAGAAGATGGGAGAAAAATTCCTTGTCCTCTGTTCCCCGAACAACAGAAAACGTGTCGGTGCTCAGATCGAAGAAAGTCTAAGATCTGTCGAGAAAGAGGTTGTGTTCTGCGAGTTTAATGGTGCATGCACCAAGGCAGAAATCTCCCGTGTTATGGAAGTTGTAACCGAAAACAACTGCGATGTCGTCATCGGCGTTGGCGGCGGCAAGGTAATCGACACAGCGAAAGCTGTTGTTACCAATCTGGGCGGCTACCAGCTGGTTATTATTCCAACGGTCGCTTCCAACGACTCTCCGTGCAGCGGCGTAGCTGTTATTTATAATGATGCAGGCGTTGTCATTAAGGCTTTGATGATGAAGCGCAATCCTGACTTGGTTCTGGTTGATACCGCTGTTATCGCCAAGTCTCCTAAGCGCCTGCTGGTTGCCGGCATGGGTGATGCACTTGCCACCTGGTTTGAGGCTCGTGCATGCAAGGCATCTGGTGTTAAGACGATGGCTCGTGGCCAGTGCTCCAACACTGCTTTGATGATGTCTAAGCTGTGCTATGATATCCTGATCCGGGACGGTGCAGGTGCACTGGAAGCACTCGAAGCAAAGGAAGCCAATGATGCGCTGGACAATGTTGTAGAAGCATGTATTTACCTCAGCGGTGTTGGCTTCGAGAGCGGCGGTCTTGCTGCAGCTCACGCTATCAACGATGGTTTTGCTTATGTTCCGCAGGCACATGGTATGTACCATGGTGAAAAAGTAGCGTTCGGCACCATTGCCCAGCTTGTTCTGGAAAATGCGTCCGAAGAAGAAATGCACGAAGTTCTGTCCTTTATGAAGATGGTTGGCCTGCCGATGACACTGGCTGACCTGGGCATTACAGATATCAAGGAAGAAGAAATCCGCAAAGCTGCGGAGGCTGCTGTTGTTCCGACACAGTCCACCAAGAATCTGCGCAAAGATATTACTGCCGATGAGGTTTATGCTGCCATTATGGAAGCTGACAGGACCGGCGCCGCATTTCAGGCATAACTCTTTCTACATTATATAAATATAACGATTGGAGGTACGCTTATGGCAACTGCATACAGCCCCAATGAAGAATTTCATCTGAAAATCAAATCTGGTGACATTGGCGGATATGTCATCCTTCCCGGTGATCCCGGACGCTGCAAACAGATTGCAGCCCTGTTTGACAATCCACAGAAAATTGCAGCAAACCGTGAATTTACCACGTATACTGGTACACTCGATGGTGTAAAAGTCAGCGTTGCCTCCACTGGTATCGGCGGCCCCTCTGCTGCTATTGCCCTGGAGGAACTGATCCACTGCGGTGCACACACCTTTATCCGCGTCGGTACTGCTGGCGGAATGCAGCCAGAGGTGCTGGGAGGCGATTTGGTCATCGCCACCGGTGCTGTCCGCATGGACGGAACCGGCAAGGAATACGCACCGATTGAATATCCGGCAACCGGACATTTCGATGTTGTGCAGGCACTGCATCACGCGGCATCCAAAGCCGGATACCGGTTCCATGTCGGCGTAGTGCAGTGCAAGGATTCCTTCTATGGGCAGCATGAACCGGAAAACATGCCAGTTTCCGCTGACCTGGAGCAGAAATGGAAGGCATGGCTCGGCTGCGGCGCTCTGGCAAGCGAAATGGAGTCTGCAACCTTATTTATTGTTGCAGCGGTACGGCGTGTACGTATCGGTTCTATTCTGCTTGTTTTGGGCAATCAGACCCGCCGCGCCATGGGATTGGAAGATATTCAGGTACACGACACCACCCATTGCATCCAAACTGCGGTTGAAGCATTACGCCTGCTAATTGCGGCAGATGGTGAGAACAATACGATACCATATAATAATGTATAAATTATTCTAATGAAAAAATAATACAGAAAACCGGCATTCTCAAAAGACTTCTCAAGTCCTAAGAAATGCCGATTTTCTGCTTTTTCCTGTATTTCTCTGCGCAAGTTACGATTATCATTGCATTTTGCAGAAGTCCTTACCGCTTTTAGGCTACGGGTTAACCAGCACACCGATACCCAGCAGACCCGGTCCGGTATGAATTGCCATGGATGCAGTGATCTGGCTTTCCGTGACAATCGTCCCCTTTTTTGTGATTTTTTTCAAAAACGGTTTCACCTCTGCCACCACATCCGGTGCAGCGCCATTCATCAGCGCAAACCATGCTGGCTGTCCGCCGCACATGTTCTGCACATGCTGCAGCATCTTTTCCTTGCCCGCCTTTGCGCCGCGGATTTTTTCCACAGTGTAATACGAACCCTCTTCATTGCAAGAAATAATCGGCTTGATTTTCAGCAGGCTGCCTGCTACAGCTGCTACGCCGCCAATACGTCCGCCTTTGCGCAGATACTCCAGTGTATCCATATAAAAGAATACCTTGGAATCCTTTATCTTTTCCGTCAGACGTTCGCAGATTTCCTCAAACGGAACATTCTTCTCCAGCTGTACTGCAGCCCACATTGCCAGCAGGCCAGCGCCAATGGAAATATTTTTTGTATCCAATATAAAAGAGGTCAGCTCCGGATGTTCATTGAAAACCATCTGTGCAGTCTGGCAGGTACTGCTCAGCTTACTGGAAATGAAAATACCAATGACATTCTCATATCCTTCGCTCTTGATTTCATCGATCATGTCATAGTAATCCTGCATAGTCGGTGTAGAAGTATGCGGAATTTCTTCCGGGAAGCGCTTATATACTTCATATGCCAGCGCTACGCTGTCCAGATGGTGTTCATTTTCATAGGAAACACGCAGCCGGAGTACCTTAATATGATGCTTTTTAATAAACGCCTGCGGAATATCGCAGCCGGAATCTACGAGAATGACTGTATTTCTCTTTTTCATAACATGTTCCTCACATCGAAAATAGTTTTGATAACCATATTCAATAGTATTACATATCGCGCCATATTTGTCAAGTATACCCGCTATATGCACGGAAAATATTTTCCTTTCCTCTTGCTGTTGCTGTCGTTTTCTGCTAAAATATCCAACCAGAGGAGTTGATTTCATGGAAGAACAGAACAACACAGCCTTTTCCCTGACTGCAGAAGAATTGGAATTCTGCATTTCCACACTTCAGATCGAGATAGAAGAAGTGGAACGTACTATAAAGGATAAAAACATTGCCATAGATGAACGTATTGAGCTGAAGGCATACATAAAAAAGCTGGATAGCATTCAGGACCAGTTCCTGACGGAGGACAATGCCTTTCTCTCAATTGATCTGCTGCAGGTTTATCATCTGGTGCAGCAGCAACGGGATTATATGAATGATATTCTTGACAAGGAAACCATGTCCCTTGATATGCGTCGGGAAGGACAGCAGAACCTGCGTACAGCAAACAGTATTATGCGCAAGCTGCGAAACTACTTCAAAAAATTTGAAATCGATGTGTAAACAAAAGGCTCCCGCCAGAACGGGAGCCTTCTTCTTTTATACAAGATAACGTCCAATCTTTGGGATTTTCCGGATCAGGAAGGTTAGCAGACCGGAAACCACCAGCAGCAGAACCGATGCTGCAACAACGAACAACGTAGTCGGCAGCATAATGCCGTACAGATTCAATACATAGCACAGAACTGCAAGCAGGATCGGATGAATCAGATAAATACCGAAACTGAGCTGTGCCAGCCTGGAAATCGGCCGGAGCACCTTCGCAGAAAGCCGCATTCCTGCCAGTGTATTTTTTACAACCAGGAACAGCGCCATAGCGATCAGCACAGCATCCGGCGAAAGAATCATCAAGGCCGGATCTCTGGAAAACATGGAAGAACCCATCCAGATGCCACGCAAGGCCAGAATCAGGCAAATGCCGCCTAACAGATACAGAATGCGAAGCTGTCTTCGGTTCATCATTGCTGTACGCAGATACCAGCCTGCTGTAAACACAGCCAGATATCCAAAACCCATCATGGCATAATCCGCCATATGTGTTGTTCCCAGCTGCAGCTGGAAAAATGGATAAACACAACCGATCACCAGCCCAAACAAAACGACATACCAAAGCTCTCTCGTCTGTGCCACACGGGTAAAGACACGCATGATCGGCGAAAATGCGTATAAAATAATCATGACAAACAGAAAATTCAAATAAAAACTGCCGCCGCTCAGCATACCGCTGATAACGCCGCCTGTTGCCCGATTGACAGCCAGAGCAACACATCCCCAAACAATATACGCCACAATAATATGCAGCCCATATTTCTGTGCCATGTCCCTTGCACTGATATACCAGCTGCTGTCAAGGAAAAACATGCCGCTGAGCATGACAAACATCGGTGCTGCCCATGTCAGCAATCCGCTGACGCCAGTACAGCCCGCAGCCATGGACGTGCTGAGGAAAACCACCGCGATACAGCTGAGTGCCCGCAGCACATCCGGGTAAACCATTCTACGTTTCATTGTACAAAATCAACCTTCTTTAATCATTATGTTAAATTCCATATCTTTTTCCATGTATACATCATACCACATTGGAAAAACTAAAGGAACCCGAAATGAATTGAAATTTTGTGAAGGAAGTGTGAATTTTGACAAATTCCCAGAAATGCGGGATTATCGGCTGCGGCAGCGTCGGCGCTGCAGCTGCCTATACCCTTGCCACACATGGATTGTTTTCTGAGCTGGTGCTCATCGATATGAATCGGAAGCGTGCCCATGGTGAAGCCATGGATATCAGCCATGGTATTTCCTTTTCCCAGCCGTGCCGTGTCATTGACGGTGATTACGATGATTTGAAGGATGCATCCCTTGTCATTATTGCTGCTGGCGTCGGGCAGAAACCCGGCGAAAGCCGTCTGGATCTGCTGACACGCAATGCTGCTGTCATGCGTTCTATTATCACCGAAATCAAGCGTGTCTGCCCGGACACCATCCTGCTGATTGTATCCAATCCGGTAGATCTGCTTACCGGAATTGCTTTACGCATTTCCGGCTTCCCGCCGGAACATGTTATCGGTTCCGGCACCGTTCTGGACACGGCACGTCTCAAATTCCTGCTGGGGCAGCAGCTAAAGGTGGACAGCCGGAATGTCCATGCCTTTGTCATCGGTGAGCATGGCGACAGCGAACTTGCTGTCTGGTCCAGTGCGAATATCTCCGGTATTGATTTGGACGATTATTGTGCCGGACGCAATATTTCCGATGATTTTTCCAATCTGTTTGAATCTGTTCGCCATGCAGCCTATGAAATCATCGAAGGCAAAGGGGCAACCTATTATGGCATTGCCATGTCCGTGCTGCGCATCGCAACCTGCATTGTACGCGGCGAACACGGAGTCCTTCCGGTTTCCTGCCATGCCAGCGGGCATTATGGCCTGACAGATGTCTGCATCGGTCTTCCCTGCGTCATCGGAAGAAATGGCATTGAAACCGTACTGGATATCCCGCTGAGCGAAGGTGAAATGCATCAGCTGCAGCGCTCTGCCAAAACATTAAAAAGTGCACTGGATGAGCTGAATCTGTAACAATCAAGCCATCTGTTCCCCTTCCGTCCACTGCCTTTACCGGCAGTGGATTTTCTTTCCCTTCGTTGACTTATTCCTATGAAACCGCTATACTAAACATATCATCTGGTATCAGAAAGATACCACAGGAGGGATTGCCTCATGAAATCCATCACAAAAATTGTAATCACCGGCGGCCCCTGCGGCGGCAAATCCACGGCAATGACATGGATCGAAAGCAATTTATCCAAGCAGGGATATAAAGTGCTGTTTATCCCGGAAACTGCCTCAGAACTCATCCTCGGCGGCGTAGCACCATGGACAGTCAACACGAACTATGACTTCCAGAAAGCGCTGGTTTCTTTGCAGATTCAAAAGGAACGTGTCTTCCAGATGGCTGCCGACAATATGGATGATGAAAAAATTCTGATTATAGCTGACCGCGGCATTCTGGATAACAAAGCCTACATGACCAATGAAGAATTTGACTCCCTGTGCCATGAACTGGGCGGGAGCGAAATTTCTTTTCGCGACAATTATGATGCGGTATTCCATCTTGTCACCGCTGCACAGGGCGCCGAAAAATTTTATACACTTTCCAACAATCAGGCACGCACAGAAACACCGGAACAGGCAATTGCCATGGATCAGAAGATTATCACTTGCTGGACTGGTCATCCTTACCTGCGTATTATTGATAACTCCACCGATTTCAATACGAAAATGAAGCGGCTGGTCAATGAAATTACCCAGTTCCTCGGCGAACCGGATGCATTTGAAGCTGACCAGAAATATCTGATCCGCATGCCGGACCTGGAAAAGCTGGAACAGCTGCCCAACTGCAAAAAGATTGATATTATCCAGACTTATCTGCTCAGTCCCCATGAAAATGTGGAGCTTCGAGTGCGGCAGCGCGGCAGCCGCGGCAATTACATCTATATAAAAACCACAAAGACAACTGCTCCGGATGGCAGGCGCATTGAAACCGAACAGCGGCTGACCCAGGATGAATATTTGAACCTTTTGATGGATGCGGACACCTCCCTGCGCCAGATACGCAAGAACCGTTACTGCCTGACAGAGAATAACCTGTATTTTGAAATCGATGTCTATCCGTTCTGGAAGAACCAGGCAATTCTGGAAGTGCAGGTTAACGATGCAGGCCAGCCGATCATATTTCCAGATTATCTTTCCGTCATCCGCGATGTAACCTATGATGATACCTACAAAAATTATTCCCTTGCGCGGGAAATCCCTCCGGAGAATCTATAAGGCGACAGGCGTGCTGCACATGCAGCACGCTTTTTCTTATCATAACAAAAACAGCACGCATTTCCGTCTGACAGGATATCCGTGCTGTTTTATCTGTTATTGAATTGGGTGCTATCTGAAAACAAAGAAAATGCTTGACTTTTCAGCTATGCGCTGGAATCAGAATTTGACCTCTCTGCCTTCCTTCATCCACTCACGGAATTCTGCTGTTGCTGCAAACAGAACGTCACCGGAGGAATTGATTGCCGTTTCGAAGGAATCCTGTACCACGCCGATGATAAAACCAACTGCTACAACCTGCATCGCTATGTCATTGCTGATACCAAACAGGGAACAAGCCATCGGAATCAGCAGCAGAGAACCGCCTGCAACGCCGGATGCGCCGCATGCCGCAACCGTAGCCAGAAGGCTCAGAATGATTGCAGTCGGAATGCTGACGTTCACGCCGACTGTATGTGCCGCTGCCAGTGTCATAACGGTAATGGTGATTGCAGCGCCATCCATATTGATGGTAGCGCCCAGCGGAATGGATACGGAATACACATTTTTATCCAGTCCCAGGCGGTCACAGAGTGCCATATTCACCGGAATGTTTGCTGCAGAGCTACGGGTAAAGAATGCCGTCACGCCGCTTTCCTTGAAGCAGCGGAATACCAGCGGATATGGATTGCGATGAAGGCAGATCGCTGCAATCAGCGGATCGACGATCAGCGCAATGGCAAGCATACAGCCAACCAGCAATACCAGAAGTTTGCCGTAGTCTGCGAAAATGCTCAAGCCGTTTTCAGAAACAGAGCTGAATACCAGGCCCATGATGCCAAACGGGGCCAGATTGATAATCCAGCGTACTGCCTGCGAAACTGCATCCGAAATATCCTTCAGCGCTTCCTTGGTATGCGGTGCAGCCAGCTTTTTCAGAGCCAGTCCAAGAATAATGGACCATGCCAAAATGCCGACATAGTTTGCATTCGCCAGCGCATCAACAGGATTGGATACAATATTATTTAGCAAGTTCATGAATACTTCGCTAATGCCGCTCGGCGGTACAGTATCTGTCGTGGATTCTGCCAGTTTCAATGTCACCGGAAACAGAAAGCTTGCAAATACAGCCATGACTGCTGCCAGCAATGTACTCAGCATATATAGGAAGATAACCGTCCGGAATCGTTTGCCGATGCCGTCCGTTGCCTGTGACAGAGAGCTCATAACCAAAACAAATACCAGAATCGGCGCAATTGCTTTCAATGCACCAACAAAAATTGTACCAAGGATTGAGATAGCAGTCGCCTGTGGTACAACAAGCGCGAGAATGACACCAATAATGAGCCCCACAACAATGCGCAGGATCAGGCTGGTGTCATTCCATTTTTTTACGAGATTGCCCATGCTTTTGCCTCTTTTCTCAAAATATCTTTTTTATCATATCATATTCCTTTTGATTTGACAACAAAAAGTATCTTTCTGACGCTTTTTGTTGTTTTTGCTTTCTTTTTCCGGCATCCCGTCCGCTGTATTTGCTCCGCGCTGCCTGTATGCATATTTTATCACTTTAGGTCAAAATTTTTTCAAAAAAAAAGATTACCCTCAGCTTACTTTTTGTTCACCATTTTCCGCCCATATAAAGTTATATTCGCTATCTGTTTCAGCGGTTTTTCCATCATTTTTCCGAACTTTTTTAAACTCCAAAGTTAGCCTCCGTTCGGATTTGTTTCATTTTTCCGCATTTTTCCGGTTGATTTATTTCAAATCTGTGCTACAATATAGAAAAAGATTTAGGAGGTAAATTATTATGGCTTATCAGATTAGTGATGCTTGCATTAGCTGTGGTTCCTGCGCTGGCGAATGCCCGGTTGGTGCAATTTCTCAGGGTGATTCTTCTTACGTTATCGATGCAGGTGCATGTCTGGACTGCGGTTCCTGCGCTGGTTCCTGCCCGATGGGTGCTATCGCTCAGGCTTAATTGCAAAAAACTTGCATAAGTACACAATAAACGAAAAGACTCTATGTTTTGACATAGGGTCTTTTCGTTTTATGCGCGACAGAACAGCCAGCATCCGTATTTCTTCTGTTAACGCAAATTATTTTGATCCATTTGTTCGAGAATCCGGCAGATCAGCCCGGTACGCTGGAATGGTGTCATCAGATAATATCCATCCACATATGGCGCAATCTGTTTTGCAATCTCTGTGGAAATCTCCACCGCAAGCTCTTCACCTTCCGCACGGTTCTTCCCTTCATACAGCTCCGTGATTTTTTCATCCACACGAATACCGTTGATTTCACTGTCCATGAACCGGGCATTTCTGGCGCTTACCACCGGAATAATACCGCCTAATATATAGCCATCCAGCTCTTCCCTCGCCCGTTTCAGGTTTTCAAAGGCCTGCGGCGTAAGAATTGGCTGGGTCAGGAAGCCAATCATGCCTCTTTCCAGCTTCGCCTTTGCCAGCCGCAGCTGCACATCAAAATTCAATGCATTGACATTGAGTGCACCAAACAGGTGGAATGGCGTTGGTAAAACCGTCTGTCCCAATCCGGAAACAAAGGCTGCCAGCTTACGGGAATTGAACTGATACACGCTTTTAACTTCATCGCGTTCCGCGGTCGGAATCGGGTCTCCGGTGACCAGCAACAGATTACGGACGCCTTCTGCATACAGCCCCATGAGCAGTGCCTTGGTTGCATTCAGATTGCGGTCACGGCAGGTCATGTGCGGAAGTGCATCCAGATTCAGCTCCCGCCGGATTTTGCAAGCCAGCAGGCTGGAATCCATGCGTGCACGGGCAATCGGGCAGTCTGCAATGGTAATGATATCCACATTTGCCCCCTTCAGCATCCATGCGCCATGCATAAACTTGCTCAGATTGACATCGGCCGGTGGGTCCAGCTCCACTGCAACAACCTTTTTGCCCTTTTGCAGCTTTTCCCAAAACAGGCTGTCCTGCAGGGTATCCGTAGCTTCTATCTGTTGTTTTTTCCGTGACTTCGGGATACTTCTGGTATGTCCGGTCAGCGCTTCCCTCGCCTGTGCTATATGTACCGGTGTGGTACCGCAGCAGCCGCCGAGAATAACCGCGCCTTCCTTTGCCATTTCCTTCAGCTGGGCTGCAAAGTATTCCGGATCACCTTCATAAAAAGAGCGGTTATTGATGACAACCGGATAGCCTGCATTCGGCATCAACGCGAGTGTCATATCGCTGTGATCAAGCTCCTGTACCAGCTCCAGCATATGCCTGGCACCGCAGACACAATTGAAGCCGACAGCATCCGCTGCCGCACAGCCCTTCATTTCCTCCAGCAGATTGGCTGCAAAGCTGCCATCCCTGGAAAATCCATCCGGCTGGATGGCAAATGTTGTGATAACATAAGCATCCGGTACTTTGGATTTGATATATTCTGCCGCTTCTTTCAATCCTTCCGCATTGGCATTGGTTTCAAACAGGAAATTTTTTGCGCCGTGCTGCAGGAAACAGTCAACCACATACTGATATTCTTCCCGAATATCCATGGTTTCCGGCAAGCCAGAAATCGGGCCAATATCCGCAAATACAAACGCATCATATTTTGCAGCTGCTTCTTCTGCCAGCTTCCAGCCAGCGGCAATGGTTTTCTCAACCAGCTCTTCATTGCCCTGAAATGTGACACGGTTGACAGCAAACGTATTGGTCTTCACTGCCTTACAGCCAGCATCCAGATATTCCCTGTGAATATCGGCAATCAGCTCCGGCTGACTCAGATTGGCAAGCTCACAGCCGCTTCCAACAGAATGGTTCCTGGCAGAAAAATAGGTCCCCATGCCACCGTCGAACAACAATAAATTCTGCTTTAAATAATCTCGTAAATCCATTTTATCCTAACACTTTCTTTGCAACATCAACAGATGCCTTTGCATCCTTTGTATAAAAATCTGCGCCGATTTCCTCTGCATAATCTGCCGTGAGTACGGCGCCGCCTACCATGACCTTGCAGTCATGACCGGATTTGCGCAGCGCCTCAATGGTCCGCCGCATGGAATCCACGGTAGTTGTCATCAGTGCAGACAGGCCAATCAGCCGGACATCCTCTGCTATGGCAGCATCCACAACCTTCTGAACCGGTACATCGCGACCAAGGTCAATCACCTGATAGCCGTAATTCTCCAGCACAACGCGGACAATATTTTTGCCGATATCGTGGATATCACCTTCCACGGTGGCCATGATGATTTTACCCTTGGATACGCTTTCGCCGCCGCGCTTGGCAATTCGCAGCTTAATCAGGTCAAAGCCCGCACAGGCTGCATTGGCAGAATTAATCAGCTGCGGCAGGAAAATCTGCTGCTTTTCATATTTTTCACCTACCAGATCAAGGGCAGGGATCAGCTTCTGATTGATTACATCCAGCTCGGACATGGTCTCCAGCAGCTGTTCTGTCAGGTCGGCAGTTTCCTGCTTCAAACCCTTGAGTACAGCGGTTTCCACTGTCATTTCCTTTGGTGCTGCACTGCTCTTCTGCTCCGGCTCCACATTGGCAAAGCGTTCAATATAGGCTTCGCAGTTCGCATCTTCACCCGAAAGTGCACGATACGAAACCACCGTATCCATAATCGGTTTTAAATTTGGATTGATAATCGGCAGATCCAAACCACAGTACATTGCCTGTGTCAGGAAGCTGGTTGTAATATTGTTTCTTTCCGGCAGGCCGAAGGAAATATTGCTGACGCCCAGTACGCAGTGCAGCCCAAGCTTTTCATGCACCATACGTACCGCTTTCAGTGTTTCCACTGCCTGTTCCTGCTGTGCAGAAATGGTCAAAGTCAGGCAGTCAATCAGGACGTCTTCCTTTGGAATGCCGTGCTTCATGGCATTTTCCAGAATCTTCTCTGCCATGGCAAAACGGGCTTCTGCTGTCTGTGGAATACCGGATTTATCCATCGTCAGGCCGACAACAGCGGCGCCATATTTCTTCACGATCGGCAGAATTCCATCCAGCTTGTCCTGTTCCGCATTGACGGAGTTGACAATTGCCCTGCCATTGCAGGCACGCAAACCAGCTTCAATTGCTTCCGGGTCAGAAGAATCAATCTGCAGCGGCAGAGAGACAACACTCTGCACTGCCTTGACAACCTGCACCATCATTTCTGCTTCATCGATCCCCGGCAGGCCCACATTGATATCCAGAATATCCGCACCGGCATCCTGCTGCTCAATGGCACGCTCCATAATATAATTGAAATCCCGTTCCCGCAGAGCCTGCTGGAAACGTTTTTTGCCGGTCGGATTGATGCGTTCACCAATCACACGCACACCGTCAAAATCTGTCATATGGCTTGCAGAGCAGACGCCCCGTTTGCGTTCCGAACGGATATCCTCTGCGGCATCCGTCAGTCCAGACAATGCCGCAATAAAATCTGGCGTGCTGCCGCAGCAGCCGCCAAGGATGGAAACGCCCAATTCAGGGAACTTGGCCATCTGACGCGCAAATTCCGCTTCATCCATGTCATATCCACCGGTTGCGGGATCAGGAAGTCCAGCATTCGGCTTGACAATAATCGGCTTGTCCGTCCATTTGCGCATCTCTACAATCAACGGATAAATTTCCTCCGGGCCAAGGGAACAGTTGATGCCCATAGCCGCTACATCCAATCCATCCAGTGTTGCTGCCATGCTCGCTACGGTCGTTCCGGTAAAGGTACGCCCGGTTGCTTCGAAGCTCATGGTCACCCAAATCGGGAGATTGGTCTGCTCTCTTGCCGCCAGGACCGCTGCTTTAACCTCATACAGATCCGTCATCGTCTCAAACACGACGAGATCCGCTCCGGCTCTTTCACCTGCCTGAACCATTTCGGAATAAATTGCATAGGCATCCTCAAAGGATAACGTGCCCAATGGCTCCATCAGCTCACCGATTGGGCCAACATCCAATGCAACCTTTGCCCGTCCGGCAGCTGCCTTCTTTGCAATGGCAACATTTTTGGAAACCAGCTCTTCTACGCCATGCCCCGTTCCGGCAAGCTTATGTGCGTTCGCGCCAAAGGTATTGGCATAAATGATATTGCTTCCGGCGTCTACATAGCTGCGCTGGATTTGTTCCAGAATTTCCGGGTGCTGTGTGCCGAAAATCTCCGGCCTTTCACCCAGTCCAAGTCCTGCCGCCTGCAGCATGGTACCCATAGCGCCATCCAGTAATGTTAAATTATTCATGGCAGGAGCCACCTTCCTTTCGATAGGGGCAGGTCAAGAACATACTGCAAACTTCACAGCCCCGTTTTCTCAATTTCTGCGGTCGATCTGAAATACCCATGATGGCAGTGACCGATTTCCGCGGTATCATAATATAATTCGGCGTTACAGTTAAACCAATCCGCCTTGTTGTATTCAATGCTTCACAAAGGCGAACCTGTGTATGCAATGGCAGATCCCCATAACCGGGGCTGAACCGGTCTGTCAGATACAGTCCATCGCGCTCCAACTGCTCCCGAAGATCAAATTCAAAGTGGTCACAGACATTTTCTATCGCTGTGCTGGCGCAGGAATCCATAATGACAGCGTCCGCCATATCCGTTACCTCCCGGCGCATCAAAAGCTGTTCGATACGCGGGCCAAGGGTGACAGCCAGCAGGACAGCCTCCTGACAATGTAACAGAATCTCCGGCATGTCCTTCCCTTCGAGCGGAAAGCCTTTGATTTCCCCATTGCTGACTGGCAGCCTGCGATAAACCAGCCGGGGATCAGATGCCTTCATGACTTCCTCTATACATCGGTGAATCTGTCCTTCCAGCTCCGCAGGGCATTCCTGTCCTCTATGACCCAGATACATCAGGATTTCATTGTAATTCAACCGTGTTAACCTTGCTTCCAACTGTCGTTCACCTCGCATTGCCCACTATTATACCATGATATGATACATTACGCAAATCCGAAAACGGACCGCCTGTATCATGATTTTCCTCTGAAAGGATTCCCCATCAGAAGAAATTTTATATCTATTTCTCTTTTTCATGAAAAAAGGCTGCAATCCTGCGATTACAGCCCTCTCATTATTCCATTCAATTACATATTTTCCAGTCTGAGACGGACAGAATCACGGTGTGCCGGCAGACCTTCCACATCTGCAAAATGCATGGTCGGCTGGGACAGATTGACACAGCCCTGCTTGCTAACAAACTGGTGGAATGGCGTCTTGATGAACGTGCCAACCCATACGCCATTGGAGTATCTTGCTGTACCCATAGTCGGCAGAGTATGGTTCGGCCCGGACACAAAGTCACCAAACGCTACCGGAGCATAATGTCCGACAAACATGGAACCGTAATGCAGCATTTTCTGCGCTACTTCCCGTTCATTTGAAACCTCTACCTCCAGATGCTCCGGGGCAGTCAAATTGGAAAAGGCAATAGCCTCCTCGATATTATCCGCCAGATAAACCTCGCCATTGTTCTGCCAGGACTGGATTGCGACATCCTTTGTTTCCAATGTATCCAGCAGACGGTCAAGCTCCTTTAGCGTTTTCTCAATGGTTGCTTCATCCGTGCATACCAGAATTGCCTTTGCATTCGGGTCATGCTCTGCCTGACCCAGCAGATCAATGGCAAGGAACGTCGGATTTGCAGATTCATCTGCTACAATCAGTACTTCACTCGGACCTGCAAGGCTGTCAATACCGACATCACCGAGCACCTGCCGCTTTGCTTCGGTTACAAACTGATTGCCTGGCCCGACAATCAGGTCAACCTTTTCTATGCTTTCCGTTCCATAGGCAAAGGCTGCAACGGCCTGCGCGCCACCCATGCAATAGATTTCATCTGCACCGGCAATATCCATCGCAACCAGTACCGCCGGATGGATCGTACCATATCCCTTATATGCCGGCGAACATGCTGCAACCTGCATCACACCGGCTGCTTTTGCCGTCACGATGCCCATCAAAGCAGAGCTTGGCAGCGGATGCCTGCCAGCCGGAACATAGCAGCCGCAGCGTTCCACTGGAATCATGCGGTGCCCGATCTCCACACCTTCTACGCGGCTCTGAATATTTAAATCCTTTAAGCATTCCCTCTGCTTTTCCGCAAAAAATTTGATCTGCCCTGCAGCAAACCGGATGGTATCAATGGTTTCCTGATCCACCTGCTCATAGGCTGCCTTGACAGCCTCCGGGGAGATTTTTACAGTATCAATATCCATATGGTCAAACTTTGCTGCATATTCAATCAGTGCCGTATCACCATTCTGCCGGACATTGTCAATAATATCCATAACGGTTCTGGTCAGGGCAGAATCCCGCTGATAGGTCTTTTTTTCTGCCTGCTTTAAGATTTTCACGTTTGTGATTCCTCCTGATATATCATTTCCAGTTCGTTTTCCAGAGCAGCTCTGAAAAGCCGAAGAAAGTTCTGTTTATTTCGTTTTATTATAGCTGATTTTGTAATAAAAGGAAAGTATATGCAAAAACTTTCGATCTCTATCTTTACCGCAGCTTTATATATTACAAATCAATTTCCAGCAACACCGGGCAATGGTCACTGCCCATGATGTCTGTCAGGATCTCCGCCTTTTGAATCTTATCCTGAATGCGGTCAGATACAATAAAATAGTCAATCCGCCATCCGGCATTGTTCTGCCTTGCCCGGAAACGGTACGACCACCAGCTGTATACACCAGTCACATCGGGATACAGATACCGGAACGTATCCGTAAAGCCGGATGCCAACAGCTCAGTCATCTTGGCACGCTCTTCATCGGAAAAGCCTGCATTTCCATGATTGGTCTTTGGATTTTTCAGGTCAATTTCCTCATGGGCAACATTTAGGTCGCCACAGATGATAACCGGCTTGACATCATCCAATTCCTTTACATAATCCCGGAAATCATCCTCCCACTGCATCCGGTAATCCAGACGCTTGAGTTCGCTCTGGGAATTTGGTGTATAGCAGGTCACCAGATAAAATTTTTCATATTCTGCCGTGATCATACGTCCCTCATGGTCATGGATATCCATTCCCATGCCGCATACAACTTCAATCGGCTTTTGTTTGGTGAACAATGCCGTACCGCTATAGCCCTTCTTCTCGGCGCTGTACCAGTATTCCTCATAGCCTTCACAGTCTACATGTGCCTGTCCCGGCTGCATTTTTGTTTCCTGCAGACAGAACATGTCCGCATCCAATGTATTAAAAATATCCTGAAAGCCCTTGCCTAAGCAGGCACGCAGGCCATTTACATTCCAGGAAATCAGTTTCATAGCATTTTCCTCCGATGATGAAGCTTTCTTGCTGTCATTGTATCATACCGGAAATGATATCTCAACAATCCATCTGGTTATTTTGTATCTGCCCGGCTACACCGAAAGAAGAAAAGATGCAGATTTCCCCTTCTGCATCCTTTTTCCTCTTACTTATCTTCCTTTTTCCAAATTGGGTCCTGGAAAAAGCAGGTCCGATTGCCAGTATGGCAGGTCGGTCCCTTCGGGATACCGCGGTAAATCAGTGTATCATCATCACAGTCTGTCAAAATTGCACTGACAAAGATGTAATTTCCAGAAGTTTCCCCCTTATTCCACAGTTTTTGACGGCTGCGGGAGAAAAACCATGCCGTCCCAGTATCCATTGTGTTCTGCAATGCCTGCTTGTTGGCATAGCCCAGCATCAGGACTTCATTGTTTCGTTCATCCTGACAGATCACCGGAATCAATTCGCTTTTTTTGAAAAATTTATCTAAATTCATTGCTTTCCTCACAATCTGACCGGAATATGTTTGCTGTGCAGATATTCTTTCACCTGCGGAACGGTCAGTTCCCCATAATGAAACAGGGAAGCTGCCAGCGCTGCATCTGCACCGGTCTGCTCAAATACATCAGAGAAATGGCCCAATGTACCACAGCCGCCGGATGCAATCACCGGAATGCCAACTGCATCTGCCACCATTCTGGTGAGGTTCAATTCAAAACCGGATTTGGTGCCATCCTTATCCATAGAGGTCAGCAGGATTTCACCTGCACCCAGCTCATATACTTCCTTTGCCCATGCAACAGCATCCAGGCCAACCGGCTTTCTGCCGCCTGCCACATATACTTCATAGCCGCTCGGGCATTTTTCCAGATCATCGCAGCTGCGTGCATCAATTGCAACAACCACACACTGGCTGCCAAACTTTTTTGCAGCATCTGCTACCAGCTGCTTGTTCTTGACAGCAGCAGAATTGACAGAAATCTTGTCCGCACCAGCACGCAGTAATTCCTTAAAATCATCACTGGTACGGATACCACCGCCAACGGTCAGCGGAACGAATACCTGCTGCGCCGTGCGGCGTACCACATCTACAATGGTATGCCGGTCTTCATAGGTTGCCGTAATGTCCAGAAAAACAATCTCATCCGCGCCCTGCTGGGAATAGAAGGTTGCCAGTTCCACCGGATCACCCGCATCACGCAGATTGACGAAATTCACGCCTTTTACAACACGTCCGTCATTGACATCCAGACAGGGAATAATTCGTTTTGCCAGCATATGTTACGCCTCCCCTGCTGCCACGGCAATCGCCTGTTTCACATCCAGCTGGCCGGTATAAACTGCCTTGCCGGCAATCGCTTCTTGAATGCCCATATCACGCAGCTTTGCAATGTCTTCCAGTGTGGAAACACCGCCGGAAGCAACAATGCCACAGGAAACGGCATCGCGCAACGCCTGCAGCTGTGCAAAGTTCGGGCCAGATAGCATACCATCCTTATCGATATCTGTAAAGATAATGGTCTTGACGCCATAGGATTCCATCAGCTTTGCAAATGCAATATAATCTGTACCGCTGTCCTTTATCCAGCCCTCAGTACGCACGGTACCATTCAATGCATCGATCCCGACCGCAATTTTATCGCCATATTTTTCACATGCTTCTTTGACAAACAGTGGATTTTTTACCGCTGCAGAGCCAATGATAACACGCTTGACGCCCAGATCCAGCACGCGTGCCACATCCTCCATGCAGCGGATACCGCCGCCCAGCTCAACCGACGCGCCGGTTTCCTCAATCACACGGCGCACAACCGGATAATTTGGATGCGTACCATCCTTTGCACCATCCAGATCGACCATATGAATCAATCCCGCTCCGGCTTCCAGAAAAGCCTTTGCTGTATCAACAGCATCTTCTGCAACCTTGTGTGCAGTTGCATAATCGCCTTTTACCAGACGTACACACATCTGGTTATGCAGGTCAATTGCAGGTAAAATTCTCATTCTGCTCCTCCTACCATTTTGCCGAAGTTGCGCAGGATGGTCATACCGACCTCACCGCTCTTTTCCGGGTGGAACTGACTGCCATACATCTGCCCGCGGCCCACCAGCGCTGTCACCTGGTCGTTGTAATCACAGGTAGCAATCAGGTCATTTGCATCTGCCGGACACATTTTAAAGGTATGTACAAAGTAGACATAGGCCCCTTCCGGTACATCTGCCATCAGCGGGTCATTTTTATGATATTCCAGACCGTTCCAGCCAATCTGCGGTAATTTCAGGTCTGTATCAATTTTCTGAACACGTCCCGGCAGTAGGCCAAGCCCCTTGGTCAGCTTCATTTCATCACTTTCTTCAAACAGCATCTGCGCACCCAGGCAGATACCCAGAAACGGGCGTGTCTTTGCCGCGTGAATCAGAGATTCCGTCAGTCCGGACTCATGCAGTGCCTGCATAGCATCCGGAAACGCACCCACGCCGGGCAGAATGATGCCGGAGGCACCTTCCATCAATGCAGGCGAGGTGACAATTTTATTTTCCAGCCCGAGAAAATCCAGAGCCTTAGAAACACTCATCAGATTTCCTGCGCCGTAATCGACAATTCCAATATATCCCATCGTATGCCTCCTGTCACTGCATCGACGAACAGATATCCGTCAGTTCTTCCAGCAGAACCGCATTTTCCTCTGCACTGCCGGTGGTAATACGCAGCATTTCATATTTCGGGAAACAACGGATACTGATGCTGCGCTTTTTCAGCTCTTCATAAATATCCGAACACTTCGGGGTGCGCAGTACAACAAAGTTCGTATGTGTCGGCAGTACGTTGAACACATCATATTTCTGAGCTAGCTCTGTGCACGCCTGTTCCAGCTCATTTTTGCGTGCTACAATCGCTGCACACTGTTCCTTCTGCCAGCTGGTGTCCTCCAGCACAATGCAGGCTGCCAGCTGGGTCATCGAGTTGATGTTATATGGAGAGCGGGTCTTGTTCAGTTGGTCAATCAAATCCTTGTAAGCAATGATAAATCCACAGCGCATCGCGGCACAGCCATATGCCTTGGACAGCGTCTTCATCACCAGTACATTTTCCAGTGCAGTGGAAACATCCAGAATGCTCTGATCCCAGAAGTCCATATATGCTTCATCTACAACAACCAGAGTATCCTCCAGCGCCATACAGATGCGGACAGCTTCTCCATGGTCGAATCCCTGTCCGCCCGGATTGCATGGATTGGAGAAAATCAGGATATCCGGCTTTTCTGCCTTTGCGCGGTCAATGACCTCCTGCTCCGTCAGCGCAAATTCGCCGTCCTTAAGCATATTAACTACTTCCAGCTCCGCAACCTCTGCATAGAACTGATACATGGAAAAATCCGGGGACAGAACCATCACCTTGCCGCCGCGCGGTGCAAAGGTATTCATAATCAGGGAAATCAGTTCATCCGAACCATTGCCGACAACAATGTTGTCCGGCGCAATGCGGTATTCCCGTCCCGCCAGGCGGCGAACATCTGTCACAGCCGGATCAGGGTAACGGTTAAAATCAATGGTATCAATGCCTGCCGCAATGGCATCACGAAGCTCCTCCGGCAGGGAAAAATAGCTTTCATTTGCATCCAGCTTAATCTGATAAATGTCTTCCCCCGGCTCATATGGGGTCATGGAAGACAGCTTTTCCGGTAATGTAATCATGCGTATTCCTTCCTCTGGTTTGAACAGACTATAATAGCACAGTTGATCACAGGACATTTCTTTCAATGCCTCCCCCATCGGAGGGATGTGTCCGCGCCGACTGCGCCGACGGAAGGAGTTCTTTATAAATTCCTGTATCTGTTCTGCTACGATCGAAACGTTACTTTTCTGCTTCCAGGCCAGCCTGCAGCTGCTGCGTCAGGCGCTGAATCTGCTGCTTTTTCAGCTTCATGCTCGCCAGATTGACAATCACACGTGCACTGATCGGCGCTACGGTCTCATACGGTTCCAGACCATTTTCCTTCAAGGTGGTTCCGGTCTCTACGATATCAACAATGGCATCTGCCAGCCCCAGCAGCGGAGCCAGCTCCACGCTGCCCTCAATTTTGATGATGTTGACATCCATATTTTTGCGAGAGAAAAAGTCCTGTGTTACTTTCGGGTATTTGGAAGCAATGGTGCGGGTGTGATAACCTGCATAGAAGTCCTCTCCCTTCTTGCCACACAGGCAGAACCGGCATTTGCCAAAGCCAAGGTCAAGCGTTTCATAAAAAGCGCCGCCCTTTTCCATAATGGTGTCCTTGCCGACAACACCCATATCACAAACACCCTGTTCGACATAGGTGATAACATCCGCCGCCTTGGACAGTACCAGCTCAATATTGGAGTCCGGCAGCCGGAAAATCAGCTTACGGGAGCCGGAACGCAGTTCACTGACATCATAGCCGGAATGCTCCAGAAGTGCCAATGTTTTCTTTTCCAGTCTGCCCTTGGTCAGGGCAATACGAATGGTATTTTCCGGTGTCATGCCTGCACCTCCATTTCCTTGACTGCGCCATCGCGGAAGATGACCAGTGTGCGGTACCCTTTTCTCTTTGCCATCTGCATGGCCTCTTCTTCTGTATTGCACGGGGCAAGCTCAGCCAGCTGGCTGTTGTCATGGACATAATCCAGCGCGGCCTTCAGATCGCTGATTTCACAGAATACCAGCTCCTGTGCCGTAATTTCCTTTTTCAGGTCAACGGAATCCGACAGTGCATCGATATCAATGGCAAAGCCGGTTGCCGGGATATCCCTGCCAAACTTAGCACACAGGTTGTCGTACCGTCCGCCGGTCAGCACCGGAGAGCCTGCGCCACCCATATAGCCGCGGAACATCATGCCCGTGTAATAATCGATCTCCTGTACGGAGCCGAGGTCAATCATGACATTCTCGCCAAAGCCTGCGGCTGTAATCGCATCAATCAAATCACGCAGGTATTCAACTGCTCCTAAAACTTCCTGATTATCTGTCAGCTTGGAAACCTCTTCCAACACTTCGCCGCCGCCAAACAGGGTCGGCATTGCCTTTAGTGCGCGGTATGCATCCCTGTCCTGATACGGCGCCAGCTCATCGCCCAGTGCAGCATAGGATTTGTTTTCAATATGGGAACGGATGCGCTCTGCAGTCTCTGCATCCACATCCAGTGATGTAATCAATGCCTTATAGATCGCCGCATGGCTCAGCTCAATGCGGAACGGCTCACCCTTCACAGCTGCCAGCGCCTCGAACGCTGCCGTCAGGATGTCCAGATCTGCCATCATGCCCTTTGCTCCCAGCAGCTCAGCGCCTGCCTGCATGACTTCTGTGGAATGTCCACGGTGGAACGAGCTTGCACGGTGTACCTTCTGAATATAATACAGACGCAGCGGCAATGCATCATCATCCAGCTTGGTGGTAACAACACGTGCAATCGGTGTGGTGTTATCCGGGCGCATCACCAGCAGTCTTCCATTGCGATCAGTCAGCTTATACATGGTCTCCTGGCCAATGGAAGATCCTGCCTGTACAAATACGTCATAATATTCCAGCGACGGGGTAATAATCTCATCATATCCGCGTTCTTCCAGCAGATTGCGGATTCTTCTCTCATTCTGCCGGAACAGGCGTGTTGCCGCAAACAGGCGGTCACGGCTGCCCTCTGGCGTCGAGATTGCATACTGATTCATAACTCTATAACCTCTAATTTTAGTTTATCATTTTATCACTTTAGCGCGTTAATATGATACCACCCCTGTACCCTGCTGTCAAGGGTTCTGCGCCATGTTACAAAAAGAATGGTTAAAACAGCGAGACCTGCGTGCTTTCCGGCATATCAGCAAGTACCCCAATCCCCGCCAGCATTTCTACAACGCTCTTGGAAACACGGGAGCAACGGATAATGATTTCCTCCTGCGACAGGAACTCACCGTTCTTGCGCTCCTCTACAATCGCCTGTGCAGCCTGTTCACCTACACCTGGAAGAGATACAAACGGTGGAATCAATCCATTTTCCGTAATCAGGAACCGGGTTGCATCGGATTGATAGATGTCCATCGGCGCAAAGGTAAAACCACGATGGTAAAATTCATGGACAACCTCCAATGTTGTCATCATGTCCTTTTCCGCCGCAGAAATGGTCTTATCCCGTTCCTTTTGCTGCAGCTCATGGATTTTATCCACACAAACGGTATCGCCTAAAATCATGCAGGAGGCATCAAAGCCCTTGGCACGGATCGAAAAATAAGCGGAATAAAATGCCAGCGGCTGATGCACCTTAAACCATGCAATCCGGTATGCCATGATAACATATGCCACAGCATGGGCCTTCGGGAACATGTACTTGATCTTTTTACACGAATCAATATACCATTCCGGTACATCCTGTGCCCGCATGGCTTCTTCCATTTCCGGCTTCAATCCTTTGCCCTTTCGGACAGATTCCATGGTCTGGAAGCTCAGCTTTGGCTCTACGCCCTTGCCGATCAGATAGTTCATAATATCATCGCGGCAGCAGATGCATTCCTTCAGCGGAATGCCGCTGTGCACCAAGTCCTGTGCGTTGCCCAGCCATACGTCCGTACCATGGGACAGGCCGGAAATACAGAACAATTCATCAAAGGAAGTGGGCTTGGTTTCCTTTACCATACCGCGGACAAACTTCGTTCCAAATTCCGGGACGGCAATACAGCCGATGTCACCGAGAATCGGGTCTGCTTCATCATCCACATATTTGAGTGCCTGATTGGAGGTAAATAAGCTCATGGTATCCGGGTCGCCCAGCGGGATTTCCTGCGCAACAACGCCAGTCATATTTTCCATGTGCTTGATAATCGTCGGGTCATCGTGCCCAAGCTCATCCAGCTTGAGCAGGTTTTCATCGATGGAATGGTATTCGAAATGTGTGGTAATAATGTCGGAAGTCGGGTCGTCTGCCGGATGCTGTACCGGACAGAAATCGTAAATATCGACTTCCTTTGGGACAACAACAATGCCGCCCGGATGCTGTCCGGTATTTCTGCGGATACCAGTGCAGCCCGCCACCAGACGGTTTTCCTCCGCACGTCCTACGTTTAGTTCACGCTCTGCCATGTATTTTTTCACATAGCCATAAGCGGTTTTTTCCGCCACCGTGCCAATCGTTCCGGCGCGGAATACATGGTCATGCCCGAACAGCTCACCGGTATACCAGTGAATTTTGGGCTGGTATTCGCCAGAAAAATTCAGGTCAATATCCGGCACCTTATCGCCGTTAAAGCCAAGGAAGGTTTCAAATGGGATAGAAAAGCCCTCCTGCCGCAGCTCTGTACCGCATTCCGGACAAACCTTTTTCGGCATATCCGCGCCACAGCCGTAGCCTTCATTTTCATGCCACTCGATATAATGGCATTTGGGACACAGATAATGCGGCGCAAGGGAATTTACCTCGGTGATATCCGACATAAACGCCACAAGGGATGAGCCAACAGAACCTCGGGAGCCAACCAGATAGCCGTCCTCCAGAGACTTTGCCACCAGCTTCTGGGCAATCATGTACATCACATCATAGCCATTGCCGATAATGGAGCCCAGCTCACGTTCCAGACGTGCCTTAACTTTCTCGGGCAGCGGATCGCCATACATGCGCTTTGCCTTTTCATAGCACATGCGCTCCAAATCCTCTGCGGAATTTTCCATTTTGGGAGGATAGTTTTCCCTTGGAACCGGACGCAGGGTATCGCACCAGTCCGCAATCATATTCGTGTTTGTGACAACAACTTCCATCGCACGGTCTTTTCCCAGATAGGAAAATTCCTCCAGCATTTCATCGGTTGTCTTCAAATACAGCGGGGCCTGGTTGTCAGCATCCTTAAATCCCATACCAGCCATCAGGATACGGCGGAATGCTTCATCCTCCGGTTCGAGGAAATGCACATCTCCCGTTGCCACACATGGCTTGCCCAGTTCATCCGCAATCGACAGAATGTTGCGGTTATAATCGCGCAATTCCTCTTCATCCTTAGCCTTGCCACTGGCAATCAGGAACTTGTTGTTGCCAATGGGCTGGATTTCGAGATAATCATAAAAATCCGCAATGCGAAGCAGCTCTTCCCTTGATGCGCCGCCGATCATAGCAGAAAACAGCTCTCCTGCCTCGCAGGCAGAACCGAAAATCAGGCCCTCCCGGTGGCGGATCAGCTCACTGCGCGGCATAATCGGCTTTTTATTAAAATATTTCAGATTGGAATAGGAAATCAGCTTATAGAGATTTTTTAAGCCAACCTGATTCTTTGCCAGAATAATAAAATGATAACGGCGGAGATTTTTCAGACTGCCGGTTTTGGCTTTCAGCCCTGCCAGCAGTGGATTGATGTCCGAAATCTTTTCGGCATGCAGCTCGGCCCGGAGTTTTTCCAGCAGCTTGATAAAAATACGTCCCAAAACCGCTGCATCTTCGCTGGCACGATGGTGGTCAAACGGGCCAACCTTCAGCGCCTTTGCCATGCTGTCCAGCCGGTGGCGTTTCATGTGTGGGAACATGATCTTGGACATTTCCACGGTATCAATCGAAGTAAATTCCCTCTTAATGCCAAGGCGATTACAGCCCCTATTGATAAACGCCATATCAAAACCTGCATTATGGGCTACCAGCGGCAAATCCCCGGCAAATGCCAGAAAGGCTGGCAGCGCTTCGGACAAATCCGGCGCATCCTTTACTGTCTCATCGGAAATACCGGTCAGCTCGGTAATGTTTTCCGGAATCGGCTTATGCGGGTTGACATAGGTCTGAAATTCCTCCAATACCTCGCCATTCCGCACCTTTACCGCTGCAATTTCGGTAATTTCCTCCTGATCGGGCTTCAAGCCGGTGGTCTCGGTATCGAAACACACAAAGGTTTCTGTCAGCGGCGCGTCATATGTTCCCCGCACAACCGAAACATTGCCGGAGTCATTGACATAATACGCCTCTACGCCGTACAGCACCTTGATATCAATTTTATTGCGTTCAATCGCATGCATGGCTTCTGGAAATGCCTGCGCAACACCATGGTCTGTGATGGCAATTGCGGAATGTCCCCAGTCCTTTGCACGCTTCATCAGGTTTTTTGTCGGAGACATACCGTCCATTGCGGACATATTGGTATGCAGATGCAGCTCGACGCGCTTCTTCTCCGCAGTATCCATGCGCATTTTCTTCTTACTCAGCACGATACCGGTTGGATCCATGATGGTTTCCTTCTCGAAATTGTCATAGCTGACCTTCCCCTGTACCGTCAGATACATACCGGTCTTAATCAGATCGATATATTCCCCGGCTTTTTCCTTTGCCATGAACTTGCTGACACGCATGGAGCCATGCAGATCTGTGATATCAAAGCCAACCTTGACCCATTCCTTACCAGTATTTTTGCTCTTGATATCCCGTGTTTCCACAAAGAAAACCTCACCGCGGATGGTTGCGCTGTCCACCGATGCCAATGCTTCTGGGATAGAAACCACCGGCTGGTCAAATAGTCTGCCATACAGCACATTTTCATCCTTTTTGATGCTAAACGCCTTGCGATTATAGCGCACTTCACCCTTGTCCGCCTTGACCGGCTTCTTCTTCGGCTTTTCCTTCTTTTCCGGTGCAGGTGATTGCCCGACGATCTGCTGCAGACGTTCTTCCCGGCGTTCCTCAATCTTCTGTGCAACCTTTTGCTCCGTAGCTTCATCCGGATTCACAGTTGTCACTGCACATTCCAGCCCCGTTTCCGTACGGATCATCTCCGGCAGCTGACGCAAATCTGTGGACAGATAATCCACGCCAGTTGCCAGCATAGAAACCGACAAACCATCTGCTGTAGTCTTCCACTGGCTATCAGCAAGATATCCCTGCGCGGACGGCTTCCGGAGAACCAGATAATCCCGCAGGCTCTGGATATATGATTCTGTCAGCCCGTCCAGCTCATACCGCGGTGCAATGCGTACACGGGATAATCCATATGTAGAGCGGATGCCTTTTTCCATATCAAACAGTGCCTTTCTCGGCACAATTTCATCAAAACGGACACGGCAAATAACGGCCCGCTTGTCATGGCTGACCGCAACAGAGCATACCTCTCCATTTGAAAGGTATGCTCCATGGTTTTTATCTTCGTATCGTTCAAACAGGTCTCCCAGTGTGGTCAAGCTTCTCCCTGCTCCTTTATGATCGCATCAATTTCCTTCATCAGCTCATCTACCAGCTGTTCCTGCGGTACCTTGCGCAGGATTTCGCCCTTGCGGAAGATCATGCCGATGCCATCGCCGCCGGCAATGCCAATATCCGCTTCCCTTGCTTCTCCAGGGCCATTGACAACGCAGCCCATCACAGCAACCTTGAGCTTCGCATCCAGCCCAGCTACCCGGCGTTCCACTTCATTGGCAATACCGATCAAATCAATTTTGGTCCGCCCACAGGTCGGACAGGATACGATATTGACACCCGTATCATTCAATCCGACTGCCTTTAAAATCGCATATGCCGCAGTAATTTCATGTACCGGATCTGCTGTCAGCGAAACACGGATGGTATCTCCAATCCCCAGCGCCAGCAACCCGCCAATTCCTGCTGCCGACTTGATGGTTCCCATGTATTCCGTGCCTGCTTCTGTTACACCCAGATGCAGCGGATAATCGGTCTTTTCATGCATCAGCTGATATGCACGCATTGTATTCGGCACACTAGAGGATTTTAGGGAAATGCAAATATCATCAAAATCGTACCGGTTCAGCAGAGATATATGATACAGTGCACTTTCCACCATGGCTTCCGGTGTCGGAGAACCATATTTCTTCAAAATTTCCTTTTCAATGGAGCCGGAATTGACACCAATCCGAATGGGAATCTTCCGTGCTTTACATGCCTCTGCTACCGCTTTCACACGTTCATCTGCACCGATATTGCCCGGATTGATACGGATTGCACTGACACCTGCTTCTGCGGAAGCAAGTGCAAGGCGGTAATCGAAATGGATATCCGCAACAACCGGAATCGGTGACTCTGCACAGATTGTCTTTATAGCCTCTGCGGCCTGCATATCCGGCACCGTGCAGCGCACAATATGGCAGCCTGCAGACGCGAGACGTTCAATCTGTGCCAGTGTTGCTTTCGCATCACGGGTATCTGTATTCGTCATGGACTGTACCGCAATCGGTGCACCGCCCCCAACCGGTACATTTCCAACAAAAATCTGTTTTGTCTTCATATTGCTCTGTCTCCTTGTTCTTCCGCAGTTTTATGCTGCTCCAATCAGCCGCATGATATCCTGCCATGTGACATACAGCATCAGCAGCATCAATACGGCAAAACCGCCAAAGTGGATATATCCTTCGTATTTGCGCGGGACAGGCCGCCGCGCAATCAGTTCAATGAGCACAAACAGCAGCCGTCCGCCGTCAAGCGCGGGTAACGGCAGCAGGTTCATAACGCCCAGGTTAATCGAAATAAAAGCTATCAACAGGAAAAAGCTGACCATACTGCTCTGAGCAGTCTGCACAAGGACATCTGTCACACCTACCGGGCCGGACAACTGGTTTACGCCGACTTTTCCGGTGACAAGCTGTTCCAGGCTGATCCATACCAGACGGGCATAGTTATAGGAACGATATACTGCATTTTGAATTTTGTCGGCAACAGACATTTGTACAACAGAAAAGTCAATGCCATAACGCTCCACGCCATCATACACAGCAGGCTCTAGTGTCACATTCTGCAGGGTAATTTTTTCCCCATTGCGGCGTACAACAATATCATAGCTGCTGTCCCCTCCAAGGCTCAGCGCCGTGGAAACGTCCGAAACCAGCAGCACACGGTAGCCGTCAATACTGAGAATGCGGTCTCCCTCCATCAGCATCGTTTCACCCTGTGCCGGGAATCCATCCACAAAGCTGTCAATCACGGGTGCTGTTCCGGTAGATTCCGGCAGAACCAGCACCAGTACAATCAAAAAGCCCAGCAGGAAGTTCATCAGTGCGCCTGCTGCAAGAATCAGCGCCCGCCAGCCGAGCGGTGCACCTGCAAGTGTTCCCGGCGCTTCATCCTCTGTATCCTCACCGTCCATCACGCAGGCGCCACCAAAGGGCAGGATGCAGAGCTTAAAATCCGTTTCTCCAAATTTATGGTGTGCAATGGCAGGCCCCATACCGACCCAAAATTCCAGCACACGTACACCGGCAGCCTTCGCCGCCAAAAAATGTCCAAATTCGTGTACAATAACGAGGCATCCAAATGCGAGAATTGCTAAAATAATGAATAAAATGGTCAAAAAAACACCTCTTACTGATACAATAAATTATCACTCAGAACGTCTCCCTCTGCGAAAGAGCTGTCACAGCACAGTCGCGGTCAGGCGCGTTCACAGGAAATCATACCGTAATTTTAACGCGTGGGAAATAGGATTCGTCTTTACTTCACCAGGGAATGCACGATCTCACGTGCTGCATGGTCGCTTTCCAGTACGTCCTCTACCGTAATTTCCGGCAGATAATCCACAGAATCCATGGCCTCCCGAACCAGCTCCGGAATACGGTAAAATGGGATCTTATCATCCAGGAACAATGCAACTGCAGCCTCATTTGCACCATTCATGACAGCTCCCAGATTGCCACGGGCTGCCGCCGCCCGGCGTGCAAGCCCCAGTGCCGGAAATGCTTCCTCATCCGGTGCAAAGAAAGTCAGATTATGCATGCGCGGCAAATCCAGCGGCGGCACCTTGCAGGATACCCGCTTTGGATAGGTCAATGCATACTGAATCGGCAGGCGCATATCGGGATTGCCCATCTGCGCAATGACCGAACCGTCTTCAAATTCCACTGCGGAGTGCACGATGCTTTCCCGGTGGACAACAATATCGATATCGTCCGGCTCCACATCATACAGCCACATCGCTTCAATCAGCTCCAGCCCCTTGTTCATCATGCTGGCAGAATCAATGGTGATTTTTGCACCCATGTTCCAGTTCGGATGATGCAGGGCCTGTTCCTTGGTTACATGGCGCAGCTGCTCCCTGCTCATGCCAAAAAACGGGCCGCCGGAAGCCGTCAGTAAGATGCGGTTGATGGGATTTCCTGCAGCTCCCTGCAGGCACTGGAAAATAGCGGAGTGCTCGGAATCCACCGGAAGGATGGCAACACCCTTTTCCTGTGCACGCTTCATGACAATCTGTCCGGCACAGACCAGCGTTTCCTTATTCGCCAGTGCAATATCCTTGCCTGCGTCAATAGCCGCAAGCGTTGGAAGCAGGCCAACCATACCCACAACGGCCGTGACAATGACATCTGCCTCCGGCAGCGTTGCAGCCTCAATCAGTCCATCCATACCGGAAACCACACGGATCTCCGTATCTGCCAGTTTTTCCCGCAATTCCTTTGCTTTTTCTTCATGATAGACTGCAACCAGAGAAGGCCGCAGCTGGCGCGCCTGCTGTTCTGCACGCGCAATATTGGTATTAACCGAAATCGCACAGACCTTTGCGTCGATGGAATCCAGAATATCAATCGTCTGCGTACCGATGGACCCGGTAGAGCCAAGTATAACAATGTTCTTCATAATTATAACCCCAGATTCGTAAACAAATGCAGCAGAAGCTCAACAACCGGCGCTACAAAAATAACGCTGTCAAAACGGTCAAGCACGCCGCCATGGCCTGGGAAAATCTTTCCATAATCCTTAATGCCACTTTTACGCTTCACAATTGAGAAAGACAGATCGCCAATCTGCCCCAAAATCGCACCGAAAATACCAACTGCAATGCACAGCGGTACGGACAAGGTGGTATTGGTAAAGTGTGTCACAGCAATGCCATAAAGAACCAGAAGGACAGTCGCACCGACAACACCACCAATGGAACCTTCTATGGTCTTTTTTGGGGAGATAACCGGCGCCAGCTTATGCTTGCCGAACGCCATGCCAGCAAACAGTGCACAGGTATCGGAACCCCACGCTGCCAGCAGCGGGACTACAAGATACAGCGCACCATTGCCGCCCTGCATGGTAAACATACGGATCAGGCTCATCAGCATATACGGAATGACGATGCCGCCGACATATGCACCCGCAATCTCGGGAAAACCGATTTTCTTATGGCAGCGCAGCAGAATTATAAACAATACCACAACGCCGATATACAGCATGCCACGGGTAAAATAAACGTTATAGCTGTCCCGTGCACTTGCCCATGACATCCCAAGTGCCAGAATCATGGCTGCGAGCTGCAGCCCTTTGCTTTCCCTGCCCGCAATTGCTGCGGTAAATTCCTGCGCTGCTACAACAGAAAGTGCCATCATCAGCAGCTGTGCGACAATCGGCGGAAAGACAAACAGCGCTAAAATTACAACAATTGCGCCCACCACGCCAAATGCAACTCTCGTCTTCATACCTGAATCAAACGCCTCCGAAACGTCTTTGTCTTCTGTTAAAATCTTCAATCGCTTTTTCCAGATGTTCCGGCTTGAAGTCCGGCCAGAGGACATCTGTGAAATAATATTCTGCATACGCACTCTGCCACAGCAGGAAATTCGAGGTACGGATTTCACCGCTCGGGCGGATAATCAAATCCGGGTCCGGCATCCCCACTGTGTACAGGTTTTCTGAAATGGTATCTTCGGTGATGTCTTCCGGCTGCATCTCACCCGCCTGCACCCTCTGCGCAATGGCGCGGACTGCATTTTTGATCTCATCCCGTCCGCCATAATTGATGCAAAGCGTAGCAATTGCCGGGGTTTCCAGCTTTTCTGCTTCCTTATCACAGTCCGCAATCAACTGCTGGATATCCTCTGCCAGAACAGACAGATCGCCAATCACGCGTACGGCAACGCCCTTTTCTGCCATAGTTTCAATGGCTTCCTTCAGATACCTGCGGAACAGGTTCATCAGTGTATCCACTTCCTCGGCCGGACGCTTCCAGTTTTCCGTGGAAAATGCGTACACAGTAAAGTACTTCACGCCGATATTCTTACAATAGGTTGCAATATTGCGGAAGGTTTCTGCACCGACTCTATGTCCGGCTGTACGCGGCATACCACGTTTTTTCGCCCAGCGTCCGTTACCATCCATGATAACCGCGATATGATGCGGGACCGGGCGCTCCTGCGGCGCACTTTCTTCTTTTTTCAGTATATTGAACAACGCCACGGTACTATGCACCTGCCTTTCCTATTCAATGCCATTGGCAGCCATTTTGCGCTGAAACTGCCGTTATACGCGACATGGGCGACTGGTTAGCCGCCCACATTCACGAATCCTTGTTAGATAGACTTCAGTTCATCCGACTTTGCAGCGGTTGTGCTGTCGATCTGCTTGATATACTTATCCGTCAGCTTCTGCATGTCTTTTTCGGCATCCTTCTGCTCATCTTCCGTAATCTCCGACTTCTTCTTGGCAGCCTTCCACTTATCGATTGCATCACGGCGGATATTGCGGATTGCAACCTTGGAAGCCTCTCCTTCCTTCGATACCTGCTTAATCAGGTCCTTACGGCGCTCTTCTGTCAGCGGCGGGAAGGTCAGGCGGATTACCTTGCCATCATTCTGCGGATTGATGCCCAGCTCAGAGGTCTGGATTGCCTTGGTAATTGCCTTCAGCAGGGATGCATCCCACGGCTGAATGGTCAGCGTGCGCGGGTCCGGGGAAGACACCGATGCAACCTGCGGAATCGGGCTTGCAGTGCCATAATAATCCACAGAGATCTTGTTCAGAACATTTGCATTTGCTCTGCCTGCACGGATGCCAGCAAGATTATCTGCCAGAACATCCAGGGTCTTCTTCATTTTGGTTTCATACGGTTTTAAATCGGGTTTCATATCTATTCTCCTCTCGGCTTTTGGGGATTCGATTTACATTTCTACCAGCGTACCGATCTTCTCACCCAGAACGGCGTGGTAGATATTCTCCGGATCCTTCAGTGCAAATACCAGTACTGGAATGCTGTTGTCCATAGACAAGCTGGTTGCGGTGGTATCCATAACTGCCAGACGCTCCTTCAGAACGTCCATGTAGGACAGTGCGTCATACTTCTTGGCTTCCGGATTCTTTGCCGGGTCAGAATCATATACGCCATCTATGTTCTTTGCCAGCAGGATAATATCTGCATTGATTTCTGCTGCACGCAGCGCTGCTGCTGTGTCAGTGGAGAAATACGGGCTGCCGATACCGCAGCCAAAGATCACAACACGGCCCTTTTCCAGATGTCGGGTGGCTCTGCTGCGGATGTACGGTTCTGCGATTTGGCGCATTTCAATGGCAGTCTGTACGCGGACATCAACACCGCGCTGTTCCAGCGCATCCTGCAGTGCCAGCGAATTGATGGTAGTTGCCAGCATACCCATATAATCTGCGCGGGTACGCTCCATTTTGCCGCCGCCATCCTTGACGCCACGCCAGAAATTGCCACCGCCGACAACAATGCCAACTTCCGTGCCAATCTCAACGCACTTCTTAATAACATCACAAACCGGTCCGATCACATCGAAATTCAGTCCAAACTTATTGTCGCCAGCCAGCGCTTCACCACTGATCTTGATTAAAACACGCTTATACTTCGGTGTATCCATTCTTGACTCCTCCATGTGCGATCTGTTTTCTTCAATCGGCAAGAGCAGGGCTTTTTATCGCCTCTCGTTCTATGTCATTCTATATCATACATGATTGCCGTGCAGATTGCAAACAGTTTCCAGCAAAATTCTCAACTGATACAAATTTCCTTTTGTTTTTTCTTTTTTTCTGCACGCTTTATACTACGGGATGCTGCAAAAAATCCTCTGGCAGACCGCTGTCCAGCCAGAGGATATCGTTTCGTTCATGCTCCCTTTGGGAGAAAAACCTGTATTGTAGTTCCAATGCCAAGGGCGCTGTCCAGATCTACATGCCCCCCGTGGAACTCGACAACGTGCTTCACGATTGACAAGCCAAGCCCTGTGCCGCCAATCTGCTTGAACGGCTTTTATCTACACGGTAAAACCGTTCAAATACCCGCAGCCGGGATTCTTCCGGGATACCGATGCCGTTATCCCGGACGGTCAGACAAATTTCCGTTCCGCATTCTTTCAAAGAAACCCAGACTGTTCCGCCGGGACGGTTGTATTTGATGGCGTTTTCACACAGATTATATATCATCTCGCTGAGCATGGAATCTTCGCCGAGGATGACAGGCGTACTGCCTTCCAGATGCAGTGCGACTTCCGCCTTCTGTGCCACAGGCTCCAGGGATTCCAGAACTGCTTCGCACAGATCACGCAGCTCCACAGGCTCCAGCAAATTCTCCTGTCTGGGTTCCTCCTCAATCCTCGACAGACGGATAATGTCCTCAATCAGGGCAATCAGCCGGAGGGCTTCCTTATGGATGCTTCCCGAAAAAGTACGGATATCTTCCATACTTGCCACCATGCCATTTTCCATCATCTCCGCATAACCGGAAATTGAGGTCAGAGGGGTTTTCAGCTCATGGGATACATTGGCGGAAAATTCGCGCCTGCTGCGTTCTGCCATCCGCTGCTGGGTTTCATCCAGTACAATGACAACCGCGCCCTGCACCTCAGCAAGACGCACCATCGGACTGGCATACACATGATAGACCCTGCCATGCATGGAAAACTCTGCGTCCAAGCTCTCTCCTGTCAGCGCTGCATTGACACAGGTATGCATTTCCTGGGTCCGGTTCACAATCAAATAACTATGCCCGATAAATTCCGCCGGTTGTGCTTCCCGTCCGGCAAGCATGCGGATTGCACTGGGATTGATAGAAATGACATTATTGTCCCTGGAAATCAGCAGCAGGCCTTCCCGCATGTTGTTTGCAATCATGCCCAATGTTTCCCGCTCCTGCTGCAATACTTCTTTCTGGTTATTGATCTGCTGATCCTGTTCGCGGATATGGGAAAAGAACGGCTTTAATTCCGCATACGGTTCCTTGTTCATACCTGCCTGATCGAGTGCATGTACCGCCTGCTCTACCGGGCGCATCATCCACAGGGTCAGCCTGCGCGACAAAATCAAAGCCAGCCCAAACAGGACGACCATGACCACGGCAATACCGGGAATGGAGCTGATTACCATGCTGTGCAGGCTGAAATACTGCTGCGACAATCTCAGGATACAGTCGTCTGATAGCCGTACCGCATAATAGTACGTGGAATTATTCGTGGTAGAGGATTTTCTGGTATCCTCACCGGTTCCATATCTCAGTGCATCCTGAATTTCAGGACGGTCCAGATGGTTTTCCATCTCCGCTGCCGATGCGTTGGAATCATATAATACGGTTCCATCCTTTGTAATCAGCGTCGCACGGGTATCCTTCGGCAAGTCTGACAGCATATCATCATATTCCCGCAATTGCATATAGTCATAGCTCTTGCTGATGGAATCGGTCAGATTTCGGACCGACTGCTCTGCCTGCTGCATGGACTGCTGTGCTGTTACGGCGAGCGTCAGGATACTGGCGCATACAACGCCAACTGTACTGAGCACAAATAAAACCCAGTAAATCCGTCTTTTCATCTTCCAGCCTCTCTGTCGATCTTATATCCCACACCGCGTATCGTCTGGATAACTCTGCCGTCATCCCCGATTTTTTTCCGCAGCGTGTTGATATGGATATCTACCGTTCTGGTTTCGCCGCCATAATCAAAGCCCCAAACCTGTTCCATAATCTGGTCCCTTGTCAGGACACGTCCCTGATTGCGCAGCAGGTCGCTCAGCAGCTGAAATTCTTTGCGGGTCAGCGCAACCTCCTTCTCGTCCACTGTAACAATATGGCTGCCTTCATCCAGACGGATATTCCGGTACTCATAAACTTCATCTTCTTTTTCCGACACCTTCCTGCTGGATTCCACCGTGCGGCGTGCTACGGCTCGGATGCGGGACAGCAGCTCCAGAATGCCAAACGGCTTGGAAACATAATCGTCCGCTCCCAGATCCAGTCCTCGTACCTTATCAATCTCTGCTGATTTGGCTGTCAGCATGATAACCGGCAGCTGTGCAGTACGGGGTTCTGTACGAAGCTTCTTTAAAATAGAAAGCCCGTCCTCTCCCGGCAGCATAATATCCAATAAAACCATATCCGGCAGCACCTTATCCATGGCTGCGAAAAAAGCCCGGTTATCCGGAAAGCCCTGTGCTTCAAACCCGCTGCCATTGAGTGCATATACAACCATCGTACGGATGCTCTCATCATCTTCAACAACGTAAATGGACAGCTTATCCATAGGCCATTCTCCTCTCTGTTTCTCATCACATTTTACATGGCTTCATTATATCAGATTCTAACCATATTCAACGTAAAATCTGTGTAAAGTCTTGTAAATGCAAAAACTCCCGACACAAAACAGTATCGGGAGTCCATATGTATTCTATTATAAAAACAATTCTACATCAGCTCTCCGGGTAAAATTTTTCTCCAGCTCCTGTTTGTGATACAGATAAACGTCATCGTCAAAATAGCGCGCTTGCTGCGGACATTTCTTAATGCAGGCGCCACATTTGATACAGGGACCGATATACTGCCGCACATCCAGCGCATCAATGGAGCCCATTGGACATAGGGAAATACAGGTGCCGCAGCCCGTACATGCATCGCTGACAACTGGCTTCACCTTTAAATAGGCACGTGCATTTTTCGGTGCATAATAAGGCTTCAGCGGTATATTGCCCTTCACCGCTACCGGCTGTTCCGGCAATGTGTTCAGCTTTTTCAGCTTATCTGCAATCTGTTTTGCAAACTGATCTGCCAAAAGCAAATCCTCTGCATCCGGCCTTCCGGCACCCAGCGTATAGGAAAAGGAATGCTCGCCCACAAAGGCAGCTCCTGCAATGGACCGGAAGCCGTTTTCCTCTAGTACATTCCGCAGTTCTATCAAAGCATCATCATAATCCCGGTTTCCAAACAATACAACCGGTACCGCAGGCGTCCGATTTCCATGAATCTGTCCTGCAACGTAAGGAAGCAGCTTATTCGGTACGCGTCCTGCATAAACCGGTATACCAACCACAGCCAGTTCATCTGCAGAACAGACGATTTCCTGTTCCCTTGCTGCCGGAAGTGTAAAATCATCCTCCTGCACAGGAAGGTCAAGCTCCTGTGATAGCATTTTTCCAATCCGTTTTATCGTTGTTTTTGTGGTATCTGTCGCACTGAAATAAATCAGCCGAATGCGCTTTATCTGCATAAAGCATATCCCTCCAATATCTATGAGATATTTACAGTATATCACATTCAAAGGCAAATCCCAATGACTTTCTGCTCTGCCTGCACGCTTCGGCAAAAGCATAAAAAAGCTTCTGGCTGTCCTCATCCGTCTCCCAGCAAAACTCTGGATGCCACTGCGTTGCAAGGAAAAATGGCAGCCGTCTGTCCTCCACAGCTTCTACCAGTCCGTCCGGTGCCCATGCGGTGGCTGTCAGGCAGGGCGCAAGCTCCCTGACTCCCTGATGGTGATAGCTGTTGACACCAATTGTATGTTTGCCGAGAATCCGGTACAGCAGGCTGTCACCATCCACCTTTACAGTATGTGCAGTGCGGTCATACGGCGGATCCATGTGATGCTCCACCTCTCCCGGCAGCTCCTCTGGCAGATGCTGATATAGGGTTCCTCCTAAAGCGGCATTAAAAAACTGGATACCCCGGCAAATGCCATAAGCCGGCTTCTTCCGGATACGGCACAGCCGGAGAAGCTGTTCTTCCATCGCATCCCGTTCCTTGCAAATTTCTCCACAGGCCGGTTTTCTCTCTTCCTCATAGTAAGCCGGATCGACGTCCTGCCCACCGGTAAACAAAATCCCATCTACACTGTCAAATACCGCCCGAAGCTTTTGTGTATCACGGGTCAAAGGCAGAATAATTGGAACCGCCCCAGCATTTATAATACCATCCAGATATCCCGGTACCATCCAGATACTGTCCCGCTGCACATCGTACAGTGGTGTAACACCAATGATGATCGGCTGATTCATAGTCGTCCCTCCAAAAAGCGCAAAAAAATGGAGCGATCCTAAGAAGGTTCGCTCCGTTGCGTGTTTTTTCTAATATATTTCTCTCTCGGGTTAATCCAGGGAATCACTGAGTCCCAACATACTAATCGCTACAATCGCTGTTCCGAGTACAGTGATCAGCGCACCAATGGCAAGCGTTGTAATGCTCAATCCTTTGTTCATTTTCACTCACCTCACAGTGTTATTGCTTTTATCAGTATACCATAGTTTTCCCCGCTTTGCACTACTTTTTTCAAAAAATTGATTTCCCTGCTAAAAATGGGACGAAATATATCTCTGTATAATATCCAGCAGGTTTTGCATGTCACGTTGTTTGAACTTTGACTTTGACCCCACTATCCGGTTCAGTTGTACTTCGTCCTGCGGCAGTTCCTGCACGATGGCTTCCAATATCCGGTCAGAGAAGAAAACAAATGCAGGTATCCCTCTCAGCCTTGCTGTTTTTCCGCGCCATTCCCGCAGCTCCTTTGCCAGCTCCGGAATCGCTGACTGCCTGCTTTCTCTGGCGATGCGGGCTTCCTGCTGTGACACCCGTACCCGGATGGAAACCTTCTTCCCATGAAACAGCACCGGCTTTGCTTCTGCGCTTAAACATAGCCGTGGATGCGGATTGTCCTGCCGTACCAGACAGCCTATGCTGACCAGATGGTCCAGCACAGACATAATATCGTCCCGTGTGCTGTCTGCCATAATGCCAAAGGTAGACACCATATCATAACCGGCAGATTGTATGTCCTGATTGGTATATCCGAGTAAAATGCGGCAAAGCATGTCTGCATCACACTGTTCTTTGACACGGTATGCACAGGACAAGATCTTTTGTGCTTCGGTGGTAACATCCTTTTCCACGCTGGATGCCTCGCAATTCCCGCACTGTCCGCAGAAATCCGGTGCATTCTGTCCAAAATACTGCAAAATATACTGACGCAGACATGCTTCGGTAAAAACATACCGCCTCATTTTATCCAACCGGGCAAGGTTCTGCTTTCTCAGCCATTCCACCTCTTCATCCGTCAATGCCGGATTTTCCGGGTCCTGACGAATGAGATATTCATGCAGATTGATATCTTTTTCATCAAACAACAGCAGGCAGTGGGCAAGTGCACCGTCACGTCCGGCACGTCCCGCCTCCTGATAATAGCTTTCTATGTCCCGCGGCATGCCAAAATCATAACCACTAGTAAACTAGTGGTTTGAGTAAGCCCTAGAAGGGCATAG
>JAJPXP010000044.1 GCA_021205365.1 Clostridia bacterium
TTTTCACAGAAGGCAGTTTAACTCTGCCTCCCGCTGCTCACATCCAGAATGTCAGCAACGCTGTGCTCTCTGGCATATGAATGCGTCCGACACTGCACGTCAGTGTGACCGGAATAATGCCTGTCAGTTCCCCGCCTTGTCCACGGTGGAAACGGCACGCCTCCAGCGGAATCTGTATCCGGCCATCCTCCAATGTCGCTATCTGCAGCAGCTCATCCAGTTCATATTTCAGTGTTTCCAGATGTCCACACATCAACTGCCCATCCACGCGGGAATTGGCGTTCATTTCCCGTATGGTCAGCTCCAGATACTCCCGGCCCTCACTGCGCACAACATATGCCCGCTTGTCAAAGCCATGGTTTGCCATGGAAAAAGCATTTCGACGTGTGCCGTTGATCCGGTACAGCTTGAACTGCACGCGGCAGCTGCCATTCTGCAATATCTCTTCCCAAAAGCCCTCTGAAAGCCATGTGCGCCGCTTTGCCGTCTGCTTTTGCTGTGCCCGCGCATGGCTATGTATCATCGCCTGCAAGGTGTGCTGCTCTGTGCTTTCCACCAGTGTCCGTACATTCTCTGCAAGCTCCTGCTCCGGTACTCCAATGTCACGCAAATATTGTTCCAACTCCTTGATGAGCGTAAGATATCCATGCAGCCATGTGCGTCCATATTCCGTAAAAGCATAGTCCCCGGTCAAAATCCCGCTTTCTACACAGCTTTTCATATATTTACTTACAGCAACATGTGATACGTTGCAGCGCTCCGCAATCAGGCTGATAAATCCCCGGCTTACCTCCAACTGTTCCAGCTCACGCAAATATTGCAGTTGGAGCAACGTCGGCGGAGTCTTTCTCTTCTGGTTTGACTCCATTTTTTTGCTCCCCTCCTTATATATGTACATTCAGCTCGCGGCATTGCGATGCTTTGGGCCTGTGCTTCCGTCCAGCCAGCGCAACAATGGCTGTGCCATCCATCACAGGAGTACCTGTACTGATGGTAAATGTAAATGCATCGGTTGGAATGCGCCAGCCTTTTTTCTCTTCGTCCGCCAGAGTCCACTCCTGTTTTTCCAGATACCACAGCGCTTCCGCCGTTTCCTTCTGCCTGCGAATGTGGAACCAGCTCCTTCGGTCATTAACCTCCAGCGTCGTTTCATCCTCCAACAGGTCAAATTCTTCTGCCAGAACCCGCGGCGAACGCTTGTCCATACAGTACAAGCCGATACATACCGGATAGCTGCCCAGCTCATACATCGCACGCAAATCGAAATTTTCTATAATCCGGTCATATACATCGCCATACTTCAGAAAATCACTGATTCCACGTATGCCCTGCGCATTCATAACATGTTCCATTCTGCAGGCACTTTCCTGTGCTTCCTGCAAGCCCATGCCACTGACCAACTGCAAAAATTGTGTCAGGTACTGATGACGCGACATGCATTCCGCCCCCTGCACCCTTCCAAAATCCGTCAGCTCCAATGTGCCTGACCGCAATGCCTCCACCAGATACCCGTGCTGCTGCATCCGCCGCAACAGCATACTCAGTTCCCGCCGCTTGATCTTTAAATCAACAATAATATCCGCTACCAGCATGGATTTGCCTGTCCGCCAGCGTTCATACAACGCTTCCAAAAGATCTTCTTCTTTTTCCTCATTATTCCGCGGGACATTCTGTCCAATTTGTCCAACAAAATGATCCTTTTCCATATATGTGCCTCCTCTCGAAATAAACCATATCGTACTCATGATGCATTATCCTAACTGTTTTCTGTCACCTTTTGTTCATCTATACATACTGCATGAACCGCAAAACGTTCCCTGTTTCCCGTTCCATTGCAGGTAGATAAGGTCAACACATGATCCTGCTGATTCAGCTTTACATTGGTATCAACGATGGAAGCTGCCAGCAGCTCAGATAAAAATTTCTGGTATTCCCCGCCCGGCTGGAAGCCAATCTGGTATACCGGTCCCCCATTGACTGCATCTTCAAATGAAAAAATCTGATATCGATAGGCTGCATCCTCCGTATACAGCGTGAAAAATTGATGTTCATCATAAAAACCCGCCTCCTTGTACCGCTTCAGATCGCCAAACATCGTACCGTCCCGCATATTATGTCCATATAAAATCGCATAATAATCGGAAAAATCCGGTTTATTCAGTTTTTCTAAAAAAATACATCCGGCATCACTATATTCTCCATTGATATCTTTTTTCAAATAATGGGAATTATCGCCGGAATACAGCACTGGATAATTAATGTTAACTGCTTCCGGATCATCAAAACGTATCCATGCCACTACATCCGGGTTTTGCTGCTTCAAATCTTCAAAAGCAACGTGCACTGCTTTTGACCACCAGTCCTTTTCCTGGGGATCACTGTCCTCTACAGTCACAGTATCCTCCGCCAGCTGCCGGTATGCCTCTGCCGACTTCCAGTGAGACATCCAGTCCGGTATCAGATGATATAACGCCGCTGCTATGCCGAGCAACGCCGCTATGAATAACAGCCGCCGCAATAATGCCCCGCCTTTCTTTTGTTTCAACTAATACATCCTCCTTTCTCAGTCAAGTGATATTGTGCCAATACTACCCCATCTCCGGCGTCAGCCCAATCTTCTGTTTATGAATAAAGCAGACTCGCATATTATTAGCAAAAGCTAACTTAATTGTTCAAATAATGCTGCTTCCAAAAGCAGCATTCCGATCCATACTCAAAATATCAAGCCTCACAACACTACATACCGACACAAGTCCTGCTATTTTCCCAATAATGCGTAATGCTTGATTTTTTCAGATTGTATCATAAATCAGGTACACTGTCAAATAAGCCAGTACGAATGCCAGGAAGGAAAAATCACCGTTTCTCTGTAATCAGAGTACGGTGATTCAAGCCAATTCTACATTATATAGCCATCACTTTTCCGGTGCGCTGTCCTAGGTTATTGCACAATACAGCCGAATCTACTGTTGAGATGATTCTGCATGCTCTAAAGAGGAAAAGCCATAGAATCGAACTGTATTTTCCATAACTTCAAGCATGAGATTTCTGCCGTCATCCAGCAGCTCCTGAACAAACGCCTGATAAATGCGAAGTGTCGCATCAGAATAAATCGACAGTTCTCCGCGCAGATAGGTCTCGTAGGAAGTCTCATATGGGCCGTCTTCGCTGGTATAGATCCTACGGTTTCCCAGAGCAAGCCTGGGATATTGTTCCACATATATCTCCATCCATCGGATCTGGAGCGGAATGATAGACTCCACCAAACGCTGATGGGATTCGGACAGCATGGGCAGCATATCCGCAAGCGAAGCATAGCTTTCCGGTGCGGTAGATTCCATCATGCGGGCATATTTTTCAGTCATGAGGTTACGTTCCGCTTTCTTTGCACAGACAAGATCCTGCCAGTAACTCTTGAGAAGCTGTTCAGGCCATGTCATAAACTGGCTTCGGCGCATGATGTCAAAAGCAGCAGGGTCCTGCTGGCAAGGAGCTTGCCCGTCTTCATTTGCGACAGCGCTAAACTGCTCCCACTCCAGCGTAAGAATTTCATCAATTAGAGACATAACAATCGTTCCTTTCCCCTAGCAGCATATTATAACGCATTGTTGCATTTCATGGTAATGTCATCCATATGGTTTAGAAGAAAATCGTCATCTGAATCGGTAATCCCCTGTCTCTTCAGTTCGAATAAAAATTGCATACAGATATCCTCCACCATATCACAGCAGCAGGGATCTTTATAACTTGTTTGCATTAGGCTGAGCAAAACAGGTTTTACCTGCGGAAGGATTACAAAATCATCCATTCCCCGCAGCATCCATTTATAAAATGGCATATATTTTCTATTCAGCAAATATGTCAAGGTTATGGCAGATTTTATAAACTCCGAAACGCAGAGGTATGCTGTATCGAACGCTCTTCGCTTGAGTGAACGTGGAAGGTTATACTGTCCAGCCTGTGATAACATAGCAATCGCCGAAGCAATCTTTTGCAGACGAATACTTTCCGGATAATAGCGTAAGAATCCATCTCGCACACGGGTAAATTCTCCCAGTGGATCGGAAAAAATCTCCCCGTTGGTCACTGCAGCTAACATATGCTCATTGAGATACAGCCACGGTGCTTCTTCCTCTGGTGCATGAGGGACACCAACCAGGGAGGTAAAGAATGCACTGATCTCCAGTACGCCTACACGATTTCCGGCCAACGGGGTGACGAGCCGTGGTGTGAAACCCGCGAACATCTTAGGGAGGTGCATATATTTTTCTGCCAGCGCTTCCCCAATGTCCGCATAGTCCTGGGAAGTCAGCCATAGACAGAAGGACGGACCGAAATCATGGTCGCGGGAAACCTCATCATCGAAACCAAAGCATTCCGAACCTTCTCCTACCAGACCGACAGCAATTCGGTCTGCATATGCTGGGAAAAAACGAGTGATCATTTCCTTACCATAAGCCTCATAATATTTCCGGGACAGTTCCAGGCCTTTCATCTGCATCTCCCTCCTCTTTTTTCTGTCTTTTCGCCAGCACAAGATTTTGCAATGTAGTCTGATAATAGTCGTTCTCCCCGTAGGCTTTCTTAATCTCTTCCAGAGCCTTTTCATAATACTGTATTGACTGATCATAGTCGTGATACAAAAAATAGAGCTGCGCGGCAGCAGCAAGTGCTGCAGAATAATGTGGATCCCGATACAGTATATCAGTTTCAAAAAGTTCAACCGAGCGTAAGATGCTTGTCTCTGCCTCGTCGAAACGTTCTGCCTTTAACTGCATCAGTCCCAGATTGGTTAAGGTTGTTGCTCGCTCAACAGGCAATGTATCATTTTCCCGTATTAAATCATAAGCAGTCTGCACCTGCTGCAAAGCATTTTTGGTGTCACCCATATCCTGATACAACAGGCTTAGATTGTTGTGCAGCCCCGCTATACGGACATCCCCCGGTGGCAAACAGTACTGATAGATGGCTAACACATCCTCGTACATCGTTCGGGCCTCATCATAGCGTCCAGCGGCGCGATATGCGGTTGCAATATTGAGCAGCGTGGTGCCATGGTGCTCTGTCTTTTGTAAACAGAGCACCTCAATCAGTTGCAATGCGATATCGGCATATTCTGCACACCGCTCATATTGACTTTTGACACGGTAATAGCCGATCAATTCATTAGCAATCGATAGCATGGCATCACAATCCTGACATCCCTGTGCTGCAGAAAAGCCATTCAGCAAATATGGCTCAATTTCAGCAATCCGGTTCTCAGTATACAATCTGTCAGCTTCAAGAAAAAATGCGTTGAGATCAAACATAGATTTCAGTCCTTTATCTGCAAACGATTTCGTTTTACCATACTATTAGTACGTTTTCTCTCGTATTCCCCCACTAAAATGTCTCTAATCAGCGGCACACATACCCGCCATCCACAATCAAATCTGCGCCTGTTGTGTAACCTGATGCAAGGCTTGCCAAGTAAATTACTGCTCCTACCAGTTCTTCAGGCGTGCCCATCCGTCCCATTGGAATCAGCGGCATCCAAGTATTTTTCAGTTCATCGGGAGTATCAACTGACATTGCTGTTGCAGTATAGCCGGGACTAATAGAATTGACACGTACATTATACTGCGCCCATTCCACAGCCAGTGAGCGGGTCAGATGTAAGACACCAGCCTTTGACGCATTATACGAGCATTGCCATTGCGGTACATTGACAATGGACCCGGACATGGATGCATTATTAATAATACTTCCATGGATACCATTTTGAATCATAATGCGTCCAGCTGCACGACACACATTGTAAACACCATTTAGATTGACATCCAACACCTGCCGCCATTCTTCCGTAGTGGCCTCCAGCGTTGGCTTATGTATGCAAATACCTGCATTGTTAAACACAATATCAATTGTGCGCGACCGTCGAAAAATCTCATCAAATGCACGTTCTACTGCGGCTTCATTTGTTACATCAGCAGCAATATGATACGCCTTGCCGCCGACTTTTTTAATCTGCACCAATGTTTCATCTGGCTGTGTACGGCACAATATTACCACCTCAGCTCCGGCTTTCGCCAGACCAACTGACACTGCCTGTCCAATGCCGCGGCTGCCTCCAGTCACTACAGCAACTTTTCCATCAAGGCCGAAAAGTTCGGAAATATAACTCACCTAAATCACCCTCCTGCAAATTTAGTGCACATATACATATATCTGCGCATGTGTTTCTCAATATTGGTTAATATCATTATATCCACAATTAAATGTAATGTCAATATATTGTATACAATATATTGACAGTGTGGACAATAGTATATTCCCCATGTGTCATTTTTTCGAGATTCATGCAGGATGAAATAGTCGTGAGCCACGCCGTTCAGCATAAAATGCTATTTGTTATAGTAACAGGAAATTTTGCCCACCACATCTTCGTTATATGTACTCAGCCGTATCTATTTATTTTTCCAGTAATCCCGATATTGTTGTGGGGGCATGCCAACAATTTTTCGAAAAGTATTATGAAAATTACTAACGCTGTTATAGCCAACCTTCATTGCAATCTCTGTAACGGGCATATCTGTCATCAGCAGCCACGACTGCGCTTCTCCCATACGTCGGCGCACCAAATACTGCTTTGGCGGATATCCAACCGTATTCCGAAATACCCGTGAAAGATAATATGGAGCTAAATGCATTTCCTCTGCAATATCTTCCAGCTGAATATCCTCCAAGTAATGCTCATCAATATATTTCTGTACCAAATGTCCCAGTTGGAAAGCTTTATTCTCTTCTGGAAGTGGTTCCTTCATCGCTTCCTGCCGTACCAACAGAAGCAGTGCACAGGTCAGATGGTACTGAATTTCTTCATCCGTCACAGTCATCAATGTAACCATCAATGCTTCAATTTCTTGAAAATGTGGTGAATTTATAATAATGGGAGAGCATTTATCTGGTAGGAGCGTATTATCTGCTTGCCCCGGAATGGCAATATTGGAAACTGCACAGCTGATAATCTGCATCCCCTCAAACTGGTCAGCACATTCATCATGGGGCACACCAGCGTTATAAATCAGGATATTTCCGGCATGAGTGGAGTATGCCTTTCCATCAATGGTATGTACACCGTTGCCACTGCGAATCAAAATAATTTCAATACGGTCATCATGCACATGCAGTGCACGAAGCATCTTTGTATGCACCGGGTCTTCCATATTGACAGAGATCAGCTTTGGTTTTCTCCAGAATATGCTTTTGATCTCCTCGTAGTTCGGCTCAAGCAGCATGTGCATTCCTCCTTTTTGGATGTATGTATTTTTATTATATCATGCCTTGCTGTGTTTCTCCATGATTGATTGTGGAGTAAATCAGGCTTGCTACAGTCTTGCTGCTCGGAATAACGATAGATTACTCAAAAGCTTAATTTTTTCGTGGTATTTCATAATTTTTTTCATTTTTTATTTATATTTTTATGAAAAATATAAAAAATTAATTGACAGGATCTATATAAATATGGCATAATAAATTTAATTAAAAATGATAACTTATATCACATCGAAGACATTGAAAATTAAAAAAGGAGGTATTCCCATGTTGTTCCAACCCACTGAAGCCCATGAGGCGTTACGAGCCAAAATCCGCTCCTTTGCCGAAACTGAGGTGAAACCCCATACTTTCCTGATGGATAAGGAAAATCTGTTCCCTGCTGAAGCTGTGAAGCAGTTAGGCGAAATGGGTCTAATGGGCATTCCATATCCGCAAGAATACGGCGGAGCTGGGCTTGATGTCCTCAGTTATGCCATTGCAGTTGAAGAATTATCCCGCGTGGACGGCGGCACAGGCGTTATTTTATCTGCCCATGTTTCTCTCGGTACATGGCCAATCTTTGCATTCGGCAACGAGGAACAAAAACAGAAATACCTCGTTCCACTATGTAAAGGCGAAAAGATCGGCGCATTCGGTCTGACAGAACCCAACGCAGGCTCGGATGCAGGTGGCACGGAAACGACTGCTGTCGATAAGGGCGATCACTGGTTGCTGAACGGCGGTAAAATTTTTATCACAAATGCCCCCAAGGCGGATACCTATGTTGTTTTTGCAGTTACTACACCTGATATCGGCACCCGCGGAATTTCCGCATTTATTGTAGAAAAAGGTTGGGAAGGCTTCACCTTTGGCGATCATTACGATAAAATGGGTATCCGATCATCTTCTACAGCCGAATTGATCTTTAACAATGTCAAAGTACCAAAAGAAAACCTGCTCGGCAAAGAAGGTCAGGGCTTCAAAATCGCCATGGCGACACTTGACGGTGGTCGTATCGGTATTGCATCGCAGGCGTTAGGCATTGCGCAGGGCGCGTATGAAGCTGCAGTCGATTATGCAAAAGAACGCGTGCAGTTTGGTAAACCAATCGGCTTCAATCAGGCTATCGGATTTAAACTTGCTGACATGGCAACCAAGCTGCGCTGCGCACGAATGCTGGTCTATTCAGCAGCCGAACGAAAAGAGCATCACCTCCCATACAGTACCGAAGCTGCCATGGCTAAGATGTACGCTTCAGATATAGCTCTTGAGGTAACAAACGATGCGCTGCAGATATTCGGTGGTACCGGTTTCCTCAAAGGCATGGATGTCGAGCGCATGTATCGGGATGCTAAGATTACTACTATTTACGAAGGCACGAACGAGATTCAGCGTATGGTAATTTCGGCAGGTATTATGGGAAAGGCGCCTAAGAGTGAAAGCTCGTCTAGCCGCCCAAAAAAGCCTGCTCCTATCACTGGTGTGCGTAAAAAGATCATTCTAAGCGAAGGTTCGTCAGAGGACAAGGTAAACTCTCTTGTTGAAGCACTCCAGAAGGATGGACATGACTTCACAGTTGGCATTCCGCTGGATACTCCGATACCACAGGCTGAGCGTGTGGTTTCTGCAGGTGTTGGCATCGGCAGCAAGGAAAATATGAAGCTCATCGAAGATCTGGCACGTGCGGCAGGCGCCGCAATCGGTTCATCCCGTCCAGTCGCAGAAACATTAAAATATGTACCGCTCAACCGTTATGTCGGCATGTCTGGTCAAAAATTCAAGGGCAATCTGTATATTGCCTGCGGCATCTCCGGTGCGATCCAGCATTTGAAAGGCATCAAAGATGCATCTACCATTGTGGCAATTAACAAAAATGCAAATGCCCCCATCTTTAAAAACTGTGACTACGGCATTGTCGGCGACGTGAATGAGATCCTGCCTCTGCTGGCAGCAGCACTTAACACAGGTGAAAAACAGCCTGCACCACCTATGGTAAAGATGAAGAGACCAGCTCCCCCGAAGCCGGAACCGATTGGCAAACGTTATGTCTGCGGTGGATGCGGTTATGAATATATACCAGAACTAGGTGACGAAGGTGCGGAAATTGCACCGGGCACGCTGTTCGAGAATCTGCCTGCCGAGTGGGTTTGCCCCGAATGCGCAGAGGACAAGGATTTGTTCATTGAAGCCTGAAAGTGATATAACAGCCTGACATAAAGGAGGATTACAGAATGTATTGCGTGCGCAATGTAACTGAGGATTTATATTGGGTAGGCGCGAACGATCATCGCCTGCATCTGTTTGAAAATATTCACCCCATTCCACGCGGCGTATCCTACAACGCCTATCTGCTGTTGGATGAAGCAACCGTATTATTCGATACTGTCGATTGGTCGGCTTGCCGCCAGCTGCTCGAAAATATTGAGCACCTGCTTGCAGGCAGACCACTTGATTACCTGCTTATCAACCACATGGAGCCCGATCATGGCGCATCAATTGAAGAAATTTTACTCCGCTGGCCGAAGGTAAAGATCATTTCAACCGAAAAGGCGTTTCTATTAATGCGGCAGTTTGGGTTTGCCATTGAAGGACACGAGTTGATCCAAGTCAAAGAAGGTGACACCCAATGCTTTGGTAAGCATACCGTTACTTTCGTTGCCGCACCTATGGTGCACTGGCCTGAGGCAATGGTCACTTTTGACGTAACGAATGGTGTACTGTTCTCAGCAGATGCATTTGGCTCATTTGGCGCGCTGGACGGTAAACTCTTCGCTGATGAGGTGAATTTCGACCGCGACTGGATCGATGATGCACGCCGCTATTTGACCAATATTGTCGGCAAATACGGCCCTCATGTCCAGCTATTGTTAAAAAAGGCCTCTGGTATTCTGGATCAGATCAAGTATATCTGTCCGCTGCACGGCCCGGTCTGGCGCAAGGATTTGATGTACTTCATTCACAAGTACGACCAGTGGAGCCGGTACGAACCCGAGGAACAGGGTGTACTCATTGCTTATGCTTCAATGTACGGAAATACCGAGGCTGCGGCACAGGCATTGGCCAGCAAGCTTTGTGAAAAAGGTATGAGCAATGTGTGGGTTTACGATGTATCCAACACCCATGTATCCCAGCTCATTTCCGAAAGCTTCCGTCTGAGCCATATTGTGCTTGCATCGGTGACATACAATCTGGGCATTTATCCGGTAATGCATAATTATCTGATGGACATGAAAGCACTGAATCTGCAAAACCGGACCTTTGCGTTGATTGAAAACGGTTCATGGGCAGTAAAATCAGGTGATTTGATGCAGAAATTCATTGAAACCGAGATGAAAAACATGACCGTACTGAGCGACCGTCTCTCAATGGCCTCAGCACTGCATGCCGACAAGGCCAGTGAATTGGACGCGTTTGCGGATGCCATCCTAGAATCAATGGATTTATAAAAGAAAAAGCAATGATCTAAAAACAACAAGCACAGTTCTGGAATTTTCATCATTCCGGAACTGTGCTTTTTTATTTTCTATTATTCAAGTAAAATCATATAGGAAGGCATACAACCAGTTCAAAATGGCTGCCCACTGCAGTTGCATCCAAAGATCCGCCATAGCGTGTAGCTATTTCCCGCATCCCCACAAGACCAAAACCGTGATTCTTTTTGTCCTGCTTGGTAGTGGTGAAGTCAGTTTTCTCGTCTCCTGCCAATTCATTGGTTACCTTCAGCATCAGCATTCCTTTCTCTATCCGGCAGCGCACAGAGATTCTTTTATCCTCGGCCTTTACCGCTGCTTCCATGGCATTGTCCAGTGCGTTGCCCAGTAAAGCGCACAAATCCATGTCCGCTATAGGAATCGTTTCCTGCAAAGAAATTTGGAAATCACGATCCAGCCCTTTCCGGTCCATCTCTTCCGCTTTTGCAGACAAAACTGCATTTGCAACTTCATTCTCACAAAGCCGTCTGCTCCCTTGCAGAGCCGGCGACCCACCGATTTGTTCCAGATAGTCGCGAGCCTTTGCCAAATCGGATTCTTCGATCAGCCCCTGCAGCACAGTTAAGTGATTGCGTAGGTCATGACGCAGTATCCGCACCTGAGACTGCTCACGACGGAGCCCCTGATAATAGATCTCCCGTAAAGATGCAAGGCGGTTCGCCTGCTCCAGACGTTCATAGTCCGCCAAAGTCAAAACAGCGTTTAGAAGGAGGAACGACGTAATCAGCACGAATGGCAAAACAACAACGCCCTGATTCATGGCAACGGTATATACGTCGCTGGATTCATACTTTTGGTAGGTCAGCAACACCACTGCAATCAGAGCACAAAGCGGCATGGCGGATAAGCCCAATATCAGCTTCCAAAGCTTGCGGGATACCTGCGCCGGTTCCGCCGGAAAACGATGCCGGAGTGCAAAGTAAAACGCTGCAAACACAAAAGTTCGTGCAATTCTTACTGCTATATCATATGGAATGGAACGCCAAAAATAGGTATCCAGAAAGGCGCAAACAGACATAACAAAACAGAAGAAAATAATCGATAACGTCAGTCGGCCCAAACAGTCTCCCTTCGTGGAGAGCATAAAACACAGCAGGAACACCGGAAGTGTAAATAGCAGATTATTATCACCTACCCAAATGATCATGCCACTGGAAACGCAAAGTGTGCAGAAGAAAATTACCTTCCATATCCATCTCTCTTTGATATCTACAAAGGCACGGCAAAGCCGATATAGAAAGTATCCATTTGCTGCCTCAAGCAAAATCCAGATCAAGCGAAGGACACTCTGAAAAGTCAACACTGTCATCTGTCACCCCTCCAGCGTCGCTCTTGTCAGGGCCAGCATCGCATTTTGCTGGCAGGAACGGCTGACTGGCAACACTGTGTCGCCTAAATGTACCTCATTATTGGAAATATGTTCTACGGCTGCAGCGCGCACCAAATACCGCTGATGGATGCGAACAAAGCCTGTTCCTACGGCTTTCTCCACTTGATCCAGTTTACCATAAAAGGTATAGCTTCGCCTCAGCGTGACACAGGTGACCTGTCTCCTGTCCGAGACAAAATACAGAATGTTTTTGGTCAGGATGCGATAAGTCACATCGCCATGGCGACATATAAAGGTCTTATCTGTATCTTTGAAAAGAGCTACAGCGGCTCTTGTGAGGATATCATCCAATTGTTCCGGTTTGGGTGGTTTCATAAGATATCCCAATGCACCTACCGAATAGCCGTCAAATACCCGGTCGGAATAACCGGTAACAAACACAAGCTGCAATCCATCGTCAGCCGCCCGCAGCGTTTGGGCAGTCTCAATACCATCCAGATCGCCCATCTCCATATCTAGAAACACCAGATCCAGTTCACCGGTATGATTCTCCATCCAACGGATCAGCCGCTCACCCGTAGAGAATTCGAAAAATGCCGCTTTCGTTTTGCGGCGCTCCAAGGCCCGTTCCAAAGCACACCGCAGCGAAAACCGCGCATCTTGTATATCATCGCAAATGCCGATTCGAAGCATCGCATCGTCCCTCCTTTGTTTGCTAACGACATTGTAGCATATTCCCTCCGCTTCTCCAAATCAAACTTGACACCAAACTTGCAAATTATTACACCGAAAGCGAATCATGCTCCAAACTTTACATCGTGTCATCCGGAAATGACATGCCTCTCTGCACGATAGCAAATTCTGTGTTATGTTTGAAGCACGAAAGGAGCGATTCTTATGTTGACTGTTCAGGATCTGCACAAATCTTATCAGGTAGGTAAGACCACATATGAAGTTCTAAAGGGTATCTCCCTCCAAGTGAAGAGAGGAGAATTTGTAGCTGTCATGGGGCCATCGGGTTCCGGAAAGACTACCTTGCTCAATTGTATCTCCTGTTATATTCCCGTGAACTCTGGAAGTATTCTTCTTGGTGATACAGAGCTTGCAAAATTGGATGAGGATAGCCTTGCAGCCGTACGCAATCAAAAGTTGGGCTTTGTGTTTCAGGATTTTCTGCTGTTAGATGGCCTGACCGTCCGGCAGAATATTCTGCTTCCAGCCATCATTGGCAGCAATGTGTCGGCTACGACTGAAGACCGGGCGGACCAGCTATGCGAGATATTTGGTATCTCTGCTATTGAGCACAAATATCCAGCAGAGATTTCCGGCGGCGAAAAACAACGTACCGCCGTAGCCCGTGCATTGATCAATCAGCCTCTGTTGATTCTTGCCGACGAACCCACAGGAAACCTGGATTCCAAATCCTCTCGGGCGGTGATCCGATCCTTTGAGCAGGCCAAGACATCACTAGATGCCACGATCTTCATGGTAACGCACGACTCTTTTGCTGCATCCTTCTGTGACAAGGTTATTATCCTGCAGGATGGTATGGTGCGTCACACGTTGGAGCGGGGCATGATGGACCGTGAGGCTTTTCAGGATCAGTTATTAGATATCATCCGGGAACTGGGCAAGGAGTGATAACGATGAAACAGTTTTCTGAGGTCTATGATCTTTTGCGCCGCAAAAATAGAAAACAGTATACATTACTGGCGGGATGCTTGTTCTTCTCTGTATTGCTGATTACAGCTTATGTATGCATGATGCGTTCGCCTACAATATTGAATGTGCTTCCCGAAGGGGGAGATTCCCGCAAGCAGGTCATGATGATCTTCATTCTTGCTGTCATCGGCTGCGGCGTATTTACCATCTATGCGGCAGGCCTGTTCTTCCGTCAGAAATCCCGCGAGACCGGCGTATTTCTGGCGCTGGGCACCAGGCGCAGCCAACTGCGAAAAGAATTGATGCGGGAACTTACGTTTCTTTCTGTATCTTCCTGTGCGGCAGGTGCCATTCTTGGTGCGCCTCTGGCCTGGTGCCTTTGGCAGCTTTTCCGCATCTGTGTAGTAGATACGGAAGAAATGCCGTTGTCGTTTAACCCACAGGCATACCTCTTTGCATTGGCATTCTCCGTGTTCGTTATTGCCATTCTCTTTGTTTTGGGCAGCCGCTCGATCAAACGCACCAATATCATTGAGATTGTCCAGCAATCCCATAAATCAGAGCCAATCAGAAATGTCCCTCACTGGTTTGGACCTGTTGGCATCCTACTTTTGATTGTCGGCGCCTTTTTCGGGTACAGTATGCCCAGCTTTTTTGTATTGGTGCTTCACTGGTATGCTCCTGATGCGCTGTCCGCCATTTTCTATCTTCCTGCCCTGGTAGGCATTTACATGCTCCTGCTGCATACGGTGGTAAATGGCTGGAACCGCAAAAAGCACCGTTATAAGGATCTGATTGCCACCAGCATGATGAAATTCCAAGGACGCCAGACGGTCAACAATATGCTGGTGATGGCTCTATTGATCGCTGGTGCTTATTTTGGAAGCTTTTATACTCCAATGTTAGGAACTGGCGCTATGATGGCCTACGATGCCCGGCCTGTGGATTACGCCTATCATTACAGGGCTGACCAGCAGCTTCCTACAGAGAAGGAAGTAAAGACTCTGGCTAAGGAATACAATGTCACAATCACTTCCTGGGCTGAAATTCCCATGGCAAGATTGGCTGTAGACGGAGATGCCCATGTAGAAAAGGAAGGAGCAATGGGTGTTACCTGGGAAAATCAGTACATGGAAACTCTCTGCTCTAATTTATTTCTTTCCGAATCCGCTTACAATACACTCACTGGTGAACAGGTAGATTTGAAGCCCGGACAGATTGCAGGTATTATGGATTCCACCGGAGACGGCCAAGGTGTGTTTGACGGCTCCGCCACACTAGTCACCAACTATGTAACCGGCGAACAGTATCCAGTTACCACAGTTGATCCGCTAAAAAATGATATCCTATTCGGCCGGTTTGTAGTGGATGATGCAGATTATGATAAGATGACTGCGGATTTATCGGATGACTGGAAGGAATACATGGTCTTTTTCAACGTAGAAAACTGTGAGGAAACCTACAATTTTGCCAAAGCGCTGTTTAACTGTATTGTTGACGCCTCTGGTCCGGAAGTCGAAGTATATGACGGTTGGGACCCAGTAGAACGGGACATTGCATTGGAAACAGAAGGTTCCTATTTTCTGGACTCGTATAAGGTCAGCTATGACCAGCGGAACAGCTCAGAATTTCGGTTGTACTGGCAATATATGCCTCAATTCCGGGTGCTGGATAAGGCAGATTTCGTGAAAACCACTGCTGTTTTTCTCATTCTCTTTATTTTTATTGCCATTATTTGTTTTGCTGCAGTCTTTGTCATCGCCTTTACCCGTTGTATGACCATTGCTCTTACCAACAAACAAGTCTATGATGATATGCGTAAACTGGGAGCGTCCAGAGCTTACTTATATGCCTCTGTCCGGCGGCAGGTGTCCCGTGTATTTTTTGTCCCCGCGCTGACCGGAACCGGCCTTATTTATGCGTTCTATGCCATGATTATGTATTTTAACGATAATCGTTTCACAGCTCAGGAGCTGGCTGGTATGGCAGTTTGCCTGATCCTGGTTGTTGCTGTCTCGGCATTGCTCTATGCAGTCTACCGTTTCACGCTTCGCCGGGTGTGCCGTATGCTGGAAATTTGAATTTGTGTACCGCGAAACATACAAATAGATATGTAAAAAATAAAGACGGGCGTCTCACTCAAATTAAGTGGGATGCCCGCCTTTTTATTCACATATCGGCAATCTAAATCTGGAAACACTGTTATATGTTCTCCGTATCCTGTGTTTCTTTCTTATTCTTGTTTTGAACATATAAAATAATGCCAATGATAACGATAATGCCTCCGACAATTTGGTTCCATGACGGTATTTCTGCCAGCACGAGAAAGCCAAGTACAGCTGTCGGAATTGGCGCCAGAATCTTGAAAATTGCCAGCAGTGTGGGGCTGATATATTTCAGCGACCAAGTATACAGGCTATGGCTCAGCAGGCTGCAGAATACTGCCATACCAATTGCGACAAGAAAATTTACCGGACCATAGCCAAAGAGGCTATAATCACTGAATATCACCATACTATTCAGTACAACAGCGGATGCACCGTAAGCGATAAAAGTAAACAGTGTATTCGACAGATTATCCTGCCGCACTTTGCTGCTGATAAGAGAATATCCTGCCAGCATAATGGCACAGATAATGCCACAGAAATTTCCGAGCGGCCCGTTGCATGCACTATCCCCACCTCCCGTGATGGAAACTATGATACCGCCGACCAAGGCAACTGTAATACTCAGCCAGCTCATGCAGCTGAATTTCTCCTTTCCTGCCCCAAACATAAAGACAGATACAAACAGAATCTCCGTTCCGGCCAAGACATTCGAGGCGGCAATTGTTGTATATTTGACTGACATAAAATAAGTAAAAAAGTGAATTGCCAGAAAAATACCGGCAAGCAGGCACCATAATACCGTGCGCAGTTTGATTGTTTTCAATTCCTTCCTGTGGTGGAGCAGTATCATCGGCAGCAGCATGGCAGTGACAATCGTCTTGCGGTACGCCGCCAGTACAAGCATCGGCGCTGTGCCATATCGAATAAACAGCGATGCTGTCGCACCACTTATCATGCCAAGAAATACAACCACAATCACCCATGTCTGACCCATCTTACGTTTCTTTTCCATACACTCAACTCTTTTCATTGCATTTTTGTTGACTGTATTGTATCATAAATACATCCATTACAAAAACGAAAAAATCAAATAATTCAAATGATAAAACCAGATACTAGAGGGATAGCACATGGATACAAATCTTCAAAAATATATGGCATTTATTAAAACTGCCGAATACAGCAGCTTCACTAGAGCAGCAGAAATACTGCATTACTCCCAGTCCGGCATCAGCCGGATGATTCACGATTTGGAAAAGGAATGGAATATCCAGCTGCTCGAACGCAGTCATGGCAGCGTCAGCCTGACATCGGATGGTCTACAGATTTTTCCGCAGATCAAGACACTTTGTGCAGAATATGAAAAGCTGCAAATGCAGGTAGATGAGCTGAAAGGTTTGCAAACCGGTTTGATCCGCATCGGTGCTTTTTCCAGCGTTGCCACCCACTGGCTGCCAAATATCATCCGTGCTTTTCAAAAGGATTATCCCAACATCTCCTACGAAATCGTAGTTGGCGATTATGCGGAAATTGAAACATGGATTCAGGAAGGTCGGGTAGATTGCGGCTTTGTCCATCTTCCGATACATACTGAGCTGGAAACCATCTTTTTGGAGCAGGATCAGATCGTTGCTGTCCTTCCGGCAGACCACCAGCTTGTAAACAAAGAAAAACTATCGGTCTCTGATCTCTGCCATGATCCATTTATGCTTCTCGAACGAGGTGTCAAATCCGAGGTTACCACTTTATTCGAACAATACCATGTCACTCCAAACATTTGCTTCACCACCTGGGATGATTATACCGTCATGTCTATGGTAGAAAGCGGACTGGGCATCAGCGCAACTCCAAGGCTAATTTTAACCCGCATGCCGTATAATATCGTTATCAAAGAGCTTGATCCTCCGGCATATCGTTCCATATGCATTGCAATCAAGAGCAAAAAAAGTGCTTCACTCGCTGTGAAGCGTTTTCTGGAATACTTAGATTACAGGCATGGTGACAAAATCGAATAAAAATCAGCCCTGTGCAAGGCTTTCTGTGGCTTTGCACGGGGCTGAAATCATATCTGTTTCTATTTGCATGCTTTATAAATTGCTATGGCAATTGCAATATCCAGCACGCACGAACCAACACTTTCATATAGCGTAATTTCCGCATCGGACTGTCGTCCAGCAATATTACCACAGAGAACATCTGCAATGCTTCCCCGCACCTTATCACGGGTAATCATACCCTTTTCATAAGGAATTAAAATGTCACCGGCAGCTGTCCATAAACCATTTTCATGTTCTGTCACAATGAAATCTGCCTTCTGCACAGTTTCTTCTGAAAGCTCCTGCATGGCTGGCGTAAAGGAACCGATGGCATTGATATGCGTCCCCGGTTTCAAAGCCTCAGCGTCAAAGACAGGGGTCCGCGATGATGTCACAGTACAAATGATATCTGAACCTTCTACACATACATTTGCACTTTTGCATGGAATAATTTTATATGGATAACTCTGTTTTTCCGCAATCCGCTGCGCAAATTGCTCCATATGCTCTGACGAACGATTATACAGGCGTAGCTCTTTCAATTGGCGTACCTGCTCCATTGCCAAAACCTGTGTATATGCCTGATAGCCTGTACCGATAATACCAAGGCTGCAGGCGTCTTTTTTTGCACACCAATCGGTTGCAATTCCGGCAGCTGCTCCGGTTTTCAGTGCAGTCAGATAATTGGCACCGATCAGGGCAAGCTGTTCCCCGCTAATATTGGAAAATAGGCTAATTGTAGACTGGTCACATGGCATGCCAAGCTGTTTATTATCCGGAAATACTGCAGAAAACTTAAAGCCAAAAAACGGCTGCTTTGTGCAGACCGCTGTCAGCAACTGACCAATGTTTCTCCCGCCGCTGACAGGAAGAGCAATGCGGCCTCCGGGATATATTTCGCCTTTGTTGTATCGGATAAATGCATCCTGCACCGTATTCAAACATTCCCGCATGTCCAGCACCTGTGCAGCCTGGTCCTCCGGTAATATTAACATATTTTTCATTCCACTTCCCCTATCTACTGTTTATGTAGTGGTACAGTAAAAAAGAACGTTGTTCCTTTTTCTACTTCTGTCCGTACCCATATTTTTTCTTCCAGACCCGCGATGATCTCATTTGCAATTGCAAGTCCCAGACCGCTTCCGGTGGGATTATTGACGGTGCTCTTAAAAAAGCGTTCAAAGATATGTGGAAGCATTTCATCCGTAATACCACATCCATTGTCCTCTACACGAATGGTCGCCTGTGAATATTTTGTTGTAGCACTAATTGTAATTGTGCCATCATCGGCTACAAACTTGAATGCATTATCCAAGAGAATCTCCAGCAGCTGTGTCAGCCTCGCTGCATTCGTATACAGCGGTGGCAGCTGCCAGATGATATTTTCTATCCGGAACGTGATGCCGATATCCTCACAGCGTGAAGCAAACAGCTGTTCCAGCGGTTTAAATATTTTCTCCGGTGAAACAACCTCCTTCGGAAATTCCATGCGCGGATCCTGCAGCTTAGACAATTCGATGATTTGCAAGACGGAATGCTCCAGCTGCCGGGACTCCTGCGATATGATTCCATAATATCGGCTGAGCGTTGCTTCATCATGCACCAAACCCTCACTGAGCGTTTCTGTAATCGCTTGAATGGAGGCAATCGGTGTTTTCAGTTCGTGGCTGATGTTAGCTATGTACTGGTGATAAATATTTTCAATTTCATGCCGGCTTTTCCACTGCATCCATACACAGAAAATAATAATAATATACAACAGCGTATACAGCAGGAAATATGCAACAAATATTTCCGGCAGATAGGTAATCTCCTCACAAAGATACACTTCTCCTAAAAAGGACCCGTCTGCGCCAAACACCGGACAGCCGGATACTGCGACAAATGCGAATGGCCGCAGTGTAAACGGCAGTGCATATACCGTCCGCTGGCGATCATAATACTCTTTATACATTTCCACATACAGCGGAAACGGGAACTCTTTTTGCGCATAATAGGCATGTATTGTTTCGATGCCGTCTTCCGTGTAATACAGGATGCTGCTGGTGAGATATGGTTCGTAATCATCGATACAGTTATTTTCCGCAACCTCTGTCGCTGCTACCTGTGACATTTCATTCATATCCATATGTATGCGGCATTCGATGATATAAACCGTAAAAATGCCGATGAACAGGAATAAGAAGTACACCAGCACCGTACGGACATAGGTTTCCGGGCGAAAGGTATTCATGCCATACCTCCCAGACGATATCCGACGCCATAGATTGACTGGATGGAAAAATGAACGTTTTCTGTCGGCAGTTTTTTACGGATGCGCTTGACAACAGCATCTACCGCACGGGTATCTCCATAATAATCATATCCCCAAACCGCTTTTAAAATCTGTTCCCGGTTCAATACTTTCTGGGAATTTCGTACCAGATAGGACAACATATTGACCTCTTTTGCTGTCATATCCAGCTTCTCTTCTCCCACAAAAACCTCCATGGTATCCAGATCAATAGATAACTCTGCATACTGCAACAACTGCCGTATGGGCTGCTGTACAGAAACAGTACGAGACAATATCTTCTTCACACGGATTGATACCTCTCGCGGCGAAAATGGCTTGGTAACATAGTCATCACCGCCTAATTCTAGACCGACGATACGGTCAATTTCCTCACTGCGTGCACTCAGGAAAATAATTGGTACATCGTTGTCCTTTCGAATGGTCCGGCAAACCTCCATACCGTTCATATGCGGCAGCATAATATCCAAAATAATCAGATCTACCGGATTTCGTTCGATTTCAGTCAGCACAGCTTCTCCATCAAAGACTGAAATCACCCCGATTCCATCCTCATTCAGAAATCTTGTGAGACTTTCATGCACAGCTTCCTTGTCGTCACAGATCATGACTGTGTATTTATTCATATCGTTATCCTCCAAATATAATTATGCCGTCCCAAAAACGAATTTTTAAAAGATGACCGTTACTTAAACTATTGTTTTTGTAAATATCTAACAAAAATGTACAAAATAGACAAGATACACTGCACAGAAAAGCAGAAAAATTACAAAGTTTGCGAATTTCTGTCATATTTCTGCCTCAATTCATTCGTAAAATAAACGTACATAAATTGTAACGCATGAAAAGCAGGCGGGATGGAAGGATATACCAGCAGATCAAACGACCAAAATTCATTGACTTAAAGTTCAATGAATTGTATACTAAGTATAGCAAACTTCCCAAAATTTATCAAGCCTGATACAAAACATGTGCATACAATTATCTTTTCTACTTTCCATTGGCGTATTAATCTCTCCTTACCAACGCGCAGAGATTGATACGCATTAGATGAATCATTTATTTGCTCTTTTATGTTCTAAATTAAAACTCAAAGAGCAAATGAATTTTCAGAATATCAGGTTCAAATTTTGGAGGTGATCATTGACTGTAGCGCGCTGAAGAAAAGTGTAGAACAAAGGAAATACGGTAAAAATAATAACTGGGAAACAAAGAAAGGAGAAAAAGATATGGACAAAACAAAAGGGAAAGTACGATGGTCAATTATGTCCGTTACCATCGTACTATTTTCTTTGATGCTTGTTGCTATTCTTACGAATGCCGAAACATTTTATGACATTCTAAATAATCTGGTCATGAACAATCTCATGTGGGGCTTAGGCTGGTTTACCTCCATCGTATGCCTTGTCATGGTAGTTGTCTGTGTTATTGTACTAATCACACCGCTTGGTAAAATCAGGCTTGGCGGACCAAATGCAAAACCGAAATTTACTTACCTGCAGTGGTTCGGTATCTCTCTCTGCACCGGCATCGGCGCAGGCGTAGTATTCTGGGGCGCTGCAGAGCCGCTGCTGTTCAGTATGGAACCTGACCCGAGTACTGGCCTAATTGCAGGAAGTAATGCCTCTATCATATGGAGTATGCTGCACTGCTTCCTACAGTGGGGTTTTACCCCATACGCTACCTGCGTTGTCATGGGCGTGGTTCTGGCTTACTTTATTCTGAACAAAGGTGCACCGTTTAAAACGAGTTCCCTGCTAATCCCTTTGCTCGGAAAGGATGCAGCAAACAGCAAGTGGGGCACTGCATTTGATGCATGGTCTGCATTCGCTTTGACTGGTGCTGTCGCAGGCGGCTTGGGCTATGGTGCTATGCAGCTGTCTGCCGGCATCAAGGCTTTCGCTGGCATTGAACCTACAATGATGATGTATGTTATCATTATTCTGTGTATGTTCGTGTGCTATAATCTTTCAGCAGTATCCGGCCTTCGCAACGGTATTACCATGCTGTCTAATCTGAATACCAGATTTTTCTTCATCCTTCTGCTTTTCGTGTTCCTTGCAGGTCCGACCGCTTATATCTGCAACCTGTTTACCCACAGTATGGGCGAATATTTAAGTGAATTCTTCTCTGCAAGCCTGTATACTGCACCATTCGCTGATGCAGGCAACTGGCCGCAGAACTGGGATATGTACTGGTGGGTTGACTGGATGGCATACGCCCCGCTGCTGGGACTGTTCATGGTTCGCGTCGGCTATGGCCGCACCCTCCGTGAGTTCGTACTGGTTGAATGGCTGTTCCCGGCACTGTTCGGCATCGTATGGTTCTCCGTATTTGGCGGTACTATCCTGCACGCTCAGATTTATGACGGCGTTGACTTCTATAGCATTTACTTAAATGATGGTGCCGAAGCACTGACTCTGGCAATGTTCAACGTACTCCCGATTGCCAAGATTGCAAAAATCATCATGCTCTGTATTATTACGATCTCACTGGTAACACAGTGCGACTCCATGGCGGTTACCCTTGCCGGTATGTCTATGGAGGGTTCTGATGATACCCATGAGCCGCCGGTATGGCTAAAGCTGTTTTGGGGCATCGTATTTGCAGTTATCGCAGCTGTATTCGTTGTACTCGGTGGTATCAATGGCGTAAAGACAATAAAATCATTCTGTGGTATTCCACTATGCTTCTTCTGCTTTGCAATCACACTTGGTTTTATCAAGTATGTTACAAAGATCCCCCGGAAGAACAACGGGGACTATGAACCCGAACCGGAGATCGCGAATGCACCGGACAACGGTGAGCCGGAAGCACCTCTGGATATCTTTGACAAGATGCTTGCAAAAATCTTTTCAAAGAAGAACTCTGCATGAAGACTTCAATTTATTTTTAAGTCAAATGATACAAATAGCGGCTGTCCTTCACAGGATAGCCGCTATCTTTTATTCTTTCTATCACCAGGAGATTTTCTTCCCGATATTCTCCCCTTTTGTTACTCAATATATCCATCCGCCAGATACTGTCGCAATTCATCTGCTGTTGTATTCCCTGAAACACTTAATCTTCCCAATTGATACAGTGTTTCCGGCTCATTTGGAATGAGCACATTTTTATGGTCTGCCCGGGTTGTAAAGGTTATTTTATAACCCATTTCACGTACAGTCTGTTCTGTCAACTCAGAATACGCACCTTTCGGGTAAGCCAGTGCAAATAACATCTTCCCAGTATACGCAGAATATTCCTTTTGATATGCTTTCAAGTCATCCTGCAGTGTTTGGATATATACGTCATCCGGTTCTTCCGCCAGCTGCGCTGCAGATTCCCGAACGGGTCTATGGGTCTCCAATTTTGCCGTCTGATGCATATTATAGGTATGGGATTGTACCTCAATTAACCCGGAATCTATCATTTCTATCGCTTGTGCATAGAAAAAATGGGGCGTGATCGGAATATCTGTCTCGCCATATGTGTGATATCCAATTGCTTTTCCTATCGCGAAAATCGTTGCTTTCATATGATACTGTTTCAACAATGGATATGCCAGCTCATAATTACTCAAATATCCATCATCAAAAGTAATACATACGGGATTCGCCGGTAAGTCTTCCCCATAATAAATATAATTCACCAGCTGTGTCATGGAAACCGGCTGATATCCCGCATCACGAATTATCCGTAGATCGTTTTCAAAAGCTTCCTGTGTGATGACCCATGGGCTACTGCTTTCATCATCAATATGATGGAACATCAAAACGGGTAATACTGTGTCTTCCTGCAGATCCCGCTGCTTATCAGATAGCATATTTCTGCTATGTTCATTTGATAACCGACGTAATGTTCCCTGTTTTTCCGCTACAATTTGTTTTTTGCTTCCTGAATTGTGCGTTACTTCCCCACATTGTAAACAAAGAATTGCTGCCAGTACTGCAATCACTGCTATCATTTTCTTTCCATGCATCCTGTCTATCTCACTTTCTATACTCACCTTTTATATATAATATCATATTTTACAGGAGTTTGGGTAAATTTTCCAAAACTTTCATATTCTTGCAGCAGCAGCCTGCATGTCACATTATAACATGCAGGCTGCAAATGCTGGTGTCAGATTACGACAGGACAATATCAATCATCTTTATCTCAGCCCCCCACAAGCTATATCAAGATCTGTCCTGTACTTTTTCATACTTTCTTCTGTTTATTCTGCCGTATCCAATACGGATTGATCAAAATCAAAAGAAAGCTGTTCAATTTGTATCCACACCGGTGTTTCTCCGGTTCCCAATGGCTCTATCTGACACCAGCCTCTTTCACGGGATAAAATCTGAACACCGGCACTCCTTTCTCCCAGTTTATTTCCATTGGGCGTATCATATGTCATGCACTCTATCACACGGGCCTGATTGCCATTTTCGATATCAGCCTTTTTTGTACTTACTATCTTACTGGAAAGATAACCATGCACATGAGGAGGATCTCCATGTGGAATAGCAACCTTCATTCTGCCGTCCTGTTCGTTCAGTATCAGAATAATGTCTCCTGCGTGAATATCATAATTCCCCATCTTTTCTACAATTTTTCTCTGTGGCCCGCTGCTGATGCCGATGTCTTTATCTGTCATGACAATACAATCTGTCAGTGTACAGTCTTCCAGTACGACACCAGTGATCCCATCACGTTCCACATATGCAGTGTGACCGGCTGCCGCATCATCATCCTCACTGGTCCGCATTTTATTCCCTGCACAAGAACAGCATAGCAATACCATACACAGTATTACTGCCAATGCAAGCATATGTTTTGCCCTTTTCATCTTGCACACCCCTTTTTACTGATAGATTGATGCAAGCATCTGATTTAATTCCTCCCGTGATGCATTTCCAGCAATCACACATTCATTCTGTCCATTCATCCATGTTACTGTGTTGGTCTCCTCATATGACATGATATAGTGACGAATACCATCAATTGTAACAGTAGAAATCGGCATATCGTTCTTCATCAGGGTGTTTTCTCTGCCTGTCACAATATGATGGATGGACACTACTAGCAGTTGATCCTGATAAATATACTGTGCTTCCATATACACATCTTCATTCACTTCGTCTACCTCAATCAGCGCCAATCGAAACCGTTCCGGTATCCACTGCGGCACAAGCGTTTCCTTTACATCGTAATGCTGTAATGCCTCCTGCAAGCTGCTGTAATCATTGATAAAGCACCGTGTTATTTCCTCAGCAGATGCTCCAGCGGTATTTCTTTGCTGCGGATTTGTAAAAGAGAAAGTGTGCTCCGTCCATTGTGCAATCTCCTTCCACATATTATAGCTGGATGCATGTATGGAAGAGACACCACAGCAAAGAACGAACATCGCTGCTATACCAGCCAAATATTTCATCCACGATTTTCTGCGCGTCTTTTTCTTCAACGGTGCAGCCATACGATTAGAATGACGGATACTTTCCTGAAAGGTTTTCCATGACTGTTCCACCCCTGGAAATTTATCTTCTGGATTTTTCCGTCTGCGCTCTGCAAGAATTTCCATAATGATCCAAAGATCTTCCTCATCGTATTCTGTATCCAGTTCCAATGCATCCATTCGGAGAATTTGTTCCAGTTCTTCGTTTTTCCACTGTTCCAGCTCATGCTTCGACATATCTCATACTCCTTTCCCTAAAATTCATTATTTTCTCCGAATCTTCCTTTGCAGTCGTTTTCTTGCTCTCTGAACACGCTTTTTACAGGCTTCTACTGATATTCCAAGTTCTCGCGCCAGCTCAGACATGCTAAACTCGTCAATGGCAATACGTTTGATAAGCTGGTATTCTTCACTGTCTGCCATATCAGAAAACAGAACGTCAACATCTATTTCATCTATCACGGACTGCTCTATATTGGCAGTCAGATAAGTAAGCAGTTTCTCCTTATTACTGTCCTTATGCCAGAGGCCGTAAATGACATGTTTCAATGTGATTCTCAACCATCCGTTTGGATTTGGACAGGAGAACAATTCCGTCCGTTTGGCACAAGCAATACGGAATGTGTCCTGGACAGCATCTTCTGCTTGCGCATGGTCATGCAGCGCACTGTATGCATAAGCGTACAGCAATTCATACATTTCCCGATAGAGCTGTTCGATTTTCTCATCTATTTCCATTTGATCTCCTCTTGACCCCTATCGGCTGTCAGTAATTGAGCGACATTCCATGGATGATACTCTGTCCATTCGGCTGTGCTTTATAAATCAAATCAACACTCAAATCAGATAAATCAACCGCATAAATCCCCCTGATATCGTCCTTTATGCCTACTACATATAAGATATCATCCCATACCGCCATGTCACCCTTAATTGTAACCGAAAGTGGAAGCTCTGTTTTTTCTCCCGTTTTTAAATCAACCGTATAACACACATTTTCAGAGAATGGCCCAGCCGCTCCGCCATAATACAGGATATTACCGCTGACTGCTATTCCCCAGACATAATCCGATGTTTGATAAATCTGTCTGACTTCTCCTGAATGCACATCGAGAGAACAAATTATGGATGGTGCACACAGCACCTCTCCATTTTCATTTCTTTCATCTATCTTTTTCCTGTTTTCTGCGTCGGAATAATAAGAAAAGTATACCTTTTCCGCCGCCGGGTCACAGGTCGCAGTGCTGGTCAAACGGTCATCCTTCTCATCAGGATATACACGGTTGATTGTGTTATCGCCCCAATCAAACAGGATTGGTTCCAACAAATTATTCCCCTGAATCTGTGCCGACAGAAAAAGCTGATCTCCACACTGAAAAATATAATTTATTGCGGCCAAATTATCTGTTAGCTGTTCCGCTTTTCCAGATTTATAATTGTACAGTTGATCGCCACCTGCGATTCCAGAAGAAAAGAAAATACTGTTGTTTTCTGAAGAATAGCTTGCAATAGGAAACACTGCTCCCTCAGATGGCACAGCCCCTTTTGCATGCAGTTTCTTCTCGCCGATATCGTAAACCATACAAATACTTTCCATATTTTCCTGTGTTTCGTCAGTGAAATATGATTCCGTGATATTTAAATATGGCAATTTTCCTGACACTGTATCGTGAGCATTTGTACATCCAGTGAGACAACTGAATATTAACACCGTACTTATCAAAAATTGGAGTATCCTGCTTCGGTTCTTCATTCCTCCATCTCCTTATGAAACGGGAGTTTTTTCGTTCTTATAATGATATGTTTTTTAACCGCATGTTGGGGACATTTTTTTATTCGCAATATTGCTTTCCGGACATCACCCTGATATTTGTCTGTTTCCATTTCAATCTCCTCTTGATGATTTAATCACGCAAAACAGCCGGTCTCCCCACAAGACCAGCTGTTTTGTATGTATCATATTCTTTTATAACCTCTTTTCATCCTCTTCCTGTTCCCGTTTTTTCCTGACAGCCCGTACTATAAGAAAAATAAGCACCAGCAGCACCACACCGGAAACTGCTGCAATCATAGCAATCTGTTTTGTTTCCAGCTTACTTTCCTCTTGTGTTTCTACAGGGGCCTGCGCAACCACTTTTTCCTCCACAGTTGTGGAAAGCGGTAGCTCTTTGGTGTAATTCTTGCCGAAATCATCTTCGTAGGTCAAGGTAACCTTACCTTCAACTTTGCCGAGCGTATCCGAATCCACGCGGAAATTTGTTGTTCCGGTTTTGGATTCTCCGGCTTCGATCGTGCCAACTAAAACACTTCCACCGTTCGAGATACCCGGGATATCAAAGGTCAGCAGGGCATTGTAAATCGTACTTTTTCCGGTATTCATCAGATTCATGGAAAAGGTAGGCGTATCCCCCTGTGTCAAACGGGCATCCAGTGCGGGCTCATCATAGGACAGCATAACCGACTGGCGTATCGTAATAATCAGTGTATCGGTTGCAGTATAGGCATTTCCATCGCTGTCCTCATATTCCATGGTAATTGTTGCCGGATGTACGCCAGACGTTGCAGTTTCCAGTGCCATAATGTCAAATTTCCACTCATACCAGCCATTTGCCTTGATACGTTTCAAATATTTTGTGCCCATTTCTACCGGAACAATCTCATGATCCTCTACAGAAAAGGACATTTTCAGATTGCGTATTTGGCGTGTATCATTGGTATTATATACGGACACCGATAAGGTTCCAGTACTACCCGCGCTCAGGTATTCCGTATCGAGAGAATACGTATATACCATCAGCTTAGGCTGGCTTGCCACAGCGCTTGAAGCTGCTCCGGCAGAATCTGTACTGGAGGAACTGCCTGTTCCATTTACTGCGCTATCATTTACAGCGCTGCCGCCAGCCAATGCCGTTGGTACAGCAAAGGCCACGATCAGCAATATTGTTATGAAATAATTGAATAGTCGTTTCATTTCTTTCTTACAACTCCCGGATATTTTGTACAATGCTGGATTTCAGTACCTGCTTCAGCTTGATCCTCGTTGTACAATAGCAGATTAGGAACATGAGCAAAATAAACACAATTGGTGGCAGAATCGGAGCATAAACCCATGTAGATAATCCATCTCGATAGTGTCGGAGCAGGGTTAACCCATTTAATACAAGGCATTCAAACAGGATACCGATCACAGTACCACAGAGAAACAGATATATCATTTGATACCGGTAATTTTTCCACATATCCTGTTGGGAAGCGCCGATAGCGCGAAGGGTACCGATATAGCTTTTTCCTGCCTGAATTTGTGTAGCAAAGGAATTGCAGACCATACTGGTACAGATGGCAAAGAGCAGGATGACAATCGAAAGTCCGGCAGCCATTCTTCCATATATAAGATTCCGCTCCGTTCTTGCCCGTGCAATCAGATTGACTACTTCTGTTGTTCCGCTGCGGGCAGCAATAGCATTTAAATTATCATCTAAATATTGTTCCATTTGTTTGCTGGGCGATTCTGACAGTTGGATATCGACAGAAGAATATTTTGCATCATATCCAAGGGCTGCCAAGCCAGCAATACTAGTGACAATCGATCCCTTTGTATGGTCTGACCCGTCAATAATACCGCCGATGGTTACTTCGCGGTCAATACGTGTTACATCATCTGGAAGAATAGCATCCAAAGAACCATCGCTGATGTATTGCAATTCTTCCGTTGTATACAATTGGCTCAGTGTAATGGTATCCCCTACATGAAACATGTCATTTTCCAGAAGATATTCTTCACATTCTGCTTTGGCCAGATCTGCTTCATCCTTTGTATAATCCTTATATGCATATCCATTAGTATTAGCCAAGAAGTCATCGGTTGTCTGATAGGCGCCGGAGTAGGCAGGCGCATATACCAGTACCTGTTCACCGGAAGCCAGCTTGTCCAAATTGATTTCACCTTCCAACAATTTAGAAGAAAGGGATTGAAGCTGTTCCTCATCATAAGCATAAAAAAACGATGTATAGTAATCTTCTATATAGTCATATTTCCGTTTTACCTGCAGATATCGTTGATATTCTTCCTGATAATAGGTATTCATCTCAGAATCTGTCAGCGGAAGATCGTGTAAAAGGTATCCTGAAAGGTTCAGGCCTATCTCCATACCAAAGCTTGGTAAATAATCTGTGATCTTTTCAGGAATCACATTGATCTGAATTTCCTTTTGAGAATGTACCGTTTGGACGGATTGCAAGGAAGAGATAGCCTGTACATCCTGTTCCGTCATTCCTGAAACAGAATAGGACCATTCCAATCCGCTATAGCTGCCATAAGCTTTTCCGAAAGAAGATAACGAATAGTCGTACTCTGTTTCATAAGATGGCATCAAGGACTCTATACTTACGATATTGGTATAACACAGTGTAGATAGGATAAACATTCCGGCAGTCATCAAAGCAATGATGCGGACTTGATTTCCACGATTCAGGGATAAATTACGTTTTGCCAGATGCTTTGGTACATCGAACAACTTTTTGGTACGAATGTGGCGGGATTTCAGCTTTCTGGAAAGGGAGACATCCCGGATCGCCTGCATCGGCGGGATGCGGGAAACCTTCCACAGCGGGATAAAAGAGGCTGCCATGATACAAAGCAATCCCAATACTGCGGTTCCCAATAATATCCATAAATTCAGTACAAAGTGATATCCCGGCCCCATCAGCTGCATGATTCCCCAAACAGCAAGGCAGGACAATACAACAGCTGGAGGGATGGAGATCAGGGCAATTAAAATGGCTTCCCGCCCAAAAATCTGACGGATTTGGCGTCTGGTTGCGGCGACCGCACGGAGCATACCGATTTGCCTTTGCCGCTCCCGTAGATTGGCAGAAAAGGCATTGATAATCCCCAGGCAGGATGCAAAGATCAGCGCAAAAGCAATCACGAACATAAAATATATGAAGATATTGGTATTCTGAATATCAATGCTGCCATATAGCTCGGTATCATTATATGTTTCCAAAGAGGAATAACAATAATCTCTTACGATCTCACCTGCTTTATTATAAGAACTTGCTGCGCCGGGCAGCTTGCTTTCCGCCCAGAAGCGGCTGCTGTATTGGGCATAAAAATTGATCACAGGTATTCCGCCGACGGTAATCTCTTCCTCATCAGCCAGCACTGCAGCTGGGATATCACCATAGACTGCGCTCAAGACATCTGAGGATAGATACGTCAGATGGTCAGAAAGGATTCCGACGAGGGTATAGGTCTTTTCAATAGGTTCATCCAAGAAAGTGCCATCCATATAATTGGTTCCGCCTGTCGGGATATAGACCGGTGCAGTAAAGGTATCGCCTACCTCGATATCCAACCGCAGACGCGCCAAAGCAGATTGTTCAATGGCAATTTCGCCGGCTTTTTCTGGCAATCTGCCTTCGATGACATCCCAGTCAATCAGCTCCAACGCAGCGTCGTCAAAGGTTGCTGCAGAGAAACCCGACTTCAGGTCAGGGGTTTCCAGCGAAAAATATTCTAGGATACTGGCTTTCCCCAAAGCCTGCAAATATCCTGCATCTGCAAGCTCATAAAAATGAGCGTCATCGGCGCACATCAAGAAAATAATGTCTTGTGTACCATATCGGCTGTCGTGGATTTCCTGTGTAGAAATCTTCATGGAATTCCAGAACAGCATCAGGGCGGCAGAAAAGAACAATGCAAGTATAATACCAACGGTTAGAGAAGTATATTGTTTCCTGTGCTGGCGCAGGTTTCCGAGTGCAATGGTGTTAATGGAAAAACGTTTCATTCCTGCACCTCCGTCCCTGCGGAGGTCGGCTGTGTATCACGGACAATTTGTCCATCTTCTAATGTCAGGATACGGTCTGCCTGTTCCGCTACATGCAAGTCATGTGTAACCAATATCAATGTAATGCCCAATTCTTTGCCAACATATTTCAGCAGGCTCAATACTTCCCGACCCGTTTTAGCATCCAGATTACCAGTAGGCTCGTCCGCAAGCAGGATGGCTGGTTTATTTGCCAATGCACGTGCAATGGCAATACGTTGTTGCTGACCGCCGGATAGTGCACTTGGCAGATGATCCAACCGGTCCTCAATGCCTAAAATGTCAATAATCCGCTTGAGATATTCTTCATCTGGTTTTTTCTTGTCCAGAAGAATCGGCAAACGGATATTTTCCGAACCAGTCAGCTCCTGAACCAGGTTATACGCCTGAAATACAAAGCCGAACCGCCTCCGCCGCAAAATGGAAAGCTGATTATCATTATACGAAAATAAATCCTTCTCCTGATACACCACCTTGCCAGAGGTTGGATATTCCAGACCGCCGAACATATGCAACAACGTGGATTTGCCCGAACCACTGGAACCAGTAATCGCACAAAATTCTCCTTGTTTAAAGCCGATGGTAACATCCCGCACAGCATGGACACGAGCTTCACCACTGGCATAGATTTTATTTAACTGTTCACATCGAATGATTTCCATAAGGTTATCCCTCCTTTGCCATTTACTATAGCACGCGAACCTTACGATTGCGTGACGTTCAGCTTACGATTTCGTAAGACTGCATGCCATCAACAATTGGGAGGTTAATGTACGTACATAAGCCATATATATCATTGGCAGCAGTAACTATGCCGTGATGCTTTGTGATAATTTCTTTTGTGATGGCCAGGCCAATTCCGGCGCTGTTTTTCGATGTATTCCGAGAGGAATGAAAAAAACGTTGGAACAGCTTCGGCAGTTCATCCTTGGGTACACCTCCGCCATTGTCACGTATAGTTATGTGAACAGCATTTTCTGTCTGCTCTAAAATGACATGAATGCTTCCATTTTCTGATGTATGTTCACAGGAGTTTTTCAGGATGTTTAGGATTGCTTCCTTCATCCATGTTGCATCACAGCGCAGGCTTGCTTTCCCTTCTAATGTGAAACATTTTGCGGGGTATAATGCATGTAAGTCATTCCAGATATCTAAAATCAGCTGATGCATTTCCTGCATTTGAAAAGACATTGTATAAGCATCTGCTTTGAGATTCTCCAGCCGAAGCAGGGAATGAATCAGGTTTTCCATATGTTCAATTAAAACCAACTGTTTGTCAATATGTGCGTTGGGATATAGTCCTGCATCCATTTCGCAATACAGCTTGAGCGCCGCTAATGGTGTTTTGAGCTGATGGGAAATATCTGCAACGAAATCTGCGTTTTGTTTGCTTTGGGCAATTGTGTTGGCATGTTCGGTTAATATTTTGTTCTCCAAATCTGCCGCCGCATTTTCCAGCAGTGCAAAGAAATCATCCCGAACACTATATTCCGGAACAAAAGGATGCAGCAAAAATGCCTGAATCTGTTTATATAAACGTTCCTGACGCCTTTTCTGCAAAAAAAATCGGATAAGCAGGGTTATACTGCATACAGCAAGAAGGAGAGAAAAAAGAACAGAAAACGTCATTCCTCTGCCCTCCACTGATAACCGACACCACGCACAGTGCGGATATAGCTTCCGCCGATTTTCTCACGCAAACGGCTGATATGCACAGATAACGTATTATCGTCAATATATACGCCTGCATCATCCCAAATGGACTGTAACAGCTGTCTTCGGGTAAATATTTGGCTGCGTTTTTTCACCATAACAGATAACAATTGAAATTCTGTTGGTGTGAGAAAAATCTGGGTTCCATCGCGAAAGACAGTTCGATTGTCTAAGTCTATTTTTAATTCTTCCTGTTGATAAATCGCATCCGGGCGGCGCCTTAACAAAGCTCGAATACGGGATAATAGCTCCTGCAAACGGAATGGCTTTGTGACATAATCATCCCCGCCAGCATCCAAACCGCGCACAATTTCCATTTCTTCATCCCGTGCAGTAAGGAACAGAATCGGTGTGTGTATGCCTTGATTTCTCCAATTCATGCAAAGCTCATACCCACTGCCATCTGGCAAGGATACATCTAAGATAATGAGATGGTACGTATTTTCATTGATACGCTGGTTTGCAGCAGCACAATTCCCCGCTATATCGGCAGTATAGCCCTCGCGCTGGAGCATTTCATGTAAACCGTCCTGTAAAAACGGATCATCCTCAACTAAAATCACTCTTGTTTCCATAGTAAAACCTCGAATTAGTGGAATATAGTATGATTATAGCATAATTGATATGAAGAAAATAATTTCTTACGATAATGTAAGAATAAAACTGCCACACGATGGCATTTTTCTCGATGCTATCATGCGGCAGTTTCATATATTTATCGTTACCCTAAGCAGCTTTACTATAATGCTTTATTGCTTCACCTCAATATTTCCGTTATTCGTTTCTGCCTTAACCGTCACAGTCGGATACTTACCGACGATCCACTTGGTCGTACGGTCTTCCGTAGAAATACTCTGCCCAAAAGGGGTAGAAATAGAACCATTTTTCGTTGTTGCCTCAAACTCAAACTGCAGATCGGCAGGGAGTATAATATTAATGTCGTCATTTTTGTTAAAAAACAGTAGATCATCTGTTACTTCAGTATAGGACACATTTAATTCACCTGAATTGTTGGCCTTATAGCTGCCTGATCCACTGGCAGCTATAATATCAGCATCGCCGCTGGTAGTCGTATAATTCACGTTTCCATTGAGATTTTCGCAGGAAAAATCCCCGCTGGTGGTATCAATCTTGATCGTTTCCGCATCCAGACAATCTACATCCAAAACACCATTGGTCGATGAAAGATAGATATTGTCCGCCTCCACGGCGTTGAGCTGAACAGTCCCTGAAGTGCTATCAATACGCAGTGCATTCAAGGATAGTTCAACCTCTGCAATATCAATATCGCCATCGGTTGTAGTGACTGTCAGATTATTTTGGTAGGACACCGGCAAATAAACCTCAATATAACGGGAAAAGTTATCCTTAAAGAACGGTTTACCTCCTTCGGAAACTGTAATACTGTCATTGCTTTCATCTACCTTCGCATAATAGCTGCTTTTATTTTCCGTCATGTACTCTTTTATTATCAAATCATCACGATCGTTTTCATAAAATGTCACTTGTTCCTCGTCGTATGATATCGTTATTTCTGCTATATCATCTAACAAAAATGTCATTTCATTTGCCAGTTGGAATGATTGACTGCCAGAGCAGCCGGTTAATGCCAGCAGACCCACTGTTATCGTTAAACACGCCACGGATCGTTTTTTGATGTTCATAATAATTTCCTCGCTTTCTCTGCAATAATAAATGAATGATTCATTCAATATATGAATAAAAATAGAAGGGCGGAATGCCCTGCCATTTTATCGTTTATATGCAACCAAAATATTGTCCATGCAAATCTGCTTCGCCAAATCCATAGAAATTTCCTTTGTTTCAAAGGAAGTATAGCGAATATCCATTGCCCACCACGACAGAATTTCGATAATCAGTGTTGTCGATAATTCAAGATGTTCCAGCGGGCGGACTGTCCCTTGGTCAATAAATACACGGATATAGCGCATCATCGTATCAAGAAATTGCTTTCGATATACGATATAGTGCCGCGCAAGATTCTTGAAATCAAATTGATTTTTCTCAATGAATAGACAACCAACCGCATACCGGGAAAACAGATCAAACGTATCACTAATCAGGGATTCAAAATCATATTCCATCATGTCCCCTTGAAGATGGGAGGCAAAATCATTCCCGGATTTTTCAAAAAGAGTGATAATCTCGTTCTCCAGCCCCAAAAATAAGTCATCTGTGATCGGCCGTTTAAACTCTTGTTCAGCAAATAGGGGGTCTATCGTACATTTCAGGATAAAGTGCATGATTTCCTTTTTCCCCGTAAAGTCGAGATAAATTGTGCCGACGGAAACACCAACCGCTTTTGCAATATGGCTGATCTGGGTTTTTGCATAGCCTTGTTGGAGGAACAACCGTGTAGCTGCATCTGCTATATCACTAATTCGATGATTCAAGATAACACGCTCCCTTCTATTGAATGAATGGTTCATTTTTATAATAACCTGTTTCATTTGAAATGTCAAGAGAAACGAGTCACTCTTCCTGCTAATACGAGGAATTGCCATGAAAAAAGCCTGTGGACTGACTTTAAGTCCACAGGCAAAGAAATGCAAATTATTCTGTTTTTGGCAAAGCCAACAGCTTAGAGAAGTATTCCAGATCATCATCCGGCAGTGAAAGAATATTACCGAAATTATCAAAAGCGACCACAATCATCGGGCCGAAAAATTTCTCATTAAAAATTGTGCGGTTTTCCGGCATCTTGAGCACTTCACTGTAAGCGTTGTGAATAACGCAAACACCCTCATCGATACCGGAAGAAGAAATTTTGCCGTGCACAAGGTCTTCCATTTGCGCCTCCGTGCCATTCAAATACTCAACTTTCGGTTCCTCATTGGGGCAAACATACAGGCAGCGGATAATAAACGGATTTTCAGTAAAATTTTGCATGTTATCCAACTCCTTCTATGCAGTTTTCGGCGGCTTCTCTGTAATCACAGGCGTACCTTTTTTGTCGATAACATCCTTCGTGATATGAACTTTCTGGATGTTATCATTGGAAGGAATCTCAAACATGATCTGTGTCATGGCTTCTTCCAGAACACCGCGCAAGCCGCGTGCGCCAGTCTTGCGTTCCAGTGCGATATCCGCAACACATTCCAGTGCATCATCATCAAATACCAGCTCTACGCCATCCATCTCAAACAGCTTCTGATACTGCTTAACCAAAGCATTTTTTGGCTCCTTGAGAATACGAACCAAGGCTTCCTTGTCCAGAGAGTCCAGAGAAACCAGTGCCGGCAGACGGCCAATGATTTCTGGAATCAGACCGAATTTCATCAGGTCATGCGGCTCCAACTCACGCAGCGTGGTGCCAACATCCTTTTCTGTGCTGGACTTGATCTGCGCGCCAAAGCCCATGCTGCTCTTGCTGGTGCGGGATTCTACAATCTTTTCCAAACCGTTGAATGCGCCACCGCAGATAAACAGGATGTTTGTGGTATCGATCTGAATAAATTCCTGATGCGGATGCTTGCGTCCACCCTGCGGTGGAACATTGGCGATCGTACCTTCCAGCATCTTCAACAGCGCCTGCTGTACGCCTTCACCGCTGACGTCACGTGTAATAGACGGATTTTCACTTTTACGTGCAATCTTATCGATTTCATCCACATAGATGATGCCGCGCTGTGCACGTTCTACATCAAAATCTGCTGCCTGAATCAGACGGAGCAGAATATTTTCTACATCTTCACCCACATAACCAGCTTCTGTCAGAGTGGTTGCATCTGCAATGGCAAATGGTACTTCCAACGTCTTAGCCAGCGTCTGGGCCAACAGTGTCTTGCCGGAACCGGATGGGCCAACCAGAAGGATATTGCTCTTCTGCAGCTCAACATCGTCATCCGTTCCCTTAAAAATGCGTTTATAGTGATTATACACCGCTACGCTCAGTGAAATTTTTGCACGATCCTGTCCAATGACATACTGATCGAGCGTTTCTTTGAGTTCGCGCGGCGTTGGCAGCTTATCCGGAGCCGAAGCATTCGACTGTGCTGCAGAAGCAACTGCTTCATCCTCGAAGCCAAATTCCTCATCCAGAATGCTCTGGCAGATGTCAATGCATTCATTGCAGATGTAGACATTCGGTCCGGCGATCAGCTTGTGCACTTCTGACTGCGGTTTGCCGCAAAACGAACAGCGAATCTCACGCTTATCGTCGTTTCGTGCCATAATACACCTCGAATTTCCAATCCCCTGCCCGTAAAACAGGCAAGGCTAAAATGTTGAAACACCGGAACGACTGCACGTTCCAGCCGTCCCGGTGATCGCGTTACAATTATCTGTGAACCATGACCTCGTCAATCAGGCCATATTCCTTCGCCTGCTCCGCATACATAAAGTTATCGCGTTCGGTATCGCGTGCGATTTCCTCAATGGATTTTCCGGTATTCAGTGCAAGGATTTCATTCAGCTTGTTTCTGGTGCGAACCAGATGATCCGTATGGATCTTGATGTCAGTCGCCTGTCCCGAAAGACCGTTTCCGCCAATCAGCGGCTGGTGAATCATAATTTCACTGTTCGGCAGAGCAAACCGTTTCCCCTTGGTGCCGGAGGACAGCAGGAATGCACCCATGGATGCAGCCATACCAATACAAATGGTGGAAACATCGCACTTGATGTACTGCATGGTATCATAGATTGCCATACCAGAGGTAATGGAACCGCCCGGAGAATTGATATAGAACTGGATATCCTTATCCGGATCCTGCGCTTCCAAAAACAGCATCTGTGCAACAACCAGCGAAGCTGTCGTATCGTTGACATCTTCGGAAAGCATGATAATACGGTCATTGAGCAGTCGGGAGAAAATATCGTAAGAACGTTCACCGCGACTGGTCTGCTCTACTACATAAGGGACTAAACTCATAAATATATTCCTCCTTCCCCATATGGGGTATGTATCGCCGGAGGATTGAATTACTCGGCGTCAGCAGCTGCCGGAGCGACTGCAACAGCGTTTTCCTTCAGCATATTGATCGTCTTCTGGGTGGTCAGATCAGACTTTACGGACTCAGCCGGTACAAACTGCTTAACCTTGTCTTCTTCCAGACCATAAGCTTCTGCCAGTCTCTTGTACTCAGCATCCATTTCTTCCTCAGTCGGTTCAATATTTTCCAGCTCAGAAATCTTCTTAACAGCCAGCTGTACCTTAACCTGACGCTCAGCCTGAGAACGGAAGATTGCACGGAAAGAGCTCATTTCCATACCCATCTGCTTTACATAGTCTTCCAGAGAAATGCCCTGGGACTGGATGCGGTAGCTGTAATCCTGCATGATGTTGTCCAGCTGTGCTTCGTACATTGCTTCCGGTACATCAGCTTCCAGACCTTCCAGAACCTTGTCCAGAACCTTGTCTTCGAAGTCACGGTCAGCAGCATTTTTCTTGCTCTCTGCAGTCTTCTCTTCGATGCTCTTCTTCAGTTCATCCAGAGTCTCAAACTCGGAAACGTCCTTTGCGAACTCGTCGTCCATCTCCGGCATAATGGTTTCCTGCACAGACTTTACAGTGCACTTGAATACTGCCGGCTTGCCAGCCAGATCAGCAGACTGATACTCTTCCGGGAAAGTAACGTTTACATCGCAAGCCTCGCCAGCGGACTTGCCAACCAGCTGATCCTCAAAGCCCGGAATAAAGGTACCAGAACCCAGCTTCAGGCTGAAGTCCTCGCCCTTGCCGCCTTCAAATGCCTCGCCGTCAACAAAGCCCTCGAAGTCGAGCACAACAGTATCGCCCAGAGCAGCTGCACGGTCAGCAGTTTCGGTACTTGCAGCACGCTCTGCCAGACGATCCAGCTCAGCCTTGATATCTTCCTCTGTTACAGAATCATCAGCCTTCTCAGCTTCAATGCCCTTGTACTCGCCAATGGATACTTCCGGATATACCGGTACAGTAAAGATGAAATCAAAACCATTGTCGAAGTTCTCCAGAGACTCGTCAATCTTGACATCACCCTGGCCAACCGGCTCGATGCCAGCAGCTTCCAGAGCCTGCGGATACATCTCCGGGTACAGGTCATTGATCGCATCGTTTACAAAGAAATCCTTGCCGTACAGACGCTCGATCACCTTACGGGTTGCCTTGCCCTTACGGAAGCCCGGAATCTGAAACTGATTCTTGGTCTTCTTGTATGCGGCATCCTTAGCCTTATCTAATTCTTCAGCTGATACTGCGACAGTCAGCTTTACCTGGCTGTGTTCCAGCTTTTCGGTATTCTTGAGTTCCATATTAAATGACTCCTCCTAATTATATGTCCAATCTATTCTATCAGATAGTTGGCTTTTTGGCTACAATTTTTTCTATTTTTTTAGCAGAACCGGCATAAAATCAATATAATCTCCCGATACAAGGCGGAAATGGATGCCTTCGTGCACGCCTGTGACAGCATACCGCAGGCTGTCCGAATGCAGATGTCCGTAAATGCACTCTTTTACCCTATACTTCTGCATCAGTGCAATGATTTCATCGCAGCGGAAATTTGGAAAAATCGGCGGATAATGCAGGAAACAAAGGATTTCCTCCACACCATGTGCCTGAGCAGCCCTTAAAGATGTCTCCAGCCGGATTAATTCCCGGCGGAATATCTTTTCATCATGGCATTCTTTGAAATTTTCCTCAAAAAACCAGCCACGGGTTCCACAAATACCAATGTTATCATAAATGAAACAATTATTAAAGAGGAAATCGATATTTTTTATCTCATTTTCTTCAAAAAATCGTTTCATCTTACTGACCGTACACCACCAGAGGTCATGATTCCCCTTTCCGATAATCTTTTTTCCGGGAAGATCAGACAATAACTGGAAATCCGGCAGGCTTTCCTTCAGGTTGATTCCCCAGGAAATATCACCGCCAATGACAACCGTATCCTCTGGTGAAATCATGGCACGCCAGTGCTTTTCGATTTTCTCCATGTATCCCTGCCATTTGCCGCCAAAGATATCCATCGGCTTTTTCACGCCAACCGACAGGTGTAAATCGGAAATCGTATACAGTGCCATTGTCAGATTTTGCCCAGCAGATCGACAGTTCCGAGGATTTCATCACGGTCAATGACCAGATCAAACCGCGGTTTCAGACCGGACAACGCTGCCAGCGGTGCCGGAACCGGTGCTCCCGTCATATCATGCAGCTGATCCAGCAGTTCAGTACCGTCGCTGACAATCTCTCCGCCCAATGCAGAAATTACGCTCTGGCAGAACTTAAACGGGCTTGCCGTAGATGCAATCACAGTCGGGGTAGTATCACCAGTGCGGGCACGATAATCCTCATATACCTTAACTGCAACAGCGGTGTGCGTGTCAGACAGATACTTCTTCTCCTCAAACAGCTCGGCAATGGTTGCCTTGGTCTGTGTATCGTCACAATAGCCAGCATCAAACTGGCTGCTGATATTCGAAAAGACATCAGCAGGAACCGTATACTTTCCGTTTTCAGACAGCTGTTTCATCAGATCAGCCACCATAGTGTCATTATAGCCGGAAACAAGGAAGAGTAAACGTTCCAAATTACTGGAAATCAAAATATCCATTGACGGAGAGATTGTCGTATGGAATGGACGTTCCCGGTCATAGGTGCCGCCGGAGGTAAAGAAATCGGTCAGTACGTTATTCTCATTGGATGCACAGATCAGCTTTGCAACCGGAACACCCATCTGTTTTGCGAAATATGCAGCAAGAATATTGCCGAAGTTGCCAGTCGGTACGCAAACATTGATCGGATCGCCCAGCTTGATATCGCCACGGTTCAGCAAGTCACAATATGCGGAAACATAATATGCAATCTGCGGTGCCAAACGCCCCCAGTTGATGGAGTTTGCAGAAGACAGGGTCATTCCCTCTTTATCCAGCTTATCAATGGAAGCCTCATCGGTAAAGATCTTCTTCACTGCGCTCTGTGCATCATCGAAATTGCCGCGGATTGCACACACCCGCACGTTATTACCGCGCTGGGTTACCATCTGCAGCTTCTGAATGGTGCTGACACCATCGACCGGATAGTAAACCATGATCTTAGTGCCTTCTACATCCGCAAAGCCGTCCAAGGCAGCCTTGCCAGTATCTCCTGAGGTAGCAACCAGAATGCACGCAGTGCGTTCCTCTCCGGTCTTGCGCAGAGATGCTGTTAACAGATGCGGCAGCATCTGCAGCGCCATATCCTTAAATGCGCAGGTTGGGCCATGCCACAGCTCAAGGATGTATTCACCATCTTCCAGCTTTACCAGTGGAGCGGTATCGGAACCGCCGAATTTTTCATCTGCATAAGCGCGTGCTGCATACTGCTCCAGCTCCTCTGCAGTAAAATCAGTCAGAAAACGGCCCAGAATATCTGCACTTCTGCCACGGTAGTCCTTTGCGCACAGGGAAGCAAAATCCTCTGCTGTGAGCTGTGGAATTTCTGTTGGGCAGTACAGACCGCCATCCGGTGCAATACCGGTCGCAATTGCCTTTGCCGCACTTACGGTGAGATTTTTATCTCTTGTGCTTACATAATCCATATTTGAAAAAACCTCCTAAAGGGTTTATTTTACTCGTTCAAAAGTTTGCGGAGACGAACCTTGCTGCGTTATCATATAGTATATCAATAATTTGCTGTTCGGAATAGTTATGCCGTGCCAGTGCTTCTGCCAGCAACTCCATACCAGTGATATCATGGATATCTGTTGGCATATGGTCACACCCATCCCAGTCTGCGCCAATGCATAGGTTCTTCTGTCCGCCCAGCGCACAAAAATGTTCGATGTGCCGGACAAGATCATCACAATCCGCCGTTTTATTGTTGACAATAAATGGAACATATAAATTGATTCCAACCAGTCCCCCACGGCGTATGATTTCACGGAATTGTTCATCTGTCAGATTCCGCAGGTGAGGACATAGCACCCGGCTGTTGGAATGCGTGGCGAGAATTGGTTCATCAATGCATTGTGCCAAATCCCAGAAACCACGTTCAGATAAATGCGATACATCCATAAAAACGCCATGCTGAGATAGATACTGTGCCAGCTTCTTTCCCTGCGGTTTTAAGCCTGCAGTATTGTCTGTGGATGCGCCACAGCCATAGATGGAATTATGATTCCAGGTCAGCGTAACAATGCGGATGCCAGCTTCCAATGCTATTTGAACATCTTCTTTACTTTGCAGCAGCTCAGCGCCTTCGATCGATAAAAACGCCGCTGTTTTATGCTGCTCCTGTGCCTGCTTCCAGTCTGATGCAGTCTTACAGTGCATCAGACGATCCCCGCAAGCTGTAAATGCATGCTGTGCTGTCTGCAGCAGATGGATAAACCGCTGATGCGCATCCTCCGGCGAGATCACCGACTTCGCGCCACAGAACAGGGCAAATATCTGCGCATAATGGTCAAATACAGCTGCACGCTGCAAATCAACATGACCACGATTTTCCAACAATGTACCACGTTTTTTCGTGTACGATGCCATATCACTCAATTCATATATCGTATCACAGTGCAGATCAAAGTATCTCAATCAAACCACCTCAAATGCATCGGGAATATGATGGATACGGCATGTTGTCAAATCAGGAGAAACCAGAATCTCTATGACATCAAACCGCGGCTGTAATGGCGTCGGATGTTCCAATATCCATTGCTGTGCTGCAAGCAAAAGCTTCCGCTGCTTGCTGACAGTCACGGCCTCTCTTGGCATGCCAAATTTTGTACTGCTGCGGGTTTTTACTTCCGCAAAAACAAGATAGTTTTCATCACAGCAGATGATATCTATTTCACCGCGCTCTGTACGATAATTCCGTGATATTATATGAAATCCCTTGCGCTGCAGATATTTTGCCGCATGCTGCTCTCCCCGTTCACCAATGTTCATCTATGGTTTAAAACCTTTTTTAAAAAAGTTTTGCGGTGCAGTGGACAGATGCCATACTGTTCAATCGCAGCATAATGTGCTTTGGTGCCATAGCCTTTGTGCTTTTCAAAGCCGTATTCCGGGTACTGCATAGCCATTTCACGCATGTAACGGTCTCGTGTAACCTTCGCCAGAATAGAAGCTGCTGCAATCGATAATACTTTACCGTCACCACCGATAACGGTTTCGGATGGAATAGAGAGTCCCTGAATGCGGTTTCCATCAACCAAAGCGTAATCCGCCGGAAACTGCAAAGCCTCTACAGCCCGGCGCATAGCGAGGAAAGTCGCCTGCAAAATATTGATCTCATCGATCTCCTTTTCATTTGCTTCTCCAATGCCATAGGCAAGAGCATTTTCCTTGACAAAATCGAACAGGATTTCACGTTTTTTCTCTGTAATCTTTTTGGAGTCGTCGACTCCCGGCAGTTGAATACCCTCCGGTAAAATCACAGCCGCAGCCACAACCGGTCCCGCCAGCGGACCGCGCCCAGCTTCATCAATACCACACACTGCGGTAAAGCCATTTGCGCGGATTTCCGCTTCCTTATCCATTGTCAGCAGAACTGGCTCTTTCCGCTTAGCCATCGCTGTTATCCTCCGATGCATATTCATCCGGTGTTTCCAGGGTAATACGCCCCAGCTTGCCGCCGCGGAATTCATCCAGCAAAATATGCGCCATGCGTTCTGTATCGATTTCACCACCGGAAATCAGGAACCCGCGCTTTCGTCCAGCACGCATAAGCAGCTCATAGCCGAGGAAATCAAATTCTTCCCTTTCTTCTGGCAGCTGGATTTTATAACGGTTTACTAACAACTGCGGCGCCTTATGGTACAGAATCTCCATAAGCCGGCACGCCAGTGTTTCAACATCCACTACGTCATCCTTGACAGCACCAGTAACAGCAAGGTAAATACCTGTGCGCTCATCATCCAGTTTTGGCCATAGGATACCCGGTGTATCCAGCAGCTCCAAACCGCTCTCCACACGGAACCACTGCTGTCCGCGGGTCACGCCCGGCTTATCCGCAGCCTTTGCGGATTTTTTGCCTAGAACTTTATTGATAAATGTAGATTTTCCAACATTCGGAATACCCACAACCATAACCTTGACAGAGCGCCCTGTCTGGCCTTTTTCATTCCATACTTTGATTTTTTCTGCCAGCAGCGAACGGACTGCAGCAGAGAATTTTGCAACGCCTGCGCCACTCTTTGCATCCGTTGTCAGGACAGCATAGCCCTGTCGGCGGTAAAACGCTGCCCAAAGCTTTGTAGATTCCGGATTAGCCAGATCTGTGCGGTTCATAACCAGCAAACGCGGCTTATTGCCTGCTATTTCGTCCATATCCGGATTACGGCTGACCTGCGGAATGCGTGCATCTACGACTTCACATACAGCATCCACCTGCTTCAGGCTGTCTGCCATGCGGCGGCGGGTACGTGTCATATGACCGGGATACCACTGTATATTCATGTATTTCTCTCCTTATGATACTGTCCCGATCTCGCTAAACGGAAAAATGCGCATCAAAACCTTACCGATCACATATCGGGTATCTACCATACCCAGTTCACCATAGCGGCTGTCCGTGGAGTGATTGCGATTGTCACCCATAACAAAAATGCAGTCTTCCGGCACAGTCTGCGGGAAAATGACATCATACTGCGTTGTTGTCGGCTCTGCAATATAACTTTCATCCAGAACTTCACCATTGACAGAAACCTGACCGGTTTCAAAGTCAATATCAACCGTATCGCCTTCTGTTGCAATGACACGCTTTACAATCGGGCTTGTCAGGAAGGAATCCTTTGTCAATATTACAATATCGCCTTTCTCCGGCGTATAAAACAGATTGGATACCAGAAGCTGATTGCCATTTTGCAACGTCGGAACCATAGAATTGCCTTCGACACCGATAATACGGACTCCGAAGACAAAAACCAGAATGACTGCTGCCAGTGAAATCAGCAGGGCTTCTCCCCAGTCAAACAGTTCGCTATGAAACCGTCCCTTCGGCATCTCTTCGGCAGTGGCATTGTTTTGCTCACGCATTGGGTTTCATCATCCTTTCATCGGATAAACATATATTTTTATATATTCCTGCATGTCTTATCCGTTTCCGTTAGACTATGGCTGAACAGCCAATTATTGCGGTAAAATCACATTTTAGCAGGATTCTTAGCGAGATAGATTTTGGGTTCAAATTCTCAAGACAGGGAAAATCAGCAGAGATTTACAACAGCCAACAGCAAAATGATGTATAAAATTCCAAGGGGTTCCTTTGTTCAGTCTTTGATTCCTTCAAGCACAGCAATACTTACAGGATTTTATCCATAGCCTGATCAATATTTGTGTTTACATTTTATATATCTCTAAATCTTTTTTTATTTTCCCTCGGCTCTGTCTGTCACCGTAAAACAGGTAAAAACAAGTACAAGAGCTCCTGTTTGGTCAAATAATTTTACCATATAAGTGCCCTGGATGTAAACACCTGTTTTTCATTCATTTCAATCAAGATTAATTGAAATTGAATATTGATTTTCATATAACTATCATATGGTTCAAAAAAAATAGACGCTCATGGAATGAACGCCTATCAGTAACACGAATATTTATCTTTCTAACAGCCGTTGATAAATGGCTAAGTCTTTATCTGTAAAGACATTGAATATCACCTGATGAATTGAGCTATTTGTTTTCAAAAAGCGTGCCACTGTCTCTGTTGCTATCTTTGCTGCCCTATCCTGCGGAAAATGAAACACACCGGTTGAGATGCAGCAAAAAGCAATCGATTGCACTCCATTTGCCGCTGCCAATTCTAAACAGGACTGATAGCAGCTTGCCAACAGCTCGCAATCTTTCTTGCGAAGAAGGCCGGAAATAATTGGCCCAACGGTATGCAATACATACTTGCAAGGGAGATTATAACCGGGGGTGATTTTTGCCGTTCCAGTTGCCTCATCATGGCCCTGAACCTCCATAATTTCATTACATTTGATCCGAAGCTGAACTCCCGAAAGCGAGTGAATAACATTATCGATGCAGGAATGGCAAGGTTGCCAGCACCCCAATAGGGCGCTATTGGCTGCATTTACAATGGCGTCGCAACGCAAGGTTGTAATATCTCCTTGCCAGAGATAAATCCGGGAATCTGCTTTGGTTGGAGACAGAGATTTGCAATCTACAATGCCACGTTTCCTGATTTTTTCGGACAAATACTCATCCTGTACCTTGAGGAAATCAGATGATGCCGGATAAGCAGGCCGGACGTTGAAAAGAGACCGCAATAATCTCCACTGTTCCGATTCATTGTCAGGAATCTGTATGCTTTTGTACTGTGGCATTTCTTCCAGTAATGCCTCGATTAAATAAAGACATCTTTCTTCTTGGTTCATTGTCTCCCTCCTTCTTGACCAGCATAGTTAAAACTTTTCCAATATCTCCGTCAATGCAAATGGAACGATTTTTAATTTCCGATGGCACAAATGCTTCTTTGTCATTGATACAAGCATATACTGCCTTTGGATTCTGGTATGTCATCTTCCAAAAGGGATATTTGATGATACCAGGTGTATTGCCGCCAACGCCTAACTCAAGAAACAACACATGCAGCCGATCGTGTCGCCGTAAAAACTCCGAATACCGCTCCGCCGCCCGGTGCCATCCTTCATCCTCAACAAACGTATTATCCGCCCGAAGGTTCATTGTCATAGGCTTTCCGCAGATTGGACAATGCGGAATTAACGCTGTCGGCACTCGCATGTCCTTTTGCTCTGCAACCATTTGTCGCACAATATCCTCGTTATCATAGGTCTTTCGATGACAAGGTTCCATACATTGCCACAGGCCATAATCCCCTTGCGTATAGAACAGGCGGTGTTTATCAAATCCCGTTTTCTGGAATTGATGGTCTACATTAGTGGTCAAAACAAAGTAATCTTTTCCTTTTACCAGAGACAGCAAATTACGATAAACAGGATAAGGTGCATCCACATAACGATTATAGTAAATGTGGCGGCTCCACCATGCCCAATATTCCTCAAGCGATTCAAACGGATAAAATCCACCGGAGTACATATCCGGGATATGGTACTTTTCAATAAAATCAGCAAAGTATCTTTGAAACCGCTCTCCAGAGTAGGTGAACCCAGCCGAAGTAGACAGACCCGATCCTGCTCCAATGACGATTGCATCGGCGCTTTCAATTTGCCGAGCGAGTCGTTGGATTTCTTTATTACCCAATGATATCATCACCTTTCCCTTTGATTTTACCAGCATACTTTGTAAATAGGAAATCAGGCTCCGAATGAAGTTCATCCCGAGCCTGATTTTATGGAACTGCTATTTTTCGAATGATTCTTTCTTAAAACTCATACGGAGGATTGCCGGAGAAGTCAGCAATTACACCGTGTGCATCTTCCAGATAGAATACCTCAAACTGCGGATTATCCGCGGTCTGATAGTTGCCCTTAACAATCGGATTCTCCAGAGCAGCTTCCTTGATTGCCTTGTCATCGACAAAGACAGCCTTGCCGCTCAGACGAACCCACTCAAAGTTAGGGGAAGAAACGCTAATCTGAATATACGGATTTGCCTGAAGCTCCTTATAAACTTCCTTGAAGTTACCAGTGTTGAACCACAGCTTGCCGTCTTTCTCAAAGCTGAACATAAACGGGCGGCACTTTGCCTTACCGTCCAGAGAAACAGTTGCCAGATACTGGACAGGATTTGCAGTCAGAAATTCAGAAACTCTGCTCATTGTTATTACCTCCAAATTTGATGAAAAAATTTTTTGTGTCTGAAACACGTTGAAAAAATTGATTTTCTTTCGTTCGCTTGTTGTAATCTCATCGATTACAATGACATGATACCACGCATTCGTTGTAATGTCAACTATTACATCGAAAAAAATCTAATTTTTTTGATAGCCAAAATAGCACTATCAGGAGAAAAGCCTATTTTGCCGGATTACCTGTATACAGCTGATAGTAACGGCCTTGCTGTTCGATCAGCTGGTCATGTGATCCACGCTCAATGATTCTTCCCTGTTCTAGTACCATGATACAATCTGCGTTTCGTACCGTGGACAAACGGTGCGCGATGACAAATGTTGTCCTGCCGTTCATCAAAGCATCCATGCCATTCTGCACCAAGATCTCTGTACGGGTATCGATGGATGAAGTAGCTTCATCCAGAATCAGAACCGGAGGGTCTGCAACAGCCGCCCGTGCAATCGCTAACAATTGTCGTTGTCCCTGGGAAAGATTTTTGCCGTCTCCGGTCAGCATCGTCTGATAACCATCCGGCAGGCGTCTGATAAAACCGTCAGCGTTGGCAAGCTTTGCTGCTTCAATACATTCCTCATCGGTCGCATCCAACCGGCCATAGCGGATATTATCGATAACTGTACCGGTAAACAAATGTGTATCCTGCAACACCATGCCCAGAGAACGGCGCAAACTCGATTTTCTGATTTTATTGATGTTGATTCCATCATACCGGATTTTGCCATCCTGAATATCATAAAAGCGGTTAATCAAATTGGTAATTGTTGTCTTTCCTGCACCTGTACTGCCGACAAATGCAATTTTCTGCCCCGGCTCGGCAAACAGCTGAATATCGTGCAGCACAATCTTGTCACTGTCATACCCAAAGTCCACGCCATGGAATGTGACATCGCCCTGCAATTTCGTATAGGTAACCGTCCCATCCCCCTTGTGTGGATGCCGCCATGCCCACATGCCGGTCCTCTCTTTTGTTTCTGTCAGTGTTCCATCTGGATTTTCTCTGGCATTGACAAGCTCTACGTAACCATCGTCATCCTCCGGTTCTTCTTCGAGCATCTTAAACACACGCCCTGCGCCCGCCATCGCCATAATGATACTGTTCATTTGCTGGCTGATCTGCGTCATAGGCTGTGTAAAGTTCTTATTCAGCGTCAAAAATGATACCAGTGTGCCAAGAGTCAGACCCCACAATCCATTTAGCGCCAGAATTGCGCCCACAGCAGCACACAACACATAGCTGATATTGCCCAGAGCTACATTGACCGGCATCATCATATTGGCAATCAAATTGGCTTTGCAGGCACTTTTGCGCAGTTTTTCATTATGCTTTCTAAATTCCTCCAGGCTTTTTTCTTCATGACAGAACACCTTGACAACCTTTTGTCCCGCCATCATCTCCTCAATATAGCCGTTAACAACGCCAAGATCATCCTGCTGGTTCACAAAATGCACCGCAGATTTCCCACCCAGCTTGGATACGCAAAACATCATGACCCCAACCATGCAGACAGAAATAATTGTTAGAGGAATGTCCAGAACCACCATACTGATAAAAGTGGTAACAATGGTCACCGCAGAATTGACAAGCTGCGGCATACTCTGGCTCATAAGCTGGCGCAAGGTATCTACATCATTGGTATATACAGACATGATATCTCCATGCGCGGTGGTATCAAAATATTTGATAGGCAGCGATTCCATATGCGTAAACAGATCGTTACGCAGGTTTCGCATGACGCCCTGTGTGATATTGACCATGATGCGGTTATATGCATATGCGCAGACAATGCCGGCAGCATAGATCACCGCCAAAACAACCAGCGCCTTTGCCAATGGCGCAAAATCCGGCGCGTTACTTTTGGTCATCGGGACGATATAATCGTCAATCAGATTTTTCATGAACAAAGTTCCCCGCAGCGTTGCCAAAGAGGAACCTATAATACAAAGTATAACCACAAAAAATGAAAACTTGTAATCTCTTAACATATATCCCAGCAGCCGTTTCAACAGCGAAAACGGATTCTGGAGTGTTTTTTCCGCGGTATGCTGTTCTTTCATACTGCAGCACCATCCTTTCCGCTTTCAACTGTTTCTGCCACCTGATGGTCGAAATCGCCGCCGCCTTTTGTCTGCGTCTCACAGATTTCCTGATAGATAAGATTGGTTTTCAGCAGTTTTTCATGGGTATCAAAGCCACTGATTTTGCCATTATCCAGTACCAAAATACGGTCTGCATCCTGTACGCTGGAAATTCTCTGGGCAATAATAATTTTTGTCGTTCCTGGAATCCTCGTGGCAAACGCCTTCCGGATCTTGCTGTCTGTAGCAGTATCGACAGCACTGGTAGAATCGTCCAATATCAGAACCTTTGGTTTTTTCAGCAGTGCTCTCGCAATGCAAAGCCGCTGCTTTTGTCCGCCAGATACGTTGGCACCTCCCTGATCAATCCAGGTATGATATCTCTGCGGGAACCGCTCAATAAACTCATCTGCGCAAGCCTGCCGGCAGGCTTCCATACATTCTTCCTCTGTTGCATCCTCTTTACCCCAGCGCAAATTCTCTAAAATCGTACCGGAGAAAAGAACATTTTTTTGCAGAACTACTGCCACCTGATTGCGGAGCACCTCCAAATCATACGTACGGACATCCCGCCCACCTACGCACACAGCTCCTGCATTTACATCATACAGGCGGCTGATCAGATTCACCAAACTGGACTTTCCGCTTCCTGTACCGCCAATAATACCGATGGTTTCCCCTGATGCAATGTGTAAACTGAGTTCCGAAAAAGTTTCTTCGCCACTGCCCTGTTGATACGAAAAGCTCACGTGATCAAAATCAATACTGCCGTCGGCAATTTCCATCACAGGATTTTCCGGGTTGGTCAAATCAGCCTTCTCATTCAGTACCTCGGCAATTCTGCGGCCACTGGCTGCACTCATAGCTAATATTACAAAGATCATAGAAAGCATCATCAAGGATATCAGCGTGCTCATGATATAGCTGAACAGAGAAGTCAGATTTCCCGTGGTCAGGTCGCCAATGACGATAAATTGTGCGCCAAACCATGACAACGCAATAATACATCCATAAACCACCAGCATCATAACCGGATTATTGAGGGCAATCAGGCTCTCAGCCTTCACAAACAGACGGTATAAATTTTGCGCTGCCTGAGTGAATTTTTTGTTTTCATAATCCTCCCGTACAAACGCCTTTACGACACGAATGGCAGAGACATTTTCCTGTACGCTTGCATTCAAATCGTCATATTTATGGAATACCTGATCGAATGTTTTTATAGTGCTGCGGACGATCAGCATCAGGATCATCGACAGAACGATAATTGCAACCAGAAAAACAACACTCAGCTTTTTATTGATAATAAAGCACATCACCAGACTGCAAATAAGCACCAATGGCGATCTCACCATAATACGCAGAGCCATTTGATATGCATTCTGTACATTTGTGACATCGGTAGTCATGCGGGTGACTAATCCCGCCGTGCTATACTTATCAATATTGGAGAAAGAGAATGTCTGGATATTCTCATACATTGCTTCCCGCAGGTTGCACGCAAAGCCCGTGGACGCAGATGCAATGCATTTGCCGGAAAGGGAGCCAAAGATCATACTCAATAGGGCCATTCCCAGCATGAGCGAACCGTAATAATATACTTTTCCCATATCTCCAGCTTCAATTCCCTTATCAATGATGGACGCTATCGTAAACGGAATCATAAGCTCCATCAATACATCCAGCCCCACAAAAATGGGGGTCATCAGCGAGTCTTTTTTATACTCGCCAAGTTGTTTCAACAATGTCTTAATCATATGTTAATCCTCTATAGCAGAAATCTCAAAATGTATCTCCTGTACAACAAAAAAGCGTCAGCCCGATTCAGAATGAGAAAAGATAACTGACCGCGTACAGCAGGAATTACAAATTTTACAAGAGCCTTTTTTATTGGCTCCTTCTTGTAACGAAAGCGTTTTTTCTTCGTTTTGATTCAAAAACAGTACCTCCTTGACAGCAAATAAATTCATGTTTATAATCGTATCATGGTAGTTAAAAGCTATCAAGTACGCAGTTTAAACTGACCAAGTATTCCGAAAGCTACTAAATGTTATGAGAGGTAAGTTGAAATGACACCAAATGAAATGCTAAAAGAAATCAATGACATTTTGGATGTTCCTGAAAAAAAATCCCATGTAGATAAAATCATCCCCCTGCTACATGGGAAGTGGGAACTGCAAATTATGTTGGAAATATGCCGGGCAAACATTTTGCGGTTCGGGGAGTGTAAAAAACGGATTCCCAATATCACAAACAGCGTATTGACGGCGGCACTTCGGAATTTGGAGAAATGGGGATTAATCACCCGCACCCAGTACAATGAAATACCTCTTCGGGTAGAATATACGCCGACGGAAAAGGGAAAAAGCCTGTTACCTGTCTGTTATGAAATTATAAAATGGGGAGCAGAACATAGCCTGGATGATTCCTCAAAATAAGGATACTCGAATAACCAGACCGGCGTATGATGCCAAACAGGTTGTCATTCTTGTTTTTACATTCAGGAAATGATATACTATTATTGATAATAAACATTTGTGGAGGAAAACGAGATGCAATTCTCTTCCAGACTCACGATTGCAATGCATATGATGCTTTGCATTGAAAATTATAAAAACGAATATAAGGCTACATCGACCTTTCTTGCGGGCAGTGTCAATGTAAATCCGGTCATTATACGAAATATATTGCGGCAATTAAAAGCTGCCGGACTCGTAACTGTAGAAGCCGGTGTCGGTGGTGCATCTCTTGCAAAGGATCCCAAAGACATCACCATGCTGGATGTTTTTGAAGCCGTGGAAACAGATGAAGATCTTTTCCATTTTCATGAAAATCCAAATCCGGAATGCCAAATTGGCAGAAATGTACACGCACTGCTCGATGATAAATTGAAAGCAGTCAAACATGCAATGGAAAGCAGTATGGGCTCTGTCACATTGCAGTCCCTACTTGATCAAATGCATGAAGAAGAACGTGAAAACATGATAAAGACGCTTTGAATATTCATTCAAAGCGTCTTTTTGTAGTTACAAATTATGTTGTGGAACCGTTGCAGGCTTTTGGGGGATTCTATCAATATTATTATAACGAATTATGATTGGTTTTCTGATCGCCGTTTTGGATAATGATTATTTGTGTTTCGAACTTTTGGTTTATTTGTACCGGCCATTCCCGCAGAATGCCAGCGTCTGCGCTTTTCCACGGGCTGATAATACATGAACAAATTGCACCGGATCATACCATTATACAGCTTGCGTTTTTTATCTGCTTTTACACCGAAAAACTCCTCAAATTTTTCATCAGAGCTGATTATGTACTGCTTCATCGATGAACGCGACGCTGTTGTTCCAAAACTTCTCAACAGCTTTCGCGCAGAAGCAACATCCATCAAACGTTCCCCATACGGCGGATTGCAGATCAAAGTACCTTGCCTGTGCCGCAAATCCAGCTTGCCTGCATCCTGCTGCAAAAACTTCACCGTGTGGTCTACACCAGCTTTCTTTGCATTTTCCCCTGACAATTCCACACATGCCGGATCAATATCACTGCCAATAATCTCATACATACGGTCACGGTAAATCATATCCAGTGCTCTTTCCCGTTCCTGACGCCAAATTTCCGGATCAATAAAGCTCCATTTCTCCGCATCAAAGGAACGCATCAGCCCCGGTGCACGGTTCATGGCAATCATGGCTGCTTCAATTGGAATGGCCCCGGAACCACAGAATGGATCAAGAAATTCTCCTCTGCCCCGGTAACGGGAAATATGCACCATAGCGGCTGCCAGCGTTTCACGCAGCGGCGCTTCATTCGCATTGGCGCGATAACCGCGTTTATGAAGCCCTGCACCAGATGTATCCAGATATAAAGTTGCAATGTCATTCATAATAGAGAACTGTACCTGACACCGCGGGCCTGTCTCCTCAAACCATGTCATGCCATAAGACTCTGACAGGCTCTTGACAATAGCTTTTTTCACAATGCTCTGGCAGTCTGGAATGCTGTGCAGCCTTGAGGAAAGCGAATATCCTTTAACCGGAAATGCGCAATCCTTTTCAATATAATCCAGCCATGGAAGTTCATATACACCTTCAAACAGTTCTTCGAAAGTACGTGCCGGAAATTCTCCTATTTTAATTAAAACGCGTTCCGCACAACGCAACCACAGATTTGACCATACCAGTGTACGCTCATCGCCGGAATAGAATACCCTTCCGTTTTCAACACGGACATCCTTCAGGCCGCCATTATGGCGTAGTTCATCGCCAACAACACCTTCCAGCCCGAACAATGTCGGACAGCAAAATTCATAGTTCATACTTCAATCCTTACTTTAATATACTGTTTATACTGCCAATCCGGCAGCATGATTGTTTTACTCATTATACCATTGATAGCCTCGAAGGGCAATGTTGTTGCGCATCAGTGCCATTTGTCACAACATTTGTTGAAAAATTTTTCATATAAACACAGAAAAGCGGCTTCTCACAACGAGAAGCCGCTAGGCTATATCTTATTCCTGACTTACTCTCCCTTGTACTCCGGTTCACGTTTTTCAAGGAATGCTGTAACGCCTTCCTTGAAGTCAGCATGCCGCGCCATATACCGGGTATATGTAACCTCCAAATCATTCTTACGCTTCATCTGGAAATCTTCCTGCGCGTTTAGGCAGGCCTTGAGATAACGCAAAACCAATGGACCGCGCTTACAGATTTCTCTGGCTTTTGCGACAGCAGCAGGCATCAGCTCGTCCAGTGTATCAACAACCTGCGTCACACCGCCGTATTTCTCCAGCTCTTCAGCCGTCATAAACGTACCACAATAACACATATCACGCTGAATCTGCGGCGGCAGAATACGCCCCAGATGTCCGGAGCCTCCGACAACCGACAATTTAGCCTCAGGTGAACCAAATACGGTTCCCTTCACCGCAATTGTGATGTCAGCTCCAGCGGGATAACACAGGCCTCCGCCCAAGCAGTGACCATGCACCGCACAGATCAGTGGTACGCGCAGCTCATAAAGTGCCAGCGCGCCATCATAGTAAACCTCCTGCACATTGGTAACATCTTTGTCCAAGATACTCTGATAGAAGCGGTTAATGTCAACACCAACACAGAAGGTCTTGATATCCGAATGCATAATACATACCCAGATGTCATCATCGTGGTTGATATAATCACAGATTGCAAGAATATCTTCCTGCACTGGTCCGCTTGCCGCATTAACCGGCGGATTGTGCAGTGTAATATAACCGATATGATCTTCTACCCGCAGAAACACCTGCGTCAGTTTATGACCCTGAATTTCTTCGATTTTACGTTCTGACATGTTTAGCCCTCCTTGCCGTAGCGTTCATGATATGCAGCCCAAAGCTCATCACGGAAATTTGGATGTGCAATGCTGATTAACAGCCGTGCTCTCTCTCGCAGACTCTTGCCACGCAAATTCACTGCACCATATTCTGTAACAATATAATGCACATCCGTACGTGTGGTAGTAACCGTTGTACCGGCCTCAAACACCGGAACAATACGGGAAATTGTCCCCTTCTTTGCCGTGGATGGCATGGCAAGAATTGATTTTCCATTCGGGCACATGGATGCGCCGCGGACATAATCAAGCTGGCCGCCAATACCGGAAAACTGGTTGACACCCATCGACTCGGAATTGACTTGTCCATTGAAATCAACCTGCAGACAGGAATTGATGGAAACCATCTGGTTTTGTTGTGCAATGATGACTGGATTATTGACATAATCGACTGGAAGCATCATGACATCCGGGTTATTGTTGACAAATTGATACAGTTTTTTGCTGCCCAGCAAAAATGCTGCTACCATCTTACCCTTATCGAGTGTCTTAGCCGCGCCTGTGATGACACCCTTCTCATATAGATCAACAACGCCATCTGAGAACATTTCAGAATGAATGCCGAGATTTTTTTTATCACCAAGGAAGCGGAGTACTGCATCCGGAATGGTACCGATGCCGAGTTGTAACGTCGAGCCGTCCTCAACCAGCTCGGCAATATTTCGGCCGATTGCTTCCTCAACCGGACCAATCCGTCCACCTCCCAGTTCAGGCAAGGGCTGTGATAACTCTACCGCATACGTTAGCTTGGACACATGGATAAAGGAATCGCCCATTGTACGCGGCATTTGGTCATTGATCTGCGCAATAATCATTTTCGCTGACAATGCTGCCGGTTTGGTGCCACCGACCGATACACCAAAAGAGCAGAAGCCATGCTCATCAGGCGGCGTCAGCGTGACAAGTGCAACATCAATCGGGAAAGTACCGTCATTGAAGAATCGGGGCGATTGATGGAAGTAAAACGGTGTGTAATCTGCTCTCCCCTCCTGCACAGAAGCACGGGTAGCTGGCCCAAGAAACAATCCATTGTAGTTAAAATGTCCTTTCATCTCGGGCTTGGTATATTCTCCCTTGCCCATCGGCACCCAATGACAAATTTCTACATCTTTGTACTGCTCGTAATTTTCAACCAAAGCATCCGTCAATCCCATCGGCTCGTTCGCACCATGTCCAAAGAAAACACGAGAACCATTGGGAATATGTTTCACCGCTTCCTGCGCGGTTGTTAGCTTGGATGCATAAACTTCACGCCAATTCTGCATCATAAGTATTGCACCTCCATAAACAAGAGTTCGGAATTTCGCACAAATTGAATCAGATCTAACTTGTATTTTTAGTATACATTTTTATCGTTCAAATGTAAATTTTAAAATCCGACAGAAAAATGATAAAATTGTCTGTAAACGAACATCTGTGAACAGATCAAATCCATTTTGCCTGCCGCTCGTCTATATATCATGTTGTGATGCATAGAACCATATTACATCCTGTTGGAAGAAATCCTATTATTAGCCTATAAAATTTTTCATCTTTATGTTACAATATCAATAATATTCCCGCGGAATATTTGTCATTTTACATAAGCAGGAGGTATATGTATGGAATTAAACAACGGTGTGAAGTATTCACTTTACAACCCAGCCCATGTGCGTATTCCTCTGTTCGCTTATGACGCACAGGTAAAGTATGTAGAAATGCTTGACCAAGACTGCGTGATTTTGCCCCATCAGCACAATGACGGTTATGAGATTTATTACTGTCTGTCGGGCGAAATGCGCCTCAACATAGGTGAAACACAGCAATTGCTACGCCCAGGTTGGTTTGTACTTATCACACCCACCACGCAGCATAGTACTGTCTATCAGCCCGATGTTCCGGTACGTTTTGTATCCTTTCATTTTTCATTAATACGTGGACGCAGCCGTAGCTGTAAACAGCATCAGGATGAACCAGCAGAAGCCCGTTTTTTTGAACGGCTGCTTCAGCTTCTTCCTCCTGGCACCGCATATCTGGTTAAGGATCAAAACAATGGTCAACAGGTTCTCTCACATATGGAGCAGGAATTGCTCAAACGCGCCTGTGGCTGGGAGCTGATGCTACGTGGATATTATCAGGAATTCTTGATTTGTCTGATGCGGAATCTGTTAAAGTCTGCCGATGCAGATGGCGAAACACGGATACACACCAACCTTAATATTCCGATTCTGCTGACAAAATATATGCGAGAAAATTATCGGCAAAATATCCGGCTGCAAGATCTGGCTGACCAATTCTATATGACAACGCGACAGGTCGAGCGTGTGTTTGACGAATATTTCCATAGCAATTTCAAGGAAACACTCAACGCTTATCGTATCACACATTGTAAATACTATCTGGCAAATACATCTGAGCCGTTAGATAAAATTTCCAGCATGGTAGGCTTCTCCTCTGCACAGACATTAATTCGTGCGTTTAAAACATCCTATGGCATTACGCCTTCACAGTATCGCCAGCAGACACAAAATGCAGCAGAAAGAAATCAGGAACAGCATATTTCCAAAAGTACAAATGCCGAACCTCAAGAGACTCCTCAAAAATTGATTTAAGCAAATCTTATCTTCCCGAAATTACATTTGATTTTCAGGACAATCCACAATCAAATTGCAGCCGTGAAATTTCGTTCTTTGCCGTTAACAGCTATCCCTATGATAACCTGTTATGGAATGATTCTTTAAACACATTATAACATATATTAACCTTTCTCCTATCGATTTGGTGTTTCGCATTATCTTGCATTATAACCTTTTTATGTTATAATTAATATACATAGTTACGGATATATAGAAAGGGCGAATAAAAATGAAAAAGCTGAAATTTGGTTTGATCGGAGGCGGCAATGGCGCTTTTATTGGTCATGTACATCGGCGTGGTGCCACAATGGATGATCTGGCAGTTCTCGTAGCAGGATGTTTTTCCCGCAACCGAGAGAAGAGCCTGGATACTGCAGAAAAATGGGATGTTACAGACATCAACCGCGTTTATGCAGACTATCAGGAAATGGCAGAAGCAGAATCCAAACGTGAAGACGGCATAGATTTTGTGTCAATTGCAACGCCAAATGATACGCATTATCCGATTGCAAAGTGCTTTTTGGAGCATGGGATTCATATCATGTGTGACAAGCCACTGGCATTGACAGCAGCGCAGGGATATGAACTGGAAGCACTGGCAAAAGAGAAGGATTTGCTGTTTGGTGTAAGCTACACTTTTGCGGGTTATGCCATGATCCGACAGGCGCGTGAAATGATTGACCATGGAGAAATCGGACGTGTTCTAACGATTCAAGGTGAATTTCCGCAAGAATGGTTGATTGTTTCTCTCGTTTCAGACCATTCAGAACAGGCAACATGGAGACATGATCCAAAACGTTCCGGCGAATCCGGCTGCTGCGCTGATATTGGCACCCATGTGGAATATCTGATTTCCAAAATGACTGGTTTACATCCCAAAAGAGTGATTGCCAGATTTGACCATATTCCAGCAGAGGTTCCTCTGGAAACCAATGCAATGATGATGATTGAATTCGATGGCAATGTGCCCGGGATGATTTGGACTTCTCAGCTTGCTATGGGACATGAGACAGAGCCAGTGGTACGCATCTTTGGCGAGAAGGGCTCTATTGAATGGAGCCACTTAAAACCATGGGAACTGCGCGTAACACGCATTAATCAGCCGCCACAGGTTTATACAACCAACAGAGACTATCTGTACCCAGCTGCAAAGGAATTGTGCCGTTTGCCGTCTGGTCATATCGAAGGATTTTATGAGGCTTTTGGAAATATTTATCACGGATTTATTATGAATCTACTGGCAAAAAAATACAGCATTGATGCTGGTACGTTCAGTTATCCTACTGTAGCGGATGGTATAAGGGGAATTGAATTTGTAGATGCATGCCTTGAATCCAATAAGAAGGGAAATATTTGGGTGAATGTTGGAAAATAATTTTTAATTTTCACGGAAAAAGTAACACATCATTTTAGTTAAATTGGCTTCCACCTTTCTCCAAAAGCTGTTATACTGGTTGTACACATAAGGAGGAGAAAAGAATGGAAAACAGAGAAAGCTTTGGCACACGGCTGGGATTTATCCTTGTTTCAGCAGGCTGTGCGATTGGTCTGGGTAATGTATGGAAATTCCCATATATCTGCGGACAGAACGGCGGAGCAGCATTCATTCTGCTGTATTTGATTTGTTTGGCGGTGTTAGGCTGGCCAATCTTAATCAGTGAATTTGCTGTCGGACGTGCAAGTAAGCATAGTGTCGCAAAGGCATTTCATGATTTGGAACCAAAGGGTACTCACTGGCACCGTTACCGTTGGTTTGGTATCATTGGCAACTATCTGCTCATGATGTTTTATACGATGGTAGCGGGATGGATGATAAACTATGCGTTGCGGTCACTAACCGGTAGGCTTCAGGATTTAAATCCAGATCAGATTGCAGAATCTTTTGGTCAGATGTTGCTTTCACCGACGGAAATGACTGCCTTTATGATTATTTCAGTATTGCTTGCCTTTGGTATTTGTTCGATGGGTTTACAAAATGGTGTAGAACGCATTACCAAGACAATGATGCTATGCTTAATCGTATTGATGATTATCCTTGCAATACATTCTCTGACATTACCGAATATGAGCGAAGGCTTAAAATTCTATCTTGTACCGGATTTTGGGAAATTTGCAGAAATCGGCTTCGGTAATGTTTTATTTGCCGCTATGTCACATGCATTTTTTACGCTGAGTGTAGGCATTGGTGCAATGGAGATTTTTGGCAGTTACTTAACAAAGGAACGCCGCTTGACCGGAGAGGCATTGAATATTCTTGTATTGGATACTTTTGTCGCACTGATGGCCGGTATTATTATCATTCCGGCATGCTTTGCATATGGCATACAGCCAGATTCCGGCCCACAACTGCTGTTTATTACCTTACCAAATGTTTTTAACCATATGACAGGAGGACGCATCTGGGGCACTGCATTTTTTATTTTTATGTCCTTTGCTGCATTATCAACCGTCATTGCTGTTTTCGAAAATATCCTGTCCATGACGTCAGAGGTTTTTCAATGGAAACGCAAACAGGCAGTCCGCAACAATATTGTTGCTGTGATCTTGCTGTCACTTCCGGCAGTGCTGGGATATAATGTCTTGTCCGGTATCCAGCCTTTGGGGGAAGGTTCTACAATCATGGATTTTGAGGATTTTCTCGTGTCCTATAATATCCTGCCGCTTGGCAGTATGCTGTTTGTCTTATTCTGTATGAGTAAAAACGGCTGGGGCTGGGAAAATTTTCTACAGGAGGTCGATTCCGGAACAGGAATGAAATATCCACATTTTGTCCGTTCATATGTCCGTTTCGGTGTTCCGATCATCATTATCATCATCTATCTCAAGGGATATTATGACATGTTCTCACAACCACAGCACGGAACAGCTTCGCTGGTGTTCTGGATGTGTGTAGCAGTTGCATTCCTTGCATTGATCTTTAGCTTTTCAGTATCAAAAAAGAAAAAACAATAGCCTTTCTAGGGAGCTGAAGGAATCAGAATCTGATTGGCAGACTGTTTCGTATACCCTCTTCAGGGTAGTGTCAACAGGTCCCTTATTGTACTGCATCCTCCCCCTAATAAGGTATTGTTAAAGCCACCAGTTACACTGGTGGCTTTGTCTTTAATAATGAGTTATATTTTGAGCAAAATAAAAATCACCAGTCAGAAAAGCCATCCATGCCCATGAAAGTAAAGAGGCTACCCGTGAAAAGACCCACGGAATTAAATCTGCGAAAAACTATTGATACTATCCCTAACTGAAATACAGTGATTTAAACTTTTCTGACAAGATACTACCCTTCTTTACTTTCTACCAGCAAAGAAGGGTAGAAACCGATCAATCAGGTAAACCACAGGAATTTCAAATATGATTATAATCACAAATAAAAGGATTCCCTTACTGATGCTACCATAAACACTAGGTACAAGAGCTGACATCGCATAAATGACCAGCTGATGTGTTCCCATGATAGTCAAGGTGTGCTGCCCAATGATAGATATCCATTTGCCCTTCAGGATCTGTGAAATACCAAGCATCAGAATAGTTCCGCTTACTCCGCCCACAACTAATGTGATTGGATTACATACTGTGCAGGTGTAAAAATCATTGCTTCCAAACTTAATTCCAATGATTGCAACGATACTGGTTATAATCAAGGATGTTGCAATCCACACAAAATTCTTACATTTTTCAGATGTAAACAGCTTCTTTCCCATATGTCCAATCATGATAAATCCGTACGCCATCAGACCTCGTCCAATCACCGTCAGAAACTGATTTTCTGATATGAACATCGGAATAACAAAACTGAGAATAATCGATACGATTCCATAAATGTGGTTCGGATGCTTTATGTAGATCCAAAACAGGATGTTACCGACAAACATTGCCGGAAGAAACCAGTCTGCCCCCACATTACAGCGGATCGTAACCATGTTATAAAAACCCATAAGAAGAGTTTGCTGCTGGAAAATAGCTCTCCAGACAATACCGCTCATCTCAAAGAAAAGATACGGAATAAGCAGGGAATACGCGCGTTTTATGATAAACTGACTGGTAGGTATACTCTGCCATTTTTTATTGTTAAATATGATACCATGAATCACATAGAATGCTGCCATGTGAAAAATATAAATGAACTCCTGTATACAAACCATGTACAGCTTTTCATATCCCGGATTCATCACGATCATGACATGACCAAGGATAACGAGAAAAATCAGGTATGCTTTTGCTCTATCAATATAAGCAAATCTTTCTTTGCTCATACAATCCCCCCATCAAAACTTCCGTCTTTATCTTGGCAGACGATGCCATAATGTTTTATTATAATACCGATGCAGCTGTTTTGCATTACATTTTTCGGGATACATTCCACTCCTTCCCTTGTTTTTCCTCTTTTCACATGGTATTGTATAGATATTAATAAATAGACAGATAGGATGTGATTATAGTGAAGAATTTCTCTGGTCAGAAAAAGAGAAAAATCAATATAAAACGCATACTGTTTACGTTGGTAGTTTTTCTTTGCTTTCTTCTTCTTTTCATTACTGTGGTTGTTTTCATTGGCATCCGCGCATCGCAGGATCTAGAAGTAAATGTGTATACTGTAGAAGCAGATATAGTCAACCCTCTACGTATTGTCCATATCACGGATCTTCATAATACAGAATTAGGAACAAATAACATAGATTTAATAAATACTATCAAAGAACAGCAACCAGATCTGATCTTCACTACTGGTGATATGATTAACCGCGATGACCCAAATCTAAATATCATCTGCACACTCATTGAACAGTTAACAGAAATATCCCCTGTATATTACGGTTACGGTAACCATGAAACAGCCTGGGAGAAAAGCTTCTCTCAGAGCATGGCAGACCAACTTACCGCTGCTGGGGCTATTGTGGTTCAGGATAGTTATATAGATTTAAATTTAAACGGTAATGAGTTCCGCATCGGCGGGTGCATGAACTATTACCGCAAATGGGGCATGATGACATCAAGCCAAGAAGAATGGGACATGGAAGATTCTTTTGCCGATGACTTTGAAAACACTGACCGATATAAAATCTTATTAAACCACATTCCTACCTCATTCGTTGATTGGGGTGGAGTAGATGAATACCCCGTTGACCTTGTGTTCAGTGGGCACTATCATGGAGGAATGATTCGGATTCCGATCATCAACCGCGGAGTATATGCCCCTTATATCGGTCTTTTCCCTAAATACACGAAAGGTATAGTCTACGGTACAGAGGCAATCTGTGTTCAGTCTGCAGGTCTGGGAACGGAACACTCCATTCCGAGAATCTACAATCCTCCTGAAGTAGTAGTAGTCGATCTCACGCCCGCCACAAATTAGTACAACGCCAAAAGTACGGCTAACACTGAAGCTATTTCGGACTAGCCGTGCTTTGTTTTGTTTTTCGTGCATGGATTTGACGCTTACTATCAAGCTATAACAATATAAATACTTGTGTGGATAAAACCTGGTACTGTCAAGAGGGGACAATCCCAGCGATTGTGTAAACGTCTGATGTAGTGTAGAATGAAAACAATACATCGGAGGAATAACAATGGCAAGAAGAAAACGTAGCGCGGAGGAAGAAATCCGGCGAGCAAAGATCCGAGAATTACTGCAGGCTGGCAACGTCAGCAGTATGGAAGACATTCAAGATTTGTTTAAAGAGACAATCGCGGAATTTATGGAAGCGGGACTTGATGCAGAGTTGGACGAGGAACTCGGATACAACAAGTACGACTATCGGAACAAGAAGACAGATAATAGCCGCAACGGTCACAGCCAGAAAACGCTGGATTGTGTCAATAGTTGGACCTGTTGACAAAAAGGAAAACTGGGTTGAGGAAACACCGCCTCAGCCCAGATAAATTGGAATTTCAGCTTACAGAAGATGGCCTTAACCATCCGTTTCAGGTTTAAGGCCATAACAGCCAGGAGGCATTCCTCGGTTGCTGCTGAAATGCCTCTCTTACGGATTTTTGAAATGCAGTGTTCCCGTTTTAGAACAGAGAAACTGCCCTCTGCCCAGATTTTTCGCAGCCGCAGCATGGAGTAAAACTCCGGCGTTCCAACACGTTGGTGCCCTCTGTAAAACGCTGGATAACAGCTGCTGGCCAGGATTCTGCGCCGAACGCCGGACTTGTCAAAACAAGTCGGTCGGTTGGGACAATGCACGCAAGTATTGCCCTCTGTCTGGTAACAGCGCAGATACTTGCCGGTGGATTTATTGCAGTTCAGCCTGTGGTAAGTAAGAGGCATTCCTTTCGGACAAATAAATGTATCTTGCTCCAGGTTGTAAGAAAAGCCGTACTTTTCAGGGGGATTGGAGAACTGAATAGCAGGAATATATCCAGTAATCCCAAGTAGTTCCAACCCACGATGAACAGCGCCGGTCTCATAGCCGCGATCCAGCGCAATGTTTCTCATGGGAACACCAAGCTTTATTTGTCTCTCCAGATGGCGCAGAACTTGAATACTCTCCTTCTCATTTGCGCTATATACATCAACTCCAGTCACAATACCGTGTTTGCAATCCACAGTTGATTCCATCAGATACCCAATACCACGTTTGCTGCCGTGGTTGATATAGCCGCTGTCGGGATCGGTTCGGCTAGTGGTGCGTCGTTTCTTCACAGTTTTTATCGGTGGCTTTTTGAATCCGGGTTGCTGAGAGAGTTCTTCATCTAAACAGTCCAGGTAGCTCTGCATACTTTGTTTAACTTCGACTTCTACATCTACCCAGCTTTCTCGGGACACGTTGACCGGGATATAGCTTCCATCTGCAACCATCGCTTTCCCATCTATAAGGCCGCTGGTAATACACTGCTTTACAATTTCCTGAAATACTTTTTGAAAAAGATTGCTTTGCTGCCATTTGCGTGTTCTGGTTTTGCTGAAGGTGGAGTGATCCGGAATTGCCTCAGTCAACTCAAAACCGCAGAACCAACGATAAGCGAGATTGAGCCGCACTTCCTCCTCCAACCGACGTTCCGATTTGATGCCATACAGATAGCCCACCAGAAGCATCTTGAACATACAGACAGGATCCACAGATGGACGCCCAATAGAGGGATAGTAAGGTGCAAGCAAGTCATAAATAAACTCGAAGGATATAATCCGGTCAATTTTCCGCAATAAGTGGTTCTCTGGGATCAAGGATTCCATATCCACGAAAACCATTGCCATTTGCCCATCTCGCCGCCCCATCATGCTCTATCCCTCCTTATGGTTATTATACCACATAGAGGCTCCTGGCACTACTTTGTCAACAGGTCCCTTATTGTACCTTATCTAAAACCTCCGGAGTTCTCGGTTAATTTTCTATAATCCGATTTCTTTATAAATTCGTTTCAGCTTCAGGACTTCTTCTGTATCCGTATTCATAATGCTCTGTGCTTCTTCAGCATGATGCACCCAGGTATCCTTTGTACGGAAAAGGCGATGCACCCAAGCCACCGGCAGCAACCAATGCTTACCCTGCAGGTAGGTATACCGGCTTTCAATGCTCTTTGCAGACGGGAATGCACGATTTATCAATGTCTTCATACGTGACACATTTTCGTTATTTCTATCTTGCCTCTTCAAATATATCAAACCAGAATCACGTCCCACATGGCCAAACGTACCTCCAGCCATGGTAAATTCCATAAAGTCATCCAGAACCTGCTTGTCAATCTGTTTCAACGGAATCGGACTTGCAATACCAAAATATTCATGAACGACTGACAGAACCATGTTTACAAAATCAATGAAACAGAGTTTTTCCAATTCTACCTGCAGATAATCCCAATCCAAGTCATTGCTAAAATGCTGAAGGAAAACGGCAATATCCATATACATCCGAATACCTGCCCCGGAACTGCTGATATGCTTTGCAATATGAGTCAACAAATAAACCAGATGATCTTCTGGAGAAAGCATCCACGTATGGCCTTCTACCCACTTTGCCCGCTCCCATGTATGGCTGAAATACTCTTTATAATCGGCCTTATCAGAAACATCTACCTCCATCACATCGGTGTGAATTTCATAATATTCCAATTCTTTCAGATAACTGAATACCGGCTCCCAGTCTGTTTTACGCTCAAAACAGTTATGCATCATCAGTGCATCACTTTTCTGACGATCATCTAAGCGTATTAAAAAATCAATATCTCCATATGAGCGCAACTCCGGAACGGGATAATAATCTTTCAGCACATAGCCTTTAAACAGAAGGTGATCTATTCCTTGTTCATTCATCTGCTGAAGCAACAGCTTCATTTTCTCTGCTCGTTGGGAGAAAATGCCGATAGATTGCAGACATTGCTTACGCATGAGCGGCGCAACCTGAGCATTAGATTCATCTGGGTAGCTCATCACCATGTAACCCAGAATACCGGTTACAGAGTGAATGTTGGCCAACTGAATCAACTCCATCCAGTTTCCATCGAAAGATCCAAGATTTTTATTATTAATAAAGCCTTTTAAGTTTTTAAGCAAATATAGTGATATTTCATCCATAATACACATTCTTTTCTTTCATAAATATATGAAGGTAAAAATTGGTCTAACGTTTATTTTCTAACGCTTTCTCAAATCGTTTAATTATCTGTGCCATCCACACGCTAAGAATGATCGTCATAGTCACCGCTGTGATATTTGATAGTAAAGATCCTACAGTTCCATTTATTGTGAAACGATCATAAATCATTAACACTTTCTCATGTATCATATAGATTTCAAGCGTTATCCCACCAAAAAATCCAAGCAAAGATAAAACATATTTTCCCATTCTCTTTTCAGCTCCATTAAGTAAAATGCTTACTAACATAATTATACAAAATGCGCACGGTAAAAACAAGACACGTTCTACCCAACGTTCACATACAGAATTAGCAAATACATTTACGCAAAGTAAAACTATGCTTCCTATTCCATACCAAATCACAGTAGCCGTATTAATTTTACGCGTTACATAAACTGATATTTGTTCTCCAATCAATATTCCCGTTAAAAAGGCAGGAATACGCACAACAAATGCCTCATTGATAAGTCTTATTGCAGACTGATCTACTTGAGTCATTGATATATAAAACGTGACACCATAAACAATCGCCCAAAGGCCATACAAAACTAAGCTATGTGTTTTAAGAAGCCAATATAAGACCGGAAAAATTAAATACAGCAATACAATAGCTGCAATAAACCATTCCGCAAGCTCTCCATCCAACCAAAAAGACACCAGCGAGTATTTCCAGAAAAAATCTGTCAAACTTTCAATCGATAATCCTACTGAAATTACTGCCCAAATCACAACAACAAAAATATAAGCAGGCAATAATCTCGTTAAACGCTTCTTATAAAAGCGCAAAATATTATTATCTCTATTAAATGAATTGTATAGTCCAAGCCCTGACATCATAAAGAAAATATCTACACCGATTTTGCAAAAACTCCTCATATAATCATATGCCTTTAGAATGCCTCCGCTGAAAGCCAAGGTGCTATGGCAAACTATAATCAAAAGAATTGCCATTCCCATAATTTCACTTCTATATTTGCTTATTTTATCAATTGTCATAAATAACCAACTCTCTTTCATCTCTTCAACAAAACAGCAGATATTACTTAATCGCCAAGACTGCAAAAACTTCAAAAATGATTTTCAGGTGAAAGCATCCATGTATCTACAAGCTTCGTACGCTTCCAGATATGACTAAAATATTCTTTGAGTATGCTTTATCAGAATATCCACTTCCATTACATGCGACACATCCTCTTATTGACATATGTTATCTATGCAATGTAATAGTTCCGCTACCTCCAGTAATATAGAAAGTATCTCCTATCACCATGTCACCCATGTTACTCACCATAAAGGTCGCTAAGTTTGCAATCTCTTTTGGGGTTATATATTTCCCTCTGGGCATTCCTTATTATAAAGTGAATTCCTATTGCTTCTACCTAACATGGACGTAGCGGTCTTTCCCGGAGCAATTGCATTAACAACAATACCGTGATTAATCATCTTATGAACTAATCCAGCAGTAAACCCTCTAACAGCCCATTTTGACATCTGATATGGTTCCCAAGCAGGTCTTAAGGCTGATGAAGAACTAACATTTAAAATATGCCCTTTGATATTATTTGCAATTATATAGCTCGTTACGGCTTGACTCACGAAAAACGTTCCCTTTGCATTGACACCCATAACTTTATCATATTCTTCTTCCGTAACATTTCCGAATGAAAACGTCCACAAACTCCAGCTGAATTAACCAATATGTTGATTTTGCCAAACAATTCAGCGGCCTCCTTTACTTGTCATCCAAACTGCTTATATCTGTCACGTCAAGCATGATTGCCTTAACATGTTCACCTAATTTAGTTTTTTGTTTTTTCTAACTTTTCTGTATTTGTTCCAGCTATAATAACCTTGCAACCGCATCGTAGAAATGATTGTGCAATGGCAAAACCGATCCGCTATTACCTCTTGTGATCAGAGCAGTTTTTGCCTGTAAAAGCTCTGAGATACTTGTCGGTTGGATAAGTGGGACTTTTGTTTCCTTGTTCTCAACACCTAACCATGACTTTATGTAATTCTTTAATTTGGCTTCTATTCCCATATCTGTCTCTCTGACGTTATTGCGCCAATTCAATTCTTAAATTTGCACTTAATTTTCTCATATTGTTCATCACCAATAATTTTTCGAAGCAGCCACTTCGGAAAGTAAATAATTCTCTCTTTTCTCAAACTACTTCTACGCTGTCGAGCAATTTTGTCATGTTTTTTCCGCTGATCTGCACTTTGCCAACTTGCATCAAAATGATGTATGGATACTGTATTAGAGGTTTTCCGTAAGATTCTAGTAGCATTATCTAACGGACAAAGATATTCTGCTGATAGAATCAGTGTATCTTCATCCAAGCGCTGGTTTGTACCGTTCTGTTTTAATCCATGACGTAAGAACACCGTTGTATTTCTCTGTGGGCAAGGCGTAACATCATATTCCCCATTTTTCAACAGAAAGGCAATCTCCATATAATCTTGCATCATTTCATAAATAATTACATTTCCTTTTTCAGCTCCGAATCCAAGACCAGTATTTATAAATTCCGTTCCTTCAAAGCCAAAATATGCTTTATTTCTTAACAATTCGTCAAGTTGTTTTACCAGTTCAACATCAGTATCAAGATATATACCGCCGTGCTCATGCACAATCTGTAGTCTGGCGTAATCCGTAACAAAGGCCCACTTTTTTGCTTTATATGCCTGTTGTACATATAATGGTGCGGAATTAATGTTGTAATTTGATTCATTCCATTCTATAATTTCGTAATTAGGACAATATCTTTTCCAGCTATTATAACATTTCTTTGCTATTGCTGGTTTAGGATTTCCTCCAAACCAGCAATAATGAATCACTCTTGGTATCATTAGCAATGCCTCATCTATTCATTATTCTTTTTACGGTCTCGACGCCCTTTTTTCCAAGCACCTTCTTTATAATTTTCTTGGTATTACTCTCAGTATTTACTTCATACATTGCTTGGTCAACGGTTCGTGCTATCATAAGAGCTTTATCCTCATCTCCTGCATCAGTAAAAACTTCTAAAAGCATTGGATGCTCAGAATGATTAGGAGACACAAACTTATCCATTACTCTTTCATATTCCTCTTTGCTGGAAGCACTCAGATAAATAAATCCCAGGTCTTCTGCATAATGTTTTACCAAATATCTAGACTGATTTCCATTATGACCTGCAGCTGCAATATAAACATCTGTAGCTTCATCAAATTGAGCGGCTCTATTAATATGTTGTCTAAACTCAACGCCTTTACCATTGTTTACAACAATAATTCTAATATTCGGTGTCATATGACGATTGCCCAAAACATTCATATCATAAAAGAAAGACAAATCCCCAACTGCGCCAAAGCACAACTGATCTGGCTTGGCTAGAGAAGCACCTAATAATGTTGACAAGTTTCCGTCAATACCAAACCCACCTGTATTACAATAGCAATTAACCGAAGATGGAGTGTCAAAAAAATCCCAAGAACGCAATGTATTATAAATACCTAAATGTAACGCTGAATTTTCCGGCAACTGTGGAATTGTTTGCTGTGCTACCCACATGTTTGAAAATGGAAGTTCTGGCATCAAATCATACAATCTCTTTGTTTCGGACATCCATTCTTCAAATTGTTTTGTCATTTTTTCTCCCTTATTAGGCTTACCACCATAATAACTGAAGAATCTCAGTTCACTCATTTCAAAAACCATTCTGAGTTTTTTAAGAGGATCTTTTACCCTTCCGTCTTCACAGACTCTCCAAACTTTCTCTACATTAAACCGGAAAGTAGCACCGGTTATATCTCCAATATGAATCAGCAGATCAAAGTTGCGTAATCCAGATTCTTCACGTCTTTGACTGCAAACCATTGTAGAAAGAATTCTATACTCTCCTCTATAATTACTAGTTTGATCACACAAAACAACGGCGTCATATTTTTCACAGAATGCATCTACTGCAGCTGTCAATTCCTTACTCCATGCTTTATGGGCTCCAACACAAATACCAATCTTTCCATTTTCTATTTCAGGGAAAGCATCATCAATACAAACTCTATAAATTGCCGGAACATCAGGTAAATATTCTACTGAAAAATCAGAAGAATAAGTGGTTTGCAGGTTGATATGTACCGGACCACCCCCACGATGTCGAAGTTCCAAGAGTGCCTCATTCAGTTTCACTGTATAGGCCCATTCCTCATCAGCATCATGAATAACAGGAATCTGCGCACTTAGCAGCGCTGTATCTGCCGGTGGATTTCTTCTATCAGTCACCTGCTGAATGTCATTACCTATCCATCCATTAGGTCTCGACGAAGTTACTGCCAATATCGGCAATTTGCGATAGTAAGCTTCAGTAAGACCGGAGAGATAGTTTCTTGATGCAGTAGCCCCGGTACACGATAAAACTACGGGATTTCCAATCTCCGCAGCAATACCGCAGGCTATATAGGCAGCAGATCTCTCATCAACACAGGAATATATATTGAAGTATGAATCCTGCTGACAACTAGCAACAAAACTGACATTAGTTGCGCCAGGGCTCACCACAATATCTTTAATGTCGTGCGCTTTGAGCAATGCAATTAAAAGCTGTATATTTTTCTCGTCGGAATATTTTTTTAACATAATACTTCTCCTCTAATCCTCATAAAGAGAATCTAATAAGTTTTCCCTCAAATACTCCTGCGAATGCTTTCGGAAAGACTTGAGTTTTTCAGTTATCTCACAATAATTGTCTATCTGAACCGATGGTAAAAAATTCCCACCCTCGCGCACAATTCTGTTGTTTAAACCCAAAAACTCAAACAATGAGTGTATGCGAATATTCTGTGAATCAGGATCATCTTCGGCAAATCTGAGTAGATACTGAAAGTCTTTTTCAAAAATTAAGGAAAAAATACAGCCGTGATAAGAGTCTGTCAAAACATAGTCCGCGTGCTCAATCATTGATACAAATTCCTGAGGTCCTATTCCTTCTCTTACAACATATTCGTTACTAAGGTAATCCCATTTATTCGGGAGGAGAACAATTTTTAAATGCAACTCTTTCGCAAGTTTTTCAGCATACTTAAAATACCAATCTTTATTTTGGAGAAAATAGCAAAGCAAATATTTCCGTTTTCTGATAGGCTTCTTTTCTGCAAATCGACTCCAAAACTCTTTATCGTGAAGCAAGGTTGGATCTGCTACCCATTCAATTTTTCTACCAGTTATGTTTGTTAGCTGGTCTGCCGTGATTTTTTCCCGTACAGAAATTGCCGTAAAATCAGCTAGTAATAGCCTTATCTCATCCACCCTCTGTTCAGAAATTATGGTTGTTGCTAAACTAGGGGCATAGGCAATCTTTTTTTGCGTCACAAAGTTGAGATAGTAGTATGGATTGAATATTGAATCAAACACTGCCCAAATTTGATCACTTCCTGCAATGAATATATCAAATTCAATGTTTAGATCCTTCAAGCAAGCCGGATCAATATCAAATCGTATACGCAAGTTTTCTTTTTTAAAGTGCTTGCACTTCTCCTGTGATTCTGAGTAAGGCCTTTCATACTCACGTCGATTTATTCTTGCAAGAAAAATTCTGGATATTCTCCCAGGATGATCCAGCAGATTACTCATCCGCGATTTCCAAGATAAATGCCTCGCTTTCTGAGATACTTCTAACTTTACTTTTTCAGGATGTTCAGTTTTAAATTCCTGCAAAACAGCTTTATCAGATAAGATCGTATTATCTATTCCATAATTATAAAGCTGTTGCTGCAGCGCATATGCCTGTAGCATAGTGCCATAATTATTATATGTAATCCATGTTACCGTTGCAATTTTCATCATATAAGCCTCTTAGTGCATGAAAGGAATTCTACTTTTAAGTTTTCCAAGAAGCACTTTCCTTTCTTCCTTATTTAGTATAATCATAACATTCATGAAAAAACTAATAGCCGCTATGATTGCTACCGCAGTGAAAAATGTAATCCAAGAAGTAACAGGAATGATCTGTCTCACTAAAATACCTACTCCAATAACCAGAAGGGTGGAAATAACTGAGAGCCCAATCTGAGGATAGAACTGATACCATTTATACCCTAGCAGTGATGTTGTAATAGGCACTGTTACAGTATACTCCTTAATAATTGTAACAATGCTACTAACACCAGCCACTACATATAAAGGATACTCTGTGAATTGGAGCAAACCTATTGTAATACCTATAGAAATCGCACCACTAACAATCATAATAACCGCATTTATCTTCACTTTATTTACAACAGAATATACATTATAAAGTGCGACCACGCCGCTGTTAAATACACGATTCAATAATCCCAGAACGCACAAAGCCCATAATAACTTAGCATTTTGTGATGGAACCCAAAGTTCAAAAAAAAGATCTGCCATTACAATGACTCCACCTACAGGGATCGGTAAAAGTGCAGAAGTCATCTTCATCGTTCTTTTAATAGAATGCAGCATGGTATCCTTATCGCCCTTTGCGTAATAGATCGTTAGCTCGGGTCCAACAGCTCCACGTACAGACTCTCCCAATTGAAGTATAATACTTCCTAATATTTTGGATAGCGACAGAACTCCCATCAATGTAGGGCCGAGATATATATTACATATAAGCAAATCCAATCCGCTAAATAACATGTTTCCGACATTAGCAATTGAACTCCAGATTCCTGATCCTACAAGTTCTTGTATTACTCTCAAAGAGCAAACCGGATGTCTAAGCTCAATCTTCAGTTCCGGTGTGAGCTGGTGAGTATTGTAACCAGATACTGCTAAAACTCCAAGTGAAACAAGGCAACTAGTCAGGCCAATATACCAAACATGGGGCGTAAAGAACATAAATATACCAATCAAAAATACAACTCTAAACAACGCAAAGAAAATATTAGGTATATATGTTCTATCAAGCCGATTCGTTATATAAGTTCCGCAATCCCAATTAGGAAAACCAGTCTTGATAAAAAAAGTAAAAAATATAATGGCAAAAAGGATTTTAACATCAAACAAAATCTCTGTTGGAACATTAACGAATGAATCCAGCCAAAGGACCAAAACTGTAGCTGGGATCAAAAGGGCAGCATCGATTATTAGATTACCCCAAAACACAGAATTATAATACAAATTTGCCTTTTCATAATCCTTCTGAATGTATGCTATCGAAATAAATCGAGCGGCCATAGCATTCAATGCCATAACGATTATGTCAGCGTATGTAATAAAGTTATTAGCCAGCGTTACAAAACCATTTGCCTCAATGCCGATTGTACGAATAATATACGGCGAGAGAAAAAAACTAACGCTGATATTAACTGCCAAAACACCAACACTTGACATAATATTTATAAATGTATTAAATTGCATTGACCTTGCCTTGCGCATTTTTGTCCCTCTTAACCTCATGTATTACAATAATTCTTCTAACTGTAGAATATACTGCTTATTTTGCTTCTCAAAATCTAATTGATTTACGCTATGTTTCATCCTATCTAAAATATCTTTATTTTCTATGAGAGGTTTAACCGCATCAGCAATCAAATCCGAATCAATTGGTCGTAAAAGCCCTGTTACACCATCTTCTAATATTTGATTTGGTCCATTATTGTTTGTAGATACGACAGGTTGACCAAGCACCAGCGCTTCCAAAATTGTCATCGGATACCCCTCGAACCGACTCGGCTGAACATATAAATCTGCATTTTTTATATATGGATATGGATTTTCCTTCATTCCAACCAGAATTATATAATCTTCCATATTAGTCTCAGCAATAGCATTACGGATCTCTTGCATAGCAGGACCATTTCCGACAATCCACCAACGCACATGCTCGAATCCCTCCTTCACAAGTTTTGCGCATACATGAATAGCAATGTCCATACCCTTTTCGCGAGAAACACGACCAACCGAAACAATGTTGAACTTCGCGTTGTCAAAGGTTTCAACCGTAGACTGAGCTGCTTTGGCACGGATTGTTTCGACGTCAGTCAGATTGTGAATAGAAATAATCTTGTTCGCCGCAGAGGAAACAAACTTCTTCAACTCATTCGCCTGATTATCGGAAACAGCGATAATCTTATCACATTTCTTATAAGCAATTTCATCATGGTAAACATGACGCATAGCACCGTGATGATAGAACATTAAGTATTTATCCGCATTGATCGCCCTAATGGCTGTTTCTGCAGCCGCATCGCTGTAAATGATACAGATATCAAAGAATTCCTCGCTCATCAACTTGCGAATATAGCGGATATAAAGCCGATTCTCCATCCATTTGATTGGCGGAACAGTCCACATCATCATCTTATGTAGTTTGGACGGAGAATCGGTTTCCTCCGTCATATGATAAAGACGGCTATATTTATAGTTTTCCTCAAAAGTATAAGTCTTTTCTCTATCAGCAATTAGCACCCTGCAACTAGGGTGTATTTGATCCAACATATCCAACTCGGCATGAAGAGCCAGCAGCGTAACATCATATTTCTCATAGTCAAAGTAATTCAGCAGGTTGACCAGTGCCGTTTCAATCCCACCAATCCATAATGCTTTTGTTACAAAAATAATCTTTTTCTTCATAATTCAAAGCCACTCTTTTCTGACAATACTTTCTCGAAAGAATCAGTTAATCGGGTTGCCAGCACGTCAAAGTCAATGGCTTCCTCTGAATCGTTGAGACAGATATAATCATGACTCTGCATTTCGATAGCAGAGCATAAATGATCAATGGTGTCAGGACGAATCGACTCCACCAGATTATCGATCACAGTCGGAGAGAATTTCCCACTGGCAACCTGCCACCAAAGCACTACCCATTGATTCACATTGTCGTTTGTCCTAAAACGATCTCTGCACGTAGAATCCAGCTTTTCCGGTTCTGCATCCCACACCTCTTGAAACGCACTTTTCAGGTATGCAGCTGGAGCATGGAGATTTTTGAAACCAGTAAAGTAATCTGGATGTAACTTTTCCAAAAGCAGTGTCCGCAGGTTGTCCTTCCAGCGATACTTTTTATTTATATATTTTTTTTGATATTTTTCAATAGACTCACGTTTAGGAAAATGCGCATTTACGATGCCTAGGTCATTAACTGCAGCATGCTGCCATGTACCAATATTTCCTACAAGCTCAATCGGCACCTCACCGCCATATGTACATGGGAGTCCGTCTTGAAAGAAATCCTCAGGTTTAAACAATCGAAGCATGAACATATCATCATTAAAATATACAAAATGCTCTGCCAAATCAGGAATACGATGAATATTCATTTCAATTACATGGGAGCTAAAGGTAGGCAGATATTCTTCTGGAATGAATTCTTCATGTCGGACAATATGAAGTTTTGGAGCATCTAGCTTTAAAAATGTAGGAAAATGCCCCCATGTCACAAAATGAATCTTACGTATCCATGGAGTGAATTTTTCAACCGAACGAAACCAATATGGGAGCAAGCCCCAATCGCGATAACGATTTGCGGAGCTGTTCTCACTCTTTTGTTGAGGCTGATATTTTCTCTTCTCTGCTTTCCATTTCGGATCATTTCCATCCACCCATAAAATCACAAAATCAATGTCCATATTTTCACTCCAAATTCAGGTTATTTTCTTCCCAACGCAAGGTATCATTCTTAACAGCCAAACCATAATACTACTAATTGCAAATGCGAGCAAAACAATAACCGGATGCATGACAAATGCGTTAACCATGACTGGAGTTAAGCCTGCAAGCCCCATCAATTCAATCACTAAAGCATGGATCAGATATATTCCAAAACTATATTCCGACAGTCTAGTTACCCACTTAATCATTACTTCTGAAAATTGATGCTTACTGATACGCTTCATAAAAACAGTGTAAATCGCTGTTGCCACAATGATGATATTTGGTTTTAAATATTCAGTATACCATTCATTATTTGCGCCTTCAATCAGTGATTGGCGAATTGTTGCTACACTCGCTGCAACAATTAAGACCACCGCTAGTCCGTAAAGCAAGCCTTCAAATCGCTTTGGTATGCTATACTTATAAATATAATATCCCAAGATGTAATATCCTGAATAGCCCAGCGCAAAGTGGAAGTTTGTTTTGGTCAAAATCTCAGCTATTGTACTGCCGATGACTGGAAGTTCTGTGCCGTAACCGTTCAATAATTCAAATAAGAAAAAGAGGATAATAAAATACTCCATTAATCGCTTGTTTTCTGTAATTTTTCGTAAGAACGGTGTAATTGCGTACATGCAAACTATCATCAACAGATACCAAAAATGGTATGGTCCGGAAATAGCCTGTGTTAAAATACCCTTCCAGTTCATTCTGTCATATGTACCAGAAAGCAGATAGAACACCTGATAAACGATATCCCAGAACACGAAAGCAATTATAATGCGTTTTATTGATTTTAATATCTTCTGGAAGGGCATGTTCCTTTCTGGATCAAGAAAAAAACGCCCTGAAATCTCACATATATCGGAATCTGCCATGTAACAATGGAATCAAAAAAAATTAATATCTGCTTATTACGCTCTGTAACAGGAATATTATCAGTTCCCATCCCAGTACAATGAACAGATATAACAGCAAGCAATGCCAATATTCGCAATATATCCAGTTCTGTTTGTCGTTTCTTTATCAAATTCAGCCTCCTAATTTTTTCTTTTGATACCATTTCATACTTTTGACCCTGACAGCAATTCTATGCCGAATGGCTATATAATTTCGTCTAAACATTAGATGAAATACTTTCTGATTCAACAGACAATCGATAAATGTCTTATGTTCGTTCGAAATCTGTATGGTTCTCTTTTCAAGCCAAGCCGAAAAATCATCACAGATTATGCATATTTCTTCTTTATTTGAAGCGGAGATTTTCTCCTTTACCAGCACCAAATATAAATCGATTAGAATATTTTTAATCTGGTCTTCGTTTGCACCAACGTGCTGTTTTTTAATTAATTCATCTAATGCAGATTCTATCTGGTCGATCAACAACGAAATATGTTCAATTTTCTTCAATCTGCGTCCTGCGTTGCCTTCATCTTCTGGCTGACGGTAGTGGTAAATAATTTCTGGTGAAAAATAAATAAAATCACAATGAGCCATACATTGCAGAGAAAATTCCATATCTTCATAAAGAAACATATTCTCCTTAAACCTGAGATCATTGTCTCTTAAAACACTCCTCTTAATAATCTTATTCCAGATAGGACTAATGGCATTGGCATCATACAGTTCTGATATTTTTTTTATCCACTTGCTGCTCTGTATCTTACCAACTATCGGAGGCTTTAATTCATCGCTACGATAACATTTTTTCCTATAATAATAGTCGAATGACAAACCAAAGATAGCCATATCAATGGAGGGATCAGTATTGACTATCTCAGTTAAGTCATATAGTTTGCTTGAATTGATACTGTCATCAGCATCTAAAAAAACAATATAATCTCCATTTGCCAGATCAATGCCTCTATTTCTGGCCGAAGAAACACCACTATTATTCTGATGAAAACATCTAATTTCACTGTAAGCTTCTGCCAGTGAATCGCATATCTTCCCTGAATTATCTTCTGATTCATCATCAATAAGAAGAATTTCGTAATTGCTTAATCCAATCTTTTGAATACCCTTAACACAATCTGATAAATATGATTGGCAATTATATACTGGGATAATAAAACTAAATTTATTCATATATTTCTCTTTTGTTTAACCTATCACATTCCACATGAAACGTAAGTTAAGATAATTGTCCACTTCGTACTCAATCGTAACGCCTAATGATGTTCTC
>JAJPXP010000049.1 GCA_021205365.1 Clostridia bacterium
TGACAAAATAAAAAGCACCTAGATTTCTCTAAGTGCTTTTCTAACCTGGTGGAAGTTACAGGGCTCGAACCTGTGACCCTCTGCTTGTAAGGCAGATGCTCTCCCAGCTGAGCTAAACTTCCATTGGTGACCCGTACGAGAATCGAACTCGTGTTACCGCCGTGAAAGGGCGGTGTCTTAACCGCTTGACCAACGGGCCTTATGGTAGCGGTGATGGGACTTGAACCTATGACCTTCCGGGTATGAACCGGACGCTCTAGCCAACTAAGCTACACCGCCATATTGAAATCATCCTGACATCGGGTTGCCCTCGTCAGATGACGATGATTATTATATCTCCTGAACCGCCAATTGTCAACAGTTTTTTTCAAAAAATTAAAAAGTTTTTTCCAGGCGAATTAAAATCCCATTTTGCGTGCGGGAATCAGCGGAACAATATAACTGTCAATCAAATCCTCAATTCGATGACGTCCATCCACATCATCCCACAACGCTTCATAACCAAGGCGATACAACTCGCCACGCGTCATGCAGGCTTCCTCTCCATCCTCATTTGTGTATACAACAGATTTCGCCAGCGTTGTTCCCAAAGTCTGGTTCAATGCATCCAGCTCCTTCTGTTCTGCATCCTTATCCGTATCTGCGGCACGCAATGCCGGGTCAGCAAGCTGTAAGTCCTGCATCCGCTGGATATATTCAAAATTTTCCGGGTACTGGCTGTCCAGAAAATCCTCATACAGCTGTTCATCCCACGTATGGGATTCACGCATTTCATCTGCTGTCAGCATAAAATATGCATCTCCAACGCGCTGCCCCTGATCCGGCACCGGATCATCATAGGTGCAGTCAATAAAGTATGTTTCCCCATACAGACGGACGGCATTCCATGCGTGGGTCATGTCATCATCTTCTACGTAGTAGGCGTCAATGCCTGCACCATCGCACATCGCACTGAATGCCCGCGCATAGCCTGCACAGACAGCAGTGCCATCCTCTGCTGCTCCCGCCGCCATCTGTACACGTTCCTCTCCGGTTTCCTCATACACACAACTGCGGATTAGCGCATCATGGATTTCCTTCAGCTTTCCGGTAATAGAGGTTTGCTCTGCAGCAGCCTGCGCACCTGCCTGACGCGCTGCCGCAAGCCCCTGCTCCTGTTCCTTCCTCCTGGGAACCTCATAGGTCAATTGCAGACTTCCATCCTCAAAGGATGCCGCAGACAGAGCCGAATAATATGGGTCCTGTGCCTGCAGCAGATGATATACCTGCTTTTCATCGATTTCCTGGCTATGGAACAGCAGCGTATCCCGTCCCTCCGCATAAGCAGTTGCCAGTTCATTGGCAGCTTCCACATTCGTCTGTGCGAGAGAAATCTCCTCCTGTTTTGGAGCCTTTCCCTTTAAAACCCAAACCAAGGCAGCAGCAACTGCTAAAGCCAGTATTATTTTTACCAATCTGCGCATTGCTGTGCCTCCTTTTCGGTTATCATCAGAAAAATTTATGCCTGATGCAGTGTCATCGCAACCCAGTCACCGGACTGGTCGCGGCGTTCCAAAACAAAGCCTGCATCCAGCAAGGACTGCTGCACTTCATCTGCTCTCGGTGCGATAATACCGGATACGATCAATGTGCCCTCCGGTTTCAGCTTGTCCTTGAGAATATGCTGCATTCCCATAATAACATCTGCTACGATATTTGCAACAATAATATCATAATTGTCCCCAATGGCTTCCGAAAGCGCTGCATCGCCAATCACGTCACCCACATGGGTGCACAGCGCAAAGCCATTCTTTTGTGCATTTTCTGCTGCAATGCGCGTTGCATTCGGGTCAATATCAACCGCTGCAATATCTTCTGCACCCAGCATATGTGCAGCTACAGACAAAATACCGCTGCCACAGCCCATATCCAGCAGCCGATGCCCCTGCTTCACCAGACGTTCCAGCTCACAGATGCAAAGCTGTGTGGTATTATGTGTGCCCGTGCCAAAGCTGGAAGATGGGTCAATTTCCAGAATCCGTCTGCCTTCTTCCGGCTCACAGGTTTCCCATGACGGCTTAATCAGAAAGGTTTCACCTACACGGAACGGCTTAAAATACTGTTTCCAGTTATTTTCCCAATCCTCCTGATGAATGGAAGCCAGTTCTGCCACACAACGGCCAAAGGCATGTTCCGTATCCCGTGCACGGATCTCTGCAAGCCCGGCATTTACCTGTGCTAGCGTTTCTGCACCGGCAGGGCTGTCCTCTATATAGATTTTGACATTGGTTTCCGCATTCTTCTTTTCCTTTGCCAGATCTTCATCTACATAATCCCAGTATAACTCTGTGTCCTGCAAAAAATTCTCGAAATCCTGTGCATCTTCAATGACAAATCCATCCATTCCCAAATCCATCAGCATACCGGTAACGGCATCAATACCTGTCGTCGATGTCCAGATTGTCACCTCAGTCCAGTTATTCACAACAGATTCCCCTTTCGTGTCAAATTTCCAAACAGTTTCCTACAGATGATAAAAGCGCAGGCAGGAAAAGTATTCCACTTTTCCGCCTGCGGCTCCACATTCCATTGATTACAACGCTACCAGCCCATAATGCTGGCGGAAGTAATCAAAAATATCTTCATCCAGTTCCCATGTTCCATCATATAGCGCAATACCGTCAAAAACACGCAGTGCCTGTTCCAGCAGCTCCGGATTCTCTGCTTCCAGACAAACCGGCCGTTCCAGCATGTACTGGTTTTCCGCCAGCAGATGTACATCATACGGCGTGCTGATTTCCAGTTTCCATGCACCGGACCACTGGTCTTCCAGATCGAGCAGGTTTTCGCCAAAATTGTCTTCCATATCAATCGGATCAGAAATATCAATCGTCGCATCCACAAAATGTGTGTGCTGGCCAACCGGTGCAAGGATATAATCATCATCGGCTTCCGGTTCATTTCCAGCATTGCTCTCCGGTGCACGCTGCAGTATCCTGTCTACTGCGCCCAGATCACTGGTATGATAAAACTCCACACTACTCAGATGCTGCATTTGCTGCAGCTCCTGCGGCTCTGCCGAAACACCCAGCGCAACATTCGCATACGGTGCAAGCTCTGCAATGGCATCATCTACATCCTCCGGCTCACCGCTGAGGATGACACCCGCAACGCCGATGCGCTGCAAAATACCCATCACCGCCAGTGCCGAGGAGCCATCCGGTGTGCGTCCATCCTTATCCACCGGCAATTCCGCAAGAATCCCCAGGCCAGACTGGTCTGTGACAGCCAGTACAGCTGCACGCAATACATGCAGATTCTGCCGCATGCGGATATAAATAAAATCTGCTTTGGCATGTGTTGCGCGGCTGACGATATTGCGGAAACGCCCAATCAACCGTTCCGACGGCCATTCCGCGCCGATATCCTCTTCCGGATTCCATCCGTCCGCATAAATCATCATGCCTACCGGCCTTCCGCCCGCATGGCTTCTGACCACGGCAATGCTCATGGCATCCGGCACAACAAATGAGGACACACGGCAATGTTTCCAGTCCACCGACATCATCTGCGATGGTGTTTCCAATGTTAAAATGACTTCCCCACTACATAAAGGAACGGGTTCCATAGCTCTCCTTCTGCCCGTAAAAGGCGTATTACATATGTTCCGGTGCGTCTACACCGATCATGGTCAATACATTATAAATCGTCTGGCGTGCAGCACGGCACAATACAAGACGCGCATCACGCACATTTTCCTCCGCTTCCTTAATACGGCATGCATTATAGAAACGATGGAACTGTGCACACAGTGCAACCGCATACTTATTCAGGCGGGACGGATCACGCTCTGCAGCGGCAGATGTGATTTCCTCCGGCAGCAGGCTGATCTGCTTGACCAGAGCCAGCTCCTCCGCTTCACTCAGGACCGTCAGGTCTGCGGTATCGGGTACAGCAACGCCTTCCGCTTCGATCTTTGCCAGCAGGCTGCAGATACGCGCATGTGCATACTGGCAGTAGTACAGCGGGTTGTCGCTGTCCTGCTTCACAGCCAGGTCGAGGTCAAATTCCATCTGGGTTTCTGCTGCACGGGAATTGAAGAAATACCGTGCTGCATCTACCGGAATTTCATCCAGCAGGTCACGCAGTGTCAGTGATTTGCCGGTACGCTTGGACATACGCACAACCTCGCCGCCCTGCATCATGCGGACAAGCTGCATCAGGACAATTTCCAGACGGTTGGTGCCATCCAGCCCGATGGCATCCAGTGCGCTCTTCAGACGCAGTACATGTCCATGGTGGTCAGCACCCCAAATATTGATGACACGGTCAAAGCCGCGCTTTTCAAACTTGTTTCTATGATATGCAATATCTGCTGCAAAATAGGTATAAAAACCATTTGCGCGGCGCAGAACATCATCCTTATCACAGCCGAAATCGGTGGAACGCAGCCACAGAGCGCCTTCCTTCTCATAGGTTGCACCCTTTGCGGTCAGCATGTCAACGGTTTCCTTTACATAGCCAGAATCATGCAGCCCGCTCTCACGGAACCATACATCATAATGAATCTTATAGCGTTCCAGATCACGCTGCATACGGGAGATATTGGTCGGCAGGCCGTATTCCACTATCACCTTGCGGCGTTCTTCGCTGTCCATGTCCAGCAGCTTGTCGCCATGCAGCTTGACCAGATCGGCAGCCAGCTCCTTGATATCTGCTCCCTGATACCAGCTTTCCTCAAATACAATGGCATCTTCGCCCTTGAGCTGCTGGATATATCTGCCCTCTACAGAATGTGCAAACTTATCAACCTGATTACCTGCATCATTGATATAGAACTCGCGGGTAACATCATGTCCCGCCCAGCTCAGTACTTCAGACAGACAGTCTCCCAGTACGCCGCCGCGGGCGTTGCCCATATGCATCGGGCCGGTTGGATTTGCGGAAACAAACTCAACCATGATCTTTTCCGGCTTTTCCGCAGTCACGCGTCCGTAATCCTGGCCCATATCAGCAACCAGCTTCACGGCATCTGCATACCACTGCTTGCCAAGGCGGAAATTCAAAAATCCCGGGCCTGCGATGGAAATTTCCTCAAAATAGGTGCCATCCAGCGCAATATGTGCGGTCAGGCCCTCTGCAATCTTACGCGGTGCCATATGCAGCGCACGTGCGCACTGCATGGCAAAGGAGGATGCATAGTCGCCATTCTTCGTATCCTTCGGGATTTCCACAGCGACTGCCGGTACGTCACCCTCCGGCAGTTCACCTGCAGCAACTGCGGCGTGATATGCGTCCAGGACAGCTTCTGCTGCCTGCTTCTTTGCCTGTTCGATTAAATTCATATCATCGTGCCTTTCTTAACGTATTTTCTATCAAGCGTCTGAAACGGGCGGAACTGCTGCCGAATAGGACTCGCCTTCCGGGATGTCCGCGTCAACCGCGCGGCCAGAAGAAATCCGCATATCCTGCAGTCGGCAATCCGCCCGTATATTTTCTTTTATTACGATTTATGGCTGTTTGTATTGGACGGAGTCACTGCCATTTCAAACCGGTGTGTACCGGCAAGGCCGGAATCAATTTCCACCGTATAGTCAATGGCAAGATTTCCGCCATTTTCGCCGATGGTGTTCACCAGCTGGGAGGTATGGGTAGAAATCGTCATAGAACCGATTTCTGTCTGGTACAGCCCGATATGCTTCTTATGCTCTGCAAACATCATCTGCGCCGGATGCGTGCCGGTACGGGTCATGGTAACCTGGCGGTCCTCCAGCTTGAGCGTTGTGCGCGTGCCTTCCATACCCGTCAGCTCGCTCTCCTCATAGGAGATGAAATATTTCCCGTTGCGGCGGTACAGACGGCCTGCTGTGATCAGATCAATCTGGTCCGGTTCACAGCCTTCAAAATCCTGCCGACTGGCAATGGTAATGATAACGTCTTTTTTCAGAGATGTCCCCTGTTCAGCTTCCATAATCATTTTCCTTTCCATCAATACGATGCGATATCGACGAGCTGTGCGCGCACACCTGCCGGTTCACCCAAAAACATTTCTGCATACTCGTCAAAGCTGTCCGGGTCGTCGGAAACATAATACTCCGTATGTCCCTGCCCGGACTGTGCCGGCTCAAGGAATCTGCGCACATATTTTGCGGCTTCTGCGCCGGAATCGATCAGCGCTACGTCATCACCCATAAAAGCATGGATAGCATCCCGCAGCAGCGGATAATGTGTGCATCCCAGAATCAGCGTGTCCACACCAAAATCACGGATTTCCGTGAGATATTCCTCCACAACCAGCTGTGTCACTTTATCATCCGGCAGGAAACGGCCTGCTTCCACCAGCGGGACAAACAGCGGGCAATGGCGGGCAATCGTATGTACCGAAGGGTCAAGCGTATGCAGCTTGGCTTCATATGCCCCGCTGCGGATGGTGCCCTTTGTTCCGATAATGCCGATGCGGTTATTGCGTGTTTCCTGCATCGCTGCATAGCAGGTTGGCTCCACAACGCCGACAATCGGGACAGTATTTTCCGACTTGATATCGCCCAGCACCTGTGAGCTGACGGTGCCGCAGGCAATCACAATTGCCTTCAGGTTATGCTGTTTCAGGAACGCGACGTCCTGTCTGGCATAGTTCAAAACGGTGCGCCGACTGCGGGAACCATACGGCACCCGTCCGGTATCACCGAAATAGATAATATTTTCATTCGGCATAACCCGGTGGAGCTGACGCACTGCGGTCAGTCCGCCAAGGCCGGAATCAAAAACACCTATTGCTCTGTTATCCATCATATCGCTCCATTGCAAGGGCAATCAGCCGGTCAACCAGCTCTCCATACGGAATACCCATATACTCCTGCAGCTTTGGATACATGCTGATGCTGGTGAAGCCCGGCAGGGTATTGATTTCGTTAAATACAATCTCATCATCCGCATAGGTGCAGAAGAAATCGACGCGGGACAGGCCCTTACAGCCCAGCGCACGGTAAACCCGCACTGCGGCTTCCCGTACATTGTTCATTGCACTGTCGCTGATCTTCGCTGGAATGTACAAGCCGGAGGTGCCGTCCACATACTTTGCCTCGAAGGTGTAAAACTCCTGGCTCGGTGCGATCTCACCGGCTACCGTTGCCGTCGGATTCTCATTGCCCAAGACGGCAACCTCGATCTCATGTCCGTCAATAAATTCCTCTACCAAAACCTTGTAATCGTATTTGAAAGCATCTTCCAGCCCCTTCATCAGGGATGCGCGGTCCGTTGCCTTGGAAACGCCAACGGAAGAGCCCTCGCTGCACGGCTTAACAAAAACCGGATAAACACCCAGCTGCCGCTCCACAGCAGCACAGACAGCAGCCGGGTCCGCACGGAAGTCACTGCTGCGCGCCAGATAAAAGGCCGCCTGACGGACACCTTCCTGCTGGACAATGATCTTGGTCAGGCTCTTATCCATGCTGCACGCGGACGCTGCCACACCCGAGCCGACATACGGAATATGTGCCAGCTCCAGCAGGCCCTGCAGCGTGCCGTCCTCTCCGCCGATGCCATGCAGAACCAGGAATACGCAGTCTGCACGGATGATCTCCATACCGCTGTCACGCAGGACAAGCAGGCCGTGGTTTTGGCGGTCCGGGGAAATCACAGCCGGAACCGTCTTGCCGCTGGTCTCCCAGCTGCCATTTTCAATGCTGTCATAGTCTGTGGATTCAAACAGCATCCAGCTGCCGGACTTTGTGATACCAACCGGGTAGATATTATATTTCTCCGCATCCGTATTCCGCAGGATGGATGCTGTAGAGATACAGGAAATGTCATGCTCGGAAGAAACACCACCGAACACCACAACCACATTCAATTTATTCATAAAATCAGAAACCTCGATATTCTCAGAGTCGCGGGCAGGAACCCGTCATTGTATTACCCTTTATTATACGTCAAACCCGCATCATATGCGAGAAGAAAAGAGAACAAATTTTAAAAATTTCCGTCAGATGTTTACCGCAATTTGCCGATAGTTCCATCCCGCCGTCCCCTTGCCATAAAAAAGCGGCCATGCACAGCGGGAATCCCTTCCGCAGCCGGTACAGAGCCGTCCAGTCCTACATTTTTAAATACAATTCGTAATCAAATATTCTCAATTCAACTCTTTGTATTCTTATGTATGACCCTCAACATATTTAGTATAGCACAACATCGTCTAGGAATCAATATATCTTCAAAAAAATTCAAATTTTCTTTCCTTTCTCTATAATTCCACCTCTTTTTTCGCAAAAAAGTTAAAAATGTTATTGACAAAAACACGTTTTCATGGTAATATATATTCACATTAAAGAACAGCTAAGACATATCGGAAATACCGATAGCTGATTCTTATAATATGATTGAAAGTGGTGAGTCCCATGGGCAGATAATCTGTTGAACATTTGGGTATTCCAACAATCCACTTCCACTATTTTAGAAGGGATGAGTCCAATGGGCTAAGCAAAACCTTTGGAAAAGATCAATTTTTCCGATCAAAAGCTGACTTCGTTTTTAGAGAAAGCAGGTGAGTCCGATGGCAGTCGAAGATCAGTTTTGGAACAGCAGGGCTCGCAGCAGACTGGCAGCTTAATCGATCCGCCAGCCTCCCGGGTAAATTTTTCAAACATACACATTCCGCAAAACCTACGTTTCTTCTTTATGAATGAAATTGATTCTGAATTCCAGTGCTACAGATTGTTCCCGTTGGATGCCTGCATCAGCAGGGGAACCTCCTTCCGGACAATAGATTTCTTTCATCTGTCGAGCAGATAACCGGGCAGCGTATGGGGCGTACCCCAGAAATGAGAATTGTCCCTTGTGTCGTAAAAGCATATGAAATAGAGATCGCACCGATGCTTCACTTTTGGTTTTGCAGGAGGAATTTGATTTGATCCTGACAATGGCAGATTCCGTCTCACCCGACAAACGGCTGAGCGGCAAATCAATTCAGATATTGTTTTTCTCTCCATACCGGAATTTTTGTCAGTGTTCAATCTTGTTTCTGTTGTGAGGTCTGTGTTCCATATAAAATCAAATGATTTTATATAGAGAGAGTAAAATCAGGTAGCGTACGGCTTCGTATTGACGGAGCCGTTTTTGTTTGCCAAAAATACCGCAGGAGCGGACTGTGTCCGCCCCTGTATGCATGCTGGATTACCCCAGCGCTCATTCTACTTTGCTTATCCCTTTACCATAAACAGATATTTTTTGCAGAACGGGATTCTGGAGAAAATCCTGATGATCACAACACTGCCTCCAATGGAAACCGCCTCGAGAAACAGCATCGCCAGCGGCTTGCACCAGTTGCCATACGGAAAATACCATTCTAGCAGTGACATAATCAGAATATGGACAAAATAAACCGCAAAGGAGATTTTGGCCATATATGTAATCGGACGCTGGAATTTTTCCAGCAGATGCCCTCCGCGGCGGATCAGCTCGAAGATACATACCGCAAGAACCGGGAGCAGCACAAAGTCATAGTCAATAGTTGCCTGTACCGGACGGCTATAGGCGTAAAACTGGAAGACACAGCAGCACAGAAAACTCAGCACAGCGCCTGCCGCAATGTAACGTCCCCGCAGGCGTTTGAGTCCGCCCCTGCTGAGCCAGTAGCCCGGCAAAAGATACAGGAAATAGATCGAAAACAGATTGGAAGCTTTCGGTACAAAAGTCAGGGACATATCCACAAAATTCAGCTTCATCACCGTGTTGATGATAGGGAACACCATTTCATCAAGGTACAGGATGCTGCAGGGCAGAAGGAACATGCGGAAGGGAACCTTTTTGACGATCATGACGACGTAGGGAATCAGCATATACAGGCATAATATCATTGGCATATACCACATGCTGTCCATGGTTGTCTGATTGATGAAGAAAACCGTGGATATCAGCCCGCTCACAACAGACCATGGTGTCACCCCAGCCCAGTCTGTATGGAAGGCAAGAATGAAGAAATACATGATTACATACCATAGCTCCGCCGTAATCAGCAGCGGCAGCAAATTATGCTTATAAAATTTCTTCACATCGGTTTCCCCGTCCATTTTCTTATTCAATAACAGCGCACCGGAAATCATCAGAAACAACGGTACGCCAATATGTCCGAAGACAATGGCACATACTTTAATCCAGGAAGACCACAGCGGAATACTACGGAATTCAAAAAACGAATAGCTGAAATTCTGATAGGTACGGTTGACAGCATGGTTCATGGAAATCGAAATAATCGCAAAGGCACGCATGATATCCAGATAAAATTTTCTTTCGCCGGCCGTAGCCGCTGAAGCCAGCTTATCAGACATGAACAGTCCCCTTTCTTTTTATCAGTCATCCCCCGATCGTATACACGCTTACAAATAAAACGCTTACAAACCGTTGAAAAAATTTACATTTTTTACATACGTTTTATATTATAATTCCTATTTTCAGATTTTCAACCAAAACAGTCTGTCTTTTGTTATTTTTGTAACATAGTACCAGTTTTCGCCTTTTTTCCGTCTATCCTGTATGCGCTTCCCGCCAAATCTGGTATAATAGGATTATAGAACAAAATGCTTCTCTTTTTAGAATGGAGTTTTCAAACATGACTGCTGTAAAAAAAGATACCGTTTTACGTCAACTGATTATAGAAACTGCACAGAATGTCTGCACACCGGATGAACTCATCCGTGCACTGGATAAACGCGGCATCCATACCAAGCACAGCGAGCTTGTGCGCGTCCTTGCCGAGCTGGTCGATGAGGGCTATTTGATGCGCGCACGCAGCAACCGCTATGGCAGGCCGGAATCCTTTGGCTGTCTCGCGGGTATTTTCTGTGCGACAGGGCGCGGCTATGCCTTTGTCCGTCCGGAATCCGGCAATGGACCGGATATTTTTATCCCACCGCACCGAGACAAGGGTGCATGGCATGGCGACCGTGTCCTGATCCGTATCCATCAGGAAACTCCCACCGCGCACCGCGGACGCGGGAAAGGCGGTGGCCAGGCAGAGAAACCCCATCGCCAGGAAGGTGAAGTGCTCCGCATCCTGAACCAGACACGGGATGACATTACCGGTTGCATTGTCATGCGAGGTAAGATGGCCATGTTCCGGGATGACTCCGGCAAGCTGCCGGAAATTGTCGTCAGCAAAAAACACATCGGCGATGCCCATCCCGGTGACCGTGTTGCGTTAAAGGTTCTGTTCCGCGGCAATGAAAAATACCTGCCGCAGGGCATGGTTACCCAGGTATTCGGTTCCGGCCTGACTTTAAAAGCCGCTGCCGATGCCATTTTGTACGAGCACAATATCACCGTGCCATTCCCGCAGGACGTCATAGAACAGGCAGACAACATACCGCTGTTCGTACAGGAAAAGGACTGGGAAAACCGCCTCGACCTGCGCAGCCAAAAGCTGTTTACCATCGACGGTGATTCCGCCAAGGATTTCGATGATGCGGTTTCTCTCGAAACACTGCCCAACGGGCACTACCGCCTCGGTGTGCATATCGCCGATGTATCCTATTATGTTGCGGAAGACTCCCCACTGGACAAAGAAGCATACCGCCGCGGCACTTCTGTGTATTATGCCGATCAGGTTATCCCGATGCTGCCGCTGACCCTGTCCAATGGCATCTGCTCACTGAATCCAGGCGTCAACCGCCTTGCTTTTTCTGTTTTTGTCGAGCTTGGAAAGGATGGCTCACGATATTCTGTCGATTTTCACCGCTCCGTCATCTGCTCCTATGCCCGCCTGACCTATAACCAGGTAAACAAAATTCTTTCCGGCGACTGGCAGGAACGGCATCTCCGCCAAGACCTTGCCCCTATCCTGGATGAAATGAATGCCATGGCAAAGGAGCTGCACGCAAACCGTATGCGCCGCGGCGCACTGGAATTAAACATCCCTGAAGCCGTCATCCTCTGTGACCGCAACGGCAAAGCATCCGGTGTGGCAAAGCGCAGCCGCGGTGACGCAGAGTCCCTCATCGAAGAATTTATGCTGGTTGCCAATGAAGCAGTAGCAGAAGCATTGTACCGCTATCAGATGCCGGCGGTTTACCGTGTCCATGAAGACCCGGATCTGGAAAAGCTCCGTACCTTTGCTACACAGGCGCGCCTGTTTGGCTATCGCCTGCGGGAAAAAGATCTGACGGACACCCATCAGCTGCAGAACGTCCTCGACCATGCCGCAGCTGATCCAGAACAGCAGGCGCTTCCGACTCTGCTGCTCCGTTCCCTTGCACGTGCACGCTATTCACCGAGCTGCACAGGGCATTACGGCCTGGCTGCAAAATATTATCTGCACTTCACATCCCCTATCCGCCGGTATCCTGACCTTGTTGTGCACCGTATGCTGACCCGTATGCTTGCCGGCGAACAGAGTTCAAAAAAGCTGACTGAATTTTGTGAAGAAGCATCCCTGCAGTCCACAGACCGCGAACAGGCTGCCGCAGAAGCAGAACGCGATATCGAAAAGCTGTACATGGCAGAATATATGTCCAGCTTCATTGGACACACCTTTGACGGCTATATTTCCAGCATTACCAGCTTCGGTGTATATGTCCAGCTTGACAATATGGTGGAGGGCATGGTTCGTCTGGATACCATGCAGAACGACTGGTTTGAATTTGATCCGGACAGAATGACGTTGTTCGGCAAACATACCGGCCAAAACTACCATCTTGGCATGCGTGTCAATGTTACGCTGGTCAATGCATCCAGTACCTCCGGTCTGATTGACTTCATCTTCACACCAGATGAGCATTCCGTCGGCTGATTTCTCCCCCAATAGCAACAGCGCCCACCTTTTCAAAAGGGAGCGCTGTTTTTTTGTTATCCGGCATCGTCCTCTGTCGGATCAATATCATAGAAAATATAATTGCGCAGGTGAGTTGCCAATACGTCATCGCTGAACTCAATGACAGACATGCCATCGCGGGTTCCATATTGCCATTCATTATCCAGCGGAAGCCGCAGGTGTTCCATAGACGGGAATCCATGGACAATCGTCCGCAGTCCCATATAGACGAAGTCTGTTTTGCTCATAGAGGATGTGATGTTCGGCATCAGGCCATGCAGGAACCGCAGCAGCCGGATTGGATTGCTGGTCGCCTTGGAAAATACCTGATTGAGCACCACAGACTGGCGTTCGGTACGCTGCCAATCGCCGCCAGTATCCCCCTTTCGGATTCGTCCATAGGTCATAGCCTGGATACCGTCCAGCTTCTGTTCTCCTGCCGCCTCAATGCGGTGCGTCGACATGTTATTGCTCCAGCAATATTCATCAATATACTTATTGGTTTCCGCCAGCTCTTCCTCAGTCAATGTGACGGTAACACCGCCGACTGCATCGATAATGGATGCCATCTGCGCGAAGTCTACCACCATATACTCCGTAATATTCATATCAAAATTTTCATTGATGGTTTCCATCATCAGCTGCGGCCCGCCATAGCTGTAGGCATGGCAAATCTTTGTCTTGCCGTAGCCCGGCACCTCCACATAGCTGTCACGCATCAGAGAAATCAGCTTGACGGATTTGTTTGCCGGATTTACACTCATAATCATGATAGCATCCGAACGTGTGCCGCTTTCGCCATTATTCGCACGGGTATCCACACCGAACAGAGCAATATTCATCACACCTTGTTCCGTATGGAATACAAGGCTGCTTTCGTTCGTATCATCATATTCATACAGCGTCAGCAGATAGCAGGTATCTGCTACCAGCAATGCGAAAATCAGTACCACAGCGATCAGGATTTTCTTCAGCAACGGTATCCGGCGCTTCCGGCCCTTCCTGCGTTTTCTGCTGTTTCGATTCTTTCCGATGCCGCCTATGCCCCTGCTGGGGCCAGAACTGCGTGCGCTTCCGGATGCTTTTCTCTCCGGTGTCGGAGCACGGTGCTGCGCCGTCTCTCGGGATGCCTGATTGTCTGCATATCCATCCCGGCTTTCCTCTTCGTAGGTCCTGCCGGTCTTGGGATTGATCGCACGTCCATACTCGTCCACAGGCTGGCCATATTCATCGTAATACTTGAATTTTTTCTTTTTATCCACAGGTGAACTTCCTTTCCCCTGTTATGGTTTTGTTATTTCAGTACCTATGATACACGCCTTAGCCACTAGATGCAACCTCACCTACGCGAAATTTCTATAAAAATTCACAATTCCTTTCCATTTGCTCGAAACATGTCCTATTGTAATCATGCCTCAAATACCGTATAATAAATATATATTTCCTGTGGATATGACAGGAACACAAGGGAGGATATTACTATGGCAAATCCGGTACTTGTCGTTATGGCCGCCGGTATGGGCTCCCGCTACGGCGGTTTGAAGCAAATCGACCCGGTTGGCCCAAATGGCCAGATTATTATGAACTATTCCATTTACGACGCATGGAAGGCAGGCTTCCGCCGCGTTGTATTCATCATAAAGGAAGAGCTTCTGGATGCATTCCGTGAGCGCATCGGCATCGCTGCAGAAAAACTCATGCAGGTAGATTACGTATTCCAGAGCCTGGACCGGCTGCCGGAAGGCTGCTCCGTGCAGGCAGACCGTACCAAGCCGCTGGGCACCGGACACGCTGTTTACTGTATACGCGGCGTCGTAGATGAGCCGTTTGCTGTCATCAATGCGGATGATTTCTATGGTTCCGAGGCATTCCAGTGCATGTATGACTATTTAAAGGATGCACAGGATGACGAAACATATCGTTACTGCATGATCGGCTACCGTGTGGAAAATACCCTCACAGAAAATGGCACTGTTTCCCGCGGGATCTGTGAAGCAGACGAAAACGGCTATCTGACTGACATCGTGGAACGTACTGCGATTTCCCGCAATGCGGCTGGTGTGATTTCCGATCCGGAAGCCGGTGAAATCGCGGAAGGTACGCTGGTTTCCATGAACATGTGGGGCTTTACGCCATCCTTCCTCCATGAACTGGATGCAGGTTTGACCGACTTCCTGCAGAATGAACTGCCCAAGAACCCGCTGAAGGGAGAATATTATCTGCCGTTTGCGGTTGACCACCTGATTCAGGACGGACGCGCAACGGCAAAGGTGCTGCAAACCTCTGCACAGTGGTATGGTGTTACCTACCAAGAGGACAAGCCGATTGTCGTAAAGGCACTGCGCCGCATGACCGAAGACGGCATTTACCCTGCTGAATAAGGAGGCTTGCGTATGGATTTATACACACATGCCTCTGTATATCTGGACGCTTTTCAGGATGACATGCGCCAGAATTTCCATTTGATTTCCAATGCAGAATACGGTGACCGCCGTTTTCCGCTGTACGGTGTCCTGCAGATCGAGGAGACAGCAACGCTGCTGCAGCGCAACGGCAAGTCTGCGATCTCCTATGAATTTTGCTATTTTGATGTCTGCCCGCAGCTGACTTCCGATGCTGTCGATCTCTATTGCGGCATTCTGAATGATATGGCAGCACGCTATGTCCCATGGACCGAACGCTCTCACAGCTTTTCTATGCTGAGCATGGTTGTTCTGGTGGATAGCGCCCCAGACAAGGCGCTCATCAAACAGATCCGCAAATATAAGCATGAGGAAAAAAAGAAAAAACCGGAAGATGGCTACGGCTGGTGCAGCGCACGCCTGTGTATTGTCGACATGAATACCGGCACCTGTTATACCAACAGGCACGGCAGTGCACTTGGCAACCGCGTCAAGCTTACCACACGACGTATTGCCCTTGGCTGACAGCAGCTTTCCTTTCTGAACAGTAGGTCATTTATGAATCAGGATAAACTGAATTTTATGTTTTCTACGATGGTAGGTCTGATCGTATTTCTCTGCTGCAGCCTTTTCTTTGTCAATAAAAAACTGGATTCTATCCTTGAAAATCTGTCCGATATATGATATTATAGGTCTATTGTCGAGTAATATCAGTCCGGCACACAAAATTTGCCGTTGTTTTACATGTTTCGGAGGTTGATTTTTTCATGGCTGTTACTATTCTGTCTGTCATTCAGGTGATTGCATGCCTGTTTCTGATCGTTACCATTCTGCTGCAGAAGGCACCGAGCCGGGGTCTTTCCGGCGCAGTATCCGGTCAGCAGGAAACCTTCTTTGGTTCCAATAAGGCTACCGGTATCGAAGCACTCCTTGCAAACCTGACCAAGATTTTTGGAGTCATTTTTGTACTTGATTCCCTGATTCTCGTCCTGCTGGGCTGAGAACTGGTTACTGAAACAAAGCGGATGGATTTTCCATCCGCTTTCTGTTTTTCCGACAGCGCAGGTATCAAATATTTGCAGGATATTCCTGTACCCACCTGATGCTGTCCTATTTTCCTTCCCTGGAGGTATCTTTATGAAAACCGTTATGATTATTTTCCTGATCGGATTCCTTGTTTTCGGCGCAATCGGTCTCTATTTCCGCCTGACCCATGACTGGAATAAGCTCACGGTGGAAACTGATAAGCTGGATGAGGATTCCGTTGCCAAGCGTGACGGACGTGCCATGCAGTTCGGCAAGGGCATTACTGTCAATGTCGAAAAAGCACAGAAAAAAGCGGATAACAAATTCCGTAGCCAGCTTCTGTTTTCTATTCTGTCCGTCATTTGCCTGGTCTGTGCCATCATTTGCGGCGTCATCATGCAGAGATAATACAAATACATACAAAAGCCGCCTTTCTCACGAAGAGACTGGCGGCCTTTTTATATGCTTGTATCATTTTGTTCTTTCTGTTGCTGCGCAAGCTGCTTTTCCAGCCTGCGTTTTTTCCGCAGTTCACGGAAAAACGCAGTCAAAATGCCGGAGCATGCCTCTTTCATCAGGCCGCGTACAACCTCCGGTTTGTGGTTATACGCTACATCGAACAAATTAATGAGGCTTCCACAAGAGCCTGCTTTCAGATCGTCTGCACCATAATACACCGTTCGAATCCGTGCATTGATAATCGCACCGGCGCACATCGGGCACGGCTCCAGCGTCACATACAAATCACAGCGGTGTAATCTCCAGCCACCAAGCTTTTTGCAGGCCTTCCCAATCGCTTCGATTTCTGCATGGGACAGGGCAGTTTTTTTTGTTTCCCGGCGATTGCGTCCACGCCCCACAATCTTTCCGTCACAGACAACTACACAGCCTACGGGCACCTCTCCCTCTTCAGCAGATTTTTGTGCCAGCCGCAGGGCCTCCTTCATAAATTTTTCCTGTTCTGTCACCATGAGATATGCAAGACCTCCAGATTTCCTGATGTAAAATAGATAGACAGAATCAAAACCAGTAACGCAGGAATACTCGTTAATACCGCAAATACGATTTGTCCTGCAGGCAATGCTGCCGGTCTGCCAAACAATCCCTGCCAGATTTCCTTCAGGCATCCTCTGCGGATGAACAGCACGATACCGATTGCACCCAGCAAGACTTCCAGCAGATAAATGATAACTGACAATCCCGCGCCGATCATATCTCCTCCTGCCACATAACCGACATTAATGATCATATATACCGAATTAACGGCAAAATGTGCGCACATGGATGGCAAAAGGGAGCCGTATCTTTTTCGAATATAGCCGCCAATGACACCAAACCCAACTGCAAGCGGTAAAATCTCAATGCTGTAGTGTGCCAGCCAAAAGCCGATTGCCGTCAGGCTGATGGCTGCCCATGTCCCCATGGAACGCTCGGCTGTTTTCAGATAAAAACCGCGGAAGCACAGTTCTTCCACAATCGGCGGAACGATTGCCGTGGAAAAGAATTGTACCGCCAGCGCTGCCATGCCCGAAGGCAGCACATATTCCTCTGCAGTTTCCGTCATCCCAAACAGGTTCAAAATCCCTTCTATTCCCGCACCGAGAAAGCCTGCTGTCAAAGACCATCCCAATACAAGGCCAATGGTCATCAAATACACCTCTGCAGGCGGCTTCTCCTCGCCGACTAAGTCCCGCGCTGACATACCGGAAAGCTTTGCCCCAATGGAAAACGGAATGGTAAAGACAATGACATATAAAACCAGCTTCAGCAGCTCATACCAAATGGTCCCCTCTGCAAAATCTGGCAGCAATTGTACCAGCGGATACAGCAGATAATTGATGCCAAGGCTTGCCAGAGTTGTTAATCCTATGATATCCGCACTGCGGCGTATCTGCCGCCGGACGGTTCGTTCCCAGTTCATCACTGTCCCTCCTTCATTCGTCTTTCCATCATACCACAGTAGCAGCACCCTGTCATGTTTTTTCCAAAAAATGTGACAACAAAATGCGTAAAAAAGCGGCATCCCGCCTGACAGTATCTGTCAGGTATTGGAATGCCGCCCTTTGATTTGGGATGGTTTTATTTTATTCTCAATTAATTCTTATTCTGCTCTTCCCAATGCTCCCGGCGAATGCGCTCTCCGAGACGCTCATGAGAAAGCCCTACGCGTCTTGCCTGGACAAGTCCGCTGAAGAAACCTCTGCTTTTCATGCTGATAATCCTCCTTCCGAATGACTGCAGACCCTTTTGCTCCCCAGATCATCTGAGAGTATAGACGAACTAACGCCAGCCTGCTATTGCGGTCATTCGTGTTGTTTTATCATTAAGGATTCCACTTCTTGCTACCAATCATACGCAAGAGTAAACTTTTTTAGTGTCTGTTACGTGCAGTACCCTGAAATCTCTGCTTCTCCCAGTCTCTAACCATCTTTGCTCTCTGGCTATAATACTCAAACATTACATTCACCTCCTCGTTGGTATTTTTATCCATCGGTTTATTTTTCAGATTCATATCTCGGACGATGCATTTCGAAAGCAACCCTCTCCTGACGAAGCTGTTGCTCACGTGCCTTTATAAGCTGGCTCATATAACCGAACATTCCGCTTCACTCCTTCTTCATAAACCAAAAGGATATTACTTCTTGTTCTGCATCTTTGCACATGCATTGACGCGGCTGCTTACTCTTTCATTACGCATTGCACGCATCTGCACTTCTACCAGTTCATCAAAAAACTGAAACATTGCATACTCCTCCTTAGAATCATTTCCAAATAAACATTATCTTCTTGTTTATTACTTGTGCTTCTTTGCACATGCATTGACGCGGTCGCTTACTCTTTCATTACGCATCGCATGCATCTGTACTTCTACCAGTTCATCAAAAAACCGAAACATGATAGATTCACCTCCAAAAAATTCACGAAGCTGTTTTTTTAGAATTATTGTCTGCAGTCGTTTTCCCCTGCACAATATTCTACGTTTCTGCTTTCGGCTAGGTTCCAAAGCCCGGAGCTTTCCAGTTTCTTTGGAACGGTTTCATACGACTTTGCCGTATGCTGCTTCCGGACTTCCGTCCTTCAGCTTGGCTATATCATACACATTTTCCCTCCAGCATGCAACATCCAAACTATATAAATATTGTATAAATTTTTCTGAAACCATTTGTGCATGTTCCATAATTTAACTATTTTCCGTTATTTAATTCACACAATTCATTTTTACATTTTTTGTGCGTTTTCAACATCAATTTTTCATTTGTATTTTTATAATAAAAATCATATATTCCTCGAAAAAACGGCAAAAAAAGCCTGCTCAGGAGGTATCCAAAGCAGGTTTTTATGGAAAAATCCTTATTTTGTAACGGTAACGTGCGGGTACGCAAATTCAATGCCTTCAGCGTCAAACCGGTTTTTCACTGAGCGGTTGAGCGCAAATTTCAATGCCGAAGCGCTTGCCTGGTCTTCTGCCCATAACCATGCACGGATGACAACCGCAGAATCTGCAAGTTCGACCACTTCAACCTTCACTTCCGGCTCTTTTGCGACGTTTTCCGGCGTGCGGACATCCACATGCAGCGGCTGCTTCATCACCTCATCGCGCAGGATCTCAATCGCCTTTTCCATGTCACTTTCATATGTAATGCCCACGTTAAAAAATTCACAGATCCGTTTATCCCCGTAGTTCGCATTTTCCAAAACACCCCCGTTTATGGTGCCATTGGGAATGATGATGCGCTTATTTTCCGGGGTCCGGATGACAGTGTGCCGCAAGGTGATCTCTTCAATGGTGCCGGTTACATCCGTATACCGCACAAAGTCACCGATGACAAACGGCTTGAAAAATAAAATCATCACGCCGCCAGCCACATTGCCCAACGTATCCTGTGCTGCAAAGCCGACAATCACTGCAACAATGCCACCGGATGCCAATACCGCGGTCAGGGAATCCGATGCTCCCGGGATACTAGAAACAATAACAACGCCACCGATAAAATAGATCCCCGTCAGCACAACATACCGTATAAAGGAAATCAGGGTCACACTGGTATTCCCTACCGCTGACATGGTATCAATTGTATGCCGGAACGCCTTATTGACAAGCTTAACCGCTATCAGTACAACAACAATGGCAATGATGATGAATACAAGCCGTCCAAACCAGGTTGGAAGATGAAAAAAGCTGGTGACTGTCTGCACACTCTCAATGGCAGAATTTGTCGCATCATTGGTGACCTCCACCGCATCATCTGTCGTCATAATGCCGGAGCCTTCCAACTTGAATGCCCGTAAGAGCATGAAAATAACACTCCCTTTCTACATACAAAATATTCCCAGCTGCGCCGAATATACCGCTTTGCAGCTAGGAAAAAGCACGCTGTAAGCATCTAACCCCACAGCGTGCCCTAAAATCGGTTTTAAAATTATCTGAACTCAGCCAGCATGTCCTGAACCAGCTTCTCCACAAAGGCAGCTGCTTCTGCCGGTACAACATCCTCACGCATGGACTTATCGCGCTTGGATACCTCAACGGCACCACGCTTGACTGTCTTCGGGCTGACGATAACGCGAACCGGTACACCCAGCAGGTCAGCATCCGAGAACATATTGCCTGCGCTTACCTTGCGGTCATCATAGATTACCTCGACGCCTGCATCCTGCAGCTGCTTGTACAGCATATCAGCAGTCTCACGAACCTGCGGATCGGTTGCCTTGATCGCACAGATGTGTACCTGCCACGGAGCAATGGACATCGGCCAGACTGGGCCGTAATCGTCATGCTTCACCTCACACACAGAAGCGCACAGACGTCCAACACCAATGCCATAGCAGCCCATAATCGGATAATGCGGCTTGCCGTCCTGACCAATATAGGTCATTTCCATGGACTTGGTATACTTGGTTCCTAACTGGAAGATATTACCTACCTCAATGCCGCGGCTGACACGGATATGCGGCTTGCCGCAAACCGGACAGATCGCACCCTCATAGGTCTTTGCAAAATCAGCAACCCTGGCATCCGGGGTATCACGCTTGACATTATAGCCAGTGTAATGATAATTTTCTTCATTTGCGCCGCAGACAGAGCTGGTCAATGCAGCCAGAGACTGGTCAATGACATATTCTACCCCTTCCGGCAGGCCAACCGGGCCGATAAATCCGGCAACAATACCGCTTTCCAGTGTGATTTCAGCCGGATGGATTTCCTCGCCGAGGAAATTGCGCAGCTTGGTTTCATTGACTTCCAGATCACCACGGATAAAGGCCACTACGTATTCATCCGTCATGTTCTTCTGGTAAACAACTGCCTTACAGGAGGCATTTGCCGGAGCGTTCAGGTATTCGCACACTGCTTCAATCGTCTTCGTTTCCGGCGTATATACCTTTTCCAGCGGAGCTTCTGCGGTTTCCGGGGCTTCCACGATGCAGTCAGCTGCTTCCATGTTGGAGCGGTAGCCGCAGTCACACAGAACGATGGTATCCTCGCCGCAGTCCGTCAGCAGCATAAATTCATGCGATACACTGCCGCCCATCATGCCGGAGTCCGACTTGACGGCTACAACCTCCGGGATGCCTGCACGGCGGTAAATGTTTTCATATGCCTGATAGCACTCTTCATAGTATGCTTCCAAATCCTCCTGTGAGGTATGGAAGGAATAGGCATCCTTCATGGTAAATTCACGCACACGAATCAGGCCGCCGCGGGCACGCGGTTCGTCACGGAACTTGGTCTGAATCTGGTAAATCATGAACGGATACTGGGAATAGGACTGTGCGGTGCCGCGGGCCAGATGAACAGCTGCTTCCTCATGGGTCATACCCAGAACAACCGGCTGGCCGCTTCTGTCCTTAAAACGAGCCATTTCACTGCCGATGGATTCATAACGGCCGGACTCCTGCCACAGGGATGCCGGCATAACAACCGGGAACATGACTTCCTGTCCATCAATCTTGTCCATTTCCTCACGGATAATATTTTCAATTTTCTTCATGATGCGCTTTGCCGGCATGTACAGAGAATAAATGCCCGTGGTCAGCTGCTTCATATAGCCGCCACGCACCATGAGCTTATGGCTGTCAAGCTGGCAATCCGCCGGAGTTTCCTTAAAGCGGGCGCCGAGCATACTGCTCATTTTCATCGTGTTTCATTTCCTTTCGGCATGCACCTTTTCCTCCGATGCATCATACGCTGGGAACAGAATATGCTTCCCGATTCAGGAGGTGCAGGTCATGCAATCTGTATTTTATGTCCGTCCCGCCCAGCGGGAACAGGTAGAAACCACTGTCACACTGCATGCGGCAGACCGTCCGGTACTGCTGGGCACCATTGTCGGTGATGACGGCAAACCGCTGGCAGATGCCCTTGCGGTGCTGTATGCCTCCGGCGGTGCGCAGCCGGATACCGTTGCCGGTGTGACGTTTTCCGATACGCTGGGACGGTTCGTCTTCGGGCCATTGGAGCCGGGCGTGCTGTATCAGGTCAGCATCCACGCCGATACCATGCTGCGCCGGACCCTCGAACAGCCAGAAGAATAATTACTTTTTCGCCTTAGTCTCTACAACCTCGGTCAGCAGTGCTTCAAAGTCCGCATAGGACATTGCCCCCAGATCACCCTCTGCACGATGGCGCGGGGATACTGTGTTGTTTTCGAGATCCTTGTCGCCTACAATCAGCAGGTACGGAACACGCTCATTGCGGCCCTCACGGATCTTATAACCGAGCTTCTCGGAGCGATGGTCCACTTCCACGCGGAAGCCCTTTGCGGTCAGCTTTGCTGCAATGTCATCTGCATAGTCAGCAGCACGGTCTGTAACCGGCAGAACACGTACCTGCTCTGGCGCCATCCAGGTCGGCAGGGAGCCTGCATACTTCTCGATCAGGTATGCCAGTGTACGTTCGTAGCAGCCCAGAGAAGTTCTGTGGATGATATACGGCAGAGCCTTCTGGCCGTTTTCATCAATATAATACATGCCAAACTTCTCTGCCAGCAGCATATCTACCTGCAGGGTAACGATGGTATCTTCCTTGCCGTGTACATTTTTATACTGAATATCCAGCTTCGGGCCATAGAAAGCGGCTTCATCCACGCCCACTTCATAATCAATGCCCAGATGATCCAGGATTTTACCCATAACAGCCTGTGCTTCTTCCCACTGCTCTGCGGTACCCTCATACTTGTTTTTCGGGTTCGCCGGGTCCCACTGGGAGAAACGGAAGGTGCAGTCTTCCCACATGCCTACCGTATCCAGGCAATACTTTGCCAGTTCAAAGCAGTCACGGAATTCCTTCTCCAGCTGGTCCGGGCGCAGTACCAGATGTCCTTCGGAAATGGTAAACTGGCGGACACGGATCAGTCCGTGCATTTCGCCGGAGTCCTCCTTGCGGAACAGCGTAGAGGTTTCACCCAGACGCATCGGCAGGTCGCGGTAAGAACGCTGGCGGTTCAGGAATACCTGGTACTGGAACGGGCAGGTCATCGGACGCAGTGCAAAGCAGTCCTCTTCCTCATTGTGCGGATCACCGATGATAAACATGCCATCTAAATAATGATCCCAGTGGCCGGAAATGCGGTACAGATCACGCTTTGCAACCAGCGGGGTCTTGGTCAGCAGATAGCCGCGCTTCTGCTCCTCATCTTCAATCCAGCGCTGCAGCAGCTGGATTACACGTGCACCCTTCGGCAGCAGGATCGGCAGACCCTGTCCCACGGTATCCACTGTCGTAAAGTATTCCAGCTCACGTCCGATTTTATTGTGGTCACGCTTCTTTGCTTCCTCGACAGCAGCCAGATATTCATCCAGCATGGACTTTTTCGGAAATGCGGTGCCATAAATGCGCTGCAGCATTTTGTTGTGCTCATCGCCGCGCCAGTAAGCACCCGTGCAGGAAGTCAGCTTGAATGCCTTTACCTTGGAGGTATCGGTGCAGTGCGGACCTGCACACAGGTCGGTAAAGTCACCCTGATGGTACAGTGTAATCAGCGCATCTTCCGGCAGGTCTTCGATCAGCTCAACCTTATAGGTTTCGCCCTTTTCACGGAACATAGCGAGTGCATCCTCGCGCGCAACCTCTTCACGGATCATCGGGATGCCCTGTTTTACAATCTTCTTCATCTCGGCTTCGATCTTTTCCAGATCCTCCGGTGTGAAGTTGTGCTCAGAATCAATATCATAATAGAAGCCGTTGTCAATTGCCGGGCCGATTGCCAGCTTGACATCCGGATACAGATGCTTCACAGCCTGTGCCAGTACATGGGAAGCAGTATGGCGCAGCGTCCATTTTCCCATCTTATCATCAAAGGTGAGAATGCTCAGTGCGCAGTCCTCGGTCAGCGGGGTTTTCAGGTCAACGGTTTCACCGTTTACCTCTGCTGCCAGTGCAGCACGTGCCAGGCCGCCGGAAATCTGCTTGGCTACATCCAGACAGGAAGAACCTTCTTCCGTCTGCAGGACAGTGCCATCCTTGAGGGTAATGTTGATCATAACAATACTTTCCTTTCCTTGGGGCAAGAAAAAACTCCCGCCCCCAAAATATTGTCAGGGGTGAGAGCTAACGGTTCCCACGGTTCCACCCTGCTTGCATATCTGAACAAAACAGAATATGCCGCTCGGTTATCCAAATAACGCGGATAAGACGCTGCAGGATACTTTTTCATATTCCCCTGCAGAGCTCCGGGACCGGTGCACAAAGCCGCATATGCCACGGATGCTCTCAGCTATTGCATCCGTTCTCTGCAGGCATATCTTTTGCAGTCTGTGCGTTCCCTTCAACGCCGTTTCGTATAATTGTAATTTATTTTACATCTCCTGCATTTTATTGTCAACCGACAGTTTGAACAAAAGCAGGTATATTTATCCTCTTTCGTTCCCCATAATTCATATTACGCCCCGGAAAGCATGGTTTCACTTTCGGAGACAAGCAGGACAATTTTGTCTTTTTCCGCCTGGATTTCCACCTGCTGTCCCGCCTTTCCGGACAACAGCAGCCCTGCAAGCGGATCTGTGACCTTTCTTGCCACTTCATCCCGGACGGCACGCGCACCACGGTTGGCGTCTACAATCCCCAGCAGCTTTTCCACCCTTTCATCCCAGGTCAGCCGGGTTCCTCTCGCCAGACATCTGTTTGCCAGCTGGGCCAGCTCCTGTGCTGCAATCGCGGCACAGTCTTTGGCTGTCAGAGCAGAAAATACAATAATATCATCCAGACGGGCTGCCAGCTCCGGCTGCAGGACCCTTCTCGCTTCTTCCTCTGCATGGGTCTGCGCCGGGTTTTCCTGTGAAGAAAAGCCAACTCTCCGTCCCTGCCGTCCGCTGCCCAGATTTGAGGTCAGCACAACAACCGCGTGCCGGAAATCAGCGCTCCTTCCTTCAGAATCTGTCAGCCTGCCGTCTTCGAGAAGGCGCAAAAGCATACGCAAAACATCCGGATGGGCCTTCTCCACCTCATCAAACAAGACCAGGGAACGCGGCCTTCTGCGGATTTTTTCCGTCAGCTGTCCGCCGTCACCATAGCCTTTATAGCCGGGAGGTGCGCCAATCAGCCGGGAGACATCCTGCGGCTGCTGATATTCGGAAAGATCGATGCGAATCAGCCCGTCTTTGCCAAACAACGCCTGCGCCAGCGCAGTACAAATCGATGTTTTGCCAACACCGGTAGAGCCTGTCAGCAGCAAAGCTGCCACCGGGCGGGCTTCATCCCGCAAGCCGGCTCCGCCTCTGCGAACAGCACGGCAAATAGCCCTGACGGCAACTTCCTGCCCGATGATCGTCCTGCAAAGCTCTTTTTCCAGCTGCAGCAGCTTGTGTGCCGCATCACCCTTTGCTGCTGCGGAAAATCCGCCGAAACGCTGCGCAATCCGTGCAACCTCCCGTTCCGTGATATCCGTGCCGCCTTCCAGATGCACCGCAGCACACGTTTCATCCAGCAAATCAATCGCCTTATCCGGCAAATGCCGTTCCGGGCTGATACGCACAGAAATCTCCACTGCTGCGTGTAGTGCATCCGCATGGATGTGTACGCTGTGATGCTGTTCATACCGCGGCGCAATCCCCTTCAGGATTTCCTCTGCGCCTGCTTCATCCGGTTCTGATACATCAATACGCTGGAAACGCCGCTCCAGAGCGGCATCCTTTTCAATGGTTTTATGATATTCTGCTGTTGTTGTTGTACCGATTAACCGGATTTCTCCGCGTGCTAGCGCTGGTTTCAACAGATTGGATGCATCAATCGCGCCCTCCGCAGAGCCTGCACCCACCAGTGTGTGTACCTCATCAATAAAGGCAATGATGTTCTTCGAAGCGCTTAGCTCCCGCACGATGTTTTTCAGCCGTTCCTCAAATTCACCGCGGTATTTGGTGCCGGAAATCAGGCTTGCCATATCCAGTGAAACCAGTCTCGCACCCTGCAGCTCTTCCGGTACTGCGCCGCTTGCTATCGCCAGCGCAAGCGCTTCTGCCACAGAGGTTTTACCGACGCCCGGATCACCCAGCAGCACCGGATTATTCTTTGTCCTGCGCTGCAAAATGGTCATCAGCCGGAACAATTCGTCCTCACGTCCGATGACGGGGTCCAGCTTGCCGCTCCGCGCCATCTCTGTCAGATCAGTGGCATACCGGTCCAGTGTAGAGGTGGACGCCATGCGTGCCATGGCACGCCAGCCGGCAGGTTCCTGCGCTACAGAAATCCCGGTCTGCCGTTCCAGAGCCGGGATATCCGCCTTCATTTTTTCCATGACACGTCGTGCGGTACACTTGCGGCAGCTCACCAGCGCACACAAAAGATGCCCTTCTCCAGCTGCCCCATTCCCGGCGGCGCCCGCCGCCTGCCGCAAAACCATCTGCAAATTTCTGCTGAGATGCTCCGGTTTATGCCGTGGAAAGCTTCTCCCTGTTATTTTTGCTGTATAATATAATCCGCGCCAGCTGCTGACACCGGCCTGTGTCAGTATTTTGCCCGCAGTAGAGTTCCGCTTTGCCGCGAGTCCCAGCAGCAGATGCTCTGTTCCCACGGTATCCTTCCCCAGCAGTCCCGCACGGCGTGCAGACACCTCCAGTACGCGCTTTGCATTCCGGTCAAATGGTTCCTGAAATTCCATTCCACTCCCTCGCTTTCATTTACTCCTTTCTTCATCTTTACCCAATTCCTTCCTTTTTAGACGTGAATTTCTGATTTCGCTAAGAAAAATTTACTTCCTGAAAATGGACACGTTTTTTTCCTTTTTGGAGTTGTTTTTTTTCATTATTGTGATATAATGAGGATGAAATTATTACAGGAGGTGCTACTCTTATGGCTTATACAATTAGCAGTGCTTGCATCAGCTGCGGTTCCTGCGCTGGTGAATGTCCTATGGGCGCTATTTCTGAGGGTGACGGTCAGTACGTTATTGACGCTGGTACCTGCATTGATTGCGGTTCCTGCGCTGGTACTTGCCCGATGGGTGCTATTTCTCAGGAGTAATCCAACAGAACAAACTACTTATGCAAGGAAGACCCGGTATTGTGCCGGGTCTTTTTCTTTCTGCAGGAACACCATATCAAATTTTCTAATATAATGCTTTTGAGTCAGCGAAAAAGTCAAAATTTCACAATTTGCATGATTATTTTTTGTCAGATTTTCTCTCATTCATCGGTAAATCCTAGCAAAATCTATGCGTTTTTCACCTTGTTTTAATACAGGAAACAATGTATAATACAACCGCAGTGTAGATGAAACGATGCATTGATTTTATAGATTATCACATTGGGTAACCTACTCCGCAAATAAAATTATATGTTAGAAGGTGTTTAACATGGAAAATTATACCTTCCTGCTGGTTCTGGCAATTATCCTTCTTTCCACGAAGGTGCTGGGCCTTGCTTCCGGCAAGGTTAATATGCCACAGGTTGTAGGCGCACTGCTTGCAGGTCTGATTCTTGGACCATCCGTACTGAATCTCGTTACAGAAGACAGTGTTATTACTGTACTTTCTGAAATCGGCGTTATCATGCTGATGTTCTCCGCTGGTCTGGAAACCGACTTGCAGGAGCTGAAGAAGACCGGTGTTGCGTCCTTTGTTATCGCAATGGCAGGTGTTATCGTTCCTCTGCTTGGCGGCGCGGCCCTGTACATGGGGTGGTTCAACGGAGAAGGCGACCCACAGCATCTGCTGAAAGCTATCTTCGTCGGCGTTATCCTGACTGCTACCTCCGTTAGTATCACAGTTGAGACACTGCGTGAGATGGGCAAACTGCAGGGCAAGGTTGGCGTTGCCATCCTCGGTGCAGCTGTTATTGACGATATCCTCGGTATCATTGCGCTGACTATCGTATCCAGCTTTACCGATCCGGATGTACAGATCGTCTCTGTTCTAATTAAGATTGTTCTGTTCTTCGTCTTTATTGCTGTTGTCGGCTTCATTGTTTACAAGTACTTCCAGCACCTGAACAATGCATTCAATGAAAAGATGCATCGCCGTGTTGCAATCTATGGCCTTGCTTTCTGCTTTGTTCTTGCATACTGCTCTGAGACTTTCTTCGGTGTAGCTGATATCACCGGTGCATATTTCGCAGGCCTGCTGCTCTGCAATCTGCCGAACGTACGCAATTACGTTAGCAGAAAAGTTGATATCTGCGCATACATGCTGTTTTCCCCGGTATTCTTCGCAAGCGTTGGTCTGAAGACTGACCTGAGCGGCCTGACTGTTAGCCTGCTGATCTTTGCTCTGCTGCTGCTGATTATCGCGATCCTGTCCAAGATCGTCGGCTGCGCCCTCGGTGCAAAGCTCTTCAAGTTCACCAATCATGAGGCTCTTTCCGTCGGTATTGGCATGGTATCCCGTGGTGAAGTTGCACTGATTGTTGCCCAGAAGGGTGCTGCATTCGGACTGGTTCCGGATTCCCTGTTTGGTCCGGTTATCCTCGTTGTTATCGTAACAACGCTGATTACTCCGGTTCTTCTCAAGCTTGTTATGGGCAGCAAGAAAACTGCATAACATATCGTTTTATATATGTAAAATCCCGCAGATTAAACTTCTGCGGGATTTTTATTTTTGCCTATAATGTTGCTTTCCAACGTTCCAGTGCAAGCTTCGCATTGTTGTAGGTACTGCTGGCAGTCCGTGTACCTGCCTTTACACCTAAAATTGCCGCATCTGCCGGAAGCACAACGCCATAGGTTTCCCAGCGTGCCATCGCCTGCTCATATGCTGTTTTCTGGACAGTATACGTGTACTGCCTGTCTGCATTGTACTGGTCAATCTTGGACTGCGCCTGCTGCAGCTTGATCTCCGCCATCCCATTGTTGTAGGTCTGTGTTGCCTGCGCCATCTCCGAAGCACTGTTGTTCCGTGCCTCCTGTTCTGCTTTCAGCTTCTGTACCGAAAGGTTGTTTAGATTGGAACGAAGCGCATTATCCGCTGCAACGCGTGAGGTTTCTGTATAACCTGTGGTGGGCGAGGTATATATGCTGCCCCCGCTTAGTCCCGCAGCAGCCAGCTTTTCCTCCTGTCCCAGCGCAGAAATCCGTGCCGCATTCTGAGCCTGTGTCACGCTGGTACGGTAGGATGCCGCTATGTCCTTCAAATTCCACTGCATCCGGTTCAGACTTTCCTGTTGTGCTGTCTGCAAAGCATTGAGCCTGCTATTCTCGGCAGCACGATATAATTCATCAATATTGAATGTTGCCAACTGTCAAACCTCCTCAGATCTGGCGTACAGCCTTGCGCACGATATACCGTACGGTCAGCCCCAGCAGCCCGAATGGTTCCCCTTTATTTTTATTTTCCACGATCATCTGGAACTGATATGCCCTTCGAATCCGCCTGCGCACATCAGCCGGATAGGATGCTGCTGTTGAACGGAAAGAAAACCGGGAAAAATCCATATTCGCAAAGGAAAACTGGGAAAACTTCACTTTTTTCACCCATTCATACAGATGCTCTGTCCGGTACCAGATATCCGCCCCAGAGTAACCATACGGCATCAGCGCCGCCTGACAGGATAAAATGGTTTTCCCCTTATCCCATGTACCCAGCGCAGACAACGGCGTCACCCAGCGCGCAGCAACCGGCTCTCCATCATCAGAATATGCATCCACATCGTTGGTATGGCTAAAGGTGCAGACACGTCCATCCGCCGTCCCAAACCATAAATCCCCCGTGGTATCCGCGTCTGCAAGAAAGCAAACCGCCGGAATATGATCCCAGTAATACCATTCCGGTATACTGTTTTCCATCTGCCTGCTGTCTGCTACATAGCAATGACCGCCAACTGCCAGATAATATTTTCCATCCCATACGCAGGCGACCGCCTTTCCCAGCTCTTCCCGGAGCAGCTTTGGATTGATGCGCTGGGATACGCCTGCTATGGTACGGTATTCCGTGACATACGTACCATAAATGCCCATCACGCCCTGTGGGGACAGATAATATGGCGTGCCATCCAGTACATCAATTGCATAGGCGCTGACCGCGCCTGCCGCCTCGGCGCCCTGCTTCAGCGGGTACGTCGGATTGTCATTGTCATCCAGCTGGAAGGTACGCAGATACTGTTTCGCATCCTGTCCATCTGATTTCAGCACAATCTGCGTGTCATACTGTCTTGCATATCCCATAATTGCCGATGCATCCAAACCAATTTTTGTGTAGCCGGTATCCGGAAAATAGCTTGGATCATATAATCCGGACTGCCAGTCACAGTTTGGAGCATCCGGATTGCCGGATATAAAAACACGTGTATCATTTTGTCCGCCATACAGGCCATAAATCCTGCATTTGTTGATGTCAATATGTTCGGTTGTCTTGGCGAACCGAATCTCTACATTTGCCAGTCCTCCGGCATCCGGCGGTGCTTCTGTGAGGGTAACGGTACCAGCTGCCGTATTCACAGAGGCAACCTCATATCCCTCGCAGGTTACTTCATCCAGATCAATAAATTTGCTGTCCAGCTGGAATACCGTACTTTTTCCATCTCCGACAAAGGTATTGATACGCCATGGTGTCAGCAGATTGACCGCTTCTAGGCTGGTTCCGCCTCCTTCGGGCGGGCTGCCGATGGTTGTCGTCGGAATAAATGCGACGTCACGTACGGGTCTTGCCGTTTCCCCATCATAAACCAGATATGTCTTTCCATCCAGAAGCCACAGTTTTCCTTCCATTAAAAAGGATACAGACTGCGCTTCATTCATGTCCTCATACAGCAAATCCGTGGTTTCATCCGGATTCAACCGCCAGAGCTGTGTACCTGCATGGCATAGAACATCATCATTGAGCCGGTGTAGCCCATAGATTCGTCCATCAAAGCGTATCTTTTGCTTGTATCCGGTACGCTTTACCGGAAAATAGGTTTCATTGGCGATCATATTGCAGGCATCCGGTGAACGGGACCAATCCACTTTGGTGGCATGGTTTGCAAAATCTACACCGGCGAACCGCTCTACTGTCAGCTCCTGTATTGGTTCCGCATCAGGAAACTGATATGCTGTGCTCATTCATCCATCCCCCGAATCGTGGTTTCCGTGCATGGCGCATAATATGCCGCATGTTGTTGATATTCACTCATCAGCCAGTTGAACATAACGCGGTCATCTTCTGCAATCAATAATGCTGCAAGTCCATAGGGAAAGCATTCCTGTACAAACCGTTCCTCATAAGGAATTTCATCCTCCAGACTGTCCAGTGCTGCTACAGGGGAATCCCCGGCCAGGGCGGTATCATATCCCTGTGCCCGCAGCAGTGCATTCTGCTCATAATTGCGGTCACACAACATTTGATTGATACAGCCCGGTGCCATATCTTCCAGATAGGTAACATTCTCCGCCTCCAGCCCGAGCAGCACCAGCGCCTGTTCATACAGCTGTCTTCCGGTCATAGGCACCTTCCTTTCTGTTTCAAAAAAATCCATATATTCAGTGGCGGGCGCGTCATGCGCCCGCCATTTTTGTGCCTTTTTAGCAGGAAGCTTCTGCCAGATCCGAAGTAAACCGGTTCGATGCAAAAGCAGCTGTACGAATGGTCGTTCCGGCCGTCAGCGTGACTGCCGCAGCATAGACCTTTGCACTGTCGGAATAACGCGGGTCCGTGCCGTCCACTGTATAACGCACTTCCTCCGCTCCAGCCGGCGTAGTAACCGTTGCTTTCAGGCTGGAAATGCTGATGGTCGGTGCTGCCAGCTTGTTGCCTGCCAGAACCAGCGCATAAACACCCGTGCACTTTGCTCCGAGAACAAACGCATCATAATAATGTCTGCCTTCAATCAGTGCGCCGGACACACCAACCGGGTCATTATGTACCTTGGCATCGGAAATCTTATACGGCATCAGTACGGAATTTTTATGTGTGATGATGAAGAAGCAGCCGTCCGGCATATAACTCTTTGGCACACGGACAATATTCAGGCCGGAAATTTCGCCGCAGACGCCCTTACCAATTGCCTTGACGCCTAAGCCCTCCAGCCCGGTAAACTCCGGTGACAGGCGGATCATCTTATATACTTCACTGGTGACATAAACATAGCGGTCACTTTCCGGCACCAGATTGTCATCCAGAGCCTGGGCCCCGGTGGAAATCAGCTCGACAATCGTATCCTTGGTCGGCGCTTCCTCCGCAGTGGCAATGGTGCCTGCCATCATGGCAAAGCGTTTCAGTGCATATTTATCCGCCGCAGGCGTAGACTGCTCATTGATCTGCAAACGGAGCATGTCCGCTGCACGCTTGCTCATGTTCTGATCCAGATAGTTGCCCTTGTCAATGGTCAGGGTAAATGCCTTATCCTGGGTCATTTTGAGCTCCTGCACGATATCCTGCATTTCTGTCACAGCGCCATATCGTGCCATGCCCTCGCGGGTGTAATCCACTTCCGGCACCGTTACAGGTGTATATACCTTCAGAGTTTTTACACCAGTGAGATCAAAGGTTGTCGATGTCTTTCCCTTTACAAAGGAACCCGCCGTGAATACTTCCGCAATCTGGCTGGAATATTTTGTCGCTAGATTGACTGCCATAATAAATTACCTCCTTAGCCCTTTCCCATCAGTGCAAGAATGATGGGGTCTGTGATGTTGTTTTCGCCGTCAGAACGTGCGGAGCCCACATCCATTTTGCGATTTTCCGCATTCTTTTTCAGCTCCTCCAGCTCCGTGCGCAGCTTCTGGATTTCATACGCACGGTATGCGCCCAGCAGATCCCCGGAACGGTTTGCCGCATCCCATACCTCTGACGGGATTTCATCGGGCTTGATTTCGGGATATGCATCCAGAAAAGCGCGATAGACATTGCCATCCGGCATGTTTTCCGTCTCCTGGCTGCGGCGTGCCGCGGTATTTACCTGAGATAATCCCTGTTCAGCTGCAGCAATCAGCTGTTCAATTGTCAGCTCGATTGTCTGCCCATCCACATTCACCGGATAGGTCTGTTCATCGCTGTCCATCAATGGCATATCCTCGGGATTCTGTGCACCGGCCTCCGGCGCTGCATTGTTTTTTGTCTGCATAAAGCAGCCTCCTTTCTATTCCTATTGCTGTATTTGTCCCACACCTGCGGTACTATCCTTCAATGGCTGAATGTCCGTCAGCTGCCCATTTTCCCTCTGCTCTTTCAACGCACGAAGCAGGCGGGATTTGCCGCGGATCTGGTTGTCCGGAATATTTTCCACATACAGAATCGGGTCTGTGATGATGCCCCGCGCCAGCAGATTGTCGTTTGTGACAGTCTGCATGGTCTCTGCCCAGTAAGCGCTGGAGCCAACTTCCACATTCAGTTCCAGCGTTGCCGTATCCAGAGAATCAAAATCAAACCGCTCTGCAATTTCCTCACCATTGTCATCGGTAATACATACGGTTCTGGATCCGTAATGTACGCGCATTAAATCCACAAAAATGCGCACAGTATCCTCTACAAAGCGGAAAAATTCCATCTTTACCAGCTCCAGCGGTGCAATTGTTGCCTGCTGGACTGTGACAATCGCGGAGGTGTTGTCCGGTTTGACATTGCCAAGGGTTGCATCGGATGCACCCATGAGCTCCATGGTATCCTGAATCATCTGCTCCAGCAGCGGCATCACCTGAGCGGAAATATCCGGTGCCTGAAAAGCTGTGACAATCGCTTCATTTGGATTGCCCCGCATGCCGATCGCTTTCCCCACATCAGAGGAATAGCCGGATGGGAAACGGGTCATATCATAGATGATTTTCGGAAACGCCACATGCTTGATGCACTGTACATACATAGAGTACAGCTTATTGATGGCAATTTGGTTTGGAATGGCTTCTGAAACCGGAGATTCCCCATGGAAGCAATTTTTCACCCGCATCCAGCTCATATAAGCTACCGGATACAGGCGGTACGGTGTGACAGTTTCCGGCATAATTACGGTATTCTGCGTGCATTTAAAGAAAGAAATACCATCCTCCGTGCGCTCCATGCGCAGCAGAACCGTTACCATATTGTCGGTATCATCCACCTGCGCATCATATTGCGGTTCCAGAAGGCTGTCCGGCTTGATATTTTCCGCTTCACTGCGGCTCAGCCCTCTTGCCATCGCTTCTTTTCTGACACTGTCTACCGAACGGCGCATGGAGATGATGATATACGGCTGGCGCTGTACCTCATCCACAGCTGGATTGCCAAAGAAAATATCGGTATTTTCAATGACATCCACTTCAATATCTCCGGCAATGCTCTGCCCGCTGTCCCTGTCCGGATCAAACCGGACATAAAAGCATCCATCGCCATCCACACAGGCATTGCGCAGCATATACCGGTTTTTGCTTTTCACGCCGGCGCGTTCAATGACCGATGCTACCGAACGGTCAATGATTTTCTGCATCATTTCCCCATCAGGAATAGACTGAAACGGCTGTGCCGTCACAGCAATATCATCCGAAACCAGCATGGAAATGAACATGTTGACAACACGGCGCAGTACATTGAAAATCAACGGGTCCAACGTGGTGACATTCAATCCTTCCCACTGCCGTCCGATGAAGAAATTCTCATTGGTTTTCACCCGGTCATACAGGTCAATCCGGTTGTTAAAATCCACACCGCGCTGATATTCCTTCCAGACTGCTTCAGCTGTCTGCATGGTTTTCCTCCTTTCCCGGTCCGGTATACGCCAGCAATGCCGCAATATCCCTGCTCAGTGCATCCTCTGCATCCGGCAGGCCGGCATCGTTCTGTTTTTTCCTTCGGCGCGGCAAATGTGGGCCACCTCTTGCCGCCCACACGCCACAGGCAAAGCATAGCAGGCTGCACAGACAGCAAATCACATATTCCATCGCTTTCCTCCTTATCTTTGATAGGACAGAAAGGCGTCCATATCGCCATCATACTGTCCCGGCTTCCATGCCTGTCCCGATGGCTGGATGGTTGCGGCAAAATACCGCAGGGCATCCGGCGCATGGGTCAGCTCATGGGGATTGTTTGCTGTATCATTGGGATTTTTGTCATCCGCGGCCAGCATTGGCAGGGTGCGGATCAGATTTCTACACACCGGGCTGATTTTCAGCTTTGCGGTTAAAATCCCCTGTTCATCTGTAAAGGGACGCAGGTATTCCTTCACAGCATACCAGCCAGTGATGCGTTCCCCCATGGCTTTGTCAAAAAACAATCCTGCTTCTGCAAAGATATCCACAGCAGAACGTCCGGTTTCCTGCCTCCGGTTGAACAAATCCGGCGGGGCAAGCCGCTGGAAAATCACCTCATCACCGGTTTCGGCCCGGCAGATCACCTCCGCGGCTTCCGAAATAATCAAACCGGATTGATAGACTTCCCGGTATACCCATGCCGTGCCATCCGGTGACAGCGCAATCCATAATGCAGCCAGCATATCCAAACCATAATCAATGGCAAGATACCGTTTCCACCAGCTTGGAAATTCCGGTGGTGCGCAGACATGCAGTTCCGGTGAGAATTCACAAAAATACTGCCCTTCAAACAAATCCCACTGCCCATACAGCAAAGCTTTCCGGCTGCGTTCATCCAGCATTTCCAGACGTTTGACATAATCCGGATCTTTCTGCATCAGAAACGTATTATCCTGCACCTTCGCCGGAAGAAACAGCTTTCCATCTGCTTCCTCACCGGGCATCAGCGGGTCAATGTATCTTGCCTTACCCCAGCTATGTCCGACACCGCCAGGGTTTGTCGAGGATTTAACCTGTTTGGGATATGTATTCGTACCACGGATACGGGACAGCATATACGTAAACTGAAATTTTGTAAAATGCGTCAGTTCATCAAACCGGATGACATCATATTCCGCACTCTGGTATTTGGTCACATCATTTTCACTGTCGCAGTAGCCGAACTCGATGATTGATTTGTTCCGGAATGTCCATAAATGGCTGGTTTCCCCATAGCTTCCCACTTCCTGCGGATACAGCGTCAGAGAAACCTGAATCAGGGAACGTTTCAATTCCGGAAAGGTTCTTCGCAGAATCAGCTGGCGGGATGCCGGATAGGTCAAAGCATAAATCAATGCATCAATCAACTGTGCATAGCTTTTCCCGCCGCCCGCCGCACCGCCGAACAGCGTTTCCATTGCAGTAGAACGGATAAAATCCAGCTGTCTGCGGGTAACGGAAATTTCCATCATTCAACCACCCGCAGGATCAGTTCAAAGGTATTGTCTGTTTTTTGCTCTGCATCCGGTACACAAAGCTGTCCTTTTCCCACTGCACGTTCCAGAATTTCCTTTGCAACACCCGCACGCGCAGTTCCGCTGAGGGAATCATCCTCCAGCATATCGCACAGGCATTGTGCCGCTTCCGGTGAATGGTCACACAAAATATCCCGTACCAGATCGTTGTGTGTCTTTTTCCGTCTGCGGCTGTTTTTTGTTTGCGCCAAAGGCATACCTCCCTTACATATGGTATTTTTGCAGCTCACGTGAATTATAATAATTTCCAGTTTTTTATTGTCTACCACAATTAATTGACAATCTGTGGATAACCTGCAAAACCGCCCGCTTCGAAGCAGGGTTCCCGTTTCGACGATACTTGCCAGAGAGTCCGCAGGATGCGGTGTTGCTCTGTTCAGCTTTGCGTAGCGCAACTGAAAAAAGCCGAAAAAAACACTTGACATCTGCATTGTATTATTGTATGATTGTATCAATCAATTAATACAATAAGTCAATGAGAGGAGGCCTTCCATGCAGTGGAATTTATCTGATGACCGTCCGATTTATCTGCAGCTGATGGATACCATCACCCTGGCAATAACCTCCGGTGCATTGCCAGCCGGAAGCAGGCTGCCATCCGTACGCGAGCTTGCGTCAGAAGCTGGTGTGAATCCAAACACCATGCAGCGTGCTCTGGCAGAGCTGGAGCGTTCCGGCCTGCTATATTCCCAGCGCACCGCAGGGCGGTTTGTTACCGATCAATCTGAAAACATCACGCAAAGGAGAAAGGAACTGGCTATGGAACAGATTCATGTTTTTCTATCCGCTATGAAGGATATGGGATATTCTATCGCAGAAACCATTGAACTGATTCGTCAGGCAGAAAAGGAGGGTTCTGTATGAGCGAACCGATTTTACAGTGTACAGGGCTTTGCAAATCCTATGGTAAAAAGTCCGCACTAAACAACATCACATTTTCTCTGGAGCGCGGGCGCATTGTCGGCCTGCTTGGTCCAAACGGCAGCGGTAAGTCCACACTCATCAAGCTGGCAAATGGTCTTTTGACACCGACCTCCGGAGAAATCCGCATTTCGGGAAATCTGCCTGGCGTGGTAACGCATGCGCAGGTATCCTATCTGCCGGAGCGCACCTATCTGAGCGACTGGATGACTGCAGACGATCTGTTAAAATTCTTTTCAGACTTCTATGAAGATTTCAACATTGACAAAGCGGCAGACATGCTGACCCGCCTTGGCATCAGCCCAAAGGATTCGCTGAAGACCATGTCCAAGGGCACCAAGGAAAAAATCCAGCTGGTCGTGGTGATGAGCCGCGAGGCTGACCTCTATCTGCTGGATGAACCGATTGGCGGCGTCGATCCGGCTGCCCGCGACTATATTCTGAATACCATTTTGACCAATTATAGTGAGAGCAGTACAGTTGTCATTTCCACCCATCTGATTTCCGATATTGAAAAGGTATTGGATGATGTCATTTTCCTCAATCGGGGACAGATTACCCTGCACAAGTCCGTGGATGATATCCGCGCGGAATACGGCAAATCTGTCGATGCGCTTTTCAGGGAGGTGTTCGCATGCTGAGCAAGCTGATTGGCTATGAGTTCAAGTCCACCCGCCGGATTTTCCTCCCGGCATATGCTGTCATCCTTCTACTGTCTATCGTTAACAGCATTTTTATAGCACTGCCAAATGCTATGGATTCCATCAGTATCCCATTCGGCGTCCTGCTGACAGTCTACATCCTGGCAATGTTCGCTGTTTGCATCCTGACCTTTGCCTACATGATCAGTCGGTTTTATAAAAACCTGCTGGGTGACGAAGGTTATCTGATGTTTACGCTTCCGGCACAGCCATCGAAGCTGATCTGGGCAAAGTGTATTACCTCCACCCTGTGGATGTTGTTTACAACGATCATATGCTGCGTGTCCCTGTTTGTCCTGACAATTCCCTCGGTAATTACCGAAGGTGCTCTACAGTCCTCAGATTTTTCCCTTTTCTTACGGGAATTTCGCTTTGTATTGCAAAACCTTTGGAAGGAATACGGCATCCATATGTTCTCTCTGCCGCTTCTGTTTATCATCATCGGCATTATCTGGACTGCAAACTTCTGCATGCATATCTATGCGTGCCTGTCCATTGGTTCCCTGGCAAACAAGCACCGTCTGGGCTTTGCATTCCTTGCCTATCTCGGCTTCAGCGTGCTGTGGGAGATCATCGTGCTGGTCTTTGCAAGCATTTCCGATCAAATAATGCCCACATGGAATCTGGATTTTCTTAATCTCAGCTCCATTGCCGAAATATATGTAGTTGCTTTGTTCTTCCTGATCTACTATCTGATTAAGCTTGTGATCAATTTCGTGATTACCAACTATATTCTGAGCAGGCGTCTGAATCTGCAGTAATTTTTTCTGATACGGTTGGCACGTTACCGCGAAGGGAGCACCAACTCTCCGAGCGTCAGGGAGGGACTCTTCTGGCGAGTCCCTCCCTAACAACCCTCCCAGCCCATACGTATACTGACCGCCGAAATCTGCAATACAACAAAAGATTTCGGCGGTCTATCTTATGTCCCGACAGAGATTGCAGGACGATATCCGTTACTGGAATCCCAGCCGGTAAAGCTGACGGTGCTGTTTGCCCCAAAGCCGCCTCCTTTGAGCTGGTGATATCACAGCTTTCCATCTACAAAGTGGATTTCCCTTTTATTTTTCCTTCAATCTGCCAATCGCGCTCCCTGAATGTTTTAAAAAATAACTATATCGTGATGAAAGAAGCATACTTATGAACACTATCATTGAAACCAACATGCTCACCAAATACTATGGTACACAGGCTGTTGTAAATAAACTCAATCTTTCGGTTCCGGAAGGCAGCATTTATGGTTTTATCGGTCCAAATGGTGCCGGTAAATCCACAACTATGAAGCTTCTGCTCGGTTTGATTCATGAAAGCAGCGGCAGCATTTGCCTGCTTGGAAAACAAATGAACCAGTCCAACCGATTATCCCTATTGCGTCAGACCGGATCTCTGATTGAATCCCCTTCCTGTTATGGACACCTCACGGCACAGGAAAATCTGGAAATCGTCTGTGACCTCAAGGGTGTCAAATATACTGATATCGACCGTGTTCTGGCAATTGTTGATCTGACAAATGACCGCGGACGTAAGGTAAAACAGTTTTCGCTTGGTATGCGCCAGCGTCTGGGCATTGCGCAGGCATTGCTTGGCAATCCCAGGCTGTTGATTTTAGATGAACCAACCAACGGGCTTGATCCTGCGGGCATTCAGGAAATGCGCAGCTTAATCAGTGAAATGCCAAAGCTGTGCGGTGCAACTGTATTGATTTCCAGCCATTTGCTCAGTGAATTGGAACAGATTGTCGATCAGGTTGGCATCATCAATCACGGCAAGCTGTTGTTTCAGGGGAAATTATCTGCTCTGCAGCGTCACAGCAAGGGAGATATTGTCCTGCGTGTCCTGCATCCGCAAAAAGCCTGCAAAACATTGCTTGCGCAGGGCATCACAGTGCGTGCGGAGGGCAATTTGCTGCAAATTCCGCCTGTTCACGAGGAAACACTTGCCGCTCTGGTGTATGATCTCGCCATGCAGGATGCCGGCATTGTCGGTCTGACACAGCAGACAAAATCCTTGGAGGATATCTTCCTCAGCCTGACACACGAAAAGGAGGCGGGATGAATGCGTTCCATTTTCCATGCGGAGCTGCAAAAAGCACATCGCAGGCATGACCTCTTGGTGATTATTGTGATTGCCGCCGCTGTGTTCTCCCTCTCCTCTACCGACCATCACCGTGACCCGGGTATCGGATATTCCGCATTCTTTTACTCCATGCCGATTATGAATGCGTTGATTATGTCCACTGGCATGGCAGTTATTGCAAGCCGCATCTGGGATATTGAAACCAAAGGAAATACCTGCAAGCTGCTGTTCACCCTGCAAAGCCGTTCCAGTCTGTATACTGCAAAAGTGATTCTTGGTATATTGGAGATCGCTCTGGTCAGCTTTCTGGAATGTGCTGCAATCATTGCTTTCGGCATGCTGAAGGGATATACCGAACCATTGGAGCTTTCCCGGTTGTTCTGGCTGTTTCTCTGCACCTTTGTTGTCAGTATGATGTTGTTTTTCTTCTCTTTTGCGCTGTGCATGTATTTCCCGTCCCAAGCTCCTGCCCTTGCTGCCGGCCTTGCCGGAAGCTTAATCGGCTTATTCAGCGGTTTTCTGCCCCAAATTGCATCATATTTCCTGCCATGGGGCTATTATATCCGGCTTTCCGCCATGGAAATGGGATGGGATCGGACAACCAGGGAAACATGGTATGTTCCGCAGCATTTTTCCGTCACACTGCTGATCGTTTCCGGTATTTTCATTGCCCTGCTTCTGCCTGCAGGACAAAACTGTATGCAAAAGAAGGAGGTTTAGCATTATGCTTACCCGTTGTATGATTGCGGAAAACCGCAAGCTGCATGGCTCTGTCATCTGGTTAGCGTTTTTCATCATTCCGATATTTCCTGCCATTATGGGAACCTTTAACTATCTTCAGAATATAGCTATCCTGAAAAACGGCTGGTTTGACCTGTGGACACAGCACACATTATTTTATGCGTTAATTTTCTTTGCCCCCATGGTTGGTTTATATGCCGCCTATCTCTGGCGCCTGGAGCATCTCGGACACAACTGGAATATTATCATGTCCGCACCAGTCCGGCCATTCTATTTATTTTTTGCCAAATTTATCGTCGTAATAAAAATGGCATTGCTCACGCAGCTATGGGTATTTGTGCTGTTCTGTATCTGTGGGCACTTTTTCGCCCATCTTCCCGGCTTCCCGCCAATGCAGATTTTCCTCTGGCTTCTGCGCGGTGTACTAGGCGGTGTTGCTGTGATTGCTTTAGAATTGCTTCTTGCTATGGTTATCCGCAGCTTTGCTGCTCCGATTCTGATCGCCCTGCTGGGTGGTGTTGCAGGAATGGCATTCGTTTCCCAAGGGCACGGCCTTATGTTTCCCTATTCGCTGATGCTGCTTGGCATGAACTCCAACAAAGCGGAAGATATCATCTCCGGCCAGGTTTCTCTTTTTGTGCTCAGCTGCATCCTGTTTTCTCTGCTTTTCTTCCTGTTATCCAATCTGTATCTCACCAAACAGGATACACATACCTGAGTCAAAATCCGTCAATCCTCTGTACATTCTCCCTCCCGATATGGTAAGATAGACACAACAAAACTCTGCTGCATTCACAGAAGCAATTGAGGGAGGGATTACCCATGAAATGTCCGCATTGTGGCATCTATTTTATGGAAGATGACAAAATATGTCCTGTCTGCGGCAAGCGTCCCGGTATACAGGCAGGAAAAACGGAATCGAAAACTGCCAGCCCAAAGCTGGATATGCCGTATCAACCGAATCCGAAGCAGTCCTCCGGGAAATCAACTGCACGAAAACAGACCTATAACAACAAATCGAAATCCACAGAAGCTGCATGGCAGCAGGCTGCGGCAGGCCAGCACCTACATGGCAATCCTCTGCAGACAAAGAAAAAAACCGGCTGTGGTACTGGCTGCTTGATTGTTGTTATCATTTTAGTGATTCTGATTGCGACCAATATCATCAGTGCCATCCATTTTACTACGACCACAAATTCCGGCGGCTGGTCAGAGTATGTTGATTCCATTTTTGAAGATAACTTTTCAGAGGATGATGCATATGTTGCTGTCGCGCCGACAGAGGCGTTCACCGGAACATGGCGCAGCAGTGACAATACCATGACCATAATGGTCGATGAGGACGGAAATCTCTCATGGACAACAGAAGCGGGAAGCTTTTATGATCCATATCCTAGTTTCTATCGCATTGACATAACGGAAGATAATTGGGAGGATTATTGCACGGCAACAGATCTGAAAAAATATCCGCTGGAATCCTACACCTACTACAGCGTTTACGCAGCAGAATATGACACAGCAGATGATCAAGATTTGGATATGTGGTTCTATATCCCGAAGGATAACGAAACACCAACATCGTTTGGCTACTACGATTTGGTTAACTATGAATACGGCACCTTCATTTTTTCCTCAGACAGCACAGAGCCGCTGTCTGTTCCCGAAGAACAGCAAGCCTGAATAGAATACAAAAACGCCCGTACACGTCTCTGTGCACGGGCGTTATTCATTTTCTACGGAAGCATCCGTTATAAAGCTCACCCCAATGATGGCACAAGCCAATTGTTCTTTACGAACGCTTCTTATTTTCTTCCGGCATATACTCTGTCTCAATGCGCTCCACGCTTCTGCATGTTCCAGTGCTTTCATCAATATCAAATACAGCACCCTGCAGCACGCAGATACCAGCCGCCGGTTCAAACCGGCTGGTCAGATCACCGCGGAACATAGCGATGGACTGCTCTTTACAGACACCCAAAACAGACCATTTCGGGCCGGTCATGCCCAAATCTGTAATATATCCGGTTCCTTTTGGATTGACTCTTGCATCTGCGGTGGGTACATGGGTATGGGTACCATATACTGCCGAAACACGTCCATCCAGATAGTAACCCATTGCGAGCTTTTCCGAGGTTGCCGACGCATGGATTTCACATACTGCGATATCATAGCGTCCTTCCTGCTCGCGCAAAATGCGATCAGCCCGCAAAAATGGATTATCCGGTCCATACTGCATATCGCAGCGTCCGATCAATTCAAAGACCAGCACCCGCCAGCCAGAACTGGTTTCAAAAATACCGTAGCCCTCACCGGGCGATTGTGGTGCAAGATTCGCCGGGCGAATAACATATCGGTTATCCTCCAAATATGAAACGATATTCTGCTTTCGATAAGAATGGTTCCCCAGTGTAATGACATCCGCACCGGCAGCAAAGATACTATCCGCCTGCTTTGGTGTGATTCCCACGCCGCTGGCATTTTCCCCATTGACAATCGTGAAATCCGCACCTGTTTCCTTTTGAATCCGGCGCAATACATGTGATACCGTCTGGAGTCCCGGCTGTGATACCACATCACCGACAGTCAGAATTTTCATTTTTTCCTCCCTCTAAATGATAAAGTGGAAAAGGCGGCACAGAAGTTCTCTATGCCGCCTTATGTATTCCAGCAAATCAATCAAACAGCGGGGAAACAGAGGATTCCTCGTAAATACGTGCAATTGCTTCGGTAAAGACCGGCGCAACCTGCAGCAGTTCAATCTTATCAATGCGCTTTTCAGCAGACAGCGGAATGGTATCCAGCAGGGTCAGCTTCTGAATCGGGCTTGCTTCCAGGCGCTCAATAGCCGGGCCGGACAGCACACCATGTGTAGCGCATGCATAAACTTCCTTTGCACCGCCAATCTTAATCAACGCTTCTGCTGCATGGCACAGCGTACCTGCGGTATCAATCAGGTCATCGCTCAGGATGCAGATTTTTCCCGATACGTCACCGATGATGTTCATAACCTCAGAAACATTGGCACGCGGGCGGCGCTTGTCAATGATAGCAAGGCGGTAATCCAGCTTTTCACAGAACTTTCTGCAGCGGGTAACCGAGCCAAGGTCCGGGGATACGATCATAACGTCATCACGGCCGCGGCCAAACTTGCCTGCGATGTACGGAATGAGTACAGACGCGCCCATCAGGTTGTCAACCGGGATATCGAAGAATCCCTGCAGCTGATGTGCATGTAAATCCATTGTCAGGACACGGTCTGCGCCTGCTGCTGTCAGAATATCGGCAACCAGCTTCGCAGAAATCGGATCACGCGCCTTGGACTTTCTGTCCTGACGTGCATAACCAAAGTACGGGATAACAGCAGTAATACGGCCTGCCGAAGCGCGCTTACATGCATCAATCATGATGAGCAGCTCCATCAGGTTGTCATTTACCGGACCACAGGTAGACTGAACAAGGAACACATCCGAGCCGCGGACCGTTTCGCCAATGGAAACAGACACTTCGCCGTCAGCAAAATGTCCAACCTCGCACTTGCCAAGCGGCAGGCCCAGTGCGGACGCAATCTGCATTGCCAGTGCGGGATGGGAATTGCCCGCAAGAATCTTAATGTTTTTACCATGAGAAATCATAATTCATGTATCCTCCTGTAATTCGAAAATCCTCCCGAGACGCAGAAGCATTTTCAGTCGTTTTAATTCCAAGCTCTAGCTTTTTCGTCTCACAACAAATTACTTGTCCTGTCCATGCATACGGCGGCGGCGGTCATTCCAGCCTTCCTTATTTTCCTGCCGTGCACGTGCCACCGCCATGGCACCATCCGGTACGTCCTTTGTCACAGTCGTACCTGCCGCAGTCAGAACGCGGTTGCCTACGTTTACCGGCGCTACCAGGTTGGTATTGCAGCCGATAAAGCAATCATCCCCAATGATCGTCTGGCTCTTGACATAGCCGTCATAGTTGACAACAACTGTGCCGCAGCCAAAATTCACGCGTTCGCCCACAGTTGCATCGCCAATATAGGTCAGATGGGATACCTTGGTATCGTTTCCAATATGTGCCTTTTTCAGTTCAACAAAGTCTCCGATTCGGGTATTATCACCCACATCACAGCCCGGACGGATGTATGCAAACGGTCCAACCGTAGCATTCCTGCCCACACTGCTCTCGTAAACCTGAGAAGAGTTGACATTGGTGCCGTCACCGATGACAGCACCCTCGAGAATGGTATTCGGACCAATAATGCAGCTGCTGCCAACCTTGCTGCCCGGCTTTATCATGCTGCCCGGCAGAATCGTGGTATCGTACCCGATTTCACTGTATGGCGATACATAGGTGTATTCCGGATCGAGTATATTAATCCCCTGATCCATCAGCGAACCATTGATCCGGCGCTGCAGTGTCTTCTGCGCACGGTAAGCATCACAGGCCGTATAAACTGCAATATGGCTTTCGGTTCGGCAGGATTCTGTCTTTGCGCTGATCTCATTTGCAATCCCGATGGACTGGGTCAGCGACATCGGATGATGGCTGAGAATCTCACGCAGAACCTCTACACGATATACAGCGCAGTGCCAGTGATCTGCCATAGCGCCGCAGGTCAGCATGGTTACAGTATTCTGGGATTTCTTATGCAGGGCCATCACACTCTGATATTCTTCCGCAACAACCTCCGGCATCGGTGTAGACAGGACCATAACATCCCCTTCCATACCGTCAATTGCTGTCGAAAGCATCTGTGTAAAATCTGCATCATCCGGACAAACCAGCGACGGGATTCCTTCCAGTTCATGCTCACTCTGCTGGCGGACATAAACCAGTTCACACTGCTCTGGCAGAGCATCGGCAACCAGCCTTCCGACAGGGGAAAACAGAATTTCCCGCTGTACCGGGTATTTTCCATCCTTACCCTTGCGGCCGCCAAGTAAAATCGTATTCAACTTATCACAAGACATTGTCAATATCCTTTCTGGGCCTGAATGCTGCAACGAAGCTGCGCATACTGCCTCCAGAGAAATACATAATTTATTATACTATTTTTTTACAAAAAAAACATTATGAAATGTATAAAAAATCGTCGTATTCTTTTCGCTTGCACTATTACATTTGTCACGATATAATAGAGTAGTCGTTATCTGTATGTAAAAGCAGTTTGCATCGAAATTATTTCACAGAAAATTTATATGATTTCTGTTTGTTCTTGACTATTTTGTGTATTTCCGGAGGAAATTATGTCTCTTGCATCCCTGATCCCCACCAGCGGGGAATTTTGTGTCCTGCGTGCACAGGTTGTGGACAGTCTGCTCGCCTGTCGCGATGGTGACAGCGCATTGCTGTACCTGTATCTGGTCCGGCAGGGGCAATCCTTTGATGAGCGCGCGGCCATGCGCGATTTGAATATGACCCGCGACCAGTATGACCGCGCCGTGCATACGCTGACCAGCCTTCATCTGGTTACCACACCTGCCGAAGCAGCACAGAATCCTGTAAAGACCTCCTCTGCACCGCCGCGGTATACTGCCGCAGAAATGCGTGCCCGCAGGGAAGGCGACCACCGGTTTGCATCTGTCTGCCAGACAGCGGAAATCGTACTCGGGCGTACATTGACGGAAGGCCAGCTGCGCACACTGATGAACGCGTATGAGCATCTCGGTCTGCCCGCTGATGTCCTGATTGACCTTTTGACCTATCTGCATCGGGAAAAAGGCACTGTCAGCCGCCGTGATATCGAAGAACAGGCATATCTGTGGGCAGATATGGGTATTTTTACAGCAGAGGCTGCTGCAGAATTTCTTTCCCGCCGGGAAGCTGAAAAGCCGTTGCTGGGTGATATGCTCCGTGTGCTGGATATGGCAGGACGTGATCCCGCGCCGGATGAATACCGCTATCTTTCCGGTTTTATCCGTCAGGGCTTCGATGCAGAAGCCGTCAGTTTGGCAAAGGAACGCATGTATACCCGTCTGGGAAAATTCAGCTGGAAATATCTCGCCGGCATCATGGAAAGCTGGCACAAGAAAGGCCTGCACACTGCAGCGGAAATCACAGCTGTGGAACCGAATCTGCGCCAGCCGAAGCCAGCTTCCGTACCTGCCGCAGCTGCCCCCAAGCCTCCTGCAACAAGTGACGGTAATCTTGCCGACTGGGAACGTGACTGGCTGGAGGAATTTCATGCAATGACACGTAAGGAGGGAAACAGCAATGGCATATGACCGCGCACTGATCTCATCTATCCTGCGCCAGCTGGAACGCCAGCATGACCAGTATGAAGCAGAGGCAGAGAGCCGCCGATATCAGCTGACGATGGCAATTCCCCGCCTGGGTGAAATTGACCGTGAGCTCCGTGCTACCGCGGCAAAGGCAATGCGCATTGCCTTTGAATCTGACAATACAGATATCGAAATTGAAGCATTAAAGCAGAAAAATCTCGCCTTACAGGCAGAAAAGCGAAGCCTGATGCTCCAGCATGGTTATCCGGCGGATTATCTCACTGTAGCGGCAGATTGCCCTGTCTGCCGGGATACCGGCTACAACGGAAGCAAACTCTGCGATTGCGTAAAACGTAAGGCTGCAGAAATCCAGAAAAAGAATCTTTCTTCCCTGCTTCCGGTCGATCGTGAAACCTTTGAAACCTTTCGTCTGGATTACTACAATACGCAGCCAGACAACCGGTTCGGCATAGCCCCGCGTGAAATGGCAAAGTTCAATTTCCAGAAATGTACCCAGTTTGCGGAAGGGTTTGGCTCTTCCTATGAAAATCTGCTGCTGTTTGGCTCTGCCGGCCTGGGCAAGACCTTCTTGTCCTCCTGTATTGCACGCCGTGTGACGGAGCGCGGCTTTTCCGTCACCTATGATACTGCTATTTCTATTTTTGACCAATATAATAGTGTAAAATTCAAAAGTGGTGATTTTTCTTCTGCCTCGCAGGCATTGGAACGCTTCCGCAGCACAGACCTGCTGATTGTAGACGACCTCGGCACAGAAATGCCGGGTGCATTCCATACCTCCTGTCTGTACGATCTGCTGAACCGCCGTCTGATGCGCCGTCTGCCTACCATTCTCAACACCAACCTGCTTCCGGACGAACTGGAAACCCGGTATTCTCCCGCCATTGCCTCCCGTATTCTTGGAGAATTTACCCAATTGAGATTTATCGGTGATGATATCCGCAAAATCCGAAAAAAGCAGCGATTTTAAAGAACATTTTCAAAACACACATAGAATTGTAACAATCGATTCATGGTTTGTTCACAACTTTATCAGAGAAATGCGGTATACTATGACCATGGAAAGAGGAACTGCGAATCCTCTTCCAGAAAAAGATATGCCGGTATCTTTGAATTTCTCTTACCCCCTTTTTATTTTGTGAAACGTATGCGAACGAAACGGCCATCCGAAAGGATGGCTGTTTTGTTTTTCAAACATGTTCATTGCGTAAAAATCCATAGTATATTCTCCTTTCTGAGGGAGGTTTTGAGCGGATTCCCACATCAAAGATAGATATTCTTCTTTCCAATATACCTGAAACCTGATATAATGGATAAGTAGAATTCATTCTTTCCGTTTTTCGGAGGTTTTCTTATGCCTAATATCATCCATGCAGCCGATTTTCATATCGGTGCAAAATTTGATTTTCTTCCGTCAGAGCGTGCCGCGCAGGCAGTAAAGCTGCAGCTGAAAGCATTGCAAGCTCTCGTTACATATGCGGCAGAGTCTGCGGCAGATGTTGTACTGATTGCCGGGGATCTGTTCGATACGCCAGATATACGCCCACAGATTTCCTCTGCGGTCTTTGCATTGCTAGCAAAATGCCCCTGCCCGATTTTCCTTTCTCCGGGAAATCATGACTATTATCATGCCGGAAGCCCCTATGTAACCCAGCCTCTGCCGTCCAACCTGCATGTATTTACGTCCCGTACACTGGAACCGTATGTGCTGGATGACGGGGAAACCGTGATCTGGGGCGCAGCCTTTCAGGACAACAAAGCATCCATTTCATTGGATGCACCGCTCAATCCGGCTAAACTAAATATCTGTCTGGTTCATGGTGAGCTTGGCGGCACCGGCGGCTACAACTCGCTTTCTGAAAGTGCCGTTATCAGCAGCCGTTTCGATTACATTGCTTTGGGTCATAACCATCGTTTCAGCGGCGTTTTCCGCATTGGTCAGACAGCGCTGAGTTGTCCGGGCTGTTTCTCCGCTACCGCTTCCAATGAAACCGGTATCAAGGGCTATCTCGCCGGTAAGCTGGAAAAAGGCAATGCTGCTTTGACCTTCCATGCATCTGAAGCCACAGAATTTGTAGAAATTTCTGTCCCTATGACCGGCATCCATGATGATACCTCTTTGGGAGAAACGCTGCTGCCACTGCTGCCAACTCCCCCAAACCGTATCTGCCTGACTGTCCATCTGACCGGGACCCGTATGTATGAGCCAAACCTTTCTGCACTGACCCGTTCCCTGCGGCATTCCTTTTTCCATGCACTGGTGATAGATGAATCCGCAGCTATGCAGGATTTATACCGTTATAAAAATGATGACGATCTGCGTGGTACCGTTACCCGCGATTTTATGAGCCGCATGGAACGCTGCGGCAATGATGAACGTTCTTATGCCAAGCTGACGCTTGCGCTGGAATATGCCCTTGCTGCACTGGATGGCAGGGAATTGGACTAATCCGGAGGTTTGTTGATGCAAAAACACTCCAAAGCATTTCTTGTCCGTGTTATCCTGACCATTCTGATTGTCCTTTGCTGCATCCGGCAGTTCATGAACGATGCATTTGAAAATGTGTTCACCTGTATTCTCTGCCTTGCACTATTCTGTGTACCAAATTTAATCAGCAAGCGTTTTTCCATTCAGATTCCCACCTTTCTGCAGGCTATGATTATGATTTTTATCTTTTCCGCAGAAATCCTGGGGGAAGTGAATGCTTATTATGTCAAGGTTCCCATGTGGGATACCATGCTGCATACCATCAACGGTTTTCTGATGGCAGCCATCGGATTTTCCCTTGTCGACGTATTCAACCGCAGCGAACGTTTTCTGGTCAAGCTGTCCCCTGTTTTTGTTGCCATTGTAGCATTCTGCTTTTCCATGACAATTGGTGTCCTATGGGAATTTTTTGAGTTTGGCATGGATATGCTGTTTCATACAGATATGCAGAAAGACTTTTTCGTCAATACAATCCATTCGGTAGCACTCAATCCGAGCGGCGCCAATACACCACTCCATATAGCAGTCGAGGAATTGATTGTCAACGGCGAGGACTGGACAGCTGCATATGGCGGATATCTAGATATCGGTTTGATCGATACCATGAAGGATTTGTTTGTCAATTTCATCGGTGCTGTTGTATTTTCATTCATTGGATATTTTTACGTAAAACAGCGCGGACGCAAAAAAAGTGTTGCGGCTAAGCTGATTCCCACGGTTGCTCGTGATGACGATGATACACTAGACAATTTCGGCAATCTGCTGAGCAAAAAGGAAACATATGAACTGGCACATGACACCACAAAACATGCGGAACGTCTATTGTACCAGCATTCCTACAGCAGTATGCATCAGGAACACGCCGAAAAGATGAAAAAATAACCAGTAAAAAAGACGGATGAAGCAAATGCTTCATCCGTCTTCTGTTTTATGTCGCATTCACATGCAGCAGCAATGTATACAGCCGCAGCTGCTCAAAAGTCTCCTGGCTGATCGTGTCGCCGAGCTTTTGCGCTTCCTCCTTTGCTGTCCTTTTATTGACGCCGGCTTTCATCAGCAATTTCTGAAAATAATTCCGGCGGTCATATACTTGAGCTGCCTTTTTCTTGCCAGCCTCAGTCAGGCGAATGCACCCATTCTTGTCAATTTTTGCATCAGCAGCTTTTTTCATCAGCCCAGCAGCAAATTTCACATGTTTCCCGGGTTCGTCAAGATATTCCGCGACATCATCCAATGAAACAGCATCCTTTGCCTGTGTTAGGGCAAAAACCGCTTCCAAATAGCTTTTATAGCTATGTTTTCCAAGCTTTTTCATCATCCTGCGTGTCTTTTTGCCAGCCTGTTTATCCATGCTTCCCGGCTGTAGTCATCCTGCTTGTCCTCCGGCACAAGTTCCTTCGCGGACAATGCACCAAACATACTGTCAATGGAAACACCATACAGTTCACTGAGCACAAAGCAGTCGTACGCGCTCGGTGCATCCGTACCATTTTCCCAAGCTTCCACTATATTGATATCGCCGTCAAAATACTGCGCGACCTTTTCCATCGAATAACCTGCATCCTCACGGAGCTTTTTCAACATCTTTGCAACATGATTTTCATGCATAATCGTATCCTTCTTTCAAGTCGTTTTTGTTAACACATTTACTAATTTCGTTAGCTAATATGGTAAAATTTTCACCTGCAAACTGCAGGTTACTTTTTTTATTGCCAATATATATCTCTCAGCTTTTTCTGGATTCTAATATAGGCCATTGCATCATCCGGGCCGAGCTTCTCCAGCATCCTTGCAAACACTTCCAGCATTTCCTTATGGTCTTCTTTTACTTTTTCTATGCCTTTTTCTGTCAGCCGGACAACGATCTGACGATTATCATAGGCATCCACCGTCCGGGTAATCATCCCCTGCTGCTCCAGCTTTCGCAAAATAACAGCAATTCTCGCTGTGCTCACGGTCATCCCCTGGCTCAGCTCCTTTGGATAGGCTTCATTATGATGGGCTGACAGGAAGTGCAGGGCAAAGTTCTCACCCTTTCCTATTTTATCCATTTTTTGCTCCACTCTATGCCGCGGCATCGTTGCCAGCAGGTGGAGCAGCTCTGCTGCTAGTTCATAATAATCCATATCTCATTCCCCTAACGAAATTAGCTATCTTTGTTAGCAATTATACACGCACTCTGCCAGCTTGTCAACCATTTTTATAAAAAAACAGACCGGATTTTCCGATCTGTTTCTATTTACAGCGTTCCCTGCAAGCAATCCAGCAGTTCTGTCATCGTTCTGCGGTAAACCGGATGTACAAAATACGGTGCAATCTGCACCATAGGCTTCAGCACAAAATCCCGCTTCGGAATTTCCGGATGTGGAATATGCAGTGTTTCATCAGAGAAAACCAGATCATCATAAAAGAGAATATCCAGATCGAGCGTTCTCGGCCCCCAATGGATAATGCGTTCCCGGTTTGCTGCCTGTTCGATTGCATGCAGCGCATCCAGCAGCTCATGAGGCGGCAGCAGAGTCTTGAGGCACAATGCGGCATTGAGAAAATCATCCTGTTCCACGCCGCCATAAGGTGCAGTCTCAATATAATCCGATACAGCGCCCACACGCATATTCTCATTGCATTTCAATGCATTCACCGCGCCATCCAAATATGCTTGCCTATCTCCCATATTCGATCCAAGTGCAACATATGCGGTATGCCATCCCCGCTCCATGCTGACAGATGCCGTTTTCAATGGCAGGCCGATCGGAGCCCATGGCTTTTCAATTTCCATGCGGATGCTTTCCAGCAACGGCAGTTTTTTCAACAGATGTGCGCTCAATTGTTCTGCCGCAGTTTCCAGCAGCTGGAAGGTATGCTGCGTCAGAAAACTCTGGATCTCCGTGCATACTGCGCCATAATCCATGGACAGCTGCAAGTTATCCGTCAGCCCTGCTTTGCGTAAATCCGCACGCAGATCCGCACTGACGACAAACTTTTGCCCCAAACGGTTTTCCTCTGGAAAAACGCCATGATGGGCAAAAACCTCCAGCTGCTTGATATGGATTTCATCCATCATACCTTCCCCCCTGACTGCAGGATTGCCTGTGTCATATCGACTGCCCGGCGGTTGCCCAATACATTGTGTACACGCACAAACATGCAGCCCTTCATAACTCCCATAACAGTTGTCGCGATTGTACCTTCCTCACGCTGGTCAGCAGGCAAATCCAGAGTCTTGCCAATCATAGACTTACGTGAAGTGCCCAGCAGGATTGGATATCCCAGCTCATGCATGATTTCCAGCCGGTTGGTCAGAATCAAATTGTGTTCCAGTGTCTTGCCAAATCCAATGCCCGGGTCAAGGATAATCTTTTCCTCTGCAATGCCTGCGGCCTTTGCCAGACGCACACATTCGCGCAGATCATTCCGTACATCCGGCAGGTAATCATCATATACAGCTTCCTTTCGGTTGTGCATCAGACAGCATGGCACCCCGGCTTCCGCAATGACGCCAGCCATATCCGGGTCATATTTCAATCCCCAGATATCATTCACAAGGTCCGCGCCCGCAGCCAGTGCGGCCTTTGCCACACGGCTCTTATAGGTATCAACAGAAACCGGAATGTCAAAGTTCTTCTTGACCGCTTCTATTGCCGGCACTACACGGGAAATTTCCTCTTCATCCGGTAGCAGCGTATAGCCCGGACGGGTGGATTCTCCACCGATATCGAGAATATCTGCGCCATCTGCAATCATTTCCTCCGCATGCTTTAACGCCGCATCCATATTGTTCCATTTTCCGCCATCGGAAAAGGAATCCGGTGTCACATTCAAAATACCCATCACATAGGTTTTTCCTGTTGTCTCAAACTGTCTTCCGCCAATAATCATTGCAATATATCCTTTCTATTAGAGCAAAACCGTATGATTTCTGCGTTCCTCCGGCCAGTAACAGGTATCCTTGGCCGGGCAGGTAAAGCACATCCGGCTTGCTTCATCTGCTTCAAAAAGTATCTGTGCCAGGCTGTCCGGCGCTGCCCCTGTCTGATGCCGTCCAATGGCATACAGGATTTCTTCCTGCTCCTGCTCTGTAAATGCAGTTTCCCGCAAAATGTCTTTTGCCATTGCTACGCCGGCTTCCGCATGCGGTTCCCCGGTTGTGTACTGCTTCAACCGTCCCAAATCATGCAGCAGGGCCGCGGCATAAATCACATCCTTTGGATAAGGAGCTTTCCGTTCCACTGCCAGAAGGGCCGCTATCCGTGCCACATCCAGCAGATGCGGCAAGCCATGCCTGCAGTAAACACGGTCACGCTCCAGTTCTTCTATTTTCCATAAGCTGTCACAATAAAACGGATTGTGCAGCAAAGGCTGAATGCGTTCCATCTCCTGTATCATGCCTGTCCCTCCACTGCATCCCGCAGCTCATGCAGCCAGGAAAGTGAACCAAATGCCAGAACCGGCCTGTCTTCTGCTGATTTTTTTGCCAGTTCCAATGCTTGCTGCACATTGTCCGCCGGTGTCACATCTGTACAGAATGCCCGCAGGCACTCTGCCAGCTGCTCCGCTTCCAACGCCCGCGGATTGCGCGGCGTTACGGTGATAATTTTCCGTGCCATCGGCGCCATCAATCGTCCAACCTCGGTAAAATCCTTATCTGCCAGCACACCCACAATTTCTACCAGATCTCCTTCCGGCCAGCGTCGTTTCGCTTCTTCCTGCAAACGTTTCGCTGCATTGGGATTGTGCGCACCATCTATCACAATGACCGGATGATCGCAAATCTGCTCCATCCGTCCATGCCACCGGACATTTTGCAATCCGGTCCGGATGGCTTCTTCTGTGATTGAAAACTCCGTCAGCTGCTGCACCGCTGCAATTGCCGTGGCAGCATTGTCTGCCTGAAACAGTCCCGGCATGGAAACCGCCAGCTGCTTCCTCTCCTTGAAATCAAAGGTAATGCTGCGTGCATCCGTACTGGTTACCGTAATATCCTCTGGATGAACGATTGTCAGCATACTTTGCTGTTCCCGGCAAATGGCTGCAATGACCTGCTCTACATCGGCACTTTGCCCCTGTAAAACCACTGGAACATTCTGTTTGATGATGCCGCCCTTTGCCCATGCAATTTCTTCGATCGAATCTCCTAAAAACTTCATATGGTCCATGCCGATTGAAGTCAAAACACTGACTACTGTTGTTGAAATGATGTTGGTTGCATCCTCTCTGCCTCCCATGCCGCATTCTACAACAGCAATATCACATTCCTGCTGTGCCATCCAGCCAAAAGCAAGCACCGTTTCCAGTTCAAATGCAGTCGGTGCCGCACGCCCAGCCTCCTGCATCGCGTCGCAGACACTGCTCAGCCGTGTCATCCATGCGGCGTATGCTTCTCCGGAGATCATCTCGCCATTCACCCGCCAGCATTCCCGTTCCTGAAACACTGCTGGTGATGTGTATGTTCCCACACGATAGCCTGCTGCCTGCAGGATGGAAGAAATCATTTCCAACGTCGAGCCTTTCCCATTTGTGCCTGCGATATGGACAATCGGATACCGGTTCTGCGGGTTTCCCAGCTTTTCCAAAACATCCTTCATCGGCTGCAAACCGAGGACAATCCCCTTTTTCGCTGTCAGGCCAGCTATATATTCCCTTGCCTGCGCATAATCCATAGTTTTCCGCTGCAAGGTCATAAAGGTATACGGAATGGTTCCCCAAACATCTGTTTTTTCCGTCTGGATATACTGCCCGGCATCAAAATCAGGAAACCTAGTGTCCCCTTCAAATGCCTGATGAATTTCTGTCAGATACAATACATCAGCCAACGGTAACGCTTCCTGATACAGCTGTGCACCGCCGCAGATAAAAACATCTCTGCCTGCTGCCTGCTCTAGCGCTTCTCCAAGGCTGGAAACCGTTTTGCAATGCGGTTGATCGAAATTTTTTGTACTGGAAATAACAATTGTCTCCCGTCCTGGCAGAGGAAAACCAATTTCCTCATAGGTGCGTCTTCCCATTACCATAACATGTCCCATTGTCAAGTCACGAAACCGATGCTTTTCTTCCGGGATATCCCATGGAATCCGCCCCTCATTTCCAATGATTTGATTTTCTGCATATGCGGCAATCAATGCAAGCATGCTGTTCTCCCCTGTCATTTTCTGTTCGTGTTTCTTAAGCATACCATATTTTCTTTCCCGTGACAAACCCAAATACATCTTCTCCTGTTTATATGAGTTTTTTTGTTTTTGTTCTAAATTTCATTTTGTTTGCTTCCCCAAACGCGCGGAATTATGGTATACTGTTACCGGACCGCATCCGACAGACAGGAGGAGTTGACATGTCACAGATCAATGTCCCAGAGAAGTATCCGACCTGTTTTCGGGGCCGGCTTCCAGAGCTTACTTATGTCGGGAAACGGAAGAATGGAGATTCCTTTTCCCCTCCCCGCATCCTCCACAGCCATACAGATGTCGCTGAGCTTCTGCTAATTACCCAAGGGACTGCCAATTACACTGTAGGTGAGCATCAGTATGTCGTCACCGAAGGGGATGTCATTGCCCTCAACGCAGGCGTGATGCATGATGAGGATGCCCGTCTGGCCGCCAATACCACATCGCTGCTGATCGGGCTCAAGCATATCCAGCTGTTTCATTTACCGGACAATGCATTGATTCCGAAAGAAGCCTGCCCTGTGTTGTCGTTAAAGGATTCGTTTCCCTTTGTTCAGAATACACTGGAGACCATTTATGCGCTCTTGAAAGAGGACAGGGTGCAATACGCGGAAACGTGCCAGCAGCTGACAGTTGCCCTTGTATCCCTGTTTGTTGAGCTGTACCGCCGTCACGCAGTCCCCACTGCTCCCGCTGGAAAGGGCGCCTTGCTGACAGACCGAATCCGTAAATATATTGATGACCACTATAACGAAGAGGTTTCCCTGCAGGCTATCAGCGATGCCCTGCATGCCAATTCCTATTATCTGGCTCACGTTTTCAAGGAAAATACCGGGTATTCTCCCATGCAATATGCCATCCGGCTGCGTATTGGCAAGGCACAGGAGCTGCTGACCTATACAAATTATTCCGTCACCCAGATCGCCGGTATGGTAGGCTATGACAATATCAGCCATTTCAATGCTATGTTTACCAAATATATCGGCATGGCCCCTGGCAAATACCGCAAAATCTCTGTTACAACAGAGTAAACATAAAAAACCCGCTGTTTTAAAACAGCAAGGAGGCATTATTTTTACTATGAACACAATTGAATGCATTCAATCCCGCCGTAGTATCCGAAAGTTTACGGATAAGCCTGTACCGCACGAGGTTCTGGAGGAAGTGATTGCAGCCGCAGCTTACGCACCTTCTTGGAAAAACACCCAGATTTCCCGTTACATCGCAGTAGAAGGCCGCGAGGCGATTGATGCTCTGGTTCAGGATTACGCACCGTTTAACAAACATACGGTTTCCACTGCACCGCTGCTGATCGTTCAAACCTTTATCAAGAACCGTTCCGGTTATGAGCGCGACGGTTCGTTCACCACAGACCGTGGTGATGGCTGGCAGATGTACGACTGCGGCATTGCTGCACAGACCTTCTGTCTGTCCGCACATGAGCATGGTCTCGGTACTGTCATTATGGGTATTTTTGACCGTCTGGCGCTGGAAAAGTATCTGAACATTCCGGAAGACCAGGAAATTGCAGCTCTGATTGCTGTCGGCTATCCGGATGAAGAGCCGAAGGCCCCACGCCGCAAAGATGTTGCAACACTGCTGTCCTATGCAGAGTAAACAATACTATATCTACATATAAACATGCTCCCTCCACCTGATTTCAGGCAGAGGGAGCATGTTTGTTATTTCAGATGAGTTTGAAAGATATGTGATAGGAGATATACCCTTATCCATTATGTCAACGGGCAAAGAATCCAAAGCCTTCCGGCATCGGTTCTGCAATGCTCGGTACACCAACCAGATTCTTCTCAATGATTTCTCTGGTACGAACGCCGTCAGAGATTGCTCTCTCCGGGAAGCCCAGCGGATTGAAGGTTGCAATGGTGTCTTCCTGCTCATTGAAGCCGATTTCACGCAGCGTCTTGAAGATGCGGTCAAAATCAACATCACCTTCCCCCAGATGTCCGATGTGCGCATGGCAGCGCACGGTGCCATCTGCATACAGCGGGGATGGGTTGATATTGTAGCGGAACAGCTTGGTATAATTATAGGTATCTGCAAACAGGACATGCTTGAGATGCTTGCGTGCATATTTCAAATTGTGCTCAATATCGCCCTTGCCGCCATCATAGTGGAAGGTGTGCGGAATGGAGTACAGATATCCCAGAGATGGGCTGTCGTAGTAGCGGATGATGTCGTAGGCATCGTTGTTATGCTCATAAAAGTCATCCGGATGTGCCTGAATGTCCAGACGGATTCCCTTTTCTTCCATAATCGGAACCAGAACATCAAGCGAACGCATCAGCTTGGCTTCACACAGCTCCGGATTGCTTCTGCCCGGTCCAAGCTCGGTATTGAATACATGGATATCCATCAGCTCACCGATCTCAAACATGCGCTTCCAGCAGTCAACTGCATACTCACGGACAAATTCATCCGGGTCCTGCCAATGGAAACCGGTGGTCAGGGATGCAATTTTCAGCCCCGCATCTGCGATTGCTTTCTTATGCCACAAAACCTCCTCATTGGTAGCCTTCGGACGCTTCCAGAAGCCCGGAAAGTCTGCGTTATACGGATTGATGTACTCATAGCCTGCACGTGCAACCACATCGTACTGCTCTTCATAGGTCATGCCGGTATCCCAGAATGCACTTCCATCAAATGCGATTTTCATAGTAGTGTCCTCCTTAAATCTTTATTTTCTTCACGTTTTATATTGTATGCTTTTCATCAGGAAAGCATGGTCTCCTTGAGGAATCTTGCAGATTTCTGGATTGCAACCAGATTATTCGGCATAGACGGATCTTCTACTTCAATGGATACCGGGCCGTGATAATCCCCCATTGCCAGTGTTGCAAAAAATTCCTTCCACCACAGGTGGTCATGTCCATAGCCAACTGCTACATAGTTCCATACGCGGTCAATCGCTGGCCCATTGTATGTACCCAGCTCGAAGCATTCCAGCCCCTTAATATGTCCATTCAGACGGGTATCCTTGCCATGTACATGGTAAATTGCCTTTTCTTCGCACAGCTTACGCGCAATCATCATCGGATCGCCGCCCATAAAGAACAGGTGGCTCGGATCAAGGTTCAGGCCGATGATATCGCCAACCGCATTGCGCAGCTTCATGAGTGTGCTGACATTGAACACCATGTTCATCGGATGGTTTTCCAGTGCGATAGTCTTCACACCACACTCCTTTGCCAGATCGGCTGCCTTACTCCAGAAATCAATGGTGACTTCCCACTGATACTTGAGGACATCCATCATTTCCGGCGGATAGGTATGCAGCACCCAGTTCAGCGTTTCATCATTTGGGCTGCCCGCCGGAAGACCAGACTGGGAAACGACATGTTCAACACCCAGCAGCTCCGCCAGACGGAAGGTATTCATGACATCCGGTGCATGGCTTGCCCAGCGTTCACCTGGACCGACTGCATTTGCGGAGCAGTTCAGTGCACAAATTTTCAGACCGCGGCTTTCAATCGCATTCAGGTATTCTTTCCGTGCTTCTTTGCTATGCAGCAGCTTATCCATATCGAGATGCGGCGCACAGGAATAACCGCCTGTACCAAGCTCTAAAACCTCAATCCCCATCTCACAAGCCATATCCAGTACCTGCTCAAACGGCATATCTGGAAGTCCATCGGTAAACAGACCCAATTTCATCGGATTCGGGTTAAAGGAAGCCACCGGCATATCAAAATCCTTAGGAGCAATGCTCATGTGAATCCTCCTCTCTTAAAAATCAACCCATACGCCGCCGTGATCACCGGACTCTGCGCACTTTTCAACCCACTTGACACCCAGCACACCGGCATGAATGCCCGGATACCAGAAGTCAATTTCCTCGCCCTCTTCGTTCTTATCGATTGCCTTTGCAAACTTGGTATACAGGTTCGACCAAGACTCAAACAGGCCTTCCGGATGTCCGCCGCCGATGCGGTCATCTGCCAGTGCTTCGGAATATAGATAGCCTGCGCCGCGCTGCATCACACTCTGTGCATTGCCCTGTACCTCATAAGCGAGCTGGTTCGGATGTTCGACATCCCACGCGATGGAAGCCTTTTCACCCACAATGCGAAAGCGTGCGCCAAACTCAGAGCCTGCATTCACACAGCTGGACCAGATATAACCGATTGCACCATTATCGTATTCCTGAATGGTCATTGCGTTGTCCTCTAGCTGTCTGCCTTCGACAAAGGACTGCTTGGAGCACATCAGCCGCTTGATCTTCAGCTCCGGCACAATCGCTTCGGACAGATACAGCATATGGGTTCCGACATCGCCCAGTACATATGCCGGGCCAGCCTTCTTCGGGTCAACGCGCCATGCAGTCGCGCCGTTTTTCTTTTCTACCGCTACATTATGTGCACCGTGTGCAAACTGCATGTTGATGATGCGGATTTTTCCGAGATCACCGCGTTCCACCATCTGGCGAGCCTGCTCAATCATCTGATGGCCGCAGTAGCCATAAGAAATAAACATTACCTTGCCAGACTTCTTTACCAGAGCTTCCAGTTCCTCCGCCTGCTCGGTCGTGAAGCACAGCGGCTTTTCACAGTATACATGCAAGCCAGCTTCCAGCGCTGCCTTTGCAATTTCATAATGGGTAAAGTTCGGGGTTGCGATGGAAACAGCCTGTACGCCATCTTCCCGCTTTGCTTCCTCTTCAATCAGTGTCTTATAATCAGGATAGCAGCGTTCCGGATCGACATGGCAGTTTACACCAAAATCCTTGCCGCGTTCCGGATCGACATCAAATGCGCCTGCTACCAGTTCAAAATTTGCATCACGCAGTGCAGCAGAACGATGGATGTAACCAATCTGGCTGCCTCTGCCGCCGCCGATCATCGCCCAGCGAATCGGCTGGTCTACAATTTTCTCACCGTTAATCATTATTTTTGTTACCCTTTCCACATACGATCATTTTTGTGCTTGTTTTTGCTCTTTATCAGGTTTGTTATTTTTGTTCTGTCTGATTCTTATTATATGGGCAACCGGTATTTTCTGCCTGCAAATTCTTGACTTTGTTTTGCTGGAAAATGCGAAAATTCCAGTTGTTTTTCATAATCAACTGCAAATTCTTGCATTTCCTTTCAGCATAAGAAAACCGGTTCCAAATGGAACCGGTTCACAGTGCATTCGTATCTATAATCTTGTCATATTTCATAGCATCCAGCACGGCAGCTGCATGTTCGGGATAATTCTGCAACCGTCTGCTGCCAAACGAAGCGCTCTACGCTTTACGCAATACCATCACTGCGCATCTCCTACGTTCTCCCCTTATCGATATCGCTGTTTTATAAACTGCTTTGGCGTCATTCCAAACTCACGTTTAAACAAATGATCAAAATGACCGACACTTCCAAACCCGGAGGCGAGCGCAATATCCATAATACTGAGATTCGTTGTCAGTAGTTGCTGCTTTGCATAGTCAAGACGGTACATCTGTAAATAATGGTTGGGCGAATCATGTATGCATGCACGGAAGCAGCGCTGCGCCATACTGACACTGACATTCGCTGCCCGTGCAATGTCTTCCAGCTTAATTGGCTGAGCAAAATTCTGCCAAATGTACTGGAGCATCACGCGCAATCTTGCCTGCAGCATTAAATTTTTATTGACTGTTTCGGATTGTTCCAGTTCTGGTAAATGCTCTGCCAGCTCTTTCCAGATACTACATAGGGCAATATGAATGGATAGCTCCTGCATAGCGTGTTTTTCACAGCAAATGGAACGGATTTCCTCTACGATTCTATTGACTCGTATTTTCCATATATCATCCTGGCGAAAATCAAAATAATATTCGCCAGACTGAAGTACCGGAAGAATATTTTTTTCATAAATGATTGAATGTGGCGATGCAATCATATCTGTCGAAAACAGGAGGCTGATCCATCTGCCTTTTTCCGAAGAAAGCGCCGGTGGTGCTTCATACCGATGTACGACACTGCTGTTAACGAGGATACAATCCCCTTTTTTCAGCTGTAGTGTCTGTTCACCGATCCGGCATATCATAGCTTCACTTTCCAAAATGAGAAACTCCAGTTCCTTATGCCAATGCCATTCCACATAGCTGCGTTGTTTCCATTCACAGGTAATATCGTAATATCGAAATGGAAAAGCCTTTGTTCCATGTGATTTGGTTTCCTGCAGCATGCTGTCAATTTTCAGCTGAATAATATCCTCTGTTGTTTCTTTTACCGGTTCATTTGTCACATTTCAACACCCCTTTCCATTCCCAGGCTCCGAAGAACATGATACATAGCAGTACATAAAAAATTATACTGCAATTGGGCTGAAAATTACACGATCTGGTTGTATGTTCTCCTGTTAAAGCACGCTAAGAGCACCGGACAAAGCGTCCGATGCTCTCACAAAATCAATCTAACCCTGTATGTGATGAGATATTATATTACATGTAATCGGCAACATTATCAACCGTAACCGGCTCAAACGGAATCCACATAATCGAGTCACTGTAATCCTCACCGTCGTCATCCAGATCATACTGCTCCACGCCCTGATTAATCGGGTTTCCATTTAACAGGTTATACGCTGCGGTCAGAGCACCAACGCCCTGTCCCTGCGGATTCTGGAATACAGTCATTGCCAATGTGCCATCGACAAGCGCCTGTGCGCCATCCTTTGTGCAGTCAATGCCGACAATCGGGAAATCGATTTCTACGCCTGCATCCTTGCACGCTTCAATAGCACCCAGTGCCATCGCGTCATTGTTAGAAATAATGCAATCATAGTCGATAGAAGAGACCAGCGGCTGAACCATTTCCTGTGCAGTCGGACGATCCCAGTCAGCTACCAGCGGAGCCTGTGCTTGCGTTGCCTTGATCCCGTTGTCTTCCAGTGCACGAATAACACCTGCAGAACGCTTGGTGGTGGAAACATTGCCAAGAGTACCCTGAATCATGATATACTTGATTTCCTTCTTGCCCTTTGCCTTGAAATACTCTGCCAGATACTCGCCCTGATAGTAACCGGAAGTATCCTCATCAGAGCCAACATAGCACACATTATCAGCAGCCAGTTCATGCAGATTGGTTGGCGGACGGTTTACGAATACCAGCTTGGATTCACCGGCCGCATCAATCAGGGATTGTGTACCGTCAGCATCAACGGGCAGGCAGATAACTACTTTTTCACCGCCGTTTACCGCAGTCTCAATGTACTGAATCTGCTTAGCAGCATCGTTCTGTGCATCCTGCGTAACGATCGAGAAGCCCAAATCTTCCGCATTTGCCTGCATATTGGACTCAATTGTAGACATAAATTCATCACGAGCTGCAATAACGAAGGTCAGCTGTTCCAGATTGCCGTTGTTAGAAGCCGCAGAACCAGCGTCAGAAGAAGCATTGCCACAGCCTGCCAGCATGCCGGCGCCCATTACGCCCGCCATAAGAAGTGACATGATCTTTTTCATTTTCATTTTTTACTTACCTCTTTTCTTCTTACTCATACCAAATAGAAGCTGCTGCCGCCTCCCACAGCGGCCTCAGCCCCCAGTATGACTTTTACGATAATAAGAACTATTATCTCTGGCCATAATACATCAAAATTGCGAAGAGGAGAGAAACAAATCATTGAAACTCAAAAAATGATCGTTTCTGTTTTCGCAGTCTGATTATGTATATAGTATATAGGGATTATATCCATATTTCTTACGAGATCTGGTACAAAAAATGTGCAATCTGGTCATCTTTTGTTGTATCCTTCGATTCGTTTACCTGAAACTGTGCAGATAGCAAACAGGAAAGGTCTTTCTGAAAAATAGTGAAGACCGGGGAATGATTGGATAGAACACAATTTTTCCTGAATGCTCTCACCAGAAAAGCTCAAAAAATCAAGTGCTCAGGAAGTGATGAAAAACGCCTGATTTCAATGAAATCAGGCGTTCATTTGTTTTTATCAGATCATCCTCCGAGACGAATCATCTCATCAATGCACTTTTTGGCAGCCATCCGGGTCTGCTCGTCCATCGTAATCTCTTCTCCGCTGTTCCCCCGCAAAGCAGATAAAACATCCACAAGCGTTGTTGCTTTCATATTCGGACAGATCAGTTCCTTTGTTAATGGATAAAACTTTTTCTGTGGGCAGTCATATTGCAGGTGTTCTGCAATACTAATTTCCGTGCCAATGATAAATTCATTCGCTGATGCGTTCTTTGCATACTCCATAATCCCACTGGTCGAGCCAACATAATCCGCCTGCTCAAATACCTCTGGCTGGCATTCCGGATGTACCAACAGCAATGCGTCCGGATGTTGTTCGCGCGCTTTTATCACATCCTGTTGCCTTACCCGGGCATGGATCGGGCAGCCTCCCTGTAACAGCTTGAACTGCTTTTCAGGCACTTTCTCTGCTACAAATCGTCCCAAATTACAGTCTGGAATAAACAGGATCTTATCCCCCTTCATCTTTTTAACAATCTTCACTGCAGAGGAAGAGGTTACGCACACATCGCATATGGTCTTCAGTTCGGCAGTGGTATTGATATAGGCGACCACCGTATATTCTGGATACTGTTCTTTTACCGCCGCAATCATATCACGGTCCATCTGCTCTGCCATTGGACATCCGGCAATGGCATTTGCAAGATACACACGCTTTTCAGGTGATAATATCTTCACCGTCTCTGCCATGAAGCGGACTCCGCACATCAATACATTTCTATGCGGAACAGTTGCTGCCTTTACACTAAGAGCATAGGAATCCCCTGTAAAATCTGCAATTTCTGTAATTTCTCTTGCCTGATAGCTGTGGGCAAGAATACAAACATCTTTTTCTTTTTTCAAGCGGAGTATTTCATCCTGAATATCACGAATCATGTCCGTTCTCCTCGTTTGTGTACATAGACAGAACAGACCGAAACTGCATTTTGCAGCTCCAGTCTGCTCTCTTTATATGGTGAATAGTGAATAGGCAGTAAATTCGATCAATCAAGCGTTCCTGTTGCTACGATGTCTACACCGGTATCACAGATATTTTCAATTAACACATCATATGTCTGAATGGGTGCCTTTGCCTGATATGTGCGAATTACCTTCATGCAATCCATGACCTTTTCCTTTGGAATCGGCTTTGCGGAACGTACCGGAACCAATGGGTTCTTTTCATTATCCGTCCTGATTGTCGTGGTCAGGATGCGAACTGGATGTGCAAATTCGGTAGATGCGTATTGCTCTCCACGTTTGCAGGTGAACCCGGTCACAGAAAGGATTGTATCCCCTTCACCGTCTACAGTGATATGGCAGCCCATCGGGCATACCGTACAAATAATTTCCTTTGTCATGATATTCAGCCCTCCTTGACTACTTCAACAGTGACATTTTCATCACATATATCCTTTGTCTGGAATTCAATATGCTCCATCTCACCCGGATTCACACGCGGACGCTTTTTCTTTGCAATGATGGTACCGCCGGATTTTGCCACGAGCGTCACATCCAACTCCGGCTGCAGTACGCGGAAATACAGGCTGATGGTTTCATTTTTTTCAGAGATGTCAACCGACTGCGGACACAGATAACGTACATTACTGCCGGTTACACTCTGTGCAGTCTTTACTGTCTCAGGCAATGTATTCATAGCATACTGCGCCGCAAATCTGCCCGCTTTCTGGCTCTCTGTGGTTACATTGTCTACCAGATCGTTTACATGGACAACATTGCCACATGCAAAGATATTCCCTGCTGAGGTCTGCATATACTGGTTTACCTCTGGGCCGTTGGTAATGCGATTCATTTTGATTTCCGCCTTGCGGGTCAGCTCATTCTCCGGGATCAGGCCGACAGACAGCAGCAGTGTATCACATTCGATGAACTGCTCGGTTTCCGGAATCGGCTTCTTCTTCTCATCTACCTTTGCAAAGTGAATCCCTTCGACACGCTGATATCCGTCTATCTTTGTAATCGTATGGGATAAATACAGCGGAATACCGAAGTCATCCAGACACTGGACTTTATTTCTGGTCAAACCTGCAAGAAAATCATTCAGTTCGATCACAGCCAGCACCTTTGCGCCCTCCAGCGTCATACGGCGCGCCATAATCATGCCGATGTCACCGGAACCGAGGATAACAACCTTCTTGCCAACCATTTCATTTTGGCGGTTAACCAATCTCTGTGCCGAGCCTGCCGTATACACGCCGGCAGGCCGGGAACCCGGAATCATAATATTGGCCCTGGTTCTCTCACGGCATCCCATTGCAAGAATGATGCTGGATGCAGTTACCTGTGTCATGCCATACTCTTTGTTGACACAAATGACCGCATTGTTTGCATTATCTACCTCCAGAACCATAGAATTCAGCAAAAATTCCACTCCAAGCTCAATCGCTTCCTTTGCGAAGCGTCCTGCATATTCCGGACCTGTCAGTTCTTCCTTAAAGTAAGTCAGACCGAAGCCCGGATGGAGGCACTGCTGCAGGATACCGCCAATGCTCTCATCACGCTCAATAATCAGAACTTTCTTTGCGCCTTCTTTTTTAGCAGCAACGGCTGCGGACAGACCCGCCGGACCACCGCCAACGATTGCTACATCACATGTTACGTTGTACATATCGATACTCCTTCCGCAATGCTGCTTACTTGTTTTTCCCGACAATCATATGGGAACCCGGCAGGTTCTTGTTTACTTCTTCGGTCGGAATGCCAAGCTCTCTGGACAGAATCTCAATCACCTTCGGCCCGCAGAAGCCGCCCTGACAGCGTCCCATTCCGGCACGCACTCTGCGCTTGACCGCATCGACTGTTCTTGCTCCCAGCGGACGTCGAATCGCATCGACGATCTCGCCCTCTGTAATGGTTTCACAGCGGCATATGATCGTGCCATACAGCGGATTGTCCTGAATCAGCTTTTCCTGCTCTTCACGTGACATCTCATGGAAACGTGGGATGCCAGTTCTGGTCGGCTTGAAATCCTCCTTGAAGGTCATCTGACAGCCGATCTCTTTCAGCTTTTCCACAACATACTTGCCCATGGCAACCGACAAGGTCAGGCCAGTGGAACGCACTCCGGACAGGTTGACATAGCCCGCCAGATCGTCATACACATCCACATGCAGCCCTTCCGGATTGCGATTTGGACGCAGTCCACTGTACTGGGTAATCGTATCGCGGATATTGACATGCGGGATCATCTTGCTGACATCTGCATAAATGCTGTCCAGCCCTTCTGTTGTCGTAGATACATCAACCTTATTATCCAGATCCTCTGCGGTCGGTCCTACCAGCATATTGCCGTGGATCGTCGGCGTCATCAATTTGCCCTTGGTGATCTTGGTCGGGATCGGCAGAACGATATTCTGTACCTTACAACTGGTATTCTTATCCAGAATATAGAACTGGCCCCGGCGTGCAACAACCTTATAATCAGCCTTTCCCACCATTGCAGCAATATCATCACAATGCAGTGCAGCTGCATTTACAACAAAGGTTGTCTCAATCGAGCCGTTTGTCGTTTCAACAGACTTGATCGCACCATTTTCCACCTTGATATCGACAACCTCGGTGTTCAGCATGAAGTCCACACCATTTTCGTTTGCATTCTCAGCCAGGGCCTGCACAAGAATAAACGGATCAATGATGCTCTCACGCGGAATGTACAAGCCTCCCTTGACTTCCGGATTGAGTTCAGGCTCCTTTTCCAGAATTTCCTCTCTTGTCAGGTACTCAACATCATAAACATGATTCTTAAATGCCTTTTCCTTGATTGCGGGCAGTTTGTCATACTGCTCTTGCGTAAATGCCGGAAGAATAGCACCGATACGCTTGAATGGAATGTCCAAATCCTTTGCCAGCTTGTCATACATCGGATTTGCAGCCACAACCAATTGGGATTCCAGTGTTCCCGGCGCTGCATCATAGCCGGTATGAATGATCGCACTGTTCGACTTGGAAGCGTCACCTCCGATATCATCGCGCTTATCTACAACAACAACTTTTACCTGATATTTCGACAGCTCTCTTGCAATAGCGCATCCTACTGCGCCTGCGCCAATAATAACAACATCTGTTTTTACCATGGCCTGATTCCTCCATCCCAAGTTTATCAATCCTTTTCCCAGTCCTTGGCACGCTCTACAGCCCGGTGCCATTTTCTGAGAAGATTATCTCTCGTTTCCTGATCCATCTTCGGTTCAAACCGCTTCTTCAGCTTCCATTTGCCCTTGATTTCATCCAGGCTCTTAAATTCGCCAACGCCATACGCTGCCAGATATGCAGCGCCCAGTGCCGTAGTCTCTGTAATTTCTGGCACATCCACCGGAATGCCCAGAATGTCAGCCTGGAACTGCATCAGGAAATTGTTTACCGCTGCACCGCCGTCTACACGCATCACTTCAATTGGAATGCCGGAATCGCCAACCATAACATCCAGATTATCCTTTACCTGGTATGCCATGCTTTCCAGTGTAGCACGAATAATATGTTCGCGTGTTGTTCCGCCAGTGATGCCTACCATGGTGCCTCTCGCATACTGATCCCAGTGTGGCGCTGCCAGTCCGGAAAATGCCGGTACAAAGAACACACCAGCCGTATCCGGTACGCTTTCTGCAATCGCTTCGGTCTCTGCTGCATTATTGATGATCTTGAGCTTGTCACGCAGCCACTGTACGGCTGCACCGGCAATATAGATGCCGCCATCCAAAGCAAATGTCATTTTGCCCTCATTAATGCCCCAGCCTACCGTTGTCAGAAGGCCATTTTCAGAATAAACCGGCTTGTCACCTGTATTCATCAGCATGAAGCAGCCTGTTCCGTAGGTTGTCTTTACTGTACCTGGTTCAAAGCACGCCTGTCCAAACAAGGCTGCCTGCTGGTCAACCACCGAACCAGAGATCGGAATACGTGCACCAAAGAAGTCCAGTGGATCAGTTGTTCCATACACCTCTGCACTATCACGAATTTCCGGTAGAATTTCCTTTGGAATGTCCAGCGCTTCAAGAATCTCATCATCCCACTGCCCGGTATGTACATTGAACAGCATGGTTCTGGATGCTGTTGACTGGTCAGTGACAAATACTCTGCCATGCGTCAGCTTCCAGATCATCCAGGTATCCAGTGTGCCTGCATTGATTCTGCCCCGCGCAATCTTTTCCTTTACCCCTGGAACATTTTCAATAACCCATTTTATTTTCGTTGCACTGAAATAAGCATCCACAACCAAGCCGGTCTTCTCGCGAATCATTTCGCCATACTTCTCTGCAATAACGTCTGCTTCCCGTGCGGTTCGACGGTCCTGCCATACAATTGCATTGTATACCGGCATACCTGTCACATTATCCCACAGTACAACGGTTTCTCCCTGATTATCCAGACCCATGCAAGCGATGTCATCGACATTGGCTCCGGCAATCTCAATTGCCATTTCTACGGATTCCAGAATTTTATCCCAGATTTCCAGTGAATCATGCTCTACCCAGCCCGGCTTCGGGAAATGCTGCGTATGCTCCTTATAACCTCTTGCACACAGATTCCATTCCTCATCCAGAATCAATACTGTCGTACCGGTTGTACCCTGGTCAATACCCATATAATACTTACTCATAATTTCGGTTACATCTCCTTATACGGTTTCGGTAGTAGTGGTTTCCTGATCTTGCTCCATCAGATTTTTTGTCATGAAATATGCTAAAATAATGGCCAGCACACCAGCCGACAGCTTTCCAACAACAACCGGTGTAATCATGCTTGGCTGGACGCCTGCTGTAAAGCCAAGATGATCTCCTAACGCAGCTGTTGCAGGTACAAGCCAAGCGGTATTGATAATAATACCCCGTTTTTTCATGTCCTTCATCATTGTGTATACCGGTACGGAATTTGCCAATGTAAATACGATTCCAGCCGCACTTGTGGCATCCATTCCCATTTTTCTGCCAATTGCATTGAGCGGCTTATCCAGCACCTTAACCAGAATCGACAAAATTGGGAAGGTTCCAAGCAACACGATTGCAATACCCGCAATGGCATTCATACCGTCCATAATCGGCGCCATACCCGGAATAATGACAACTCCTGTGATATACTCAAAGACAGCACATGCTAATCCAATATAAATGACTATTGTTATGAACCGTCCAAAGATCGTGCATCCGCTAATCATCTTTTCCGGGATCACTTTCAGCCCCAATGCCAGAAGTACGGAAATAATTAAAATCGGAAGCGTGTTTCTGATAACCATCATGACATCAAAGCCAGCAACAAATCCGCCAATCAAGCAGCCCACAGGAATTGTAATCAATCCAATCAGCAAACCTCTTGAGAAGTACTGATTATCCTCTTTTTCAATGAGTCCCAGTCCCACCGGAATAGAAAATACCAGTGTACAGCCCAGCATGGAAGCCACAATATTTCCAGCAAATAATCCTGCCTGCGCATCCTGTGCCAGCTCCATGGCAAGGGAATAACCACCCATATCATTGGCGAGAATCGAACCAAATAACGCAGGGTCTGCGCCGATTGCCTCACACACAGGAATGATCACAGGTCCCAGCAATTTTGAAATTACCGGTGCCAGACATACAATACCTACCATGCCAAGAGCCAGCGCTCCCATTGCTTCAAAGCCTTCATCAAATTTTTCACCTAACTTAAAATGATTTCCTGTGATTTTATCAGCAGCACCAATCAAAGCACCTACCGCCATGATCCATAAAATAATCTGATCAAATGACACTTGTTCCAACTCCTTTCTTCGTTATCCTCTTCACCTTCGAAAAGAATTATGATTGCTTTGCGATCGATCGTCTCTTGCTGGTTCTACAATATCACATCGCCAAAAAATGTGCAAACGGTCAAAACTCATTGATTTTTGTGTGTTTTGCGCAAAAAATAGCAAAATAAAATGTGGATATAACCTGCAAACGCAAATTATCCCACATTTTTATTTATTTTATTGTTTTATAAAACTCAGGCAATAACAACTTCTATATTCTGTTCCCGTAACTCCTTTACCATTTTTTTATCCGTCTGCTCATCCGTTATAACACAGTCTATACTACTAATTGGGCATACGATATTCAACGCTTTAATTCCAAATTTACTGTAGTCTGCCATGGCAATGACCTGTTTGGAATGCTTTAAAAAGTGCCGGCGCAGGTTGGTTTCCGAAATATCATAATCCATAACACCCGTTTGGGTTTCAATTGCACCAACACCTAGAAATAATTTGTCCGCATAGAAGCCATCTATCATTTCCTCTGACCAAAATCCAGAGGTTGTCCCCTCTCCACATCGAACGAGTCCGCCCAACACAATCACCGTGATATTTGGATCATCCATCAATGTCATGGCAATAGCCAGTGAGTTTGTCAGAACTGTAATCTTTTTTTTCCCCTTCAGCATTCGCGCAAACTCTAACACAGTAGTACCTATATCGAGGATAATCGTATCACCATCCTCCACGATTTCTACTGCTTTTTTACCAATCCTGACCTTCTCCTCAAAGTTCTTCATTTCCCGGTCAGAGTAGTCTGGCTCCATACTGTATGTTGTATTCAGGATTGCACCGCCATGTGTCCTTCGGGCGATCCCTTCACGTTCCAGCTCTGATAAATCGCGCCGTATTGTTTCCGCGGATACCTGAAATTGCTCCGCCAGTTGATTCGCTTTTACAATTCTGTTTTCTGTTAGCAAACGAAGTATTTCATCTCTTCGCTGTATCTTCATACCTTCTCATTCCTTTTGTTGCTTTCCGCTCAAAACTCCACAGATTTTCCAAGATACAATCTGTTACTTTTTCACAAACTTTGTAATCTATAAAAAAATTTTTGTCGTAACATCATTGTATCAATAATCATCTTAAAATTCAAATATCAGAATAGGTGCTGTTCTCATTTCCTATACAGCAGCACAAACATGAAGCTGAAAATCAGCGGTGGCGATATCAAAGATACAGGACGCGCACAGTTTAACATGGTTACGATGTATGCAACAAATGTTTGAAACTAATATTTTGTCAATTTAAAATACTTCAAAAGATGAAAAACGCCTGATTTCTCACGAAATCAGGCGTTAGATGGAGCTGCTAGGCAGATTCGAACTGCCGACCTCATCCTTACCAATTGTCTAAAGTTGCTGTTATCGGGTGTTTGCTCGTATTATCTGGTACTTTTCTATCTAGAAAGTTCGGAAACTAGATACTTTTGTCTGAAATTCATCGTTTCTCATCCCTGTCTATATCGTCTGGTAAGGGGATTTGTTTGAAAATTGTTTGATCTTTCTCATTGATAACTATGAAAATTTCGATGCACGATAAAATCGACGACACCATATGATCATCCCAATAAAAGCTATTTGAATCAGACCATGCACAATCCAGTAACTCGTTCCAAATCCATCTATCAGCCGATTGGGGCGCAGCAACACAGGAATATTGGTATCTGCCAGCGGAATGGAAATACAAATATAAACCAATCCCGCTGTAATGTTTATGACCGGAGAACACAGTAGATACAACAATGCAGTAAACGCAATACTGAGGCAAAAACTCTGAAACACCAAGATCCAAATGATGATTCGATAATCCGGCAAAGCGAAAAACATCCAAATATAAAACGGAAGACAAATCACCTGCTCAATCAGCATAAGCTCCAACGCACAAAAAACGATAGGATATCTTAGCGCCTGCAATGTCTCGCGTATTCTCGGCTGATATATTGGCAGAAAGAAGCAAAACAAGGGCCAAAGCGTTATGAAAGCCAAAACTAACTGGCTATTTCGGAATATTGCCCTCGCTGCCGTCATCGTATCATAAATCTGAAGCACATGCATTTGATAAGGAAGCAGAAAACAGTATATCAAAACAGCGGGAACTCCTTGCCGAAGCAATGTGTGCTTCGGTGGGTAGGTAATAAGCCTAAATGCTTTTTTCATTGAGATCATCCTTTGTCAGTAAACATAGATAACCATCTTCCAATCTTGACACAAGTGACACTGCGCTTACATCCGGCGCACATTCTTTTTCCGCACAAAGAACTTTGACCAGCCGTTTCCCATTTTCTTCAATATATCCAATCTGCTTGCATGTACTTCTCTTCTGCCGATAGATTTCTTCCGACATTTTCCATACATGGCCTGCTGCAAGGCTGGAAAGGCGTTCAATTTCTCCGGTGAAAATGATATGCTTTTTTTGAAGAACGATAACCTGTTGACATGTTGCTTCAATATCTTCTGCAATGTGACTAGAAATGATAATCGGCTGTAGCCCACGCAGTTCTTCCAGCATTTCTTTCAATCGAACGCGTTCTTCAATATCCAGTCCAACAGTCGGTTCATCCAATAGAATCATGTCTGGTCGTCCAAGAATTGCCTGTGCAATACCAAGCCTGCGCACCATACCACCGGAAAGCTGCCCGCATTTCATATCTCTCTGATCTGTTAAATGCGTCAGCTCCAACGCGCGGTCTACTTCATCTGTCCAGTCGATTCCATCATCCTTTTTTTGTTTCAGCTTTGCAAAATAAAGGAGTTGTTCCTTTGTCGTCAATGTCTGAAACGCACCAAACTTCTGTGGCAAATAACCGATTTGCAGATTCTCTCTATTCCCGTCAACCTGCACTGTTCCACTGTTTGCGGAAATTAAGTTTGTTATAATACGAAATAGCGTTGTTTTTCCCGCGCCATTGGGTCCCAGCAACCCGTATGTATAATTGTCCAAATCCATGGAAATGTTGTCCAATACTACATTTTGCTTATATCGTTTTGTTATTGCATTAAGACGTACCATAGCGCTCTCTCAACTCCTTCCAGAATATTTCTTCATCAGCCTCTTCATGTTCCGAAATCAGGAATGCCGCTATCTCCTGTACCAACTGATCCTCTTTTCCGGCATCCTGCGCCGCATCAAGTAAATCTACCAGCTGTAGTTGTGCATCTGTAAGCTCCTCTCGCGGGATATCACTAAAAAATGACCAACTCTCCAGTGTTTGTTCCGGTGTGTCATTCAGTCCCATCCCACCAATCAAAACGGATAACTCACTTTTATTCCGTTCCATAATAAGCACTTTTGTGAAAGTACTAAAAGCTCCCAAATTTCCTTCATCGGTTAGAATATAGTCTGAAAAGATCGCAACATCTCCTCCTGTTCCGTTACAAGATAAATCGGCAGATGCTACAATAATTTTTCGATCAGAAATCAACGTCTGATCCAGTCCGTAGGCTTCCATCTCATCACATACGCTCTGGTAGCTGTCTTTTAATTGTTCCACCTTTTGTTCTTCTGTAACGGACAGATTGAGCGGCAGAATATTTGCAATCATAGGATCATCCGTTTTCGCTATATATCCTCCAATGACTGTAATGCTGTCGCTTTCGCCTTCATATACCTGTTCTGACATCTGCGTCAAATTACTGACCAGTGTAAACGGTGCCTGAACGGCCAGCTGGATATGCGCCGGTTCGATTCGATTATATGTATTATACTCAGAAGTCCAAGTTTCAAAATTCAAATAAATCTGTTTTTCACCCGCCATTGGGTACCACGGAAACCAGCCGGGCAGCATTGCACCGTCCATATTGCTGTAAAACAGGTTGTGATATCCTGCATAATGTAGTTCCAACTTCAGGTCTTTCGTCAGTTTTTTCGTCCTGATAGTAACCAAGTCATCCTGCACAGACCATGTGATCGGCTCTGCGCTGTCTATGCTCTTGATTTTGTAGCCACGATACAGCGTCAGGATAAATTCATCCGTTGGCCCTTCCGCCTGTAGTATAAGCGTTCCTGTCACATCCAACTGACGACCGAAATTCAGCGTCAAATCATAGTCCTGAATGCTATAGCCGATATCTGCTGCTTCCTGCATGCCGATTGCCTGCTCTTTGTAGAGATAATAATCTTCATTGCTATTATAATGACGAGATGTGCTAGCCGGTAATTGGGCGTAAGTCAAACATGCAATGCTGCAAGCCAGCAGCAGACAGCCTGACACACATACCTTCCGTTTTTTCATTAGGCAAAGCATACCAAGACAGAGCAGAATCCAAAAAAATTGAACGGCAAAACGGATCCATTCCGTCTGTAGCCCGATTTGTTCATTTGGCCACCAAATTGTTTCTTCATAAAAGATACCAAAGCTATGTCGAATCGCATATCCAATCCGGTTGCCCAGAGAATCAGCATTTTCTCCATTGCCAAACATCATTTCCGTCACGGGGCTGGACATAACCAGAAAGATAAGCAACACAATGGCCGAATGATGCTGATTCTGCCATTGTGCAAGCACACAGCCCACCAAAAGGCAAATGAGCAGCGGCAAGAACAAATTGCAGACAAACATTTTGGGAAGTACGGACAGTGCATAGTCTGTTGCGTCATTGCGGATAACAACAAATTCCATCATCAGAAAAACAATCATCTGGCTAAAAATAAGAATTGCTAAAAAACATCCTAAACCTTTTCTTTGATAATATCCTTTTCCTCTGCAACCCGCGATCGCCTCATCGACATCTTCTAATAACGAACTTGATAGACAAATATACACCGCTACTGTCAGCACTGCACACAAATAAAACCAGTATTCAATCACAGAAAACAGATTTAAAAATCCGCTCCAGCCCCACAGCATACCATAGATCTGATATCCTACTGGAAACAACAACACACCAGCACAGAAGATGAGGAATGACCGTCTTCGGGTAATTTCTTTTGTCAGAATGTTTTTCATATGCAATCCCCCTTTCGAAATATCTATTGATTCATGATGATGTTATCTCTTATTCCAATTCGTTCATCTGTGCTTTCATTTATAAGTTCATCATATGCCATAAAACGTAACACATTTTCAATAAATTTTTGAAAAAATATTAAATATTATAAATACGTAACATAGGCAACAACAGTATTTTAAAATATTTTGATAACCATACGCATATATATTATAA